>NZ_JAGDED010000011.1:0-158560 GCF_040148765.1 Sulfitobacter sp. NFXS29
AACTTATGAATGCTGATGACGACGTTGAAGTGATCTTCTCAGACCTGTGCGCCGACGTAGAAATCGACGGGCACATTCTGACGGTCGAAATTTACAAGACAGACATCGATCCAGGCTGGATCCTAGAGGTCGTCAACGAGTTTGGCACCTCAACGGTGTTTGATAATCCGTTCATCGCGGATGGCCTCGCCTGGCAACAGTTCGAGAAGACTGTGAAGGAAGAAGGCCTTACTGCGTTCCTTTCAAAGAAAGAGAAACGCCAGCTCTTTCACTGACCCCCGCAAGGCTTTTCAGCCCTCCGATATTTAGCTCTCCGGGCTGCTAAGCCTTGCTCACGCCAGCACCTGTGGTGACACTTCTGCTTTGCGCAATCGGTGACATTTCTGAATGGTGTTTACATGTGAACCCCTCAGGGTGATCTGGCAGAGGCTCAGAGGTCTCGGTGAGGCCGTGTAAAAGGTGCGGGGGCGCGGTGTCCACAAAAGGGACTGTTGCATTAATCCAATCAAGCTAAAACTTGGCGCTAGAAGATTCCATATCCGAGGCAGATATCCATAAAATATATCACTTTACCACTAGATATAGATTAGATTGAGCTCAAGAAATTCCAGATTCCAGTTAATGCAACAGCCTCAGGTCACATGGCTCAAATCTCAGTGGAAATTATCTGCTTACCCGGCTCACTTCTGCGTGGAAATCTACAGCCCAGAAGCCGGGCGGCGGCCATGTTTCCTGTGCGCATGACTGCGCGAAATACCTCGAGATGGCGATGTTTCACTTGCTTCGACTGCATTTCCGCCCCTGTGTCCTTCAGTCTAAAGCTACAGGTAAACTTTCTAGCAGTTCAAAGACTAAATACGTCCATCATGCCCACATAACTCGTTCCAGCCAAACGGCCGATGAGGTTGAGCTCATGAACGTCAATCCGCATGCGCGTTGGATCAACAATTCCTTCCCGGAAATGAAGATGCCGAACCAAACCTAAAACAATCTGCCGCGACGCGGAGATTTCCAAGGTGGTATGCCTAGTGCATTCGAATGACGCTGGGCTCGCCTCAAGTCGCGGCGGCCTCACAACCTTCGAAGGGATAGTCGTAAGGCCAGCCCGAGAAGGCTCTTCAACTCCGGGCGCAAGAGGTTCGGCACAAATTTTCATCGCGTCCGCCATTGGGCGGTCAACCATGTTAATCACAAACTCTCCGCTCTCGCGGATATTCTGCGACGTGTCCTTCAGGCTACCATCTTCATTGCTTTCTAAGCCTATCGCTACAATGCCAGGATCGGCTGACAGAACGTTGAAAAAAGAGAACGGCGCCGCATTGATACTTCCATCTTTTGACATGGTCGTGATCAATGCGATCGGTCTCGGAACAATCGCTCCGCTGAGCAATTTATAGCGATCACGAGCTTCAAGCTCGTCGTGCGAAAAGGAAAGCCAGGACATGGATTAGTTCTCCATAAGACCAGGTAACCAAAGCACAATTTCTGGAAAATAGATGATCAAAGCGATGAACGCAAAGAATGCGCCCATAAAGGGAACCGCTCCGATGAACACATCGTTGATGTCGCTGCCCCGTGGACGGAGGTTCTGGATGACATAGAGATTTAGCCCCACAGGAGGTGTAATCAAAGACAACTCCATCATCGTTGTAAGAAAAATACCGAACCACAAGGGATCGAATCCGGCTGCGACTACGATCGGCACGACAATACCGATAGTAGTGACCATCATAGCCACAGCTTCAAGGAAGCAACCCAGCAGCAGATAGAACAAAACGAGCAACCAGATCAGGACATAGGGCGACAAACCGGCTTCAGAGATCGCCCGGGACGCCGATTGAGGCAGGCCCAAGATGGAAATCACAAAGTTCAGGCAGAAGGCCGACACAATAATCAGAATGATCATGGAAGTGGTGCGGAACGCCCCCTGGAATGCTTCATGAAGCATTGCGACGGAGAGTCGCCCATTCATCGCGACGAGGACTAGGGCACAAATGATCCCAAGTGCCGCCGCCTCGGTCGGTGTAGCAATACCGCCATAAATGCTACCCATAATGACGAAGAAAACAACAAACGTAGGAATGATCTCACGCAGCGCACGGATTTTCTCCCGCAACGGCACCCGTGTTTCTGCAGCTTTCGGAGACGGGACGAAAAATGAAACAACTACGATAGCTAGAGACATGAACCCAGCTAAGATCAAGCCTGGTATGACGGCTGCGACAAACAACTCGCTTACTGAAATATCAGCAAGCGTGCCATAGACAATCATTAGGATACTGGGCGGAATGAGCACGCCTAGCGTGCCACCCGCAGCTAGGGATCCGAAAGTCATACGTTTGTTGTAGCCGCGCTCTTCCAAAGTCGGGATCGCGACTGTGCCAATGGTTGCGGCCGTAGCGACACTCGACCCGGATGTGGCGGCGAAAAGTGTGCTGGCAACGGTATTGGTATGCAACAGTCCGCCAGGCCAGCGTTCCATCCAGACCGCTAGGGAAGAATAGAGTTTATCGGCAACCCCCCCGCGCAACAGAATCTCGCCCAGCAACACAAAAAGCGGAATGGCAACCAGAGAAAATTCATTCATCCGATCCCATGCAATGGAACCAAGAGAGTCGATCAAAATGCCGTTGCCAACGATTAGATCGGCTCCAACGGCCAAGAGCACGATCGCGCTGGCTACATGGAGTCCAAAAAACAGCAGGATCAGAAGCCCACTAATGAAGAAAAGCGCAATTAACATGTTATTATTCTACTCCGCGGACGCCTTCGACCACCTCATCTTCAGGTTGATGATCCAGTGTTTCTGTCAAGGTTTTGTAATCTCGGGACATGACGGCGATGACAATGCGTATTAGCCTCACGACGATAGCGACAAAGAAAATGGTCAAGCCCGCTGCCCAAATTCCCTGTGGGATATAAAGAGGTGTCCGCAAGGGCGTATTTGCGAAAGCGCCGAACTCCCAAGATTCTAGCGTCACCGACCAAGCGCCCGAGGTTAGATACCAAGCAGTTGCGCCTAGAGTAGCAATGGCGATGAAAGATGAAGCGCGGAACAGTGGACTTGGCAAACGCCGGACCAAAAGATCGATGCGGATATGAGCATGGTCATAAAAGCAGAAAGCCATACCCAACGCGGAAGTAACGGCTAGAGCGTAACCACCATATTCGTCGATACCTTGCAACGACATGCTGAACACTTTGCGCAGGATCACTTCAAGGCAGATTGCAAATGACAGCGCGATTAAAAGCCAGCCACCTATGAGGCAGAAGGCTGTAGAGACCGCCCCCATAGCAGTCTCTACTTTGTTTACGATGTGTCTCATATCCAGGGGCATCAGTCGGCGATACCAATCACTTGACCTATGGTCTCGTCAAAGGTTTCACCGCATTCAGGGAACGACGCGTTGCAGCTTTCTTTCCAACGCGGAATGATAACTGATTTCAGAATGCCATCTAACTTCGCGCGATCCTCTTCGGACACATCGGCATAAGTCATGCCGCCGGCTTCCCCGCCGAGTTCGCACTCGCCTTCGCCCGTAGAGCAGCGAATGCCTTGCTCATGGACCACAGGGGCCATCTCCCAAAGCGTTTCTTCTGCTTCGCTCAATTTGCTGCTGATAAGCTTCTGGTCTTCGTCGCTCAGTGACTCCCAGAAATCTTTATTAGCAACCTGGATCACTTGAGAATAACCGCCCAACGGCAAATCGTAGAGCGAGCTAGTGACTTCGTGCCATTTGTTTCGATAGCCGAAGGTGCTGCCTGTCGTGCCGCAATCAACCAACCCGCGCTGAAGCGCTTGGTAAACTTCCCCGCCGGTGAGATCGACTGCCGTAGCGTCAAGTTCTTCCAGCGTATCTGCTGCTGGAGCACCACTAACGCGCACTTTTTCGCCGCCTAAAGCCTCCAAGCTTTCCGTTTGCTCCTTACAGAACAGGATTTGCGGGTTGAACGGCCAATGTGTCAGGAAGACACCGTTATAAGGCTTAACGCGTTCGGCTATCACACCGCGATATGAGTCTGAAATCTGCCGGAGAGTGTCAAAATCATATGCGATAGCTGGTAGATCGACGGCTACCAACGATGGCTCGTCGCCGCTGACATAGCTGACTGAAATCGTCATGATGTCAAAGGTTCCTCGTTTGAGAAACCGAAGAGCTTGGTCGCCTTTGATACCCGCTTCATTGAGTGTCAAATACTGAGTTTGGATTCTTCCACCTGTTTGCTCTGCCAGCCCTTCCCACACTTTCCTGTCGACATCGTCGACTTGAGGTTGGTTGCCCCAGAAGCCCAACACACGAATTTTAACGTCTTCCGCCGCATGCAGCGTGCCAGTTATTGCCATCGTGGCAACACAACTCGCGATCATCATATTTTTCATTATTTCGCCCTCTTCTGTTGGTTTATATTTTAAAGGATTTCTGCACCGAAGTTTCGGGCAGGATCGACCTCGCGCACCAAGGTGCCGCGTGGCTTTGCTAGGTCTGAGTGCTCGCGTGGAACAAATGTCCCGTCTCCCGGACGTGCGTTCAACTGACCCTGATCCACAACGACCCGGCCGCGATTAATAACCGTTGTTGGCCAGCCAGTTAGTTCCATGCCGGCGTAAGGGGTGTATCCAACATTGTCATGCAGGTCGTCCCAACTTACCGTGTATTTTACGTCCGGGTCCCAGATCGCTAGGTCCGCGTCGGCTCCCACCGAGATCGTGCCTTTACGGGGGAAAAGACCATAAAGCCGCGCCGCGTTGGTCGAAGTCAGTTCGACAAAGCGATGAAGATCGATCCGCCCCTTACACACCCCCTCAGAAAACAAAAGAGGCATGCGCAACTCGATCCCGGGAATGCCGTTGGCGATCTTATTGAACGGAGCATCCGGTCCAGCTTGGAGCTTAGCAGTTTCGTCAAATCGATAGGGGGCGTGATCTGAGGAGACAATTTGAAAAGTTCCGTTCTGAATGCCTGTCCATATTGCCTCTTGCGAAGAGGCGTCACGTGGCGGTGGACTGCAGCAGAACATAGCGCCTTCCATACCTTGCCGATCAAGATCGTCTACCGTCAGGAATAAGTATTGCGGGCACGTCTCCCCGTAGATTTTTAGACCTTTACTTTGGGCATCTCGGATTGCTTCTGTGGCCTGTTGGCACGAGACATGAACAACCAATAGCGGCTGGTCCACTAGTTCCGAAAGACTGATGGCGCGATTGGTGGCCTCGCCTTCGGCGATACGTGAATGGCTAATACCATGATACTTTGGCTCTTTATGGCCAGCATCCAGCAATCGCTTGGTAAGCCAGCGGATCATATCGTGGTTTTCCGCATGGACCATGACCAAGGCACCTTCGCGGCGGGCAACACTCAACACCTCAAGGATTTGATAGTCGTCCAACTTCAAGAGTTCGTAGGTGGTATACACCTTGAACGATGTCAGGCCCTTCTTGATCAGCTTTGGCAGCTGATTGTGCAGCACATCTTCATTCGCGTCTGAAACAATTAGATGATAAGAATAATCAATGACCGACTTCGCCGCAGCACGGCCTTCATAGTCAGCGACGACATCAAGCAAAGACTGCCCCTTATGCTGCGCAGCAAAGGGCATAATCGTAGTGTTCCCACCAAAGGCAGCTGAGATCGAGCCGCTCTCGAAGTCATCAGAGGTCTGAATTCCCAGAGATGAAGATTGCTCAATGTGGCAGTGCGCCTCAACGCCCCCAGGCAATACGAGGCGTCCCGCCGCGTCAATCTCTCGGGGAGCTTTAGGCAGGCCTTTCATCAATGCCACGATCTTACCATCGCGGATCCCAACATCACAATCAGTTCGGTCCGAAGCAGTGACAACGGTCCCATTTCTTACCACCAAATCGAATTCCATGCTTCTTCTCCTCAACTATTGCTGTCTGTTGCGCCGGACAAATGAAGGTCATCGACCCGAGCCGAGTTCGAAGTCCTCCACCATTCAACGCAGTGTCGGGCAAGCGCATCGGTGGCATCGATCAGAGGCATTCCGACATCGCTTTTAGGGCCCAGAACAATGGGGATTTCCGTGCAAGCCATGATTGCAGATCGTGCGCCCCGCTCCTGAAGACGGCGGGCAGCTTTGGACAATAGGTCAGCCCCCGCGATCAAATCGCCAGCTTTAACTGCAGCGATGCCGGGCGAGACTAGCTTTTTCTGATCCTCTTCCTCCGGGACAAGGACTTGATAACCGCTTTGGTCTCCAAGGCGATTTTGGTAAATTTTTCCTTCGATCGTTCCAGCTGTTGCTAAAAGCCCAACGGGACCAGTGCGCGCGGTTGTTTCTAAGCGCTCTCTCACTGTGTCCACGATATGGAAAACAGGGACCGTGCTAATCGCCACAAGATCTTCATACCAAAAATGGGCGGTGTTACACGGTATCGCGATTGCTTTCGCTCCGCTCGATATTAGCTCACGGATTCCGCTGGATAGGGCCGGTAAAGGGGACTCCGCTTTCTTGGAGATCGCAGCAGAGCGATCAGGAATTTGGGGCACCGATCGAATTATTGTCGCTACGTGCTCTTGATCATTAGACGCTGCCGTCGCTGAAATGAGTTTGAGGTAGAAATCTGCCGTCGCCCCCGGCCCCATTCCGCCGAGAACGCCCAGATAACCTAATGTAGCGAGATCGGTCACGTCCGGCCCCCGCGAGGCGGAGTATCGTAATTCCCCAAAATTGCGGTGTAGGCCATACTCGTTGCGACAAGCGAAGGATCGAGAACTGGAATCCCCGTTTCAGACGCGACTGCCTGACTGAAGCGAGACATCCCACAACAGCCCAAGATTAAGACCTCAGCTCCGTCCTTATCAATCAGCTCATGCGCAGCACGCAGAAGCTTGTCGATAGCTCCATCATCGCCAAGATCAGCCACTGAAACATCTGCGGCCCTATCCCCTGCCAGTATGCCGGTTAATCCTGCCGCTCCCGCGGCAGCATTATGACGGGCTACTGAGGCGCTTCTTAAAGAGATCACCCCCGCTTTACACCCCATAGCGCCAACGTAACCCAACGTCGCTTGAGCAGCACCAAATACCGGCACATCAAGCATCTCTCGTAGAGAGTGAACGCCGGGATCGGAGTAACAGGCCACGACAATGCCATCACAGCTTCCCTTTTCACCCTCCGCCCAATCGATGAGCGGGCCGATCACGAGATCTGCATCGCGTTGGGTGAGTATCCCTCCTGGCCCTGCCGCCAGGGTCTGGCAGTCAATGTCTAAATTGTTGTTCCGCAAAGGCTCGACAGCAACCGAAATATCCTCTGTTACCCGTTCAGTTGAGTTGGGGTTTATGACTATTAGCCGGCGTGTCATTCGGGAAGGATCACACCGGTTTGGTCAACGATGCGACCATAATGCTCAGGACGGCGATGACGGGCGAAATCAAAGATTGTCTTTTTATAAAAAACGGTATCATCAAGATCGCATTCGGCGACGATCAACTCATCATCCTCAGTTTCCGCACGAGCCATGATCTGACCATTTGGATGAACGATAATTGAACCGCCGATCAGGTGGTTGCCATCTTCAACGCCCGCTTTGGCGATGGCGGCAACGAAGGTCGCATTTTGATATGCGCCCGCTTGCACCGACAAGTCGCTATGAAACAAACGTTCTTCAGGGCCTTCTTCAGGTTTTTGGGAGTTGGTTGCTGGTGTATTGTAACCGAGCGCAACAAATTCCACCCCCTGCAATCCCATAACCCTATAAGTTTCGGGCCAACGTCGATCATTGCAAAGACACATCCCAAAAATGCCGTCCATGGTGCGCCAAACCGGGAACCCAACATCCCCCGGTTCGAAGTAGTATTTTTCAAGATGCTGAAAGGTTCTTTCTGGATCGTATTCGGCATGACCGGGAAGGTGAACTTTGCGATATTTACCTACAATTTTCCCCGTCTGGTCGACCAAGATAGACGTGTTGAAATAGCGGGTCTCATCATCTTCCCGAGCAACTTCAGCATAGCCAAGATAGAAGCCTATACCATACTCCGCAGCCTTCTCGAACAGAGGTTTGACATCCGGATTTGGCATATTCTGCTCATAAAACGCGCGGAATTCATCCGAATTCTCAATGTAGTGTCGCGGAAAGAACGTAGTCAAAGCTAGCTCGGGAAACACGACAAAGCCGCAACCTTTAGCATGAGCCTGATCAAGGAGTGCTACCATGCGCGAAACCGCCGAGCTTTTGCTCTCATCACGTTGGATAGGGCCAAGTTGGGCGCCGCCTACTTTAATCATCCGACTCATAAGTCATTTACTCCGAAAGCTTTCATCCGCGGTATTTATGGGGTGACACATCTATTAACACCAATTACAAAGAAGCCATGTATCTATAAGTTTGGATTATACATGCGCCTTCGCCATCTCGAGATCTTCAAGGCGGTAATGGAAACTGGAACGACGTCGAGTGCTGCAAAGTTGCTAGTAGTGTCGCAACCAGCGGTATCAGGCCAGTTGCGGCAATTCGAAGATCAACTAGGAATCGAACTATTCCAACGCAAAGGCGGTCGCCTCGTGCCCACGGAAGAGGCACATCAGCTCTATAAGAAGGCATGCGTGGCCTTCGATGGATTTCAGGCTGTAGAGCGTTTTGGTGAAGGTCTACGACAGGGCACGGCGGGCCGACTTAATTTCGCATGTAGCCCCACTATTGCCTACGGCCCGCTGCCTAAGGCGCTGGACGAGTTCGAGCACGCATTTCCTAAAGTGCCAATATCATTCGATACCCCATCCAACGAACGGATAGCCTCTATGATCCTAAGTGAAAGCGCGGAATTTGGGCTGACGATCGCACCCTTAAACAACCCATTTCTTGAAGCAGTCACCCTTGAATCTTCATCTATCTGTTACGCTTGGCCGAAAAGTTGGGATGTTAATCACGGCCACGAAACCATGGAGGTCGAACGTGTTCCTCAAGACCGGTTGATTCTATATCCTAGTAGCGAGGGGATCGGGAAAATCATGCACTCTGTCTTTCACGATCACGGCTTAGAACCACAGCCCTGGATCGAAGTCAGATATGTCTGGAACGCGCTACGTTTCGTCGAAGCCGGGGTCGGCGCAACTCTTACTGATCAGGTCAGCGCTACAGCCGGAAACGTTAAGGAAATTGATTTCCTACCGATCGCAACAGAAAGGCGTATCCCGTGGATCGTCACCCATCGCCGAGGCCACGTTCTATCGATCACAGCAAGAAATTTCCTCGATAAGCTTCATATTCGCTAGGATCACATTAGTCCGTGGAGGAGGAAAACAAACGAAGTTGAGTTTTCAGCGGAAGCGTTTCGGTATCCTCTCCATTGGCAAGACGATAGATGAAGGTGGCAGCGACCATTTCCTCGCCTTCGCACATCATACCTAAGTGCCAAGTCCCCTCTCGTAATACAACCGCTTGACCCTGTCGGGTTCGAAACGCCCGTAGGCTACTACCTCCCCGTTCGGTCGGCGAGCCATCGTTCGCAACAATGCAGACCATCGGTGCATCACCGAGTGGAATGAAAACTTGCACTGAAAATGGGTGTCGCTCGAGTTTTGCCGAGCGCTCAATCTCTAAGGTGGCCGGACTTAAAGTAATGAACGTCAATGTTGGCCCCCCATCGGTGATGGCCGGTGTTAGGGAGGTGGGGATAGTTACCCGGCCGCCACCAACTGGTGGTTCTACGAGATCACCAAACTGAGCAAAGCTTTCAGGACAGGCATCCTCAATTGGGATCAATGCAATAGGCTCGTTTGGGTCTACAATCATGGCTTTCCAGAGGCCGATAGGGCAACAATCTATGGACGGCACTGTTGCATTAATCGACTGCGCGCGACAAGCATCGGTTTTTTTGGGCATTAGCGTGCGTTGACAGAAACTCTAGTCAGCCTTCTGTGACCGGCTTTTAGCTGGGCACAGCACATTCCCACGGCGGCGCTTTTATATAGAAAATAAAGCTCAAACCGCCTCACATTAAGGCGCATTATTACGTCCAATAAGTTTACATTATTGGATCAGCAGTCAGGCGAAATGCTATCTAAATCCCTACGCCCGGCTGTTTTCGCCTGAGGCCGCCCTTTTCTGCCGGCTCGCAGTCTCAAGCGTGGCAATTTCCCTGTTAGGAGCATTACATGTAGAAAATACTTGCGCGACTCTCAGCCTTTCGTCAATAGTCACGGAAACAAGGCGATAAACGCCATGTTCCGTGAACACGGGACGGGGATCGAGGGTAGATGAGCAGTATAGAACAAACGGATGACCTGAATTCCATCATCAGGCAACATGCGGAATGGCTGTCCGGCCAATTGCATTCGCAGCGCGAGAACCTGTTTCCCCCGAATGCGCAGAAAACCATGCGTACCTTCACCTCTGGTGAGGCTGCGGCGTTGCTTGGCGTGAACGACAGCTACTTACGCAAACTTCACCTTGAAGGGCGCGGACCCTCCCCTGCCCTTACACCGGGCAACCGGCGACACTATTCAGTGTATGATATTCAGGACCTACGCATCCTGCTCGAAAAAACTGCGCGCAAACCGGGAGATTACCTGCCCGGACGACGCGAAGGTGACAAGCTTCAAGTCATTGGTGTAATGAATTTTAAGGGGGGATCCGGCAAAACGACGAGCTCCGCCCACCTTGCTCAACGCCTTGCGCTTAAGGGGTATCGGGTGCTTGCCATTGACCTTGACCCTCAGGCGTCCCTGACCGCTCTGCACGGTGTGCAGCCTGAATTCGACCTACAAGACGGTGGCACTTTATACGACGCCATCAGGTACGAATCCCCCGTGCCCATCGCCGATGTAATCCGCAAGACCTACATTCCCAATCTTGATCTGATCCCAGGCAACCTTGAGCTGATGGAGTTCGAACACGAAACCCCACGCGCCTTGTCGCAGGGCAAGGCAGGACTATTCTTTTTCCGCGTAAAAGAGGCTCTAATGCAGGTGGATTCCGAGTACGATGTGGTCGTAATCGACTGTCCGCCCCAACTTGGTTTCCTAACCATGTCTGCCCTGTCGGCCGCAACTGGCGTGATGGTCACGATCCACCCCGAAATGCTTGACGTGATGTCGATGTCGCAGTTCCTGCGTATGACTGCCGACCTGATGGACGTGATCGCTGAATCCGGCGCCGACATGAGCCATGACTGGATGCGCTACCTGCTCACCCGCTACGAACCCGCAGACGCGCCGCAGAATCGGATCGTTGCCTTTCTGCGGACCATGTACGGCGACAAAGTGCTGAACGCGCCGCAACTTAAGTCGACAGCAATTTCAGACGCGGGGCTCACTAAGCAGACCCTATACGAAGTCGAGCGCAGCGCCTTCACCCGCTCCACCTATGACCGTGCAGTCGAAAGCCTCAATGCCGTCAACGATGAAATCGCTGAACTAATCCAGCAGACGTGGGGACGTCCATGACGACCAAGAAAAAACGCATGACAATGCTCGACGGGCTATCAGCGGCAGGGCATACCCCCCCTGCCCCCGGATCCTCGATGATGTCCACGAACCGCGCGCTGCGCTCTGCACGCGATGCCGTAGATTCGCATCAGGTGTGGGATCTCGACCCTGACACGATCGAAGATGACAGAATCGCGGACCGCCTCGACGTCGGCGACATGGCTGATTTGCGTGACGCTATAGAGACTAATGGCCAAACGGTGCCAATTCTTGTGCGCCGGCACCCCACGACTCCCGACCGCTACCTGCTGGTTTACGGGCGGCGCAGACTTCAGGCGATCCGCAATTCAAGCAAAATAGAGACCGTCCGCGCATTGATCGCCAGTATGGGCGAAGATGCCGCCGTTCGTGCACAAATTTCCGAGAACATGGCGCGCCGTGACCTGTCATTCATCGAACGGGCTCTGTTCGCACAAGAACTTGTTGAAACCGGCTTTGGCAACCAAACGCAAGTCGCCGAGGTGCTTACGGTTACAAAGTCTTCTGTCTCGATGGCCATATCCATTGCGGAACTGATAGGCCGCGACCTGATCCGCGCTATCGGCCCTGCTCATGGTATCGGCCGCCCTCGATGGGAGGCTCTTGGCAAAGCCATTGAGGCAGGTCGGACCAACCCGGATCGGTTGATCAAGATTGCCGAAACCGTTCGCAATGAAGCCGAGGCGTCGATCGTAGTAGGCGACAGCCTGGCTCAGAACGAACCCAACGACGCATCCATACGCGCCTTCGAAGCCGTCTTTAAGGCCGCAGCCATGCCCGACAGCCCTGCGACAAAGGTGAAACAGGCCCCTGCTCGCAAACCCAAACTTAGTGTTGATCTGTCCGTTGATGGCAGATCAGCAGCCAAGCTAGTGCGATCCGATAAGGGGGTATCGCTCGACTTGGGAAAAGGCCCATTTGCCGATTGGATCGAGTCTCACGGGCAGGATCTGATCGAAGAACTTCACGCGCGTTGGATTCAACACCGCGACGACTGAGGAATAGAGCAACAATGAAAGGGAGACACGAGAAAGACTAAAAGAAAAGGTCCCGCAAAGACGACGCTCCACGAGACCCAGACTTGTTTCTAGCACCTTCAAGCTAGTGGTCGGAGCCCTAATTCGCAAGTCCAAAGTGATTCGCGGACCGCTATATTTTTGTCTTCGTGTACATGAAAATGGAATACACACCCGTATCGTCATTCCGGCGACCGATAACTGCTGTCCAATTGGAACGCCATGCACTGGCGGACCGACCCGCCGCAGAAGTCAACAAATGGCACGCCCTGCGCAATCTCGCCGCCGCGCGCCAACACTTTGGCCTATCCGACCGTGACCTCACCGTTTTGCAAACGCTGCTCGGGTTCCACCCCGAAACAGCAATTGGATCGGGCTCCCAGCCTGCAATTGTTTATCCTTCTAATGCTGCGATCTGCGAACGATTGAACGGTATGCCTAGCTCTACCATGAGGCGGCACATTGCCCGCCTAGTAGACGCTGGCATTATCGTTCGCCGCGACAGCCCAAACGGCAAACGCTACGTGCGTTATCATTGTGGCGCAAAGCTAGCCTACGGGTTTGACCTTACTCCACTTGCCGCGCGCTTTGATGAGTTCAGGGAAATCGCGGAAAAACTTGCCCATGCAGAGGCTCGCTGCAAACGCCTGCGCGAGACCGTCAGCCTAATGCGCCGCGACCTTGCAGGTTTCGTCGCCTATGGGCTGTCATTGAAGCCCGACCTGGCCTTGTGGGACCGTATGAGCGACCTCTCCCTGCTCACGGCCCGTGACCTGCGCAGAAGACTAAGCTTCGAAGATTTAAATGTTCTCGAAGCAAAAATGATGGCAGCACTGGAAGAAGTCAAAACCTGTATCGACGCGCCACAATCAGACAATATTAGCACCAGCGGCGCTAATATTGAGCAGCACCATCATAGTTCAAATAAAGAATATATAGATAATAGAGAAGAAGCAGAAAACGGCGCAAATGAAGCTCCGACGGTAAACCATAGATCATCGCACCAAGCGCCTCCAATAAAACTAGTGTTGAGCACCTGCAAAGAGATACAAACATTCGCTCCAAGCTCCGTACGGCATTGGGATGATCTTGTAAGACTTTCTGATGCTGTTAGCCCAATGATGGGAATTACCAGACAGGTTTGGAAGGAAGCTCAATCTCGAATGGGCACAGCGCAAGCTGCAACGACACTTGCTGCGATGCTCGAAAGATTTGGCGAGATCAAAAGCCCATCGGCCTATCTGCGTTCGCTTACACGAAAGGCCGAGAACGGTTTATTTTCCTGCGGCGCTATGATCCGCGCATTGCAGGTGCGGCAGGGGTAAGTTCACAGCTGTGAAATTTTGCTGAACTGTCCCCCTCCCCTATTGCTGTTCACAGCTGTGAACAGAGCAACCCTGAGCCTCTAAATTTTCTGGTTTCTAGCAAAAAATGACGGAATTTCTAAGAGCACACCTTCAGCGCTGCTTCTCTCACTAGGAGAGCAAACAACGATCAGATTTACGCGATGCACCGCAATCAAAGGTCCAACATGTGACCAAGTCGTAAGCTGGTCTTTGTGTTTGGGCGTGGTCTGAGGCGGGCGTAGTTGCGTATAAGGTCGGGCAATCCACCCTCAATCGTCAAGGCCATCAGTCTAGGAAACCCGCGCATGAAACGCCTGCTTATGCTCCCGACGTGCCTAGGTAAGGTGCTTCTGCCTTGAAGGCTCCAGCGGACTACCAGTCGCCCAGCATACGATCGAAGGGTAGCTGTTGTCGTGCTAAAACGCGTGGATGGCGCCCTAACACGAGACGAGGCCGGCTCTGTCGGAAACTCTGGTGTGATGTTCTTTCAGCTGGACGCGACGTCGTGGTCGACCATGCGACATTGAACCGCTGGGTCGTGAACTATGCGATGGCGGCAGAAGCCCCACACAATGTCGTCAAGCAGGACAATCGCGGCGTGACAAGAACCATTCAGCCGATGGTGGGTTTCAAGTCACCCCGAATCGGAAAGTTCAACTTTGGACCAGATAGAAACAGCGCACATGACCCGGAAAAGGAAACTCGGCGAAGGCTTCCCGTCCGCGTTCTATTCCAGCCTTGCTGCGTGAGAGGCAGGCAGGCAGCCAGCTACAGCGTGACAATGCGAACTTTGCGACGGAACTGTTCCAAGGACTTCATGCCAACTTGCTGGCCAAGCGCGAGCTCTGCCAGCGCCTGAAGTGTCAGATCACGGTGGCATCCCGGATGATCCGATCACGATCGGGGCGGGGAAGCTGCATCTCTAGGATAGCTTCTATGGTAGGCACAGTGGGCAGGCGGCCTGACGGATTGATCATTAACTGGCGTTGGCATATATTGCCAATAAAGGAGATCTGACCCATGGTGACACGCAACGTTGTCCTGACCAAAACCCAAGACCATCTGGTTCAAGCACTGGTGGCGTCCGGGCGCTACCAGAATGTGAGTGAAGCCATGCGCGCTGGCCTGAGGCTGCTCGAGCAGGAGGAGGCGCAGATCATGGGGATCCGTCAGGGGCTTCTCGAAGGTCTGGCGCAAGCCAAGGTGGATGATTATGCGGAGGGCAGGGACAAAGATGCGATCTGTAGGGCCTTTGCGGCTGCGCGCGCGCGTTCATGAGCCGATCCTTCCGGCTGTCCCGACGTGCGGAAGACAGCCTCACTGAAATCGTCAGTTGGACGATCAAAACTTTCGGCCAGCGCGAAGCGGAGCTTTACGAGGCCGAATTGCTCAACTGCTGTGAACGTATTCTGAATGGCCAAGCCCAGAGTCGGAGTTGCGCAGTTCTTGTTGATGATGTCGAAGACCTACGGTTCATGAGGGCAGGGGAGCATTTCTTGGTTTTTCTAGATCGATCGGACGAGGTCACCATCGTGGGTATCTTCCAGTCCCGGAGCGATCTCCCTCGCCATGTTGCCTCACTTTCGCCTTTGAAGTCCGAAGCCTGCTGATCCACGTCACAACCCGGCTGCCTTTGTCAGGTTCACGCGGAACCGGTCGCGCCGGCGTTGATAGCGGCGGGTCATTTCGGCCGAAGCGTGGCCGAGCTGCTTCTGGACATAGCGTTCATCAACCTCTGCCGAACTGGCGAGGCCGGCACGCAGCGAATGGCCTGCAAACAGCGCGAGCCGGTCTTTCTCAGGCAGGTCCGCCCGGATGCCGGCGTCCAGGACCGTGCGCTTGATCAGCCGCACGACATGCTTGTCGTTCAGTCTTGTCTCCGTGGCACGCTTGCCATCCCGCGAGGTGCCGACAAAGACCGGACCGAAGTCGATCTTGGCGAAGTGCAGCCATTGTTCGAGTGCGTGCACGGGGCAGGTCTGGTCGCTAGACCCGCGACCAATCTCAACCTCACGCCAGCCGGTCTTGGCGTTCAGCGTGAGCAGGGCACCCTCTTCTAGGATCTCGATCCAACCGCCTGAATCTGGTGTGTCGTCTTTGTGGACATCCAAGCTGACGATCTCGGACCGACGCAGACCGCCCGCATAGCCGATCAGTAGGATGTCCCGGTCTCGCAGACCGCGCAGGTCGTAGGGCAAGGTGGCAACCATCGCGAGAATGTCCTCGGCCAGGATCGCCTCCTTCTGCACCGGCGGACGGGCGTGTTTGCGTTTGATGCCGGCCAGCACGGAGGCGATATGGCGGTTCTTGCGTTCGAGGTTGAAGCCGCGTTGCTTGTAGTTCCAGCTCAGACCAGAAAGACGGCGCTCGATGGTCGAGACTGAGAGGGCAGGGGCCTTTCCCGTGGGTGCCGCCAAGTTGGCAAGGTAGAGCCCGATCATCTCAGACGACGGCGGCAAAGGGTCTGTTCCCTTAAGTCTGCACCAGCGGGCAAAGTGCGCCCAGTCTTTCGCATAGGCCTTCAGGGTGTTCTCAGAGGCCGCCTGCTCTGCATAGCCGCGTGCGGTTTCTACCAGCTGATCGAGGGTGCCTGAGCCAGCCACATGCGAGGGCAGGGTGATGCCATCACTTTTCTCATGATCTCTCGCGTCACCCTGAGCATCTTCGGAGGTACTAGGGCGTGCTGAGCTCAACTTCTCGTTCTCTGTGGCCATATTTCCGGTTCTGTCGCAAAGATTTCGCCTGGCAGAAGAGGAGTCTTCCGTGGACACAATTATGCTGCGAGGGCCGCGAACTGCTTGAATGCCGTGATACCTGTTTGTGCTAGCTGGCCCTTACGGATCATATGCGCGGTTTCGATCCCAGCTAGCGTTGCTGCCGCAGAATGGAACGCTTTGAAGCCGAGCATCGACCGTGTGATCCGTTTGATGAAGCGATGATCCTGCTCGATGATATTGTTGATGTATTTGGATTGAACGATGTTGATGATCCGACCAACCCCCGTGAATTTGAGGATGACGTTTAGACTTTGCAGACCAGCTAAGTTGGCGTTGCTCTTGTCGATGGCAATACGGTCTGGGACACCGTTGGTGCCAACAGCTCGCTTGAAGAACCTTCGCGCGGCAGCTGTATCGCGGCGCTCAGACAGCATAAAATCAAGGGTTTGACCGTCCCGATCTACAGCACGGTACAGATAGGTCCACTTGCCGCGAACCTTGATGTAGGTCTCGTCCATCCGCCAAGAGATGGCTGTCGGCTTCTTTCTGGCCTGCGCCCTTGCAGCGATCAGCGGCGAGAATTTTACCACCCAGCGGTTCAGCGTCGCATGATCGACTTCAACTCCGCGTTCGGCCATGATCTCCTCAAGATCCCGATACGAGACACCATAGCGGACATAGAAAAACACAGCATAAAGGATCACGCTCTTTGGGAAATGGTTACCTTTGAAATCAATCGTCACGGTTGGGTGCTCGCTTTCAAAACCCAAAAGTGCGCTCCTACCACGCGCGAGCCAGTCCAACCAACCGCGAAAACTTTGCGACAGAACCAGATGCGTTCCCTCACAAAGTAAGAGCCTTTGACGTGAAAATTAGGTTGACTTAAAATCATAAGTACGTACTTATTTTCGAATGGTAAAGATTTCGATAGATATTGGCGGCACGTTCACAGATGTCGTGGCTGAGACTGCAACAGGGCTCAGCTCTGTTAAAGTATTAACCACCCCGGATGCGCCTGATCGTGGAGCGCTGGAAGGTGTAGGGCGCCTACTGTCGGATCTTGGTAAATCCCATGCTGATATCTCTGTCGTTATTCATGGCACCACATTGGCTACAAATGCGCTGATCGAACGTCGTGGTGCAAAGACGGCATTCATCACAACGGCCGGGTTCCGCGACGTGCTGGACATGCGTTACGAAAAGCGGTTCGAGCAGTACGACCTGAATATCGAAATGCCGACCTCGCTGGTTGACCGGCCGCTCCGCCTAGGTCTGCAAGAGCGGATCCTGGCAGACGGTTCCGTCCTTCAAGCACCGCAGGACACAGAGATTGACGCACTTGCCGCAAAGATCAAAAGCCAAGACGTCGAGGCGGTGGCCATCGGATTCCTGCATTCCTATCGCAACCCTGCTCATGAAGAATATGTTGCGGATCGTTTGCAGCAGACGTTGGGTGGTACCGTAACGATCTGTCGAAGTGCAGATGTTGCTTGCGAAATCCGCGAATATGAAAGGTTTTCTACTGTCTGCGCCAATGCTTACGTGCGCCCATTGATGTCTCAGTATCTCGGTGCGCTCAAATACGAGCTAAACGGTTTGGGTTTTGGCGGATCGTTCCTCATGATGCTTTCCGGTGGCGGCCTGACCACGCTGGAACAGGCCATGCGTTTTCCGATCCGATTGGTAGAAAGTGGTCCGGCAGGTGGTGTTGCGCTGGCGGCGCATGTGGCGCGCGAGGTCGGCTCAACCAAGACCTTGTCGCTGGACATCGGGGGCACCACTGCAAAAATCTGTTTTATCCGCAACGGCAATCCGCAAACCACACGCCGGTTCGAAGTGGCCCGCGCATGGCGCGATGTAAAGGGCAGCGGTTTGCCAGTGCGTGTTCCCACGGTTGAGCTGGTCGAGATCGGCGCTGGTGGCGGCTCTATCGCCGCTGTAGATACGCTGGGACGCCTCAAGGTTGGACCGCGCAGTGCAGGGTCAGACCCAGGACCGGCAGCATATGGTAGGGGGGGCAAAGATGCGACGATCACCGACGCGCATCTAACCGTCGGCAACATTGCAGCTGAAGGGTTCGCAGGTGGGATGATTTCGCTAACGCCAGCCAATGCGCCAAACTCCATTGCCCGTCATGTGCAAACCCCGATGGGCATCGAAGATGTCGAAACCGCAGCCGCCGGGATCATCGAATTGGCCGACGAGGCAATGGCTAATGCAGCACGAGTTCACGGGATCGAACTGGGCCACGACATCGCCTCCTTTGATCTGCTGGTCACGGGGGGGGGCGGCGCGCTTCATGCAGCGCGCATCGCAGAAAAGCTAGGTATCAGGCGGATCATCGTTCCCCAAAACGCGGGCGTCGGTTCTGCGGTGGGGTTCTTGCGCTCTCCTGTGGCGTTCGAGAGTGCAATTTCGGTGATGGAGCTGTTGCACGATGTTGACGCAGTTGAATTGACACAGCGCGTTGCGGCCCAGCTGTCCTATGTCCGCTCCATCGTAGGTGAAGCTGCGCCTGCGGACCAGGTGACGACTACTGTTAAAGTCGAGCTGCGCTATCAGGGTCAGGGTCTTGAGGTGGTGCTAGAACATCCCGCCGATGACAGTTTTAGAATAGATGTGGATCAGTTAGAAGCTGAGTTTATCGAGCGGTACAACGTGCTGGTCGGCTTTACGCTGAAAAACATCCCCGTGGAACTGGTCTCTGTAAGTTTGACCGCCCGTGAGAAACGGGCCCTGGACACGCATCCTTTCACGCCCCAGCCGTCCGAAGCTGCGGAAACCACACGTATGGTGTTCGATCTGGCGGCACAAAGGCAAGTCAGCTATCAAATCGTAAAACGGGCAACGCTTGGGGCGGATGTCGTAAACGGCCCGGCGGTTGTTGCGGAAGATCAAACCACCACTTTGGTCCGCCCCGGATGGTCGGTGCGCGCCTCCAGTGAAGGTCACCTTATTCTGGACCGGAGTGAAGCATGAGCGATAATCTGGACATCGTTGCACAGAACGTCCTTTGGAACCGCCTCATTTCAGTGTGTGAGGAGCAAGCCAATGCTCTGATGCGGGCGGCGTTTGGCGCAATCGTGCGCGAGGCAGGCGATCTGTCCGCAGGTGTGTTCGACGCCAACGGTGACATGCTCGCTCAGGCCATAACCGGGACGCCAGGGCATGTGAACACGATGGCGGCGTCTGTACGGGCGATGCTGGCCCACGTGCAGGCTGACAGCTTGAAACCAGGCGACGCGTTGGTCACGAATGACCCGTGGCTGGGAGCAGGGCATGTCTTCGACTTTGTCGTGGTCACGCCCGCGTTTTTGAATGGTAAGATTGTCGGCTATCTCGCGTCGACCAGTCATATCGTGGATATTGGCGGGCGCGGTTGGTCGGCCGAGGCGGCGTCGGTATATGAAGAAGGCGTAACCTTCCCCGTAATGCATTTGCGCCGTGGTGCAGATCTGAACGAGGACCTGCTGGCGATTGTCACAACAAACTCGCGCGTGCCGCACGAGGCGAGAGGCGATATCCTGTCGCTGTTGTCGTGCAATGACACTGGTGTTGCGCGGCTCCTGAATCTGATGAGAGAATACGCACTGGGTGATCTGACATCGATCGCCGCGTTCATCTTCGAGCGCTCTGCCATGGGCACAAAAAAAGCTTTGGCGCGCGCGCCGCAAGGTATTTACGAAAACACCATGATGCTTGATGGCTACGATGCGCCGATCATGTTGAAAGCTCGTATGACAATCGGAGATGGCACCATTTCCGTGGACCTCACCGGTTCTACGCCTGCCGTTGTCCGCGGCATCAACTGTCCGCTGAACTACAGCGCAGCTTATGCATCCTTCGGCATCCGTGCTTTGTTGACGCCCGAAGTGCCGAACAATCAAGCGTCACTTGATGCAATTACAATTACCGCCGAGCCAGGCCTAGTAGTTAGTGCTGAACGGCCCAGTCCCGTGTCGGCGCGCCATGTCATCGGGCAGGCCTTGCCTGATTTGATGCTGGGATGCCTTGAACAGGCTCTGCCTGGCGAGGTTTTGGCCGAAAGTGCCGGTGCTCTGTGGACGTTATCGCTTTCGGGCGCGGGAAGGACCGCATTTTCGTCACTGAATGTCGCCCTTGGCGGCATGGGCGCAAGGCCCGGCACAGACGGTCTGTCGACCACGGCCTTTCCTTCAGGTGTCGGCTCGGTTCCTGTCGAGGCCGCCGAGGTTGCAGCTCCTGTGATCTATCACGCCAAGGAATTCATCTGCGACAGCGGCGGGGCAGGACGCTATCGTGGTGGCTTAGGTCAACGCATCGAAATCGGGTCTCGCATCAATGAAGATATGTTCATGTCAGCGGCCGCGTTCGAGCGCCTGAATTCCGGGCCCGAAGGTCGCCAAGGCGGTCAGCGCGGTGCAAACGGTAAGGTAGCCATCAGTGATGGCACTCAGGTGACCGACAAGGGCATGTACAGAATTCCGGCAGGGGAACGCGTGATCCTGCAAACGCCTGGCGGCGGCGGATATGGCGAGCCGGCTCACCGAAACAAAAAGATTCTGGAAAAGGATCTGTCCGACGGTTTGGTCTCAGGTGAGGCCGCCCAAACGTTCTATAAAGTAAAAGAATAACAAGCTTCTTCCCATCCAACAGGAGAAACCTCCAATGACAACGATGACAAAAATTATTGCGGCAACGACCGCGTTGACCCTAACGAGTTCTGCTGTCTTCGCGGAAGCCAAATGGGACATGTCGACCGCTTGGGCAGCCAATAACTTTCACGGCGAAAGCGCGATTGCTTTTGCGGACGCTGTGCGCGAGGCGACAGATGGCTCGGTGGATATCACTGTGCATTTGTCTGGCGAGACCGGTGTGAAAATCACTGAAAAGCTGGTGGCAGTGGAAACCGGAATCGTCCAGATGGCCGACATGCTGCTATTTCTTCAAGCGGGTGAAGAGCCGTTTTTGGGAGTCGATACTCTGCCTTATCTGATCCAGGGCCAGGACGAGATGAAGGTCTGGCTGGACGTGGCGGGCCCCACTTATGACGCAATTTTTGAACGCCGCAATCAGAAGGTTCTTTACTACGTGCCGTGGCCGTCGCCGGGTGTGTACTCCAAAGAGCCGATTGTCAGCGCCGATGATATGGCCGGTCAGCGCATCCGTGCGTTCAACGCGACCTCCTTCACTTTCCTCGAAAAGATGGGAGCCGCTCCTGTCGAGTTGCCCTTTGAAGAACTGGCGACAGCCGTGGCTGCGGGCACCGTTGATGGAGCCGCCACCTCGACCTCGACCGGCGCCAACTCGAAGCTTTACCAGTTTACGGAGAACTTCAATCCGCTGAACTGGTCCATGTCACCTGATGCTGTGACCGTCAACCTTGATGCATGGAACGCATTGACCGATGAAGAACGCGCGACAATCGAGGGGCTGGCGGAGGATATGGAAGCGGATTTCTGGGCCGCTTCGGCAGCCGAGGACGAAGCGCAAACCGCCGTTCTGGTCGAAAACGGCATGGTGATTTCTACCGCTGATGAAAGTCTCAAGGCAAAGATGGCCGAAGCAGGGAAGGCGATGTGGGCGGACTTTTTCAAAACCGCGCCTGAAGCGCAGGCCGTTGTCGAAGCCTATACTAAGAAGACGGGTAAGTAAGCAGATGCAACGGGGCGGACCATACGTCCGCCCCACCGTGTCTCTATTGTCATGACCCGTTTCCTGCTCCTCATCGACCGTATGTCGCGACTGGCCGAGCTTGCTGCCGTTGCTTTGATTTTCGGCTATTGCATTTTGATGCTGACCGAGGTCGTTGCCCGTGCGCAGGCGCAAAGCTTTTCGTTCACATGGGAATACAGCCAATACGCGATGGCCGCGATTTTTGCGCTGGCCTCAGGACCTGCAATCCGCACGGCGGTGCATGTACGGATCACGGTTGTTACCGAAAAGCTGCCTGCAGGGGCCACCAAGTGGTTGGATGTGCTGGCCAATCTGGCTGCTTTGCTCATTGTGGCAGTAGTTGTTTTTGCGATGTGGACTAAAACCTCAGCCTCTTTCGAGCGCAACATATTAGCCACGTCGGTTTCTAAGACGCCGCTCTGGATACCCCAGTTGTTTGTACTGTGGGGCTTTGCCCAGCTTTGGCTTGATCTTTTGGCGCGGCTGATCCGGCGTTCAACCGACCGCACATATGAATGGCGCGACGCTGACAAGGAACAAGCAGATGTTTGAAATCGCAATAGTTACCTGTCTGCTTTTTGTTGCCCTGCTGGCGGGTTCCGTTTGGATCGGTCTGTCCCTGTTCGCGACGGGGTATCTGTTGCTGTCGATCTTTAAGCCGAATATTCCAATGGAGATTTTCAGCAGCGGTGTGATTTGGGGCGCTTTGATCCCAACCCCGCTTTTGTCGCTGCCGCTGTTCATCTTGATGAGTGAAGTTCTGGTGAGCGCGGGACTGGGCAGGTCCCTCTTTTCGGGCCTGGCACCGTGGGTTGGACGGTTGCCGGGAGGCTTGCTTCACGTCAACGTCGTTGGCTCCACACTCTTCGCTGCGGTTTCGGGGTCGTCCGCTGCGACGACGGCCATTGTTGGCAACGTCAGCCTGCCTCAGTTGCAAGCGCGTGGATATGACCGGCAACTTGCAATGGGCTCACTTGCAGGAGCCGGCACGCTGGGGTTCTTGATCCCGCCCTCAATCATCATGATCATATATGGCGTAGTGGCCGAGCAATCTATCCTAGAGCTGTTCATCGCAGGCGTGGTTCCGGGTCTGACGCTTGCGGCCCTTTATATGTTCTATATCGCGGCACATCAGACCATCACGGGAACCCAACCTGCTGTTGATCGTCCCAGCGGGCGCGATCTGTTGCGCGGTCTGCGTGATATTGGTCCAATCGTCATACTGATCGGGACGATTATGAGTGCGCTTTATCTGGGATTTGCCAGTGTGAGCGAATTGGCTGCACTGGGGGTTCTCGGTGCTGTCTTGATTTCCGTTTTGATGGGACGGTTCAGTTGGCGTGCGATGCTTGGCGCAGGTCGGCGCGCCGTGCGCACATCTGCTATGATCGGATTGATCGTGATCGGGGCGGCTCTTTTGAATTCTGCTTTTGGCTTTCTGGGGATACCCAAGGCCATAGCAGGTCAAATCGGAAGTTTTGGACTGTCACCGATGGCGTTGATTGTGGTGTTGCTGATCTTTTACGCAGTTCTGGGTATGTTTCTTGATGGCACATCTATCATTGTGATGACCTTGCCGATCACATTGCCGCTCATTACCGCAGCTGGCTTTGATGCGATCTGGTTTGGTATCTTCGTCGTCGTTGCCGTCGAGATCAGCCAGATCACTCCGCCAATCGGCTTCAATCTGTTTGTTATTCAATCCCAGACAGGCGAGAGCATCGGCACCATCGCACGGGCCGCGCTGCCGTTTTTTGGCATCTTGCTCGGCTTTGCGCTGCTGCTTGCTGTGTTCCCCGATCTGGCGCTGTGGTTGCCTAGGACATTGCAATGACAATCCTGCACCAACAGCTGGTCGAGGCGATCCTGATGGAGGTCCAGTCAGGCAAGCTGCGCGTGGGCGCAAAACTGCCGCCCGAAGCTGACTATGCTTCAGAACTGGGCGTCAGCCGTTCCACCCTTAGACTGGCGTTTGCGGAGCTTGAACGGGTGGGCGTTTTGCAGCGCAAAAAGCGCGCGGGTACGACCATCATCGCCGATCGGCCCAAGTCGCTATTCAACATGAGCACAACCGGTCTGCACGAGCTTCTAAGCCTAGGGCGGGACACCGATCTTGCTCTTAGCGGAACCACCACCGTGCAGACAGACGCAGTTCCCCAGTTGCATGGATACGACAGCGAGACCGGTCATTGGCTAGAAATCAATGGCACCCGTACATTGCCGGGAGAGGCAAAACCGTTCAACAGCACGCGGATCTATGTTCCTGCGCGCTACGCTGGAATCGAACACGTACTGAAGCAAAGCGAGCCTTCTATATTTCGCATCATAGAAGAACGATTTGACCTTGCTGTCGGGCGTGTGAGCCAATCCGCGCAGGCCATCCACTGTCCAGGCGATGTGGCTGAGGTAATTGGGCTTGAGCCCGGTGCGCCAGCGCTGCAGATCGTTGCCCAGCTATATGATCGGAAAGGCATTCTGATGGAGATCTCAGTCGCGACATTCGACCCCAATAGGTTTCAACTGCAAACGGATGTGAAAATTGACTAAACCTGCGTTGCGCACTGTTGTAACCGGTGGCAGCGGCGCCTTGGGGGCGGCCATCGTATCGGCGGCATTGGCCCGCGGGGACAAGGTAGTGAACCTCGATCAGGTGAAGAGTGACAGCGCGCCCTGGATTGCCGTTGATTTTGCGGATCCCGGTTCGGTGGCCCAAGCGGTCGACAAGGCGACGGAGATTTTGGGCGGTATCGATGTATTGATCCACTCGGGCGGAGTTTTTCGTGCAAATGGGTTTCTAACAATGTCTGATGTCGAGTTTTCCGAGGTTCTCGACATCAATCTGTTGGGCAGCTTTCGGATTGCTCAGCAGGTCGCTTCCCGAATGGTCAGCGGGGGCGGGCGTATTCTCCTGATGTCTTCGATTCATGCGAAATACGCCGTGCGGGGGCGTCTGGCATATGGCGCGTCAAAAGCTGGGATCGAGGCCATGACGCGAGTGATGGCAACTGAGCTATCCGAATACGGGATTCGGGTGAACGCGCTCGCACCTGGGGCGGTCTCAGCAGGAATGGTTCCCTCAGACGTCACACTTGTATCTGATTGGGTAAGTGTCACCCCGGCGAAACGTAAAGTGACCCCGAAAGAAGTTGCGGGGATGGCAATGTTATTGACCTGCGACGACGCTAGTTTTGTTTCAGGACAGGTTATTTCGCAGGACGGCGGTGCGAGTATTTCTCATATTTTCTAAGTTTTACACCTTGACGGAGGAGCGTACATTTTGCTGCTCTATACACCATAGATACGCTTGCACGTGCCGTATGCAACGAGGCCGGCTAGAAATTCATTACATAATTAACCCTAAAAGTTGTCTCAGAGATTGATGGGCACGCGTTACCCACAAGTGCGGCACTTGTTAGAAGATAGTAGTTTTATGATGCGTGATCTCATCCCATCCTGATGAGGTCTTTGCTAAGGGTATGGTATTGCGAACCGTACAACCATGGGCGACCGGCATCTTCGCCATTTCCAGAAGATCAGCATGCTCATCTACATGCAGCAGTTTGAGCATGGCGCCTTTTTATAGAATTTCACCTTGATGCCTTCAAACAATGTTGCTTAAGCAGATGCGCCCCTGCAGGGAGAGAATGGACGCATCTTTGGTCTTAGGAATTGCCGTTTTTTCTGACCCGTTAGGAGGTTCGAACGGTGATATTTTTTGTGGCTTTTTGGATGATATTATCGTTTGCTGCGGGCGATACGATAACTTTCTCAAAGGCATTTTGGTTGACATAGCACTTACTGCGCTCAGCGTGAACCAACCTCCACCCGTCGGCCACACGGCGTATTTCGATGTAAGTGGTAATGCTCGGACCAGATGCTTTTGCATGGGCATTGCAGCCCGACTTGCCTGCGGGCCGATGCCACGCCTCCGCTCCAACGAGGTTCTTTACAGTGACCCCGCTCGCTTTCAAATTCTCTTCTTTCTCGAAGGCGTAGTAGATCACATCGTCAGCATCCATCGTGTAAGTTTTGGCCTTGCCGTTGATCAGCTTAAGATGGGCAACCAGTGGGGCGCGCAAGGCTTCCTCGAGCTCTTTCAGGAGCTGGGTCTTTTGATTGAGTTCGACCGTGAGTTTTGCGAACTTTTTGGCACCGACGGTATCAGGTTTGACGGCGCCGGCAGGAACAGCCTGACTGTCGCGCGTGCTCAAATTTGATTCTAGCACGGGGAACCGGTTTTGGATTCTGGAGATATCCGCTTTAAGACGCGCGATTTTTCTGTCTATTTCTGCGCTTGTGATCTTGATGTTCATGATTAAAAAACTCCTTTGATATAATCATTCAGTGAGCCTGCAAAGCGCCGGTGGGCACTGCTGAACAGCTCGAGTAAAGGTGTACCAGGAGTCGATTAAAGGCTGGTTAAATAACCAGAGATATTCTTTTTGGAGACCCTTTTTTGCAAAATCTCTGACTGGAGCATCGCTGTATGACCTCCAGTTGAACCGGATTGCTTCCGAAATAGGCATGGCGGTTCAGACCTATTATTTTTAACATTCATGTTTGCTTCTTTTGCAGAATGGCCTCAGCAAGGACGAAGGCTGAAGAACGCTGTCCTGCTTTTGGAAGCCTGCCAGGATGTCACCGTTGACGCGCCTACCGTTGGAAGGAGGGCTTCATCTCTGTGCCAACAGTGCGGACGGTCTGCCGGGTCTGCCGGGTCTGCTACACCGCAATGCGCGTGCGGTCCTTTTTTTTGGCGTGCATGGTCGCGGTTGTTCATAAAGTAGGGCGCCTAAAATGACCCAGTGTCCGTCACGCTTAAAGCCAGTCGCGCGCTTATCTATATATGATATGGTGCCATAGCCTGAGGTTGGCTCTCAGATGTTTCTGACCAATAAATGTAGGACAAATGTTCGGGCGCGGCGCTGATGTGTTGGGCCCTGTTTTGTAGCTGCTTGGCTTGCTGTGGCTCTTTACTGAGTTCTTTTCCACGATTTTAAGGTTTCCCAACCACTTGCCTTTTTGAGGCCGATCTTGGCGGGCAAGCAATGTCGATGTAATACGCTCGCTCTGATTGCGCCTCTCAACGGGAGGCAGAGATGAGTAAAAAGAGTAGTAATAAAATAAGAACGATAACGGCGCGTGTCACGCAAGATGAACGAGACGCGCTCACGAGGCGCGCGGCTGGCCGGTCGCTTTCCGATTACATCCGGAGGCATATACTGGGTAAAACATCACGTGCGCCATTGCAGTCTGCTGAGAAACAAACCCTCGCACAGCTGAGCCGGATTGCTGATATTGTCGGTGACTATATCCAGCACGTCGCGACGCATGGCACGCTTAAGCGCGGGGAAGTCATGAAGTTTCTCGGCGAAGTTGAGGATGATCTACATGCCCTTCGGCTTGCCATTCTCAGAGGCGGGACCGGCGATGGGGATTGCTAAGATTTCTCGCCCGCGTCGGGCGGCATCAACAGTTCGCTATCTACTGAGGCCTCTTGATCACGCCGGGCGCGAACGGGGCCAGGTTGCGGTCGTTGGTAGCACGATCGGCAAGCGGCCCGACACGGCGATTAAGTTCCTCGGCGAGGTTGCCAAACTGCGACCGAGACTTAAGCGCCATCTTTACCATGTGTCGATTTCCGTGTCCTTAAACGACCGAGAACTGTCGCGTACTGAGTGGGCTGCGATTGGCCGGGCTTGGTGCGAGGGGATGCAGATCGAGAATTATATGATCGTACTTCATGACGCTCATATCCATATCATCGGTTCCCGTATCCGCCTCGACGGTACAGCAGTCTCTGACACTTTTGACTACCGGCGCAGCGAGCTGCTGCTGCGTAAAATCGAAACTCAATTTGGTCTCGCGCCCACCCCGTCTTCCCATGTGGTGGATAAGGCCAGGCAGTTGACACATCAGCGGGCTCGATCGCTGAAGGAGCTCCACGCTGTCAGGAGAGACGGCATTTCTCATAAAGACTTGATACGCACGTCGATTGATGAGGCGCTGGCTAAGACGCCCGACGAGGCGCAATTGAGGACGGTCTTGGCCGAGGCAGGCATCGACATGATGATCGAACAGGCAGCAGATGGCACAACCTATGTTCATTTTTGGTTTCGTGGCCGCCAATATGGGCAGCGCAGCTTGGGGCAGGGCTATAGTTTGACCAATTTGGCGAAAAAAGGCTTGCAGCTTAGCGGTCCTCAGGGCGCGTTCGCTCACGTGCCACGCCCCCCGTGGGCTATCGATCAGGGGCCGGAAAGCAAAGAGCTAAGGCTTGCTGGCAACCATGAAGAGGCGGTTCGGCGCGTGAGGGAATTCGGGCGAGAGGCACATCAGGCCATTGAGCGTTATCGCGCTCGTAACATCACTAAGAATGCGCCGCCCGGTCCTGATGATGGATCGGGACCGGAACCGGACGATGAATTTCCGGATGTCACCTAGCGGCTCCTCAAGGCGCCGTGCTTCCCACCCCCGCTGTATCGAGAAGCAGTCAGAGTAAGGAGCCCAGAGCATTTCGAACATCGATTGTAGCTCCAAGCGGAGGCTCAATTTCATATTTTTGCGAGATCATATTCTCTATTTCATATTTTCTTTATCTTCGATCCAATCTTTTATCATTCGGCGGATCATTTCCGGTCGTGTCGGCAAGTCGTCTTCCTCTTTCCGAAAGTCGTCTATTTTTTTTATGATATCGTTATGAAGTCTGAGCATAATTCCAGATGAATCGACAGGAGGGCGGCCTTTTTTTACCATTTTGCAATAGTTCCTCGAATTAAGGGTTGACTTATTAATATAATGATATCATAATAAAGCAAGCGAGGCAAGGGTTGCAGCCCTCACCCCGCTCTAATCACAACGATCTAATTAGGAGATCATTATGCCTAAAGACTATTTTAACGATCCGATTGAGCGAGCGACAGGCGAAAGTTTTGCGGCCTCCCCACACTCTCTCATGTTCGAGCGCTTGGTCAGCAACTTGCAGTCCACGCTCGATGAGGAAGTCTTTTTTGACGATTCAGACTGGCCAGGTGGGTTCGACTGGCGCAGCGAGACCGATGCGGTCTGGCAAGGCCTTGCGGAGGATGCCACCATGCTGGCGACCTTCCGGACACGCAGGCCCGCCGATCGGCTGCTGTGTCGCGCCGCGGGGGTGATCCACCGCGCCATTCGTGCCGGATCGCCAGCCGAACTTGAGGCGGCACGCATTAAACTCGCAAAAATTATGCAGAAACCTGCGGAGCCTCGCATTCATTTTATGCTTGAGGAAGCAGAACTCTGTTTAGTGCAAATGGCCGACCGCGCAGACGCAGATAGCGCTGGATCCGATCTCGGTCTCACGCCCGACGCATAAGCCTTCACCCTTCTCAAATTTATGTCCCTGACCGGCGCCGCAGCGGCGGCCGGGCGGGTGATCTATTGCCACTAAAGGATGAATAAAATGACACATCAACCGCTTTTGGCTGGGTTCGAAGAGGTGTTTCACGCCCCTTTGAGCGAGCCACCTCAAGACCTACTTCAGTTTCCTCAGATTGATACTGATGCCCTGCGATACCATGGCAAGCAGTTTGGCCGCGCAGGCGAGCTGCTCGTTGAAAGCGTCCTGTTGAGCGTCGGCGTACAAAGCGTAAGCGTGGCGGAGCATCTACCTTTCGACTGTCTGGTATTTCTCAGCCAAGGTGTTCTTCGTGTTCAAGTCAAAACGGCGACAAGACCGCGCGCGAACTGCTTTAATTTCAACATTTCGCGCGGATACCACCGCTCCCCGGGCGGCGTTCGTGGCTATGCGGAGGATGACTATGATCTACTGGCGCTCGTTTGCTTGTCAGAGAATGTGGTGAAATTTACCGCGGATCGCCGGCGGTCGCAGATCATTGGAATCGACGAAATCGAGGTGCTGAGACGGAGGCCGGGATCGAGCTTCGAGAGTGCGTTGGCAGATCTTGGGGTCGACCAGATGGCCCCAGCCCCCGTCGGCCCTGTGCCGTTTTGCTATTGAGCGGAGAGTGCTATGACTGAACTTTTAAGCCAATCGCCACTGTTCCCGAGCAAATTTTCTGCTGACCTCGCGCGCTCTACCGTCGCTGCGCTGCGCGAAAGCGCTTTGTCGGAGTGGAAATCGAATGCAGAACGTTTTTATGATTATGGAGACGAGGAGGCTGACGGAGAAGCATCTGTTGATCTACTTCAGCAGCCTGTGCGCCAAGTTTTTGAAAATGATGTGAGGCGTAGCCCCAATGGTATTGAGGGGCCACCTGCGGCAGAAGCCATGACACTCGCTGAAATCGAGCGGTTGTTGGCAGACGGTGAAGATCCTTTTGCCTGTGCCGACATGGAGGTTTCGCCTCTTTGGCAGATCAAACCTCGTCCTGCCGCTCTTTTGGCGGCTATTTCGATGTGCGCCATGATTAAGGACGAACAGGCGCTGGCACAGGTTTTTCGACCGGGGGGCCTTACCTTAATCCTCTGTCCATCGAACATGATGCGGTCACAGCTTGAAAGCATTGCTTCCGAAGTTCTGACGCACTGGCAAAGGAGGCCGCCCGGTCCGTCAAGCCAGCAGGCGGCCCACCATATCTATGATAGCGGCTCAAGCATCGTAGCCGGAGATCAGAAACGCTCGGTTCCGAAATTCCGACAGGCAATCGATAAAAGTCTGATGCGGCATGTCCCCGTTCTGGCGATCTGTAGCGCGAAAAACCAGCTCTCGGCAGAGCAAGAAAGCCTTGTTCACCAGGAATTTCGATGGGGGGGGATTTCTCCCGCAGTAATTGTGGAGACACTGCGTTGCACACATAGCAATACCCGGCAGCTCGCTGATGATGAGTTGCTGAAACGGCTGCCAGATGCGGCCGCGCTTCGGCGGTTAGAGCCCCTGCAAATTTGTGCGGCTTTCGAGGAAGCGACGACTCTACGTGTGGCGGATCGCCTTTCGCAGATCACAGCAGCGCAAAGGTCAGGGTCCTCTACTACCCTGAAGGATGTCCAAGGACTTGGGGGTGCAGCAAGACCTTTAGAGCAAATGCTGGCTGATCTGAACGAGTGGCGCGCGGGCAGGGCGACGTGGTCCGAAATGACACGGAGCGTGCTATTGTACGGTCCTCCGGGCACGGGAAAAACGATGCTCGCGCATGCATTCGCTGGTTCTGCCGGGATTCCAATTATCGCAACATCATATTCCGACTGCCAGCGACACGGGCATCAGGGCGATATGCTTGCGGCCCTTTCAGCCGCCTTCGAGCGCGCCGCTCAACAAGCACCTGCGGTGCTGTTTATCGATGAAATCGACAGCTTTTCCGATCGCTCTTCTGGTGGGCAGAACGACGGGTACCTGCGGGGAGTGGTTAATGGATTGCTGGAACAAATCAATCGTGCAGCAGATATTGAGGGTCTGATCCTGCTCGGTGCGACCAACCATCTGGACATCGTGGATCCGGCAGTCATCCGTAGTGGGCGGTTCGATGTGAAGCTGGAGATCCCGCTGCCAAACCGCGCCGGACTTGTGGGAATTCTCGCTGCAAAATTGAAGGTCGAGGATGGCTCTGATTTGAATCTGGGCTCAATTGCAGACCGCCTCCTCGGCGAGCCCGGCGCCACCGCGGAGGCAATCGCGCGTGATGCGCTTAGCCGCGCGCGCATGGATCGGACGCGGTTGCTCCAGCGACATCTGGAAGCGGCCATATACCAAGTCGCGCCACCTCTTGAACCGGCCTTGATGCACCGTGTTGCCATCCACGAAGCAGGGCATCTTCTCGCGGCATTACTGTCTCCCTTGCCGACTCCTGTTAGGGCTTGGATGACGGCTCGGGGTGGACATGTTGAGCCAGCTCCTTTGCCTACGATCACTCCTCGGTTGGCAGAGGCCAAACTCAAAATGTGTCTTGCAGGCCGCGCGGCCGAGACTTTGGTGTTGGGCGAGGCGGCCAATGGAGCCGGGCTTGGGGCGGCTAGCGATCTTGCGCAGGCAACCAGGCTTGCGCTGGAGATGGACTTGAACTGGTCGTTCGGCGGCGCTGACTTAGTTTGGCGGGATGCGAGCCAAGTGGATTTTGACAGGCTCCCCATCAGGACGCAGCGGCGGCTCCGGGCGACGCTGCAGGATGCAGAAGTGGCTGTCAGCAGTTTGCTTGAGGAAAACCTACATAGTCTGAAGCGGATCGCAGCTGAGCTGATTTCCAGAAGAGAGCTGACAGGGAGGGATTTGGATGAACTTTCCAGAGATTTATTTCGTTCCGTAGGCACGACACGCCAGCCAGAATGCCTGCACAACACCTCGTAATTGCAACTTTCCGACTGGCTGGCGGGAGCCCTTTGGGCTCCCGCTGTCCACCAATTTGTGGGGCTCCTCTGTGCAACCCAATACTTGAAGCGTCTCCGGCTGATCCTTGAGAGCGTCCCGGAGGTGGCCGATCCAACGCAACGAGAGGGGTGCTTTTCGACCGTGCCTCTTCTGATGTGGATAGGCATAACACTCATGCCGTCGGGCGCTCGGGTGGCGTTTCTATTGGAGGCACATCTCAGACTCTGAAGCCTCGTGTCGCATGGCGGATTATATCATCATGTGCCGCAGGCCGCACAATCACTTCTCTAAACGCCCGTTGATTTATGAAACAATAATCGCGTTGAGCGTGCATCAGTCGCCAGCCGTCGCGCACGCGGCGCAGAACAACGTAAGTTGTGATGCTTCTGCCGATCTGTAAGCGCGCAGAAGACTTTCCCGCCGGGCGAAATCGCACCAAAGTTCCAGCCCGATTCTTGACCCTGATACCGCGAGTATCGAGCAATTCCTCGCAGTCATGAGCAATGCTAATGAGCCTGTTGGGGCAGATCGTCCAGGCCCTGGCTTTTCCGTTCACATGGTTCAGAACTGCCGTCATTTCTGCTCTACCGGCCGTGTTGATCTGATGCTTTTCGAGTTTTTTCTGTTCTAATTCAGCCTGGAGGTTCGCAACATGTTCGGGTTGCCAATTATCCAGCCAGCGCTTTTTTTCTTGGGCCGCTGCCAGTACTTTTTCTCCCAGCTCGATCTCAAATTCGAGTTTGAGTATTTTATTGTCGGCTTTACGGCTTGTTATAATTGGGTAGGTCGTCATATAAAATTATCTCCATAATAAATTCCTTATGAGAAGTATCCAATAATTGCGTTATTCTTTTCTGGAACTCTCACAAAAAGATATACATGAAGCTGTTTAAAGAATGATGAAAGCACGAGGAATAATACATTGGGCCTGTGAGTTATATCAATTTTAGCTAGCGGTATGACAAATCCAGGAGGCCTAAGGGGTAATGATATTGCATGCTGCCCACGGAGGATCAGAAAATGGATACTGTGCGTAGAGTGGATCGATTTACCATATGCTTCTGTTGCCAAACCGGCTGGAAACAATTGCCGCGGCTCTGTTGCATTAGCTTCTACGAAGCGCAACACTGTTCCGCACTGATGTAGGAGGAGGCCACATGTCGCGCCGAGATCCATTTAAACAACAACGCTTTCCTAGAGATGTGATCCTCCTGGCGGTTCGCTGGTACTGCCGATACCCACTGACGTACCGTGATGTGCGGGATCTTTTGGCCGAACGCGGGATCACGGCTGATGCGGCGACGATCTACCGGTGGGTTCAGAAATTTGGGCCAGAGATCCGGAAACGAGCCTACGGTGCGCATCGTTCCTGGCGCGTGCTGCAGTGGCATGTGGACGAGACCTACGTGCGGGTGAATGGCCGTTGGTGCTACCTGTGGCGGGCTGTCGATCAACGCGGGCAGCTGATCGATTTTCGCTCACCGCTCGCAGAAACACCAACGCAGCAAGGGCATTCATGCGCCAGGCAAGTGAAACAGCGCGGTGTTACTATCCAATGACAATAGTCACGGACAAGGCGCACAGCTATGCAAAAGTGATTGAGGAAATGAACTTCGTTAACGGGCCGGATGAAAGGATCCGGCACGTTGACCGGAAATACCTCAACAACCGGATCGAAGCTGATCATGCCGCGCTGAAACAGCTCCTGAGGCCGAAACGGAGCTTTAGAAAACTCACCGCCGCCAAGAACACGCTGAAAGGCATCGAAACCCATCGCGTAATCAAGAAAGGTCATTTTGCGAACAATGAGCCTGGCATCTTGAACGAGATCGCCTTCGTTGCAAACCTGTTTGATGCGGCAGCTTGATAGGCGGCCGGTTCAAATTTCTTGTACGACGCGGACTAATGCAACAGAGCCACCTGGAACGCTATCTCGGATGCCCGGCTGGGTCATGTTTGCACATTCAGGTACTCTAAAGATATTGCGTTTTCCATCGGGCACAGCCTTGAGCCACCTGTATCTTGTGGTGCCGCAGAAAGCTGTGCCTTAGGACTTACGGCTCCGTCAGATATCGGCACCATCACGCCCTACTGTTTTGACTGGCCCTTACGCGAAGTCTGGTCTAAGATTTTACAGCAGAATGAGCAGCAAACAATGTCCAACGCCCGCCAAATTCTTTCCATGCTAAACAGCCGCGCTGTCGGTGATGAAGAGCATTTTTTATCGGTAGCCCTGCAGGTTGCTGCAGGCGAAGCGCGTCAGGGGCGTCAATCATCAGCCGATGCAATACGCGATGCTGTTCAGAAGATTCGTGGCGGGGCAGACAAGCCACATGTTCCAATCTCTTTTTCCAAACCGCGCGGAGACTTGGACGGACTTTTGGACATGCGCGAGCCAAGATATCGCCTTTGCGACGTCGTCCTAGCATCTGATTTAGAAGACCGCCTCAATGTTGTCGTGAGACAGCAAAACAGCCGTGAACGTCTGCGGGCGCACGACCGCTCACCGTCTCGTAAAGTATTGTTTGCGGGTCCTCCAGGGTCTGGAAAAACTATGACAGCAGAAGCGCTCGCTGGAGAACTGAAGTTGCCATTTTTTGTGGTACGGCTAGAAGGTCTGATCACACGGTATCTCGGAGAAACCGCGACCAAACTTCGTATGGTTTTTGATGAAACCTTGAAGCGCCGCGGTCTCTATTTGTTTGATGAATTTGATGCCGTTGGTGGGCATCGTGATACAGACAATGACGTTGCCGAAATGCGGCGTGTTCTCAACAGCTTCCTCCAGTTTATGGAAGAACCGACTAGCACCGATAGCCTCATAGTTGGTGCTACCAACCACCCCAGCTTGCTTGATGCCGCACTTGTTCGACGTTTTGATGAGATTTTGCCGTTTGATATGCCAAGTCAAAAGCAAGTTCGCGCTTTGGTTCTCCGGCACTTAAGACCACTAAAGCCTTCGAAGGTCGATTGGCGGTCCATCGGGAGAGCCGCGAATGGTCTCAGCCAAGCTGAAATTGCACGCGCGTCGGAAGAAGCTGCTAAAGAGGCGATTTTGGCCGAGCAAATGACGGTTGATACGTCGGAGCTGAAGACACATCTTGACGCACGCCGTGCTGCTCAAGCCGTGTTTGCGAAGGCAAAGTAACCATGGCGGATTACAACAAGCCTCATATCGACATATCTGGTCGACGCGTTAAGTTTGACTATAAGTCAAACAGCTCGGCCAGATCAACGAAGCCAGCTCGTGAACGCCGTGAACACGGCCAACGACTCCAACAGCAAATGGACGCGGCTTATTCGCAGATTGCTCAAATGCGTGCCCAGAGCCCTCCCTTGCCGGACAATTTGCCTGCACCTGAGGGTGAATACTTGACCGTTGAGCTGGCACGCTCCCATCGCGAGCTCAAGGCACCAGCGGCTCTCGGACCTGAAGTGCGACAAGGCACAGTACAAGTCGCGGCAAACGATGCGCGCACAATTACTTTTCATGTATCGCCCCGTGGCCGTGAGATCTTGAGTCAGCTGCTTGATGAATATGTAAACGGCGAACGAACGCCTAAAGGGAATCCTCCTAGAGCTTCTCTGGCAGAGCCCATTGAGTCCATTCGAGCAACGCGGCTCGAAGAGCTATGGCGAGATGATCAAGAGCTTCTTCCCACTTCCGGTGATGCCGCAATTTGGTGGGCGCTCTGGTGTGCCCGAGGATTTGAGGCGTCTGCTGCCCAACTCACACAGTCACTCGGGGCCACAGTTGCAAATGATGACAGGTGGGCACGGTTTCCCGAGGCGATCGTTGTGCCGGTTCTGGCAACACGGCTGCAGATCGAAATGATGATCTGGGGCGGACGTGGTGAAATCGGAGAGATCGGCGTGGCGCGCGATAATCCATCAGTCATCATGGACGATATGAGAGACTATCAAGACGATCTTATCGACGATCTCGCCAGGCGCATCACATGGCCAGGAGCAAATGTGCCGGCCGTCTGCATTCTTGATACCGGAGCAAATCGCGCGCACCCGTTACTCGAACCAGCTCTTTCTGCTATCGACACGCAAACGCTTGATGAACGATGGGGAGTCGATGACAGCCATCCCGGTGGTCACGGCACCGGGATGGCGGGTCTAGCCTTACTCGGGGATCTCACTACGCCCATGGCGGATCTTATTGAGCCAATCCTCAGTCATCGACTTGAAACTGTGAAGGTCCTTCCCCCTGCCGGATGGCCCGGGCACGATCCTGTCAATTACGGCGCTGTAACGTCATCTGCTGTTAGTTTGGCAGAAGGTAGGGCTCCAGACAGAAACCGCGTAATCTGTTGCGCTGTCACAAACGAGGATCGACCCGGGGACGGACCATCCCGGTGGAGCGCAGCCCTAGATCAAATATCATCTGCAACACAGGATGGTGACAGCGATGGTGCCCCACGCCGCTTGATCATACAGGCCATAGGAAACCTGCAAATGGGGGTGGCAAAGGGTGATAATAGGAACCCGGATGACTTCGCAGGCGAAGATCCATCCCAAGCTTGGAACGCGATCACCGTCGGCGGCTATACTAATTTTGATCAGATAGCCGAGGCAGGTTATCAAGACTGGACTGTTATCGGTGCCGCTGGCGACCCTTCCCCAATTGCGCGTAATAGTGTGTCGTGGTCGGAAAGTCGGTCGCCTGTAAAGCCTGACGTTGTTTTTGAAGCTGGAAACCGCGCGCTTAGTCCTTACGATGAACCCGTTATGGACAAGCTTCCTTCTTTGTCTGTTTTGACGACGGGAAAGGGCGGCAGGCAAGCTTTGACACCCTTCAATGCCACAAGTGCTGCCACGGCCGCCGCTGCGCGTATGGCCGCTCAATTGACAGCGGCATTTCCCACCTATTGGCCCGAAACCGTCCGCGCCTTGATGGCTCATAGCGGAGAATGGACACCGCGCATGCGAGCGCAGCTCGACAACGTTGAAGGTTTGCGAGAGCGCCGTTTTCCCCGACGCCGGTTTGGATATGGTGTGCCCAAACTCTATCGTGCGATGCGATCAGCAGAAGACGATTTCGCCATGATTGCGCAGGATACAATCCAGCCCTTTGCACGTTCTGGCGCAAGCGGTGTCAGGTTCGGGGACGCGCATTACTATCCACTGCCTTGGCCGAAATCCATTCTCGAAAATCTTGATAATCGCATGCTGCGCCTCAAGGTGGCACTCTCATATTTCATCGAACCAAACCCAAGCTTTGATGCTAGAATTGACCCTGCTCGATATCGATCACATGGCCTCAGGTTCGATCTCAAACGGCGCGGTGAAAGCCTAAGAGAGTTCCAATCTCATACCAATGCTGAATTTGAGCGCGCAACAGTGCGCCGCGAGTCTGACAGCGGTTGGATGTTTGGCCCTGACGCTGTTTCAGCTGGTTCATTGCACGTTGACTTGTGGGAAGGGCCCGCAGTTGAATTAGCCGCACGTGATCAATTATGTGTCTACCCTGTAACCGGTTGGTGGCGCACGCGACCAGGATTAAAAAAGCTTGAGACGCCTGCGCGTTATGCTCTCATCATGAGCATTCAAAGTGACGGGGTTGATTTATACACGCCAGTCAGTATCGCAGCGGCTGTCCCTATCGCTGCTCAGGCAGAAATCGCTGTTCGATAAGCCCTTAGGTGTCCGTTCCGGCTGTGTTGCATTAGCTTCTACGAAGCGCAACACTGTTCCGCACTGATGTAGGAGGAGGCCACATGTCGCGCCGAGATCCGTTTAAACAACACCGCTTTCCTAGAGATGTGATCCTTCTGGCGGTTCGCTGGTACTGCCGATACCCACTGTCGTACCGTGATGTGCGGGATCTTTTGGCCGAACGCGGGATCACGGCTGATGCGGCGACGATCTACCGGTGGGTTCAGAAATTTGGACCGGAGATCCGGAAACGAGCCTACGGTGCGCATCGTTCCTGGCGCGGGCTGCAGTGGCATGTGGACGAGACCTACGTCCGGGTGAATGGCCGTTGGTGCTACCTGTGGCGGGCTGTCGATCAACACGGGCAGCTGATCGATTTTCGGCTCACCGCTCGCAGAAACGCCAACGCAGCAAGGGCATTCATGCGTCAGGCAAGTGAAACAGTGCGGTGCTACTATCCCATGACAATCGTCACGGACAAGGCGCACAGCTATGCAATAGTGATTGAGGAAATGAACTTCGGTAACGGGCCGGATGAAAGGATCCGGCACGTTGACCGGAAATACCTCAATAACCGGATCGAAGCTGATCATGCCGCGCTGAAACAGCTCCTGAGGCCGAAACGGAGCTTTAGAAAACTCACCGCCGCCAAGAACATGCTGAAAGGCATCGAAACCCATCGCGCAATCAAGAAAGGTCATTTTGCGAACAATGAGCCTGGCTTCTTGAACGAGATCGCCTTCGTCGCAAACCTGTTTGATGCGGCAGCTTGATAGGCGGCCGGTTCAAATTTCTTGTACAACGCGGACTAATGCAACAGAGCCCAATAGATGTGGTGATGTGCCGTCCGATTTGAAAATATTGACTGGTTTTACCGGGTGGCCGATATTCAACTTGCGTTCCTGCTCTGTTTTTGACCCGGATACCACTTGAAACCAATTCACGCTCGTTCTCATGTGCAGCGGCGATCAGCCGGGCAGGGTTAATAGTATGCCTAACCGCGGTTCTATTTACCCGCTTAAGTGCTGCTGCTAAGTTCGACATAAATGAATCCTCTAGGTGGTTTTTTTGATCCTCCAGTAACATCAGACTGTGTTGAAGCTTTGCGATTTTTACCCATTTGGCATCGAGACCCCTGCATTCTAAGAAACCAGGGATTGCCCGTTTCTGCGCTTCAAGGGCCAAAGCGCGTTCTGCTGCTTGCTCCCGCTCCAATTCGGCTCGCAAACTTTTCATACGTGTGTTCAGCGCACATATCTTTTTGTCAAACTTGGCGCAGTTATAAATATATACATTCTAGTAATCCTTTGAGTTTCAAATTTTCGAAGAAGAGGCAAAGACTAAATGTATTTGCTCTTCTCTAATCTGAACGTACTAAAAGGTGTTTAAAGCTGGATTAAAGTTTTTTTCAGATGTGAAGAAACGCTATTGGCGGATGACACACGCGCCCGAGCAATTCGCATAACCGCGGCAATCGATCAGGCAGAAGCGTGGATGCCATTCAGGCTATGGCAGCATTCACCGCGTGATAGCCATTCAACTAAGGAAGCTCGGTATCAGAAAAGTAATTTCGTCTGAACTCGCGATAGATTGTCGAGGGTGCGCATGGCAGATTGTCAGCGATCTCTTCAACAGGCATCTTCGCCTCAAGCCATTTGGCCAGCTGAGGTGTTTTTCAAGTTTCAGGCGAGGGTAGCAGCGTCCCATTGGTCAACTCCATGCAAGGTTTTGTTTCAATACAAAATTCGCACTTCATTTGTGAATCCACCCGGCTACAATATGTAAACTTATAATCATACTTATGTAATGTATTGCGGGTTTGATTACGGAGACGGATTTGTTTAGGAGGTCGTGGACACTCCACTTGGGACTTGGTTTCCCTGCCAGCCCGTTTGCAAATGCACCCTAAGGGCTCTGTTGCATTAGTCCGCGTTGTGCAAGAAATTTGAACCGGCCGCCTATCAAGCTGCCGCATCAAACAGGTTTGCAACGAAGGCGATCTCGTTCAAGATGCCAGGCTCATTGTTCGCAAAATGACCTTTCTTGATTGCGCGATGGGTTTCGATGCCTTTCAGCGTGTTCTCGGCGGCGGTGAGTTTTCTAAAGCTCCGTTTCGGCCTCAGGAGCTGTTTCAGCGCGGCATGATCAGCTTCGATCCGGTTATTGAGGTATTTCCGGTCAACGTGCCGGATCCTTTCATCCGGCCCGTTACCGAAGTTCATTTCCTCAATCACTTTTGCATAGCTGTGCGCCTTGTCCGTGACTATTGTCATGGGATAGTAGCACCGCGCTGTTTCACTTGCCTGGCGCATGAATGCCCTTGCTGCGTTGGCGTTTCTGCGAGCGGTGAGGGGAGTGTGCGTAATTTTGTGCCCTGGCGCCTTTAGTTACGCCATGGGAAAGCGTTCTTCGAACATAATGGCGAGTTGGCTTTTAACGCGGTGCCATTCACGCACAGATCGCTTCCACTCGACGGAAGTAGCATTGAGGGCCGAGTAGATCAACTTCGCCGCCGCCTCATCGCTCGGGAAGTGGCCGCGGGTTCGCACCGCACGCCGGATTTTCGAGTTCAGGGCTTCTATGGCATTCGTCGTGTAAATCAGTCGGCGCACTTCGGGCGGGTAGTCGAGAAGCGGGATCACCTCGTTCCAGGCTCTGCGCCAGCTCGGTGCAATGGCCGGATAGCGCTTGGCCAGATCACTCTCCTCGAACTCGGCCAGCGCAGCCTCTGCTGCTTCGACGTCCAAGGCGGTGTAGACCGCCTTCAGGCCTGTCGCCGCGGCCTTTCGGTCCTTGTAGCTGGCAAAGCTCATAGAGTGGCGCAGCAAATGAACGATGCACGTTTGAACCTGGGCTTCCGGGAAAGCCGCCTCAATGGCCTGGGGGAAGCCTTTGAGGCAGTCGACGACGGCAATCAGAATGTCCTGAACGCCCCTGTGGCGTAGATCATTCAGAACCTTTGCCCAGAATTTGGCACCCTCGTTGGCCTGGAACCACAGCCCCAGAACGTCCCGGGTGCCGTCTGGACGGATCGCCAAGGCCACGAAGACCGCCTTGTTTGAGACCGCTCCATCACTGCGGATGTTGACGCGGATCGCGTCTATTACCCGGCAGGCGCATCCGCAGGATGCTGCCGAGAGGGCATGAACACCACGGGATAGCAGGGTTCCAGTGGCCGGCTCTGCCAGGCGGTGACCTCGTCCATCACGGCCTCAGTGATCGCCGATATCAAGCTGGGTGATGCCTCAAAGCCGTAAATCTCCTCGATGTGCCCTTGGAACTCACGGGTCGTCATACCGCGTGCATACATGCTGACGATCTTGCGGTCGAACTCGGGAAAACGACGCTGATACTTGGCGAACAACAGCGGATCAAAGGTGCCGTTGCGGTCGCGCGGAATGTCCAAGATGACTTTCCCACTGTCGGTGGTCACAGTCTTCTGACTGCTGCCATTACAACGATTGGGCGGATGGTTCTGACCCTCCGCGACACCTTCGGCGCGTTCTTCCCCAAGATGTTCCTCCATCTCAGCCGTTAAAGCGCGTTCTGCCAATGCTTTGGTCAACTCAGCAAGAATGCCCTCCTTGCCGAATAGGTCGCCAGATGACCGGCCTTCCATCAGTTGGTCTAATAGTTCTTTGTCGATGCTCATACGTGGGTCTCCGTATAGAGCAGTTACCACGCCAGAGCACAAAATTCAGGACAGTCCCGCACCGGCCTGTGACAATCGTGACCGACAAAGCGCAGACCTATCGACGCGTCATTCGCGAAATCAATCATCGCTATGATCCACATTTTGACAGCATCCGACACATTGACAGAAAGTGGTGCAACAATCTCATCGAGAGCGATCACGCAGCCATGAAACGGCTTCTCGGCTACCGACAAAGCTTTCGATCCTTGCGATCAGCCAAAGCGACCCTGAGCGGGAATGAGACGATCAGAACTATCAAACGCGACAACATCCATCACAAGCAACCAGGCGTTCAAGGGAAGATAAAATTCATCAGCCAGTTGTTTGCCGACGCATGATCCGGGAAACCTACATCGCCCCAACCCGGCCTCACGTAAACAATGCAACAGTCCCCGCCATGCGGCTACGGCCGGAAGCTTGGAACCAACTTCTCGATCAAGCCGACGAAGAGACGCGGGAGACGATGATCTTCCTGATGGCGCTTCAAGATATCTATACCGGCCAAAGTAAGTTCACCAATGAGGAGATCGACGAGATCGACCTGGAGGCACCAGATCTGATCCCAAACTGCGTCGCTACAATACTCCATCAATCTCGCCCTGAGCTTTCACCTCTGGATTCCAAAATGGGTCTCGGTATGCCGTTCAAGGCAGGCCCCCGGCCAAGGCAGAACGATCCATGCGCCTGTGGGTCGGGGCGCAAATACAAGAAATGCTGCGGCCGACACTGAGTTGGAACGCTTAGGCTTCTACCAGTCTTAAGCCGATCTTGGGGTATTGCGCAGCTAAGGTCAGGATTGAGCCCGTATTTCCATATGCTGCGGAAAGGCCGAACGGCAGCTATGGCGATCAACATACGACTGGCAGCAGGCCCACTCATAATGCGCTTGCGGCGGGCCGGAGATTCTGCAACTGATCTCGGCGTCGGTTTCCTTCGGGAATTGAAAGGGAATCCGTTCCGGCCTAGGCCGGTAAACGGAACTGCCCCCGCAACTGTAGGCGGCGAGTGCCTCTCGAATGCCACTGGGAATATCCCGGGAAGGCGAGAGGTGCCGTAACCCGCCAGTCAGGAGACCTGCCGACGGACATGAAACCACGACCGGACGGGGTGTGCCGGGGCGGGAAACTCGACGTGGTCGTCTTGGCCTATTCTGTTTCACGTCTTGCCCCTGACGGCCCTATCTGACGGGACGGATCGGATGAGACAGACCTTGATTGCAGCCACCTTGGTGGCCAGCGCTGCACTTCCCCTGCAAGCGCAGGAAACAAACTACCCCCTCAATCTCACGAATTGTGGTGTCGAAATATCCTTCGATGCCGCTCCAGACAGTGCCGTGACCATTGGCCAGTCTGCGACGGAGATCTTCTATTCTCTTGGCCTCGCGCCAAAGGTCGCGGGCACTTCAGTCTGGTTCAACCCGGTTCTGCCTGAATTCGCCAAAGTGAACGCGGAGATTGAGCGGCTGGTGGACAACGATCCCAGCTTTGAAAGCGTAGTCGCGAAGGAACCCGGTCTGATCGCCGTGCAATACGAATGGCACGTCGGCGAAAGCGGGATCGTGGGAACGCGCGAGATGTTCCACGACATCGGCATCCCCACCTACATCATGCCGGCCGATTGTGACACCAAGGACAATTCCACCGGCGGGGACGGCACGCGGACGGGCGCCTTCGAGACGGCGTCCGTCTACAAAGGCATCCGAGAGTTGTCGGCGATCTTTGACGTGCAGGACGCGGGCAAAACGCGGGTCGCAGAGCTCGAGGCCGTCGAGGCCGAAGCGATCGCCCGGGCCGAAGGGGCCGATTTGCCGGACGAACTGTCGGCGGTATTCTGGTTTTCCTCGGCCGATCTGGAGATCGATCCCTATGTCGCCGGTCAGCTCGGCGCGCCGGGCTACATGATGGGCGCTCTCGGCATCACGAACGTTATCGACTCGGACGAGGAGTGGCCGACGGTCGGCTGGGAGAGCATCGCCCGCGCTAATCCGGACATCATCGTCATCGCCTATATGGATCGCCGCCGCTTTCCGGCCGATGATGTCGAGAAAAAGCTGGAGTTCCTACGCAACGATCCAGTGGCAAGCCAAATGACGGCTGTTCAGGAGGGGCGGATCGTGCAGATCGACGCCCATGCGATGAGCGCGACGATGCGCTCGATCTACGGGCTGGAGACGCTGTCCGAGGCGCTCTCGGAGATGTCGTTCGAATGACGATGGTGGCCGCGCCGCCACGGGTCGCGCCGGGGCGCGGCCTGTGGGCGGCGCCCCTGATCCTCGGTCTCACCATTCTCGCCGGGACGGCTATCGGCGAGACACGGCTGTCGTTCGTCACCGTCCTTCAAACGCTGGCGAACCACCTTTGGGGCGCAAGCTATCCCGTGGACGGAATTGAGGCGGGGATCATCTGGAGTTATCGCCTCCCTCGGGCCATAGTCGCCGCCTGTTGCGGGGCGGGGCTGGCGCTGACAGGCGTTGTGCTTCAGGCGCTCCTGCGAAACCCGCTGGCCGACCCCTACCTTATGGGCCTTTCGGCGGGAGCCTCGACCGGCGCGGTTCTGGTAACGGTTGCGGGCGTCGGCGGCGGCGTGATTTCCATGTCGTTGGGGGCACTGACCGGGGCGCTTCTGGCATTCGGGTGCGTCGTGGTCCTGGCCCATGCCGTGAGCGGAGGCGCCGGTGGCGGCCGCGCCACACAGGCTGCGGCCGCGATCATCCTTGCGGGCATTGCCGGATCGCAGATGTTCAATGCGCTGACGGCCTTCACCATTGCCCGCTCGGCCAACGCAGAGCAGGCGCGCGGCATCATGTTTTGGTTGATGGGCAACCTCTCTGGCATTCGATGGGAAGATGTCACAGCCTGCACGCTGGTCTCCTTTGCTGGGGTGGGCCTTTGCCTCTGGCACCGGCGCGGGCTTGATGCCTTCACCTTCGGGGCGGACGGCGCGGCGTCGCTCGGGATCAACGTGCCAGCCCTGCGCGGTAGCCTGTTCACCGCGACCGCGATCATGGTCGGCGTTCTCGTCTCGAAGGTGGGGGCTATAGGCTTTGTCGGGCTGGTCGTCCCCCATGCCATGCGTTTTCTCGTAGGCACGCGCCACGATCGCCTGGTGCCCGCATCTGCCCTTGCCGGGGCAGTGTTCCTTGTCGCAGCCGATGTGATCAGCCGCGTCATAGTCCCGGGTCAGGTCCTGCCCATCGGAGTGGTGACCGCGCTCGTCGGCGCGCCGGCCTTTGCGCTGATCCTCGTTAGAGGTGCGCGGCGATGAGGATCGAGGTGCAGGCCCTGTCAGCGCGCGTGCACCGCACGCCGCTCCTTCAAGATATCACTCTCCGGATCGAGCCTGGTGAGATGTTCGGCCTGATCGGCCCCAACGGATCGGGCAAATCGACGCTGATGCGCTGTCTCGCCGGGTTGCAACGGGCTTCTGTCGGGCGCGTGCTGGCTGAAGGTGCCGATCTTGTGAAAATACCGACGCGAACGCGCGCGCAGCGCATCGCCTTCGTTGAGCAGCAGGCCGACACAACGGATCGCCTGACTGTCCGCGAAGCAGTTGAACTGGGGCGGACGCCCTACCTCTCGCCTCTGCGCGGGTGGAGCGGGGTCGACGATGCTGCGGTGTCGGACGCCCTTGGCGCGGTGGAGATGACCACGTTCGCCGATCGTCTCTGGCATACCCTCTCGGGCGGCGAACGGCAGCGCGTCCACATAGCCCGCGCGCTTGCGCAGACACCCGATCTCCTCCTACTCGACGAGCCCACCAACCACCTCGACATCCGCCATCAGCTTTCGCTCTTGGATCTGGTCGGGAGCCTGCCGATAACCCGCGTCGTCGCGCTGCACGATCTGAACCAGGCCACGGCCTGCGACCGTATCGGGGTGCTCAGCGGTGGTCGCCTTTTCGCCACCGGCACTCCGACCGAGGTTTTGAGCGAGCCGCTGCTTGCCGAAGTTTTCGGCGTGGCGGCCATGCGCCATGCCGCTCCGGACGGCTCGCCACGCCTCCACTTTTCTCATGCCCTTTAAAGGATCGCCCATGCGCCTTCTGACCGCACTGATCGCCCTGCTACCTTCCATCGGATACGCCGAAACCCATGATGTGAAAATGCTCACGCGCGGAGACACCGGGGCGAAGATCTACGAGCCCGCCCACCTGAAGATCGCCCCGGTGACACGGTCCGCTTCCTGGCCACGCAGCGCGGCCACAACGCTGCGTCCATTCCCGAGATGTTGCCCGAAGGTGCCGAACGCTTCATTGGAAAAATCGACGAACAGATCTCAGTCAACTTCGAGATCGAGGGGCGCAACGGCATCAAGTGCTCACCGCATTACGCCATGGGCATGGTGATGATCATCGACGTAGGGGACGTCGATGATGAAGCGCCGCTACCGGATGCAGTGCCGCGACATGCGCGGGAACGGATATCGGAGATTCTTGGCAAATGACTGGTGAATGATACCCAGAAATCGGTTTTCCGTAGATGAAGCGGAGCCTCGTTCATGACGCAGCGAAGGTCGGGTCCGAGCCTACTTTTACTGATGCTGCGTGGCGTTCGAATGGCTGCTCTGGCAGGCGGAGGGGAAACCTTCAACATTTGCTCGGGTTTTGAACACGATTGTAGCGGGCGGGAACCAACCTTTTTTGCGCTCACTCCGCAAACGCGCAGGCGAGCCGACTTTCACCACGCAACACTGGCAGACCCCGCACGTGCATTCCCTGAATGCTGATTAATCTTCGCGGAGCAGCACAAATCCGGCGTGATCAAGGATTGTATCCTCCCTGAACTGACCGTCTGCATAGGGTTCTGTCGCAAAGTTTCCATTTGGTTGAAGAACGGCCTTCGCTGGACGCACCTATGCTGCGAGATCAGCAAACTGCTTAAATGCCGGACTGCCTTTTTGAGCAAGCTGACCCTTGCGGATCATATGCGCCGCTTCGATCTTGGCTAGCGTTGCCGCGATCGCGTGCATGACAGAAATTCCTTCTGTGGGATCGGGTTGGTTTGTGGGCTCTGACGCTCACGGTCGGGATTTCATCGTAGTTCGGCGGAGCGATGGATGATGTTGATTGGTCGTATCCGACGCACTCGGCAAACCAGAGAGCGTCGTTCAGGGTCACAGGAATGTCAGGTCCAGAACAGCGGCTTTAAGTCAAAATCCGAGACAGGAACCGCTTTATGCGTTCATCTTTCTGGGTCGTGAAAAAGATTTCCGGAGGGGCCATCTCCACGATTTCGCCCGCCTCTATGTATACAACCCGGTCAGCGACTTCTTTGGCAAAGCCCATTTCATGGGTCACGACGACCATCGTCATGCCGCCGTTGGCAAGATCCACCATGGTGTCGAGAACCTCTCTGATCATCTCAGGGTCCAAGGCCGAAGTAGGCTCATCGAACAGCATGATCTTCGGCTCCATGCACAGCGCGCGGGCGATGGCGACCCGTTGTTGCTGACCGCCTGACAGCTGACCAGGATATTTATCCGCCTGATTGAGGATACGCACACGATCAAGGAGTTCACGCGCCTTGGCTTCGGCCTCTGGACGCTTGGTGCCGCGCGACAATATTTGCGGCATCACGCAGTTTTCCAACACGGATATATGCGGGAACAGGTTGAAGTGTTGAAACACCATTCCCGCCTCGCGGCGCACCGCGTTGAGTTTGCGAATGTTGTCGCCAAGCTCGATGCCCTGGACTATCACCTGACCACCCTGATGTTCTTGAAGTCGGTTCAAGCAGCGGATCAGCGTGGATTTCCCAGACCCCGAGGGGCCGCAGATGACGACGCGCTCCCCTTTCGAAACATGAAAATCTATATCCTTGAGCGCATGAAAATCGCCGTAGAATTTATTCAGTGCGTTTACGGTAATCGCGTTTTGTGTATCGGTCATGAGTGGCTCCTAGCGCGGACGCCATTTTCGAGGTGGCGTGCGTAGATCGAGATTGAAAAACAAATGGCAAAGTACAGTGCTGCGACAAAAAGGTAGCCTTCCGTCGAGGGCGCGGGCCACGTCGGGTCAGTCGCGGCGCCGCGCGCGGCACTCAGCATGTCGAATATCCCCACAATCAGCACCAGCGAGGTATTCTTGACCATGACGATCGCGGTGTTCGTCAGCGGGGGGATCACGTTCTGGATCGCCTGTGGCAGGATGATGTGCCCGACCATTTTCCAATAGGGAATGCCAAGGGCGCGGGCGGCTTCGCCTTGGCCTTTATCCAGACCTTGCAGGCCCCCACGCACAACTTCCGCCAGATAAGCCGAGGAGAAGATCGTCAGGGCGACAAGCGTTCTGAAAAGCTTGTCGATTGTCCAGTCCGGCGGGAGGAACAAGGGCAGAAGGATGGCTGCGACGAACAGCAGGCCCACAAGGGGAAGCCCGCGTACCAGTTCAATAATGAAGGTGCAGATCGCGCGGGCAACCGGCAAGGATCCGCGCCGCCCGAGGGCAAGGAGAATCGCAATCGGAAAGCCTATGCCAAGGAAGAGGACCGCAAGCATTAGCATGACGGGAAGCCCGCCCCATTTTGATGTCGGCACGGGATCAAGGCCCAAGGCGCCGCCGCCCATCAGCCACAACACGACCACGATGCATCCGCCCCACAACAGTGCCAGCCGACCGCCCCACATGCGCGGGGAAAGCGATGCGAGAACCGTCCCGATGATCAGAAAGACTACGATCGTGGCGCGCCACTGGTATTCCGGCGGATAGAGGCCGAAAAGGATCAGCCGCGACTTGGCGCCGATGAAGGCCCAACAGGTAGTCCACAGCGATCGCGGAGGCCACTATCGCTGGCCTGGCTGGAACGTATCGATGCAGCAAAGCTCGTTCGTTCGATGTCGCGAAAGGCGAGTTCGCAGGACAATGCCGCATGTGAAGGCTTCTTCGGACGCCTGAAGACTGAGTTCTTCTATCCTCGCGATTGGCGAGCCTTCACCGTGGCCCAATTTATTGACGAGGTTGACGCCTACATCTGTTGGTATAACGAAACACGCATCAAGATGTCCCTTGGTGGCAGAAGCCCAATCGAGTACCGTAAAAGCCTCGGCCTTATGCCTTAAAAACAGTCCAAGTTTTTGTCCGCACCTCCTCGGTGACATTTCTGAATGGTGTTTACAGCGGTTGTAGCCGCGGCACATTCTAAACTGATGGATTGGATGCCCCTCCTGCTGGTTCATTATAGAATCGTCCGAGCCATGGTGGTGCGGACGTCTTGCAGGAGGAACAAATGTCAGAAGTATTTATCATCGGTATCGACCTGGCGAAGCGCGTTTTTCAAATACACGGCGCTGATGCCGCAGGTAAAATTTTATACCGTAGAAAGCTGAGCCGGCCTCAGTTCAATAAGTTTCTAAATGAGCACCCAAATTGCATTTTTGCGATGGAAGCGTGCGCGTCCGCCCATCATTGGGGGCGTGAAGCGCTTGCTGCAGGTCACGAGGTTCGATTGGTACCGGCGCGATATGTGAAACCGTTTGTCAAACGCCACAAGAGTGATGTTGTCGATGCAGAGGCCATTACAGAAGCCGCGATGCGTCCCTCAATGCGCTTCGTCCCAGTGAAAGCCCCGGAACAGCAAGCACAGGCGATGTTGTTTCGGACGCGGGAATTGTTCGTGCGGCAGCGCACCCAGCTTATCAATTCGCTTCGCGGATACTTGGCGGAGTTTGGGATTGTGCTGCGGCTACGCATTCGGAACGCTGATATTCTCAAACGAGAAGTAGAGGAACAGGCACATAAACTGCCCAACGAGGCCAAAGGCTTGGCGGAACGGCTCCTAGCGCCGATCGAGACTATCAGCGCAGAAGTCGAAGGTCTGGATCATTCCATCGAGGTGCGTGCCAAAACGTCAGAGGAAACGCGGCTTATGCAAACGATGCCTGGCGTCGGCCCGATGTCCGCGATCGCAATTTCGGCCTTCTGTCCTCCCGCCAAAAACTTTCGCACGGGGCGGGATTTTGCAGCATGGCTTGGTGTTGTACCTCGACAGCATTCGACAGGTGGTAAGGAACGGTTGGGGCGCATCACAAAAATGGGCCAGAAAGATGTCAGGCGGTTGCTGATCATCGGTGCAATGTCCGTCATCAATTCCATCGAACGATGGAAGCGTTGTGCCGAACCATGGTTAGCGCGTATGCTTGAAACACGCCCCCGGATGGTTGTTGCTGTTGCTTTGGCAAACCGCATGGCTCGGAGGCTTTGGGCCATGTTGATGACGGGCCAGATTTATCGCATTCGCGGGGCCGTCGCTTAGCGGCAGACCCACGGATACCGGCAGGTATGTGAGGACGAAAGGATCGACTAAGGAATGCGGATCGACGAGAACGAACATGGAAAAACCAGTGCAACCCTTCGCGGCTTCGAGCCCGATAAACTGATTTGGAGCCAAGATCGCGCATCTCCATAAGGGCCAGCAGCCAAGTGTGCTGCACAAACAGGCCGGACACGTGACTGCACCCGATCATGCTATCTAAACGTCGAAACAATCACCCACATAAACCGGGGCATCCACACGTGGGTTGCGAAATTTCCCCTATCTTGCTGGAAAGCAAGGAGAATGAAAGATGGTCCATACAGAGCTTAACCTGCGTGAACGGCGCACGATAGAAGAATTGTTGAATGCTAAGATTTGTCATGCAATATCCCAATAAAACCGGGAGCGAACAAGCGGCAGGCCAGCTAGCCTTTGGTCAATTGCTGATCGATTTGGCCTCTGTGAGGCTGAACGCATCGCGGTCCTTGGGGAGCCGATCTACAATTATCGATGGATGAAAAGAGCCAGTGAGTGCCACTCCCTGACTCTGCCTCTTGATACACTGCTGCGGGTTTTTGCTATCCTCGGGATTTACAAGGCGCTGTCCATTTTGCCTAAAATGAAAGCCAAGCTCTGGTTTGGCTGAGGCCCCCACGCGCCGGTGCCTCGCTCGTTACATATATGCTGGAGAGAGGGCGGGATGACAGTGCGTCGATATCTTGATGCCTGGCGTCGTGGCGCCATGGTTTTAGGTGCCCAGGAGTGGAGATTTTGTGAACTCTTCTTGATCAGGTTGTGAATCTGCATGCCAAAGTGACACAACTGCCACGTTAGCATCGGCGTTACCCTGTCACATTTTTTGCGGTATCGTGGAAATGATGTGGCGTAGAAGGTTCAGAGTCCAGTTGATCAAGGGATCGCTTTCCATCCGCTTGGGCCAGACCATGTAGAATGTCACCTGGTTTAACTCAGTCGGCAACTGCCTGCATACAAGATCGAAATGGCGGGCGTGGGCATCGGCAGCGCAGCGCGGCATCGTCGTAACGTAGTCACTTTGTTCCAGCGCGAAGCCGGTGATCCCAAAGCCCGATAGATAAGCGTCAAAAGGTAACTGATAGCCGGTTCGTTTCAGTTCCACATCAAAATTTGTTTGTTTCTGGAACATATTGGAAAAGGCGAAGAAACGGTATTCAATTAGATGCTCAAGATCGATCTGCTCACGCCAGGCGAGCGAATTGTTTCTGCCCATAACAGCAACCCTCGTATCGTCGAACAGCTTTTCTGAATTCATCCGCTTAGGCACCTCACGGAACAGGCCGATGGCGATATCAAGCTGGCTGTTGTCGATCTGCTCGGAATCGAAGGCGCCGTGAACAGGATGTAGCCGCGGAACCACTTCGGGCGCCGTCTGCGCTAGTTCTCGCAACAGAGGCCCGCCAATTACAGTTTCAAGATGGGCGCCAAGGCCGATGTTGAGGACCCCGGTCGCTTGCAAGGGCTCAAATCTTTCCGGCTCGCGAAAGGCCGCCTCCAGCGAACCAAGTGCCTCCTGAACCGTGGCATGTAGCTCCAGAGCGCGTTCGGTTGGTTGAAAGCCGCCGCGTGTCCAAACCAGTAGAGGATCGCTCACTACCTGACGCATCCGCGCTAGATCGCGGCTCACGCCGGGCTGGGTCTTGTTAAGAATGCGCGCAGAGTCAGTAGCGGATCTTGTACGCATTAAGGCATCGAAAGTAACCAGAAGGTTCAGGTCCATCCGGCGTAGAAACGATAAAAGATAAGTACTCATGAGCCCTAAAATATCAATTTTGGTATAGACTGTATTTGGAATATTTATTCGCTATACCAGGCCCGGACTGCGAGTGTCCATGCACAAGAGATATTTATAGGGACGCGGATGACGAGGCTCTGGCCTCTCCATCCCATGGGAGGAAAAATGACCATCAGTTTAACAACCACCGCAGCCGGCCTTGCCGCCGCGGTTCTGCTCTTTACACCCGGTGTCACGCAGGCACAGGAAACCCTGAATCTCAAGGTACAGTCAGCCTCAACCGCCAGCCACTTCAGCCTGCGTTACCTCAGCGAAACCTGGGTGCCTAAGCTCGAATCCATGACAGGTGGTAGGATCACTATTGAATTATTGCCCAACAGTGCCGTGGTTCCGCACCGCGAGACTCCGGACACCGTTTCGATGGGCATTCTCGATGGCGATTATACTTCGGTAATGTATTTCGCCGGGCGCGATCCCGCCTTTGCCTTGATGGGCGATCTCACAGCTGGATATGACACTGCAGATCAGACGCAGGCCTTCTGCTCGATCGGCGGTGGGCGCGAAATGCTGCAAAAGATCTATGACGCAAAGAACCTTGATGTGCATGTCATTGGCTGCGGCGCCTATTCACGCGAGGCTTTTGTCTCCAAGGAGCCTATTCGCGGCGTCGAAGACCTGAAAGGCAGGAAGATTCGCGCGCCCGAAGGCCTTGCCTCTGCCGTGTTCAAGGCCGCCGGAGCCACCCCCGTCGCGATCCCCGGCTCGGAAGTCTACACGTCGCTAGAAAAGGGCGTCATCGACGCGGCGGACAACTCAGCTTATTCCAACGACAAGGCGAATGGCATGCACGACATCGCCAAATACCCGATCTTCCCAGGGATCCACTCGACCCCGTTCCAGCAATTCACCGTATCGAAATCAGTCTGGAACGCGCTGTCCGAAGCCGATCAACAGATCCTGACCGTCTGGTATGAAGCTGCTACCAACGATCTGCGCCGCGCCGTTGACAAGCAAGACCGCGAGCTTGTGGCCGCTGACCGTGCGGGCGACGACATCGAGGTGATCGACTGGACGCAGGAGGACCGCGACGCCTTCCGCGAAATCGCTATAGGCGAGTGGGAAAAATTTTCTCAGGGCTCCGAGCTGGCCCGAGAAGCGTACGATACCCATGTCGCTTTCTTGAAAAGCATCGGCCTGCTGGCCGATGAGTGATCCGGTAAGGCATGGCGCAGGGATGCTGCACCGTGCCCCCGCCCAATTAACGCCTTCCCCTGACCGCAGGATACTTCCGTTATGAGCGACACCAATGTTTCCTTCGCAGGAACCCCCTTTGATGCACCCACCGCGTATGACGATAATAATGCGCCCCGACATCTAAAAGATCCGGTCAGCCATTTGAGCCGCTTTCTCGGCATCGCCTTCTCCGTGCCCATCCTGCTAGCCGCCTTCGCCACGGTCTGGGAGGTAGTGTCGCGTTATGCGTTTAACGCGCCGACCGAGTGGGCCTTCGAAGTAGTTATGATGCTGATCGCAGCATCATGGATGTTCTCGGCTGGCTACATTACGCTGAATAAAGGCCACATCAGCATTACGGTGCTGAGCGATATTGCGCCGCCACAGGTGCGCCATGGGTTGGAGTTGTTCGGCATTATCGTCGGCATCATCGCCCTGTTTTTACTGCTCAGCGACGCCTCGGTCCGCGCCTATGCTGGGATCGCGCATCTCGAACGCACTGGCAGCGCCTTCAATTCTCCCCTGCCCTCCCTCACGCGGGCCTTTCTCGCGGCTGGAGCCGCGCTATATCTTGCGCAATTGCTGGTGAACTTGTACAATTCGGTGTCCTCGCGCGCCGCCCGCGTGCTCGTCCTGGCTGCGTCGGTAACAATCACACTTTATTTTTGCGCCGGTCTTGGCGCCGCCATCTTTGGTGAAGCTAGCGTCTTTGGCTCAATCATGCAGATGGCAAGTCAGATTAGCCAAGCCCTCGATCCCTCCAAGACCTTGGTCCTGCGCCAGATTGATCTCGGAACGCTCTCAATTATTATGGTACTGATGTTGATTGGCTTAATGATGACCGGCATGCCGCTCGGCATCGTTACGCTCTCCGTGTCGGTTATCGTCGCCATCGCCTTCTTCGGTCCTCGCGGGCTTTATCTAGTCTCCGCTAATGCCGCGGGGCTGCTCGAGCATTACACCCTAGTCGCCGTGCCGTTCTTCGTGCTGATGGCCGCGATCTTGGAGCGCGCCGGGGTGGCCGAAGACCTGTTCGATGCAATGTCGGTGCTGGCCGGCAACCTGCGCGGCGGCGTGGCGGTGCAAACCGTGGTCGTGGCCGTGATCCTCGCAGCCATGTCCGGCGTCATGGGTGGCGAAATCGTTATGCTCGGCCTCGTCGCGCTGCCGCAGATGATGCGGCTAGGCTATGATCGCAAGCTCTCGATCGGGCTGATCTGTGCCTCTGGCGCGCTCGCCACGCTGATTCCGCCCTCGATCATCATGATCGTCTATGGCCTCTCCGCCGAGGTCGGTATAGGCCAACTCTTCATCGGCGGGATCGTCCCCGGCACGCTGCTGGCTTTCTGCTATGCTGGCTATGTTCTGCTACGTGTAAACCTCAATCCCACCCTCGCGCCTACTGCCCGTGAAGCCGCCGAGGCGGGCCGGTCCACGACGGTGCGACTCGACAGGGCAAAGCTGCTCTCTGTCAGCATGGCAGTCGGCCTTATCTTCTGTGTCATGGGTTCTATATATGGCGGCGTGGCTTCGGTGACGGAGAGCGCAGCGGTCGGCGTGGTAGGGGCGCTCATCATCGCATTGGTACGCGGGCGCCTCCTGTGCGGCGATCTGCTGAGCACAACTATGATTTCAACCATGTCGATGGTTGGCACGATCATGTGGCTCATTCTCGGGGCAATCTCCTTTGTCGGGATCTTCAACCTCGTGGGCGGCGGCAACTATCTGCGCGAGCTATTCCTTGATCTCGGCTTGCCCGCTATCGGCATTGTCATTGCGATGATGGGCGTACTGCTTGTGCTCGGCACATTTATGGAGTGGATCGCCATAGTGCTGATAACAGTCCCGGTTTTTGCGCCGGTGGTGGTCGCCCTCGCGCCAGAACTGGGTATGACGCCGGCGGATGCAAAACTCTGGTTCGGCATCCTCTTCGTGCTTAACATCCAGATCTATTTTCTCTCACCTCCCTTTGGACCGGCCTGCTTTTGGCTCAAGTCGGTGGCCCCAAAAGAAGTGACCCTTCAGGAAATCTTCGTCGCGGTCCTGCCTTTCATCGGCATCCAAATTGCGGTGCTTTGCCTGTTCATTGCCAAGCCCAAATTTGTGCTCTGGCTGCCGAATCTCATCACAAACTAACCCATGCAAGACAAGGAACGCACCATGAGCGCAGCCGGCAAGATAACCTTTCATCAACCCTATGGCCTGTGGCCCTGGGTGGGCGGAGTCGCCTTCTCCACGGCGCTCATTGCCGTGCTCTTCCTCGGTGCTGGCGCCTACTGAGCTGTGGGTGATATGCAGACGATTACCAGTCTTGCCAAACAGATGCACGCCCAGCGACCCCTCCCCCGAAACGACATCGGGATGCGGCTGCGCGGCATGGGGTCATTCCATGTCGGCGGATATCGGCACAGCATCACCCACGGTGAACCGCGCATGGTGCAGCTCACCCAAACCGGGCATCCGGCGTTGTTTGACCCCAATGGCACTTATATGATCGGCCAAATGTATGTGCAGTACTTTCTGCCCGATCCGCACCAGCACAACCTGCCGCTGCTGATGTGGCACGGCGGCGGGCTCACTGGCGCCTGCTGGGAAACCACGCCCGACGGGCGGCCCGGATTTCGTGATATTTTTCTCGCCGGCGGCTGGGATGTTTTCGTGAGCGATGCGGTCGAGCGCGGCCGCTCCGGCTTCGCCCCGGTGCCCGATGTGTGGGGGCCGCCGATTTCGCAAACCATCGAAACTGTGTTCGAACGCTTCCGTATCGGTGCTTATCTGCCGAAAGGTGAACTCGCCCGGGCGAGCCAGCATGTTTACCCCGGCACCGCTTTTCCGGTCGAAGCCCTGGACCGCTTCGCCGCGCAGATGGTGCCACGCTGGACCAATACCAACGGTTACATCTTGGACGCATACCTTGAAGAACTCGAGGCCACCGGTCCGGCGGTCATCTTGGCGCATTCGCAAGGTTGCGTCTTTGCGCTCGAAGCAGCTGCACGGCGCCCCGATCTCGTGGCTGCTCTCGTCCTTCTCGAACCAGCAGCAATACCGGAGTTACCTGCGTCCTTCATAGCCGCCGATCTGCCCATGCTGGTGATGCTGGGCGACTTCATCGAGCGCAGCAAACGGTGGATGAAGATGCAGCGCGACATCACCAGATTTGTTTCGTGCAATGATCATGCAGAACTGCTGCAACTTCCCGAACACGGATTGGAGGGAAACAGCCACATGCTGATGATGGATCGCACCTCAGATAAGGTCGCAGAGCTGATCATGAATTGGTTGGCAAAGCAGGAATTGAGCGTCTAGGTTGGCACTGTAAACTTAATGCGGCCGCTCGCATAAAATGCGATATGGCGGTATGATCGACGCTACCCTTTATCGCCGCCACCGTTTTCCGGCCGATGTGATTGCCCATACCGTCTGGCTGTATTTCCGGTTTCCCCTGAGCCTGCGGATGGTTGAAGACCTCCTACCAGAGCGCGGCTTCATCGCGTCGCACCATACGGTGCGCACGTCGGCCGAAAAATTCGGGCGGGAATTCTCGAAAACCATCCGTCGCCGATTGGCTGGCAAACTCGACAATAAGTGGCATCTGGGTGATGTTGCTCTCTCGATCGGCGGCCGCAAGCACTGGCGTTGGCGGGCTGTCGATCAGGAGGGGTTCGTACTGGATGTTCTGGTTCAAGCCCGCCGCGACCGGCAGGCTGCCCTTCGGCTGATGCGGTAGCTATTGTCACGGCACAACCGCCTCTTGCGGGTTTGATCACTTACAAACTTCGTTCATATTCGGCGGCAAAACTCGAGATCATGCCGGGGATCGAGCATCGCTCGCACAAAGACTTGAATAACCGCGCTGAAAATTCACACCAACCTATCCGAAGGCGTGAGCGCATCATGAAACGCTACAATTCGCCTCGGCAATTGCAGCGCTTCGTTTCAATCCATGCCCCGATTGCCAACTTGTTTCATCTGCCACGCCACGAAATAACATCCGAAGACTTCGCGAACTCCGCGCCGCCGCCATGGTTGCGTGGCGCGACATCGCTCAACTCGAAGCCGCATGAACACCGAAGCCCGTCCATTTTTTGTGCATGGCCGGTTAACTTTACGGTGTCCCACCAACTGACCTAATTGGACATGAGTGCGCATAACCGCAGCGCTTAGAGCACATCTTTAATGGTCACAAAACTTATCGATCCAGGACAACTATGGTTCGATCCTTTGCAAGGAGCATAAAAACAGGTAGGGTCGTTTGTATCTTTACGACTGGGGACAGAATATGAGCGCCGATACCACGTCACTCCCCTCCGCACAGACGCGGCGTACGCAAGCAGAGCGATCTCAAGAAACCCGCAGTAAGGTTTGCGAGGCCACGCTTCAGGCATTAGTAGACGTTGGCTATGCGCAGATCTCGACTCCCCTTATCGCCCAACGGGCGGAAGTGTCTCGGGGCGCGCTCACCCACCAGTTCCCAACACGTAATGACATGCTGGTTGCGGCCTTTGAAAAATTGGTCGGTGAGTGGCGAGATGACTATCCTTTCGCGCTCGATCCTGACAAGAACCGACTCTCTGTGGATGAGCTGGTTGACGCGCTTTGGAGCACCATTTTTTCAAATAGCCACTACATAGCTGCGATGGAGTTGATGTTGGCCTCGCGCCAAAACAACGAACTGGGCCACGCGCTTCGTGATATCCTCGTGAAATGGATTCGAGAGCGGGACCGGATCGCCGTGCGCCTGATTGGTGAAAATGCAGGCGATACGGAAGCTGGCCTAAAGGTGCAGCTGCACCTCTCAGTACTCCGAGGGATCGCTATACATCAAAGCTTCGATTCAGACCCAGAGACAGCAAAAAAACTAATTGAGTTGTGGAAAAAAACCGCCCGAAAGGTGTAATTTGGACCGCTCTGTTCGCTTTCGTCCAAAATAAATCTAAAGTTCTATCGAACAATATAACATAGTTTCAGTTAGTTAGGTGGTATTTGGAGGGGGTCGCAGCTTTTTTGCTCTCCGACCCAGTTTTTTGCGTGTCACATCTTGATTTACGAACAGTTCTGATTGCATGCTGCGAACAGCACTGCTCGTAAGCGTCCAGTCGGATTGTGAACGAGGTGAAGAGACAACTCCGTCACACGGACACAACAAGGAATATCACATGAACAATAAAACCATATTTGGAGCCCTAGCAGGCCTCAGCCTTGCCACCGCCACGCCGGTCTTTGCAGCTACCTGGGACCTGTCTAGCGAATATCCAGTCAGTTCCCTCCAGGGGAAAACAGCTGATTACTTCGCTAAGGCTGTGGCCGAAAAGACCGATGGTGAAGTGGAAATCACCGTCCATCACGGCGCAGCGCTCGGATACAAGAGCGTAGACCATTTCGACGCCGTCGGTGATGGCGCTTTGCAAGCCGCGTCTTCGGCCTTCGTGTTCTGGACCGGTATCGATCCCATATTCCAACTGTCATCACTCCCTTTCCTTGCGTCGTCGTTTAAGGATGTTCATGATCTCTACGAGCTGGCGAAGCCAGAATATGAAAAGGTTCTCGAAGAGAACGACCAGATGCTGCTGGTGATAACACCGTGGCCGTCTTCGGGTCTTTGGGGCAAAAAGCCCTTCACCTCTACCGCCGACCTCGAAGACGTGAAGGTCCGCACCTATGATGTCGCTTCCACGGAGACCATTAAGAATGCTGGGGGCTTTCCGATCCAGATTTCCTGGGCAGATGTTCCGGCGCAGCTTTCAACCAATGCGATCGATGCCGTGCTTACCTCCGCCAATGGTGGCGTCGGCGCGCAGTTGTGGGAAATGCAGTCAGATTTCACGAATGTAAACTATGCGTCTTCGCTGCAGGCAATCCACCTTAACCGCGATGCCTGGGACGACCTGAGCGAAAAGGAACAGGCCGCTGTTAAAGAAGCTGCGACCGAGGCGGAAGACTATGGGTGGGGGCTCCTAGAGGATGCGACCGCCAGCGATTTTGCCACTATGCGTGAAAATGGCATGACTGTGACCGAAGAAATTCCTGCAGAGTTTTCACAGGCCCTGACCGCCGCCGCACAACCCTTCATCAACAAGTGGGTTGAAGAGACCGGCGAGCGTGCCCAGTCGATCATGACTGCTTACAGGGACCGCTAATTCCTCCCCGACTTGCGCGGGCAGCCGTCAGTGCTGCTCGCGCATATTTTTCTCTTGGAGGTCCGCATGACCCGCTTTTATTCAATCGTTTTCGGCCTGTCGCGACTGGCTGCGGTAATCGCCGCATGTGCGCTGCTCTATATGGTAGGCCACATCATATACGAGATCATTCTGCGCAGCTTCTTCGCCACCTCAACGTTTGTCCTCGATGAATTTGTTGGCTACGCGATTAGCATCTGCATCATTTGGTCATTGGGATACGTTCTGGAACACGGGGATCTAATCCGTGTCGGCCTCGTGCTCGACCGCTTGCCTGAGCGGGCACAACAGCTGCTTACTGCCGCATCAGCATTGATGGCCGGTGCGATGTCTGCAGGGCTGGCTTGGATGTTCTGGATCCGCGTCGCGCGGGCGTGGTCCCGTGGTACGGTGTCTTCGTCTGTCGCCGCGGTGCCAACTTGGATTCCCGAAGGTGCAATTATGGTGGGTCTGGCCTTGTTTGCGCTGGCGGCAGTTGCGCACGGTCTGCGTCACATCACCGGACACCCGTCACCCGCCCCGCATGCGCCGCTGGCCACGCCGGTCGAATAAGCCGACCCCTCGGAGATATCATATGGACACGTTATTAACCGCCGCTGCCACGCTAGGCTTTCTTTTACTGTTTCTCGGACTTGGCGTTTGGGTTTTCATCTCGTTGGCTCTTGTGGCAACGGCTGCGTTGTTTTTCCTACACGGCATGGATCTATCGCGCATCGGTTCCATCGCTGCGGGTATCATATACCGCTATTCAACCAGCTGGGAGCTTTCAGCCATTCCAATGTTTATCTGGATGGGTGAGATCATCTTCCGTACTGACATCTCATCTCGGCTGTTCCGTGGATTGTCGCCGTTCGTCGATTACATTCCCGGTCGCCTTTTACACACGAACGTATTGGGATGCACCCTCTTCGCTGCCGTCTCTGGCTCATCCCCTGCCACAACCGCCACCGTAGGCCGTATCACCACCCGTGAGCTAGGGGCGCGTGGTTACGACGACCGGCTGTCGCTGGGCTCACTTGCTGGCGCTGGCAGTCTAGGGTTGCTGATCCCGCCCTCGATCGTAATGATCGTCTACGGCATCCTTGCCGAGCAATCGATCTCGCGCCTCTTCGCCGCTGGTGTGTTGCCAGGGTTGATGATCAGCGCACTTTATTCGGGCTATATCATGCTCCGCACCACGCTGAACCCTTCATTGGTTCCAGCAAAGCGTGAGACACGCAATGCGCTAGACTTCCTGCGCGCGATTTGGGATCTAGTTCCGCTGGTAGTGTTGATGACTATCGTTCTCGGGTCGATCTATACCGGTATTGCCACCCCCTCCGAGGCCGCAGCAGTCGGCGTCATTACTGCCATTGCCATCGCCTTGTTGACACGTCAGTTCTCACTGGTTTTGCTGCGTGATACTTTGTTGGGCGCATTACGGACCTCAACCATGGTCTGTTCGATACTGATAGCTGCAGCCTTCATGTCCACCGCGATCGGATACCTGCACATCCCCGCGGATGTGGCAAAAGGTATTGCGTCGCTGCAGCTACCGCCTTGGGGGCTTTTGGTGGTGCTGTCGCTTTTCTACCTCGGTCTCGGTTTTTTCCTCGACGGTACGTCAATTGTGGTGATGAGTTTGCCGATCTCGCTTCCGTTGGCGCTGCAGGCGGGTTTTGATCCGATCTGGTTTGGTGTCTATCTCGTGTTGATGGTTGAAATGGCGCAGGTGACCCCGCCCGTGGGCTTTAACCTCTTCGTTCTTCAGGGCATCTCGGGTCGTTCGATCAGCTATGTAGCCCGAGCAGCGCTACCATTCTTTGCATTAATGCTGCTCGGGGTGTTGTTGCTAGCTGTCTTCCCGAGCATCGCCCTGTGGCTCCCAAACTTCCTATATGGATAAAATAATGACTGTATTGAACACCGATCTCGCTGTGCTGTTGCGTGCGCAGACCCACCTGAACCAACCACACACCCTGTTTCGGGCAGTACAGGACACTTGCGAGGCTCGTTTCGGTTTCCGTTTCTTAACCATCCTAAAGAACCTCCCTGGCACCGGAAACGTCATGCGGATGCATAGCTCTGAGGCCGATTACCCGGTTGGAGCGCTTAAGCCTATGGGCCTGACCGAATGGGGCAAGGTGGTACTGGATAGCGGCCGTAGTTGGCTCGGTAACTCGCGGGAGGACGTGTTCTGGGCTTTCCCCGACGCCGAATTGATCCTCTCCAAAGACTGTGAAGCCTGTGCGTGCGCCCCCGTGCTCTGGGGGGGACGCTGCCTCGGAGTGCTCTCGTTGAATGCGGCTAAGGATAGCTATGCGCCCGAGGACATGGCTGAAATTACTTTAATCGCGCAGACACTCGCGCCCGCGCTGATCTGACACCAAAAGGATGACGTAAATGACCACTCTGCTTATCAAGAATGCCCGTATAGTTGACGGCACAGCTCTTCAACCGACCGATCCGATGCAGATCGCCATCGAAGATGGCCGCATCCGAGAAGTGAGCGCGCAAGTATCCTTTGACGCGGCAGAATGCCTCGACCTAAGCGGGCTGACTGTCATGCCCGGCTTGATCGACTGTCACGTCCATACGATAGCCACGAGCGCGAACCTTGGTCTGAATGCCTCACTGCCATCTTCACTGGTGGCGGCGCGCGCGGGGACCTTAATGAAGAACATGATTATGCGTGGCTTTACCACGGTGCGGGACCTCGGCGGTGCCGACCGCGGCTTGCAGCAGGCGGTCGAAGAAGGCCACTTTACCGCGCCGCGTCTTGTGATCTGTGGAAAGGCCTTGTCGCAGACCGGCGGTCACACCGATTACCGGGGACCCTACGACAACCGTGATGTGGGCTGGTATGCTCAGGTGCTCGGCACGATGGGGCGGCTTTGCGACGGCAAACCCGAGCTACTGCGTGCTGCAAGGGAGGAGTTGAAGGGCGGCGCTCAATTCTTGAAGGTCATGGCGGATGGCGGCGTATCTTCGCCATCGGATCCAGTCGGCTACCTAGTCTATTCTGTCGACGAATTAAAGGCGCTGGTCGAGGTCGCAAACGGCTTTGGCACTTATGTTTCCGCGCACCTCTATGCCGATGAAGCCATCGTGCGTGCGCTCGACTGCGGCATCACATGCATCGAGCATGGCAACCTGATCGGTGACGAGACAATCGATCGTGTGGCGCGTGAGGGGGCCATCGTGGTGCCGACCAACATCACATATGATCTTCTGGCTCGTAAAGGCGCAGAGTTCGGCCTGCCGCCGGAATCGGTCGCCAAGGTTTCTGACGTCCGTGAAGCGGGTCTGGAACGTTTGGTGAAGCTGCACAACGCTGGGGTGACTATGGGTTACGGTTCGGACCTCCTCGGCGGAATGCAAACAGAACAGTCGGGAGAATTCCCGTTACGTGGCCGTTATATCCCTACGGACGCGGTGATCCGCTCAGCCACCGTGGATGCCGCTAAGGTTCTACGGATGGAAGGCGAAGTGGGCGTCATCGCACCCGGGGCTTATGCCGACATCATCGCCGTTGAAGGTAATCCACTTGAAAACCTCGATTTGCTGACCGAGCAAGGTGCCCACATGCCGCTGATCATGCAAGGCGGGCGGGCAATTAAAAAGACGGCAGACCTCTAAGGGTCTAAAAAATCGGCTTTAGCGCGGGCAGCTTAGGCTGCCCGTGTACCATTTCCCCCGAGAAGCACATGAAATATCTACTATGGGCTGCTACTATTTGAGTAACCAGAACTCCAATTTTATAGCTATGGATGACCACGGTCATTAGATGTGGGGAACCCAAAGCGCCGGAAGCGACCGACGTCGTCCAATGCCACGCCGCGGAAGTGTCTCGGCTACCGGGCACCGGCCGAGGTCTTCGAAAGCATGCTGGTAGAAATTCAGAACCGATTGGATTAAAACAGAATATCAGAACTGGCACTTCACCGTGAGTTCACAAATTCACCGCAAAGGCAAATGGGGCAAACCGCTGACCGAACAGCCAAAGGGCAGCAGAAAACCTCCTGTTAAACGGGGACAGTTGAAGTCGGCAGAGCGGGACAAAGCAGCCGAACGCTCGTCTCGGCACCAATATGATATTAGCGATAAATTAGGGCGGCGGCGCGCATCACACCGCCGCCGGTCTTCTATGCTATCAGATCGTGCTGGTTTCGCCGTCTCCGGGGGTCAGCAGGTTGTCCAAGAACCCTTCTTCGGCTGCGAAGGCCCGGAGTTCTGCGCGCGTCAGGACGCAATGGTTGATCGCTTCCATGTGGGAGGCAATCAGAAGGGCCTCGGGCGCGGCCTCGTAAACGCGCAGGACATCCTCGGCTCCCATGATGATGCTCCCGTCAACGCCCTGAACCATCGCGTAGCCCGCGTTCAGGATCGCGACTTCAGGTGCGTGCACAGACAGGACGGCGGCGACGTCATCGTTCCAGATCGTGTCCCCGGCGAGATAGACGGTCTTCTCGTCGGGATGGCTGAACACCACGCCGCAAACTTCGCCTAGGATCTCTGCAATCACCTCGAAATGCGCTTCCGTTCCATGACGACCCGCCGTCTTGATCAGACCTACACCATCGAACTCAGAGCTCTCGGACAACACACGGACATCGGTAAAGCTTTGACCGCGGACAACTTCGGCATCGGCGTCGTTCTGAACGAAGATTGGCAGATCTTTTTCCAGCGCGTCTCGCGCCGCTTGGTCCCAGTGGTCTTCGTGCAGATGGGTGACAATCACGGCATCGACGTCGACGATGTCGGCAATCGGCAGTGGCAGATGCACCATCGGATTGTGCTGCTTGTTGTTCGCGGTCCCCGGGAACCCCGGGAAGCTGTGACGCTCCGCCAGCATCGGATCGACGAGAAAGCGGACGCCGGCGTAGTCGATCCGGAGGGTGGCATTGCGGATCTGGGTGATCTTGCTTCTGCTTTCGGAGCTGGCGTCGTTTCCCTGGGCTGATGCTGAGACAGCGCTTCCGACGACGGCGGAGGCGGACATGGCGAGCAATTGTCGGCGTGTGGTCATGAGTTCTCTCCTCTTTCCGGTTCAGCGCTTGATGAAGTCGTCGGTGGCAACAACCTCGCCGTAGGCGAACGCGAATGCCGCCATCAGTGCCGCATGGACATGCGCCGCCGGAACGGTCGCGCCATTGAACTCCAAATCGCGCGTGGCGCAGGCGTCGTGGATGGTCACGGTCTTGTAGCCAAAGTCATTGGCCGCCCGGACGGTCGCGTCGACGCACATGTGGGTCATGGCTCCGACCACGATCACTTCCTCGATACTCTGGTCGTCCAGCAAGTCCTTCAGACCGGTTTCCCGAAAGGAATTAGGGAAATTTTTGGTGATGATCGGCTCACCCTCGCCGGGCACAACGACCCTGTTAATCTCGGCCCCTTCCGATCCCGGGGCAAAGACTGGTGCGCCGGGCATCTCGTGACGCACGTTTACGATTAGGTCACCGACGTCGCGACCATGGGAAATGACCCGCACAGCATTGGCGGCGGCATCCTCGATGTGCTCGAGAGGCAGGTTGCCAGTCGGCCAGTATTCATTCTGTAGGTCGATAACGACGATTGCACGGTTAGTCATAGTTTTCACCTTTCTGGGTCTTGAATGTCTTGATCTCAATTTGGCTTGAGGCCACAACTCTCGCCATTGGCGCAATCGACATAAATAAGGGCAATATAGACATATGGACGAGATCAGGATTGGTATTATTCTCTACCTCGGTGCGCAGCTTTCCGCGGCTATGGGGCTAGCGGACCTTTTTCAGATCGCCGAGCGAACCGCGGAGGGCTCGGATCAGGGAGCGCCGAGATTGCGGGTTCAGATCCTTCAGACCGGCGAGATGGCAATACTGACGCCTGAGGGCGCTCCCGAAGCGTCAGGCCTTGACAATGCTCACTGTCACGTCCTGATCCTGCCTCCATCACTCGAGGCACCCATCAAATCTGATGTCGCAGCGCCACTGGCGGGCTGGTTGCGAGAGCGTCATGGCGAGGGGACGGTGCTGGCCTCCATCTGTGGCGGCGCGTTTCTTTTGGCCGAGACGGGATTATTGCGTGGACGTGCCGCCACAACGCATTGGGTCTACGCCGGAGATTTCCGTGAACGCTTTCCTGAAGTTGTGCTGGACACGGATCGCCTGATAATTGACGGTGGAGACATCATCTCAGCCGGCGGGTTAATGTCCTGGACCGACATGGGTCTTAAGCTGGTGGATCGCTTCCTTGGCCCCGTTGTGATGGCGCAAACCGCGCGGATGCTGCTGGTAGACCCGCCAGGACGAGAGCAGCGCTATTACAGCGGCTTCGCGCCGCACCTGTCCCATGGCGACGCTGCCGTGCTCAAGGTGCAGCATTTCCTACAGGCCAACGAGGGGCGGGATGCGCGGCTCGTGGCGCTGGCAGAGGAAGCAGGACTGGAATCGCGCACGTTACTGCGCCGCTTCCAGAAGGCAACCGGCCTTACGACAACTCAATACGCGCAGCGCCTTCGTGTTGCGAAGGCACAAGAACTGCTGCAATTCGGACGTTTGCCGGTGGAGCACATCGCCTGGGAGGTCGGCTATTCCGACGCCGGCGCCTTCCGCAAAATTTTCCACCGGATCGTGGGCCTGACCCCGGGAGAATACCGGCGACGCTTTAACATGTAACGGCCTCAAAAGTAGGAAGGCCTTTCGAAAAACCTACATCGACGCCTTTCGGTGATCAAGAAGCCCGGCATAGGCAAGGACATAGCCGCCAAGGCAAAGTCCGACGGTCTTTGCGCCATTGTCGTTGGCTCGCCGCAAAGCGTTGACAAGATCTTCCGAAGGGAGCTTGTCCGGGCCGTTCCAAAAGGAAATCACGATTACGTCCGATGTGGCGATCGTCTCTGTTCCACCCGTTGGGACAATCGACATGCCAAATTCATTGTGAAGGGGCTTTGGCTCCCGACCTTATGAATGCGGGCGGGCCGCGTAGAATGAACAAATCAGTCAAGGCATCGACTACGTCCGTTGAATTAAGTCTGCGTTTCACCAGGATCACCAGCGCCTCCTTCGTGAACTCGTCTATGATGTTGAGTGTGCGGAATATCCGACCGTCCTGGGTCCGGTCCTGGACGAAGTCATAGGACCAGACGTGGCTCGGGCGTTCTGGCCGTAGCCTTACGCAGGATCCGTCGTTCAGCCAGAGCCGGCTCTTCTTGGGTTGCTTTTGTGGGACCTTCAGCCCCTCCCGCCGCCAAATTCGTTCGACGCGCTTGTGATTTACATGCCAGCCGCTGTTGTTCAGCAATCCGGTGATCATGCGGTATCCATAGCGTCCGAACTCTTCAGACAGTGCGATGATGTCCTCGGTCAGCCGTGCTTCGTCCGGCAGACCGCAGGGCACCTTGCGCTGCGTTGAGCGATGCTGACCCAATGTGCGGCAGACCCTGCGCTCAGATATGCTGAGGGTTTGCCGCACATGATCGATGCATTGCCTGCAGCGGGAAGGGCTTAGAAGTTTCCCCGTGCCGCCTCAGCCAGGATCATCGCTTCATCAAACGGATCACACGGTCGATGCTCGGCTTCAAAGCGTTCCGTTCTGCGGCAGCAACGCTTGCTGGGATCGAAACCGCGCATATGATCCGTAAGGGCCAGATAGCGCAAACAGGCATCACGGCATTCAAGCAGTTCGCGGCCCTCGCAGCATAATTGTGTCCACGGAAGACTCCTCTTCTGCCAGGCGAAATCTTTGCGACAGAACCCTTCACGGAGGGAACGGTAGCCCTTCAGGCGCGGCATCTCAGCTTGAACCATCATGACAAGATGCTAGTCGCGCAAAAGTGCGGCAGCAAGTTGACAATGCTTTCCCGCGTGAACTCAGGTCCCGCGCAGCTCCACGCGCCTGATTTTTCCCGAGATCGTCTTTGGCAGCTCTGAGACGAACTCGATCTCTCTTGGGTATTTGTAGGGCGCGGTCAAGTTCTTACAAAATTTTTGTATCTCCTTGGCCAGCTCATCACAGCCTTCCACACCGTTGGCAAGGATGACATAGGCTTTGACCAGTTGCCCGCGCGTTTCGTCAGGCACGCCGACCACGGCGCTTTCCATGATCTTGTCGTGCTCCAGCAACGCGCTTTCCACCTCGAACGGGCTGATCCGGTAGCCAGCCGAAGAAATCAGGTCATCCGACCGGCCGACGAACCACAGATAGCCGTCCGCATCGCGATAGGCTGTATCCCCGGTGTAATACCAGCCGTTGCGGAATGAGTCGGTGATCAATGCGCCGTCCGCCAGGTATCCGTGAAACAGTCCCGCAGGCCACTCGCCCGAGGTGCGAATAGCGATATGCCCGACCTCGTCGTCTGGCAGCACATGGCCTGCATCATCTACGATGTCGACATCAAAACCAGGCACAGGTTTGCCCATCGAGCCGTTGCGGGTCTCAACTCCCGGAAAGTTCCCTACAATGTTGATTGTCTCGGTCTGGCCATAGCCATCGGCGATCGTGGTGCCGGTATGTTTCTCCCAATAGCGGATCACTTCGGGATTCAGCGGCTCTCCTGCGCCCAAACAGCGACGGAGCGAAGACAGGTTGTATTTGGTCAGATCCTGCTGCGCAAAAAGCCGGTAGACGGTAGGCGGTCCGCAGAACGTGGTCACGCCGATCTTTTCGAACGCTTTGAGGTGCGCGTCGACATCCATTCCGGGCGCATCGTAAAGAACGGTCGTACATCCGATCAGCATCTGCGGGAACAACAGCCCCCAGGCCGCTTTAGCCCAACCGGTGTCGGTCAACGTCCAGTGAATATCGCTTTCGCGCAGGTCTTTCCAGAACAAGGCGGTCGCGGCATGAGCCAGAGCGTAGCCGAAATCACGCGGCACCATCTTGGGCAGGGCCGTGGTGCCGGAAGTAAAATAGATCATCATCGTGTCGGTCGAGGCAAAGGGCGGGACATCCTCTGCATTCAACGCGCCGTCCTGCGCGGCACACAGCGCCTCGAAGGACAACCAACCGTCAGGCGCGTCCCCGATTACGATAAGAAGTTCCAGGGTGGGACATTCCGCACGGATACTCTCGACCTTGTCGACATGCATGGCCGAGACGATCACTGCCTTGGCCCCGGCCTGATTGATGCGATAGGCGATGTCTTTTCCGGTCAGCAGGTTAGTTCCCGGCATCGAGATAACGCCCGCCTTCATGCAGCCGAACAGCACCTTGTGCCACGACGGTTCGCGTCCGATGACAACGCAGGCCGCGTCGCCCCGCTCCAGCCCCAAAGCCATCAGCGCCTGCGCGAATTTTGCCGAGGCCTCACTCAGTTCGGAATAAGTAACTGCGACGCTGGTTTCATCCGCGACGTTAATCGCCAGAAGCGCATCCTTGTCAGCCTCGCGCGCCCGGACATCCAGAACATCGAAGGCAAAATTGAAATGCTCTGGAATCTGTGGCTTGTAAGTCGCCCGCGCCTTTTCGTAATCGCGGTCGATGTGGTCGAAAGTGATCATTTGGTTCCCTCCCTCAGGCCGCGTCGCGCAGGATGTTCCGCGCAATCACCAGCCGTTGAATTTCGCTTGTACCCTCGTAAATCTGGCACACACGCACGTCACGGTAGATCCGTTCCACCGGATAATCTTTCAGATAGCCATAGCCGCCCATGATCTGAATCGCCGCAGAACAGACCCGCTCGGCCATCTCCGATGCAAAGAGCTTGGCCATCGACGCCTCTTGCAGGCAAGGGATTTCTTCGTCCTTTTTCGACGCGGCCAGCCGGACGAGCTGTCGTGCCGCTTCGATGTCGGTGGCGATATCGGCAAGCTTGAATGACACTGCCTGTTTTTCCGCAATCGCCGCGCCAAACGCCTTGCGCTCGACGGCATAATCGCGGGCCAATTCGAATGCCTTGCGGGCCATGCCGACAGCTTGCGACGCGATCCCGATGCGGCCGCCTTCAAGATTGGCCAGCGCAATTTTATAGCCTTCTCCCTCTTCGCCCAAGAGGTTTTCGGCAGGAATGCGCATGTCGGTAAAGCTCAGCTGGCAGGTGTCCGAGGAATTAATCCCCAGTTTTTCCTCAACCCGCACAACCTCGTAGCCCGGCGTATCGGTTTCGACGATAAAGGCACTGATGCCCGTCTTGCCTGCGGATTTATCCGTCACTGCAAAGACAATGATGACCCCGCCATTCTTACCCGAGGTGATGAACTGCTTGGCTCCGTTCAGAACGTAATGATCGCCATCACGCACTGCCGAGCTGCGCAGGTTGGACGCGTCTGAACCGGCCTGCGGCTCGGTCAGGGCAAAGCCGCCAATCCATTCTCCGCTGGCCATCCGGGGCAGATATTTCTGCTTTTGCCTTTCGGTGCCATATTTCGCGATTGGCCCGCATCCGACGGATGAATGCACCGAAAGGATGGTGGAACAGGCACCATCCCCTGCGGCAATTTCTTCGACGACAGTGGCATAGCTGACCATGTCACTGTCCATTCCGCCGAATTCTTCCGGGACCAGCATACCAAGAAAACCGAGGGCTCCCATCTCGTCAAGCTCAGTACGGGGAAAGCGCGAATCGCGGTCGCGCGCTTCAGCGCCAGGCCAAAGTTTCTCTTGGGAAAACTGGCGCGCCATTTCCTGAATGGCTTGTTGAACTTCGTTCAGACTCACTTCATCTACTCCATCATTTCCAACGCAACCGCCGTGGCTTCGCCACCGCCAATGCAAATTGTGGCAAGGCCTCGTTTAACGTCATGAGTGCGCATCGCGTTCAGCAGCGTCACCATGATGCGGGCACCCGATGCGCCAATCGGATGGCCCAAGGCGCAGGCCCCGCCGTGAATATTCGTGGCGTCATGCGGAAGTCCCAGCGTCTTGATCGCAGCCATTGCAACAACGGCAAAGGCCTCGTTGACTTCGAACAAGTCGTAGTCGCCCAGCTTGGTGCCCGTCCTTGTCAAAAGCTTTTTCACTGCTCCGATCGGGGCTACGGGAAATTTGTCAGGGGTCTCGCCATGGCTTGTGTGAGCGGTGATCCGCGCCATCGGGGTTAGACCCATCGCTTCGGCCACACTGGCCCGCGTCAGGATCAACGCTGCCGCGCCGTCCGAAATCGAAGAGGCATTGGCCGCCGTCACGGTACCGTCCCTGGCAAATGCAGGACGCAAGGTGGGGATTTGGTTGCGTCTGGCAATTCGGGGCTGTTCGTCACTGTCGATGCGGCTCGTGCCGCTTCGGGTAGGGACATCCACCACCGCGATCTCGTCTTTCAGATGCCCATTTACCTGCGCCGCCAGGGCACGGTCCAAAGACTCAATCGCATAGGTGTCCTGCGTCTCGCGCGTGAAACCGTAGTCGACCGCACAACGTTCGGCGAAAACGCCCATCAGCGTGCCGGTCTCATAGGCATCCTCCAGGCCGTCGAGGAACATGTGGTCCTTGACCTCTGCATGGCCCATGCGCAGGCCTTGACGCACGCGTGGCATGAGGTATGGCGCATTCGACATGCTTTCGGTCCCGCCAACAAGCGCCACGTCGATATTGCCCGATCGAAGAACATCATGGGCCAGCATAGCCGCCTTCATGCCGGACCCACACATCTTGTTGACGGTCGTGGCCACCGCGGCTTCCGACAGACCCGCGCCCAACGCCACTTGGCGCGCCGGGGCTTGCCCTTGTCCCGCACTTAACACGTTGCCGAAGATCACTTCATCCACTGCTTCAGGGTTTATACCGGCTGCACGCAGCGCCGACACTGCCGCGATAGAGCCGAGCTGGGCTGCGGTCTTCCCGCTCACGTCACCCCCGAGACTTCCGATGGGTGTTCGCTTGGCACTCACAATAACAATTGGATCAGCTGACATCTTAATATCCTTATTGAGGTGCCATACGCAGTGCGCCATCCAACCGAATGACCTCACCATTCAGGGTCTTGTTTTCGAAAATGTGCCGAACCATTGATCCAAAGTCCGCCGGATCGGCAAGTTTGGCAGGGAAAGGTACGGTTGCTTCCAAAGCGACCCGCACCTCCGGTGCCACGCCGGACATCATCGGGGTGTCGAAAATGCCCGGCGCAACAGAGACTACCCGCACGCCGAGACTCGCCATGTCGCGCGCCGCCGGAAGCGTCATGGAAGCGATGGCCCCTTTCGATGCGGCGTAAGCGATCTGACCGATCTGGCCGTCATATGCAGCGATGGAGGACGTGTTCACAATAACCCCGCGTTGGCCGTGCGGGTCGGTCGCATTTCCGGCCAGATGCCCCGAGACCGCACGCATCAGATTGAACGTGCCGATCACGTTGACTTCGATGACCTGTCTGAACACATCCGCACTGTGCGGACCTTTGTGCGACAACAGCTTGCCTCCCTTCACGATGCCCGCACAATTCACCAGCCCCCAAATACCGCCAAAGTCCTCTGCGACTTGCGCACAGACCGCGTCCACAGCATCCGTGTCGGTGACATCTACACTGTATGCCTTCGTGTTTGCAGGAAGTGACGAGGCATTTATCTGCACCCGGTCAAGAGCAGCGACCGAATAGCCGTTGTCGGCAAGCATTCGCGCCGTCGTCTGTCCCAAGCCCGATGCCGCGCCTGACACGAGAATCGCATGTTGTTTCAAAATATTCTCCTCTTCCACGCACATCATAGCTTCAAAAGCACGGCATACAGTGCCAGTATTGGTCAACATGGTGACACAAAATGCCTCTCCCCCCATCGCCCCAACCTTTGTCAATGAAATCCTTGAATGTGGATTGCGGGCAGAGGTCGATATTCCTGATCTGCTGGCCCATCTCAATCTTCGTTATGACGACCTGGACTCGTTGTCGGTCGAGGCATTCGGCGCACTTTGGCTGGAAATGTCGTTACGGATAGGTGACGAGTTTTTCCGCCTCGGTCAGCGCCCCATGACGCCAGGCAGCTTTACCCTCATGGGTCACGCCGTGCGCGATGCCGGAAAATTCGATGTCGCCTTGCATCGCGCGTTGCGCTTTCTCAACGTCGTGATCGGTGAGCCAAATGCCGTCGTTGAAACGCATGGAACGAACTGCATTGTGCGGCTGGTGGAAACCGAGGGCCCCAGATCGGCCTTTGCATATCGCACCTACTTCTTGATTTTACACGGGTTGACTTGCTGGCTGGTGCGCGAACGTATTCCGTTGCAATCGATTAGGTTTCCTTGCCTGGAGCCATCGGCCAAGAATGATTACGGCGATTTTTTCGGTCTGCCGGTTCGGTTCGGCGCGCCGGATGCTGCGATTTCGTTCGATGCCAAATATCTGCGACGGCCCGTCCGGCGCACGGAACAGGAACTGAAGGTCTTTCTGCGCACGACCCCCGGTTCGCTCTTGCGCGGGTACCGCCCGGTTCTCAGCCTAAAACGCCGCATTCAGGATCTTTGTCTGAACGTGAGCTTTGATGAATGGCCATCAACGAAACAGATTGCCGAAAGCCTCGGGACATCGAAATCGACACTGCATCGGCGCCTAGCGGATGAGGGGCAGTCCATCCGGTCCATTAAAGAAGAGAAAAGGCGCTCACAGGCCGCTTACCTGCTCAAATACACCCAACACCCGATAAGCGAAATTGCCCGGTCAGTGGGGTATGCAGAAACCAGCGCCTTTCATCGGGCCTTTCGACGCTGGTACTCTTCTACGCCGGCGCAGATGCGCCGCGGCCAGTGACCTGTGCGATGTGGTCAACTACCAGTCCCGCTGTCGTGTTCATCCCGGTGCATTTTTCATGCGCTTCGTGGAAATACGCGCCACCATGTCGTCAAATGTTGGGAACTTTGCGACGGGGCCTATCCTGCGCGCGGCCAGCCTCTTGTTCCAGATCGTCAAGGACCTTCCAGTTTTCGAAGGTCACCGCGCCCGCTAGGGGACTTTTCACGGTTCTTGACGCGGAAAACGAAGGCAGGTCAGCCAACATGGTATTGACCGTGTCAACTCTGTCACCGCCATTGGTGCCAATCATGCCAGACGCGCCTCTATTGGCCCTCTCCGTCACGTATAGCCCGGCCAAATCATCAGCGGGCGCCGTGACCCGTCCGTTTTCGTTCGGGACAAATGTGGTCTGCCCTAGCGGGTCCCAGTCCCGCCAACTTTTGTACCCGATACAGCCCACGACAAGCCCACAATCCTGCGTTTCGGTCTGTCCCCTGGCAACAGCTGTCTACGCCCCGGGGGCGCCGCGCATGGCGGTGCGCGCAACACGACAGACCGCAGCCCCATGGCAGATGGACCTTCCAATTCAGCCAGACACGTCGCGCCAAGGGCAAGCTCACCGCGGCAAACCAATGTGTTAACCCCGGACAGGCTGCCGAACTTGCGCAACTCCTAGCCGATGAACCTGGCCTGTGCCGACTCCCCGCGGCCCAAGACATGCACCTCGCGGATAGAGCGACCGACACCAGTCTTGATCGTCGTTGTTCTAACCGGGCAACCCCTCCGACGCATCAGTCTTCGTTTGTGTGATCATTTGGCACCATAAGCATCGGCGGCCCTGTAAATGGTGAGTTCGTCGAAATGTCTGCCAATCAGCATTGCGCTAATTGGAAGTCCGTCAGACATTCCGCAGGGGAGCGCCATAGCCGGGTGACCCGACGCATCAAAGGGCGCGGTGTTCCCGACATTTTCGAACGCGCGCGCCAGATATTCGTCAAGTGGCGCATCGGCATCCGGCAGTTTCGGCGCTTTCATCGGTGTCGTGGGCATCAGGAGCAGATCGCATTGGGCGAGCGCCGCATCATAGGCCGCACGCAGGCGCCGGGATAGGTTCTGCGCCTTTGCATAGTAACGACCGCGATGATGGCGGATGAAGTATTCGCCCACGAACATCGAGACCTTAAGCGAATCCGAAAGCTCGTCCGCCTTTTCGCGCCAGGCGGCATGTGCGTCCAGAAGGCTGGTGGTATAAAGCCCCTCCCAGTTCATACCCATCCCGTTGCCATGCATCATTTGCCATTGCAGACCCTCAAGCGCGATGGGTGTCCAGATGGCGGGTCCGACAAGATGCATTGGGATCGAGATGTCTTCAACTTCGGCCCCCAGGGATTTGAGCTTGTCCCCCAACGCACGCACCGCGGCATCGACATCGGCGTCGCTGTTCGCAAAGCCGAAACCTTCCTTGACCACTCCGATTTTAAGCCCCTTCACGCCCATGCCAAGCGCGTCGGTATACTTGGCCGGTTTTGGAGCATACTGACGTGGATCAAGGCCGTCGGCCCCGGCGATCACTTCAAGCAACAGGGCGTTGTCTGCAACAGTCCTGGTCATCGGGCCCAGATGGTCGATGGTCGACTCGATCGGCATCGCGCCGGTATAGGGCACCAGCCCATGCGTCGGTTTCATCCCGAAGATGCCACAATAGGACGCGGGCAGACGAACCGAACCGCCCTGATCGCCGCCAATTGCCATATCGGCTTCGCCCAACGCAACGACAACGGCACAGCCGGACGAAGATCCGCCTGCCGAATATCCCATCTTTTGCGGGTTGTGGACAGGGCCGGTCGAGTTGGTGTGGCTGCCGCCCGAAAGACAGAACTGTTCGCAATGAGCCTTGCCCAGGATCGTGCCGCCTGCTTCGAGAATGCGGGTTACCACTGTCGCGTCCACGTCGGGCGAATAACCCTCGAGCGTGACGGACCCGTTCATCATTGGAACCCCCGCAACGCAAATATTGTCCTTGATTGCAAAAGTATGCCCCTTGAGCGGTCCGGTGTCCGCCCCCTTGATCTCGGATTTCACGTACCACGCGTTATGGGGGTTCTCTTCCGGCAACGGTCGGTGACCAGGCGTACGTGGAAATGCGACTTGTGGTTTCTCGTCTGGCAGCATGTCGATCAGATCATAGGCCTGAAAGTTGCCTTCCATAGAACTCATGAAGTCCCTAATCCGTTCGGGTTCCATCGTCATGCCAAGGTCTGTGACGATATCTTGCATTTGTTCAAATGTGGGTCGAGTGAGGGGCATGGTCTTTCCTTTCGCAAAAGTGAATTGGGTCTCAGACAGCATGATCACGCCCCGCCGCAAATGGCGGGTGGGCCGGAACATATCGGCAATCGTGTCGTTGTTGCTTAGCCGGGAGGGCAGTGTCCTGCCACGCGCGCCCGCAAAGGGCCCGTGACAGGTGTTTTTAGTTTACAGCGCGATCAATGGTGATCGGATCGTACCGGGCAACATGATGCTTGTGCGGCGGGTGGGCGAGGATCTCTTTCGCGCGGTCGTCCACACCGTCCGCATCCAGCATCTGCGACTGGGCCAGAACCACTTCCAGAGCCGTTACGAAATGTTCGTAATAGCTCCAGTCATCCGGTGTATAGCCAGGGTTTGCAGCTTCCCAAGTCTTGATGGCATCGGTCAGGGCCTCTTGAAAGGTCGACCATCCGAACTCCCCGGCCTCGCAGGCCGCCACGGCAATCGCGAAAACGCGCAGTTCCCAAGGCTTGTTGAACGGGGCCTGCCCCTTGCGCTGGCTCAGGATCTGCGCGAGATCACCTTCCTGCGCGAGCGGAATGTCTTCGACCCTATTCATTGCGGGTTCCTGGCCAGTCCGGTTCCGATCATTGAATCGCGGGTCACCAGCGCGGCCAATTCGTCCTCGCTCATCCTCTCCGTTCCCTCGGGTCGTTTCGGCACCATCCAGTATCGGATTTCCGAATTGGAATCCCACACGCGGATTTCAACGCCGTTGTCCAGCTCAAGCCCGAAATCCTCTTTCAGGCAAAGCCGGGGTTCACGCGTGATACGGGACCGATATGGCATGGACTTGAACCAGTTGGGCGGCAGGCCTAGAACCGGCCACGGGTAGCACGAGCACAGGGTGCAAACGACAACGTTGTGAACGTCATCGGTATTTTCCAGCGCGATCATATGCTCGCCCTGAAGGCCACCAATACCCAGCTCGCGGCACGCCGAGGTTGCATTTTTCAGCAGGCGTTTCTTGAAATCTGTGTCGGTCCAGGCCTTTGCCACAACCTTGGCGCCCAGTTGCGGGCCGACTTCGTTCTCGTATAGCTCTGCGAACTTGTCGACGCCGGCTTCGGACATAAGCCCCTTTTCCGTAAGGATCGACTCGATCGCCTTAACGCGCGCTGCGATTTCATCATCTGTCTTTGGTTCGTGTACCAGATTGACCCGAGTCATTTGGAGCCTCCTTCTGCAAGGGTGATATAGGGTTCCCACATATCGACATATTGGGACACGCCCGGATCGCCGACGCCTTCCCCAAGGATATCGGCGTGTGCCAGGCGGATTGTATAAAGATGCTCAGCCGTCTCGGCCTCGCCGTTGGCGGTTGTGTCCGGGAAAACATGCGGTCCGTGATGTAGGACAATCTCGCCCACACAGCCCATCGCATAGCGCGGACGACGGTGGTGAATGCTGGGCATGGTATCGTCCACCCGGACCATATCGCCAACTTTGAACTTCGGTTGCTGCTCCAGTTCCCGCGCCGATGAAAAACCGTTCTCTACGGCCCAAACGGCAAAGTCGACCAGCGCCGGGTCATCATTTGGCGGAAGCGGCACGTCCGGGTATTCAAGATAATAGGCCGTTCGCTTGTCGAGATCGGCCTGGGTCCAGTAACCCTTTTTCTCCCCGATCTGTTCGGTCGCTTCGACCCAGTGTTCGTAGTACCGGGCAGTAAAATAGTGAACCGGGTGCATTTTTTCGAGGTGCTTTCGGAACTCATCGAGTCCGAACATCCCACCGCGTGCCGAAAACGGGAACAAGGCCCAGGCGTGTTTTTCCCATTCAGCGTGATAACTGGGTTCCCAGGCAGTCGGGCCAACCGGCCCCATACCTTCCATGAAACCTAGATCATGGACTCCAATCATTGTGTCTCTCCTGTTGTTTATTTGTTGGTTGTCGATTTTGTCGGCCGTTTGCGCAGATGCAAAGGCGGGCATCACTTCTGCGATGACGGCAGGTCAGAGCGCCGGTTCGCCGTGGTCTTTTCGTCTCAGGCGGCGCTCAGCAGACGTTTTTCCAGAAAAATCGGGCATTCAGTCTTGAAGGTTTTCGCAACGGCCAAAACAGCCAGATCAACAAGGGGTTCAAGAAAGATCACCGTCAGGTATGCCGCGCTGAAGGTCGCTACGGATTGAACAGTTTCGACCGTGAAACCATGACCGTAGAAGGACCAGAACATCACCCATGCGACAATGCCTGACTGAAAGGTCGCCGACAGCGTCAGAACTTGGCGATATTCAAGATCGACATAGCGCGTGCCGGGTTTGACCACCTGGCGCGCCACGGCATCCATAGCAAAGAGCGGCACCAGGAGCGTTGTCAGGTTCATTCCGTATTGAGGAAGATCAAAAGGCGCGAAAATCCCACCCTGCAACAACAGGCCCGAGGCCAGACCAACCCCGGCCGGCACGGCTCCAAACAACAGGAACAGCGTGGACCCCAAAATAAGGTGCACTTCAGAAACCCCCACAGGAGGATGCGGGAGGAGTTGGAAGAAAGCCAAAACCAAACCAGTGGCAATCACGCTTCGTGTCGCCGTAGCCGCCGGCCCGGACGTGCGCAACACTTCCGCCGAATACTTGAGGCCATATCCCGCAGTTACAACCGCAGTCGCGTAGCCGAGCAGAGATTTAGCCCCGTCAACAATACCAGGTTCGATATGCATGTGTTTCTCCTCTGTTGGTTTTACCTTGATTTCATGCCTTTAGGCAATTTTTGTCGCGAAAGGTTGCTGTCCCGAGATGAAACAGCGGTCCTGTCCTGCTGCAGATCGAGCCTATCGATTCGAAGCCAGTCGCCCTCGCATTTTTACTATCGTTTGATACTAATGCAAGTAAAACATTCCAATTTCGTAATGATTCAACGCCTAGAACCCGTGCTTTCGGGTTCCAACGTATCGTTATCTCCTATTGACAATAGGGCCTATCTGAACAGGTCGTTCCAAGTAAAAGCATCGGTGCCGCCGACGCATGTCGCGGAACGTTCACGGACTGCAAATTTGATCTGAACAGTTAGGTTAACGCGGATGACGCGCAATAAAAACTTGAATTCCGAACATTTCCATTAGATACGATTTGAACGCTTTCGCCTTTGGTCATGATTCGGATTTATCGCCCTGAATCGCTGGTGCTACGAGACAAGGATGCATTTGTGAGTGACAAAATCAAAACCAAGATCAGCCTCCTCGTGGCCAGCCTGAACCGGCAACTGGAAAAAGAAGTCGAGGAAAAACTGCGCCATATGAATCTGCCAATCGAACAGGTTCGTGTACTGGATGCGTTGACGGGCAGTGCGGATAAAACAGGAATGACGATGTCTGAACTGGCACAATACGCGGTCGTCGATGCGTCGACCTTTACCAAGGTCATTGATCGGATGGTTTCGGACAATCTGGTTTACCGGGCCGCAGATTCCAATGATCGCCGCAAGATACGTATTCTTCTTACAGGGCGGGGCGCGGCCGTTTTTTCCGAGTTGCGCCCCCTGATCGACAAACAGGAAGTCGAGCTGCGCCAGATTATCTCCGAGGTATCGGGTGACGACGCACTGACTGATCTGGTCGTTGCCGTGCTTGAGCAACTTGGTGATCGGCCACAAATCTCAGGTTCTTCCGGATCGCGGGGCTGACCGGCATCACCTGTCCGCAAGGCACCGCCAGTGTACATGTCAAAAGACATGCCTTGTGACCTCATCAGTGTTAGTATCTTCGATCACAGAAAGACCAGAAACTGAACACACGGCCTAACACAAAGACACGTACCCAAGCCAGAGACGCACGGTTTGGTACGCTAAAAAATATGTTGTGACATCCCCTTATGGTGATAGCCTTCTCGGTAGAAATCACTGACGCGCGGAAAGAGGAGTAAATGTCCAAAGCCAAGTTCGGGTTGCTCATCTCACAGTCAGGGCCGACAGGTCTGTGGGCACCATCCTCGATCAATTCGGCGGTGCTGGCGGCAGCAGAGGCAAACGCAGCCGAAGGCATCTTCGGAAGCGAGGTGGAACTGTTGATCCGTGATGCTGGCTGGGCAAGTGAAAGCGCCGTGACTGCCGCGCAGGACATGGTTGACAATGGCGCCTCAGCAATCGTGGGTATGATGGCCTCGAACTCCAGACGCGGTGTATCTTTCGCCCTCGCCGGAAAAGTGCCGTTCATCTACACTCCCAACTTTGAGATGGACACACCCGAGCCGACAATTGCAACCGGTTCTACCGATGATCTCTTGATCGAACCATTTTTGGAATGGATCGAACAAAACTTGGGCGCGCGAAGGTTTTTCATCGTTGGCAGCGATTACCGCTGGCCGCGCAGAACCATGCCGATGTGTGCAAAAATGATCACCTCAAGGGCGGGCCAAGTCGTAGGCATGATGGCTCGGCCGATCGGCACAGAAGACACCTGGGATGACCACGCTGTAGAGACGATCAAGCAGGCGAATCCTGACGTCGTTATCGTATTTCTCGTGGGAGACCAGAGCATTCCATTCTATCGCGCATTCGCAAGGGCCGGACTGTCGAAAATGATACCGCGGTGCGCCATAGCAACAGATGAATCCGTGCTTTGCGCATTGTCACAGAACGAGTCGGATGGGCTTTATGCTTGTGCCAATTATTTCGCTTCGGCACGCACAACCCCCAACTGTGGGTTTATGGAAAGATATTGGTCAACTTTTGGTGAATATGCTCCAATTCCAAATGCTTATGGTCAATCATGCTACGAAGGCCTCAACTTCGCCTTTGCGCTCGCAAAAGCTGCGACCTGTGGTTCGGCGCAACCGTTGCTCACGTTACCCCCCAGGAAGGTGTCATTTAAATCGGCACGGTTTGACACGAAAGATGCAAACCTTGGAACCCGAAAACCGGTGCTGGTCGCACAAGCCAAAGGGATGTGCTTTGATGTGTTGGCACGCCTTTAAGCGATGGTATCACGTCTTTTGCCGCGACAGGTCCATCTCTTCTCTCAGAGGCGTTTGGGTGCTGCTTTTGGTTTACGCAGCTTCGGGACCCAGTTTTTTGGTGACACGCTCGAAGTTATCGAGGATGCTGCCGATCTTTGCCCCATCCGGGTCGAACTGTCCCCAATACCACTCCAGCATCTGGCCGTGTTCTTCGTGCTTGGGGTCGACCATGGCTAAGTCAGCGTAGCCGGGAAAGCCACCCACGTCTTCCGGAGGGCAAGCATCGATGGCCCTGACAAGGCGTGGACAGGCGGCGCCGGCGATGGCACTATCGATCTTCTCGATCCTGATCACGTGGTGCCAGTTGTCGCCAGAGTCATAGATGTAACGGATGGTCTTGGTTCCCACGTCTTCGATCACGTCAAACAGGCTGGTTTTGCTGGCGGGCATCGTACCGCGATGTCCGCGATCTCCTGGCCGAACGTGGAATTTATGTTGATACAGTGCCGGTTTATCGTTGGATTCAGAAATTTGGGCCCGAAGCGATCAAGAATGGTTACATCTGCGCCCAATCCAACAGCCATCTGTGCGGCGTTGAAACCGACAATTCCGCCTCCCACGACGATGACACTTGCGGGCCGTACTCCGGGATTTTCGCAAGAATTATCTGATCAGTGCCGCGCGTAAGGAATCCGGAGTCATCCACCGCAATCCTTGAAGGACATCTCGCCTCAGGCGCCATGTAGCGGATACGGAAGCGCCTGTCGCGGCCTGCACGCAAGCATCGTCGCCCAAAATTCAGAAATCCTCCTCAGCCAGCCATTCAGCGGGCTTTGCCGATTTCGGTTGCTTCGGGTACCTCGATCAGGCGGCCAGTGTGGCAGTCGTAGATAAACCCGTAAATTGGAATCCGCGCCGGGACGAGCGGATGGGAGCGGATACGTTGCACGTCCATCACGACGCTCTTTATGCGGTCAGATATTGTCAGCCAATCGATGAACGCGCCCTCGGTTGAACCAGTTCCGGGTCCATGGTCATGCCACCCATGCTCATTGAGGGCTGCCGTCTCCAAGCTTGACGCAAGAAGATCACACATCACCTCGTTGGTGAAGGTCTCCATTCCGCAGTCAGTGTGGTGAATGACGAACCACTCGCGCGTTCCTAGCAGCTTGTACGAGATCACAAGAGATCGGATTGCATCGTCGCTGGCACGCCCCCCGGCGTTGCGGATTACGTGGGCATCACCTTCGGCAAGACCCGCGTATTTTGCCGGATCCAGCCGTGCATCCATACAGGTCAGGATCGCGAAGTTGCGCGCCGGTGGCATCGCAAGCTCGCCGTTGTCGAAGCTTTCGGCATAGTCTGAGTTCGCACTCAGGATCTGGTCGAGTATCTCGCTCATCTTTTTGCTCCAATAATCAGCGACCACGTGCCCACAAATGCGGACACACAGAAGTTTTAGACCGTCAACTGTGCACGGATATCAGCGACATCGAAATGCGCACGCTTCTCGAAGATTTTCCCGTCCTTGATGGTCAGCAGGCAGAAAACCGAGATCTGGACATCCTTGCCATGCGGCTCGGTGCCCATGGTCGGTTTTTTCTGACCCTTGGCGTGGAAAATCAGGTAGACGGCCACCTTGTCCCCTTCGGCGATCATCTGCTCGACAGGGAACTTGAAGGATTCGAAGGCGTCAAACGCCGATTTCTCGGAGTTCACGAACCCTTTGACACCGGGCTTGGGCGTGTCCACCTGACTGTAGAAGACGAAATCCTCATGGCACAGGTCATCCAGCGCGGCGAAATCCTCGCGATTGATCGCGTTATAGAATTTCTGGCAGAGTTCTTTGTTTTCTTGGATAGACATGGAGTTATTCCTTGTTTTGTTGACTCTCAAAGGTCCAGGGTTTCGCCATCGTCGGGAATCAGAACTCGATCCGAAAGCCCTTGTTCGGCCAGGTATGCCTTGAGATCGGCGCGGGTGGTCATGGCGTGGTTCACTGATTCCATATGGCTTGCGATGATGACGGCGTCTGGTGCAGCGGCGCAGACCCTGGCAACATCTTCGGGGCTCATGATGATGCTCCCCAGGCCCGGGATTTGGGCGTTGCCGGCGTTTACAATGATCACGTCTGGTTTGTATTCGGCGATGTTCGCTTCGACATATTCATTCCAGATCGTATCGCCTGCGAGGTAGATGGTCTTTTCATCCGGATGCGAGAAGACGATGCCGATGACTTCTTGCAGCAGATCATAGGCGGCCTGGAGCGCTTCGTCCGAGCCGTGCTGTCCCGGGACCTTTTTTAGCTTCACGCCGTTGAATTCGGGGTTGCCGGTCAGAACTCGGACATCGCTGAACGTTTTGCCCTCTACCTTGTCAACGTGTACGCCATTCTCGTCCAAGACAAGCGCCGCAGCATTCGAGACCAAAGCCTTGTCGCCGAAGTGCTGAACGAAGAAAGGCGTTTCGGCCGAGATATTCTCTGCGGCAGTGCGATCCCAATGGTCCGGGTGGACATGGGTCATCAAGACAGCATCGACGTTGACAATCTCCTCCATCGGTACCACCAAGGCAGCGGTCGGGTTACGCAGGTGGTCATTCGCGGTCCCTGCGTAACCGGCATAGGTGTCTTTCGGAGCAAGCCACGGATCGACAAGGAACCTTGTGCCGGCATAGTTTAGGCGAATGGTGGCGTTGCGGATTTGCCGAACTTTCATTGTCTACTCCCTGTCGTTGTTGTTGATTTCAGAGAGTTTGGAATGCGTAAATGAGCTACGACAGCCAGAGTCAGGCCAACAAACGGTCAATTTGGGCCAAGAGCCTGTGGCCGGTGAAATCCAGCACGTTCAGTGCCTCATCGGAGCGTGTCACAGAATTCAGTAGGCCCTTGAATTGGTTAACCGAAGGTCTTAACAGACTGACCGTGCTGTTTTCGCCAGCCGCTGGGTGTCAAACCGTAACGGGACAGGAAATGACGCCGAAAGGCCGCCGAGGACCGGAAACCGATTATTGTTGAAATTGATTCGACATGTGTATCTGTGGTTTCGAGCAGCAAAAGCGCTTTTTGCAGACGCTGGCTTGTCAGCCACGTGCCCAGTGACATACCCGTCATTTTTTGAAAATTTCGGGTAAAACTACGTCGGCTCATTCCAGACAGGGCCGCCAGAGAATCGACGTTATGTGCTTCGGACAGGTGTTCAGTCAAATAGGCGATCGTCCTTTCCAAGCGGGAGCTGTCGGAATTCCGCGCGCTAGGGGGCTGGACGAATTGCGCCTGACTGCCATCGCGGCAATAAGGTATGACCAATCGTTGTGCTACGCGATTTGCAATATCGCTGCCGTGATAGCTTCGAACGATCTCGAGGCAGCAATCAATGCCCGCGCCGGTGCCGGCAGAGGTCACAAGGTTGCCGTCTTCAACGAAGAGCGCTGCATCGTTCAGCTTCACCTTGGGAAATCGAGCCCGGAAGTCTTCGATCATTTCCCAATGGGTCGACGCCTTCCGGTGATCAAGAAGCCCGGCATAGGCGAGGACATAACCGCCAAGGCAAAGTCCGACGATCTTTGCGCCATTGTCGTTGGCCCGCCGCAAAGCGTTGACAAGATCTTCCGAAGGGAGCTTGTCCGGGCTGTTCCAAAAGGGAATCACGATCACGTCCGCCGTGCAGATGGTCTCTGCTCCACCAGTCGGGACAATCGACATACCGAATTCATTGTGCAGGGCCTGTCGCTCCACGGCACAGATGCGCATATCGAATAGATCCAGCCCTGGCAGGAAGTTCCCGAAGATCGCGCACGGCACCGAGAACTGAAACGGCGCAAACCCATTGCAGACCAGAACAGCGACCATGGGCTTTACCGAGTTGGTCGCGATGCCGGGGCCTTTCGTCTCGCCTGTTTGTCCCATGAGCGATCTCCGTATCGGGCGAATCTATTCTCTTGCTGACCTCCAGACGGTGCCCGCGTCGCACGGATAGCCATTGGCCCTGCAGAGTTTGCGCACTCTTTATGCCAAAACTGGCCACTGGAGAAGGTGCGCGTGTCAATTTTTGTAACATGTGCACTTAACAGAAAGTCTATTCTACTTCAATGCTTCATCGAGCCTGCGCTACGGAGGTATTAGTCTAACCGACTGGTTTCATTGCCAATTATTCCTTCTCTTATTGTGCGCAACAACGCCGCGATATCAGATTCGCCCGTTTTCCCATCCTTACCGCTGTCGGCTACAGCGAATGCAAAAGACAAAATGATGCTTGATTGGAAACATGTATCCTGTTAGGAAACACTTAATAGCAAGAAGACAAAGGGAATGAAGTTGGTATGAGCGCCGAAGCCTCTTATGACATCGCCATCATCGGCGCCGGCCCCGCTGGATTGTATGCCGCCTATTATGCCGGATTCCGTGGACTGCGCACGGTATTGCTGGATGGGCTGCCGCAAGTGGGTGGACAAATCTCAACGATGTATCCCGAGAAGTTGATCCACGATGTCGCAGGTTTCGCGGCCGTTAAAGGTGCGGACTTTGTTGCCGGCCTCCTCAAGCAGTCCCGTCGCCAGAACTATGACCTGAAACTGGAAGAGACCGTTTCCGAGATGGTAAAAGAAGGTGACGCTTACCGCCTGACCACTGAAAGCGGCCTGTTAGTCCAAGCAAAATCAGCCGTGATTGCGGCCGGTCTTGGCCGTTGCGAGCCGCGCTCTTTGCCGGCACTGAATGGTGTATCGTCATCCAACATCATGCATTTTGTGCCGGATCTTTCGGTGTTGAATGATAATGACGTGGTCATCGCCGGTGGTGGTGACAGTGCGGTCGACTGGGCTCTGGCCGCCGAGACGCGCGCCAAATCTGTGACCATCATCCACCGACGCCCCCGCTTCCGCGCTCACGAGCGCAGCGTCGAGGAAATGAAGAACAGCTCGATCAAGATTATCGCCCCGGGCGAGGTTCTGGGTTATCGTAAAGAAGGTGATGCAGAGATCCTAACCGTGCGCGATGACGCCATCGGCAATATCGATCTGCCTTTCGGCAAATTCATCATGGCCCTCGGCTTCGTGTCAGACCTCGGTGCGATGGGCACTTGGGGTCTGGGCATCGACGGGTTCCGCATCCCAGTCAAACCAGACATGGAAACCCAGCTACCGCGCGTCTTCGCGATCGGTGACGTCAGTGAGTATCCCGGCAAGGTACGTCTAATGTCTGTTGGCTTCGGAGAAGCCGCCATCGCCGTGAACCACGCCGCCGCGGCAATCAATCCTGGAATGTCTGTCCTTCCGGGGCACAGCACAAATGAGGCCTGAACCATGCCCTACGTGATTTCTGACAGCTGCATCGGCAACAAAGACCAAGCCTGCGTAGACGTATGCCCCGTTGACTGCATCTACGAGGCTAAAGGCCGCGTATGGATCCAGCCGGGCGAATGCACCGACTGCGGTGCTTGCGAATTCGAATGCCCGGTAGAGGCGATCTCCTATGCCGCACCAGATGATAATGACGACGATTTGAAGGAAGCACGCGAGTTCTTCGAAACGGTGCTTCCAGGACGCGATGTTCCTATCGGCTCTCCGCGCGGTGCGCGCAAGGTCGGGATTATCGACAGTGATCATCCAAGGGTGCTCAAACTTCTAAATGGCGGATAACTGAAGAAAAAAACGCCCCCCACAAAACACCTCAACAAGGAGACATCAATGCCGACCAACGCAAACATTTCATCCATCGAAGAAGCAAAGGCGTTTCTGGAAAAACATAATATCGACACCATTCGGGTTGGTGCCGTGGATTTGGATGGTCTGTGGCGGGGCAAACAGTTCGGTGCGGAATACTTCCTGAATTCCGTCGTAGAAAACGGCACCAACATCGCAAATGTGCTATTTGGCTGGGATGTCGAAGACGAGGTCGTGGAAGGCCTTGCCTATACCAACTGGGAAACTGGCTATCCCGACATCAAACTAATTCCCGACCTGACCACACTTCGCCTGATCCCCTGGGAGCCGCGGGTCGCTTCCGTCATCTGCGAGATGGTGGAAATGGATATGACCCCCGTCGTTTTGTCCCCGCGCAACATCCTGCGCAAGGCCGTCGAAAAGGCCAATGCTATGGGCTATCAGCCCAAGGCCGCCTATGAATTTGAATTTTATCTTTTCGAAGGCTCGATCGCCGACATGGCTGAAGGCGACTACCGCACCCTGCGCCCCGCTCGCCGCGCCGGCCATACCTATTCCATGTTGCATTATGCGACCTCAGACGATCTTTTCGGACAGCTGCGTCGCTACATTCAAGAAGCCGGCCTCACCATCGAGGCAACGATTAGCGAACACGGGCCCGGCCAGTTCGAGTTCAACCTTGAGTACGACGATGCGCTTGCCGCGGCGGATGGTGCGCTGTTTGCCAAATATGCGGTTAAGGAACTGGCCACCCAAAACGGTATGACCGCTTGCTTCATGGCCAAACCAAATGCGGCGTGGTCCGGTTCTTCGGGCCATATGCATATGAGCCTATCGGACATGGACGGCAATCCGCTGTTCAACAACGCGGAAGATCCGCTGATGCTGTCGGATCTGGGTCTGTCGTTCTTGGCGGGTATGAAAGAAAACTCCCGTATTATGTCGGCGATCTACCAGCCGAACGTGAATTCCTACAAACGCACGATGAACGTCGGTGCTTGGGCGGCCGCGAACTCGTCCTGGGGCATCGACAACCGGACCGTTTCCTTCCGCGCCATTCCGTCAAAGGGTCCAGCCGCACGGATCGAGAACCGCATACCTGGCGCCGACACCAACCCCTATCTGGTGATCGCCGCCAGCCTACTGTGCGGGCTGAAGGGCGTCGAGACCGGCATGGACGCCGGCGAACCCTTCAAGGGCAATGCCTATCGCGCGACCCCGGAACAAGCTACGCCGCTTGCTAGCTCGCTTGAGGAAGCCGCGCATCTGTTTGCCGATAGCCCGATGGTGCGCGAGCTGTTTGGTGAGGAATTCGTTGACCACTACGTGCGGATGAAGCGGTGGGAGCTGCTGCGTATGAACTCGAAAGTCACTGACTGGGAACTCAATCGCTATCTGGAAGTAATCTGATCCCTTCATCACAGCCAAGCACATATCGGCCCTGGCCGCGGCACGATCAGGGCAGCTGAAGAGCAAATGTTTAGGAGACTAAAAAATGACAAGTGCCAAGGAAAAGGACATCAAGGACGTTTCAGCGAACTTCGACTTCCACGGAGAAGCGCTGGACACGATCTTTGACACCTATGCAACGCTTCGCTCGGAATGCCCTGTGGGCCGCAGCGAAAAATACGGCGGCTTCTGGTTCATCACGAAAAGCGATGACATCTTTGCTGCAGAGCAGGACCCGGAAACTTGGTCCGTGCGTCCCAGCATGATGTTCCCCCCGGTGACGGATGCCGAACTGCCTCCGATCGACAGCGACCAGCCCGAGCACACGGACTATCGGCGGATCCTTCTGCCGTTATTCACACCGAAAGAACTGAAGAAGCTTGAAGAGCCGATCCGAGAAACAGCGCGCGCTCAGGCTGTGGAATTCCTTTCAAAGGGTTCGGGTGCAGATGCGTCCTACGGTTATGCACGCCCGGTTCCAACTATCATTTTCAGCAACCTTGCCGGTTTTCCTGAGGAAGATTGGCCGAAGTTCGACCAGTGGGTTGATGACATCATCTATGAGCGTGTTGAGCGTCCGGACGTTATGCGAGCGGCTGAAAAAGCCGTCTATGACTACTTTGACAACCTTCTCGACATTTGGGAGGACGATCCGGAGTCCGCCACGCTGATCGATTACCTTTGCCGCGCTAAGATCCATGACAAACTGCTGACTCGAGATGAACTTCTGCGCTACTGCTACCTACTGTTCCTTGCCGGTCTCGACACGACGGCTTGGGCTATCCGCGCAGGGATCTGGCACTTGGCGCACAACCCCGAAGACCAGCAAAAATTGCGCGATGATCCTTCCCTCATCCCCATGGCCTGCGAGGAGTTCCTGCGATGCCTTTCGCCGGTTCAGGCGATGGCTCGCACCTGTCTCAAGGACACCGTGGTGCGCGGACAGGAAATAAAGGCCGGGGACCGTGTTGTTTTAGCCTTCGGATCGGGCAACCGCGACGAAGAGATTTTCCCGAACCCCGACAAGGTGGACATCCTACGCCAGGAAAACCGTCACCTCGGCTTCGGCGGTGGAATCCATCGCTGCCTGGGTTCCAACCTGGGGCGACGCGAACTGGTGGTTGGCATCGAGGAGTTCCTCAATGTCGTACCGCGCTTCACGCCAGCTGATCCCGACCAGAAATGGCACGGCGTTGGCCCACTCAACATCAAGTTCTGATTGAAGGAAGAAACCATGAAAGTCTGTATAGACGAAAACCTGTGCCAGGGCCATGCCCGCTGCGTGTACTTTGCCCCCGATGTTTTTGAAATCGATGACGAGGGCTATGCAAACGTGCGTGAGGGTATGGAAAACGTTCCCGCGGACCAGCAGGACAATGTTCGTAGAGCCGCGGCGAACTGCCCCGAGCGCACGATCATTATCTCCGAGTAACGCGGATGAGTACGCTGCGGATCCTCATTTCGGAAGGCAATGAATGCATCGACCGGGCACGCCTGATCCGCAGTGCAGGCCATTCATCCAGTGGGCTTTGCGACCGGGTGCTTCATGACATCCGGTCCGATCTAAAGACAGAGATTTTCTTCGCGGCCGACGAAGCGCAAAGGCCCACAAAGCCGCTTACGGACTACGACGGCATTCTGTTCACTGGGTCGATGTCCAATATCCAGGATATGACTGACGGCACCCTCCGACAGCTGGCTTTCATGCAAGAAGCCTTAGCCTCGGGCACGCCGCTGTTCGGCATCTGCTGGGGGCTTCAGCTTGCTACAGTGGCCGCGGGCGGCCAGGTCGGCCCCAGCGGTGCCGCTGATGGCCGCGGCGAATGGCCGTTCGCGCACCGGATCGCGCTGACCCCCGCCGGCCTCGATCACCCGATGCACCTGAACCGTCCTACCGTATTTGACAGCTACGCATTTCATTCGGACGTGATCTTCGACCTGCCTCCCGGTGCCACTGTAACCGCCCGCAATGGCCGTTGTATCCAAGCGCTGGAACTCCAGGGCCAGAAATCCGTCTTTTGGGGCGTGCAATACCATCCTGAGGCCGATGGTGTCCAGGCTGCCAGCTTCACCTGCGGCTTTGCTCCAGCACTAGTCGAGGCCGGCTACTACCCAGATGCCGATACCCTTTCTGCCTCCGCCAAGGCTCTGCGCCGCCTCGGTCCAGATTACCAGCCGAATGCGGAAGACCGCGACCAACTGGGCGCTCTCTCCCTCGACAGATTCGATTTTGCACCGGTCGAGCTAGTCAACTGGTTGCAGCATCAAGTCCGCCCTGCCCAGACCCGTCGGCAGGGCCGGTAGTGTACGGACAGACGGCGGGAACGCGGCTGCAACCATTGGGAAGAAGGAAATCCCCTGCCATGACACAGATGCGCATCCTCATCTCGGAAGGCAATGAACAGGCCGACCGGGCAATTTTCACCGCCTATAACGGCTGCGCGCCTAGCGGTATGTTCGAGAAGCTGCTGCGCCGCTTGCGGCCGGATATCGAAAGCGAAATCCTCCTGACCACAGATGCCGACCAAACGCCCCAGCGTCCGCTTACGGACTACGACGGCATTTTGTTCACCGGCTCGAACTCCAACATCCACAAGATGACAGAAGGTACCCACCGGCAGCTCGATTTCGCCCGTACCGCCTTTAAGTCCGGCACCCCGATGTTCGGGATCTGCTGGGGTCTGCAGCTGGCCACCGTCGCCGCCGGCGGCGAGGTCGGACCCAGCCAGGCCGAGGACTGCAAGTGCGAGGCACCTTTCTCCTTCGGCGTAAGCCTTTCTGAAGAGGGGCGCGGGCACCCAATGCACTTGGGCCGGCCTGAGATCTTTGACACCTTTGGCTTCCATTCCGACCAAGTGACTCGGCTTGCCCCCGGCAGCCGCGTGACCGCCCGCAACCGGCACTTCATTCAGGGCGTGGAGATTACCGGCGCGAAATCCGTCTTCTGGGGCGTCCAGTACCATCCCGAGCTAGATGGCCCTGATACAGCAGGCTTCATGCGCGGCAGCATCCTGGAGTTGGTCGACGGCGAAGTTTACACCTCACTCGACGCAATTCAAGCCGTTGCCGAAGCGCTGGACCGTTTCGCACCGGACAGCTCGCCGACCGAGGCGGATATGGCCCTGTTCGGGCCACTCGACCTGTCGAGCTTTGACTTCAGGCCCATCGAATTAATGAATTGGCTGGACCTCATGGTGCTTCCGGCCCAACGAAAAAGAATCTCAGCCGAGCAACCGGTAAGAGATCACTTCCCACAGCAAAGGTCAGAAGAATGCTTCTTCGGATCACAGGAGGAGCAGATGCTGTGACGGAGCTTTGGAGACGTCAACGGACCGGCGTCGAATACTAGAAACATCGTCCAATCAGGGAGAGAACAGATGTCAAACCCAAGTACAGCTACAGCTGATACTTCAACACAGCTACTAAAGAGTTCAATCACCTTCTTTCATATCGTTTTCATGGTCACCGCGGCGGCAGCACCGCTTGTTGTCGTTTCCGCCTATATCCCGATTTCCATCGCGTGGGGTGCGGGTGTGTCCACGGCACTTACCTACGCTGCAACCACGCTTATCCTGCTCGTCTTCACCGTAGGCTTCGCACAGATGGCAAAGCGGATCACCTCCGCCGGGGCATTTTATACGTTCACAACGCAGGGTCTGGGCAAACCCACCGGTCTGGCCGTCGGGCTGACCGTGATGTCTGCATACAGCATGATTTCTCCAGCGATTGCGGGCGGCTTCGGTTTCTACACTGCGCTTCTGCTCGAGACTTACCTCAGCATCAAAGTCGCATGGTATTGGTGCAGTGCCGCGTCGCTTGTGTTGATGTGGATCATCTCCACCTTTCGGATCACCTATGGTGCGAAGATCCTCAGCGTCCTGCTGATCGTCGAAGTTCTGATCATCGCCGCCCTCTGCCTGACCACTACGGTTGCCGGCGGTGCAGAGGGTCAGATGCCTCATGTCTTTGACCCCTCGGGCTGGAACGCCGCCCCCGCTATCGGTGTTGGCTTTTTCCTGGCCTTCTGGTCTTGGATCGGTTTCGAAACCACTGCGATCTATGGCGAAGAAACTATGGACCCCAAGAAGGCCGTGCCGCGCGCGACCTATATCGCCGTTTTTACTCTAGGTCTGTTCTACACCTTCGCAGCCTACGCCGGTCTTGTCGGTTTTGGCAGCAACTCGACCACTCAAGCGGAAACCCTCGTCGACCAGTATTTCTTTGAACTGGCCGATATCTATACCTTCCATGGCGTCCGCGTGATCATGGACTTCCTGGTGGTAACAAGCTTCTTTGCTTGTTCGTTCGCCTTCCACAACAATGCGACCCGCTACTTCTATTCGCTTGGACGTGATGGAATTCTGCCTAAAGCACTGGGTCGTACGCATGCCGAGCACAAGGCACCGCACATCGCTGCTGGCGTGCAGGCTGTGATTGCGCTGTTCACTGTTGCACTGTTTGCCTTTGGTGGCGGTGATCCTCTGTTGCACTTGGGTACTTGGCTGCCGATTTTCTGCACGCTTGCAGTGATCGGCGTTCAACTGATCGTGTCACTGGCAGTGATAGGCTACTTCAACCGTATCGGTCGTGATGAGCCGCTGGCATGGTGGAAGACGCTCCTGGCCCCGGCCCTTGGTGCCGCAGCTCAATCCGTCGTTGTGTTTCTGCTGCTCAAGAACATCACCTTTCTCGCGGACAGCGAAACGCTTGTGGTCAAGATGATCCCCTTCTACGTGATCGCCATCGCCGCAGTAGGCTTTGTCTACGCTCTGTACCTGCGTGGCAGTCACCCCGAGCGTTACGCGATGATCGGCAAGTTGCACGATGACGAGCTTGAAGATGCCCTCGTCGACACAGACTACGTTGGTGAATATGAGGACCGTGCCCGCACCTGACGGTTGGGCCCAAACTACCTCTAGGAGCAAGATAGAAAACCGGGCCTGCCAACTACAGCTGGCCCGGATTTTTCATATCCAGAGGCTGCTTTCGAGTAACTTCTCGGCTCATCTGCCCCGCTCTATCGGCGGGAAGAAAGCGAGGCAGTTCCGCTCTTGAAGGAAAGTTTCCATATGTGTAAACACGTATCGGTACGTGAAACAGGTTTCGACATGTGCGGTTTAACTAAATGTACAGTAGAGCTTCGTGAATCTTATGCGCCCCCTTTTTGAGTAGACAGACGTCTCTTTGGCTGAACCGAACCCCGAGTGTTCGGAGCAGACGATCAAGTGGGCTGTTTATGGCAGGATAGAGGGCGAAGGTCCGTTAGAATAGACCTTGAAAAGGGGCGTAGCAACAGATGTCTTTTGAAAATGCAATACGAACCCAACGCACCCGAAAGGGCATAAGTCTGCGTTCGATGGCAACAGAACTGGGTATTTCAGCGTCCCAACTGTCTAAAATAGAAACTGGAAAATCGAAACTTTCAGTTGAACTTGCACTAAAGATCGCAGGCCTTTTGGAAGTGCCAGCATCGGTCTTTCTGTCGAAAGGCTCGCCATCGGCAGGCGGACGACGTACGATTACCCGAGCTTCCCATGAGGACATGCATACCACACCGGGAATGCGATTTCGGCCGCTGTGTACCGATCTAAAAGACCACGAAATACTCTACTGGATCACTACCATCACTGCGACCAACTTCGCAGAGAATGGAGGCTGGCATCAGCATCCAGGGCAGGAGTTCTTTTACGTTTTGTCCGGGAAATTAAAGCTCTTGTCTCAGCTTTACGAAACGGCCGAACTCAACAAAGGCGACAGCATCCTGTTCGATTCAGAACAACCCCATGCTTACGTTGCGGTAGACGGTCCTGCTGAATTGATGATGATCAACGTGTTTGCGTGACCCGGCCCTTCTCGGCCGGATCACGCAACCCGTCAATCTAGGGCGCGAAACGCCGCTTCTATCGCCGGCGCCAGAGTCTCGGCCATCTTGTCGATTCTCTGTTCATTGGACAGCAAGTCGTTGCGGATTTCGATATAGGCATTCGGGACACCTACCGACAGCCCATGCCGGTCCAACGTAAACCAATCACTTTCTGCAAAGCTGTACGGCTCGTTTTCTGCCGAAGCGAAGCTATCTTGCTGAGCCAAGGCCGCCATCAAAGGTGTCTTGAGCCGAGTATCATGTTTCCACATCACACCGATTTCGCAATCCCGATACATAGTCTCCCAAACATGCGAGAAGGAGTGGATCGATATGATCCCCTTACCTACTGGGGCCTTCCCTCCAAGACAGTCTGCAACGGCTGTCTCAACCGGGTGTCGCGCGATTCGCTCGCGAAGTTCGCGTTCGCATTCACTGATCTGCTCGTTATAAGGTACGGGGATCCCGCCCATATCAGGACGGATGCAACTTGGATCATGGCTCTTGCGGTTATAATCCAGAAATAGCCGCGAATAGTTCGACACGATCGCGGTGGCATCCAGAATTTCCGCGATTTTCAATGTCAGATTTCGGGACCCCAGATCGTAACCATAGTGGGTCCCGGTGAAGCTTTCGGGCAAGCCCAAGGTGCCCCATGGCGCTGGAATCCGGAAACCGCCATGTTCGCACAATAGGACGATACCATCATTGCGTCGCCCTGTCCGTACCGATACAGCCTCGCGCGCACAGCGCGCGAGGTCTTCTGCGGGCAGGTTTTCTATCCGACCCATTAGTCGATCGTCCGGATGTGGAATGACTTGACGTCCATCACGCCCAGCAGACCTTCTCGGCCGTTACCGCGACCAAGGCCAGACATCTTCTGGCCGCCCCAAGGCAGGTAGAGGTCTGCGTGGTCGCAGCGGTTGATAAAGACCGTGCCAGCTTCCAGCTGATCGACCAGTTCCAAGCCCGCATTGGTATCTTGGGTCCAGATACCCGCGGTCAGGCCATACTGGTTGTCATTCATCAACTCGATCGCTTCGGCGTCGCTGGCCACAACCTGCACACAGGCCAGTGGACCGAAGGTCTCTTCCTTCATGACCAACATCGAATTGTCGACACCGGTTAGTAGGGTCGGCTCGACATAGCAGCTCTTGTCTCTGACAGACGACAGGTCCAGCCCTGGCTGGGCATAGGCATTGGCACCCTTGGCAACGGCATCTTCAATTTGCAGGCGGATGTAGTCAGCAGCCGAACGTTTGACAACCGGACCAACGGTCGTGCCCTCTTCGTTCGGATTTCCGACCCGGTACTTCTTCATCTCGTCCTTGAAGCGGGTAATGAAATCGCGAGCGATATCGGCATGCAAATAGATCCGCTCGACGGAGCAGCACGATTGACCGGCATTCGAGAAGCAGCCATCCGCGATTTCGGCAATGGCGGTATCCAGATCAGCATCGGCGCGCACATAGGCCGGGTCTTTGCCGCCCAATTCCAGGTGAACATGCGTCAGCGTGCCGGCAGCTGAGCGGTGAATTGCCAGGCCGCCGGAAACCGAACCGATGAAGTTCACGCCCTTCAGGCGCTCGGACTTGATGATCTGGTCAACCTGGTCGTGGCTGAGCTCCAGAACCTGAAGGACACCTTCCGGTCCTTCAATGGCCTCAAAGGCCTCGCGGACGATTCGGCCCACTTCGGCGGTCTGGGCAGCGTGTTTGAGGATCACGGTATTACCGGCTAGAATTGGAGTTACAATCAGCCATGGCAACATGCCCACGGGATAGTTCCAGGGGCCGATTGACAGATGGACGCCCTGCGCGCCACGACGAGTAAAGCGGCGTGTTTCACCCGCCGAGGTATAGGTCTCGTCACCGATGCCTTCTAGTGCCTCGATCTGCGATTGGGTGACGGCACGAAAACGGGGGGTCTCGTCCGCCTGCGATGCGGGACGCCCGATACCGCGGGTCAATGCTTTGGCCAGGTCATCTTTGCGTTTGATAAGTTCGTCGGCCAGCGCCAGAACTAGCTTTGCGCGGTCTTCATTGGACGACCGGCGCCAAGTCTTATACGCGGATTCAGCTTTCGTCAGGGCCGACTCAATTTCCTCGGGGGAAGCTGTAGTGCCCACAATGAATTTCGTGCCGTCGATAGGGGATGCAACTTCGATATTAGCCATGAATACTCCACTGATTTGTGTTGCGTTTTGTCGTTTCGTTTCCTATAAGGCAACACGTGTCGATAAGCAACACACTCTCACGTGATGCGAAAGCTGGTCCGCCAGCGAATGAAAAAGAGTGTTCAGGGAGCTACCATGATCAAATATGACTTCTTCGGCCGCGTGGCCATTGTTACCGGTGCTGGTGGAGGGATGGGCCTGGCCCTTACCGAGAAACTGCTTGCCGCGGGCGCTTCCGTTTTGGGCATCGACCTGAAAGACAAGCCGACCTCGCTGGAAGAGGGCGCGAATCTGACATACGCGCAGGGTGATTTGTGCGACGAGGCGTTCGTTGCCAAGGCCGTTGCAGATGCTCACGTCAAGTTTGGCCGGATCGACTATCTAGCGAACATTGCTGGCGTTCTGATGTTCGGAAAAGATGTCACCTTAATGGACATCGATATGGACGTTTGGGATCGCGTGATGGACATTAACCTCAAGTCTATGGTTCACACCACGCGCGCAGCGGTGCCCTATATGAAACAGGCCGGTGGAGGCGCAATGGTGCATTTCGGCACAATTCAGTGCCTGCGCGGCGACGCCAAGCCTCAGGATGCTTATGTGGCCAGCAAATCGGCCGTCATCGCGATGTCGAAATCCATCGCCATGCAGTTCGCCGATCAGAATATCCGCTCCAATGTTATCCATCCCGGCGTCACTCTGACCCCGATGCAAGAGCGTTGGAGCGACGAAGACAAAAAGGCCATGGCCGATTACGTCCCGATGAAAAGGGTCGGCAAGCCCGAAGATCTGGCCGATGCGGCACTCTACCTGTTGTCCGATGCGGCTGCCTACGTCACCGGTGTCGACCTGATCGTCGATGGCGGCCTGATGCTCAAGTACTGATACTGAGCCGTTCCTCACGCCTAACCTAACCAACTGCAGGGCCGGCCTATGTCGCCCTGTCTGCCAAGCGAGAGTCCAATGACCGATTCCATATCGCAGCCGAAATCCGCCGCATTCTGGCATAAAACTGTATCGACCCTTTCCATCGAGGGGCGTGCCCTGATCGACGGCAAGCTGGTAGAGGCGAAGTCGGGCAAGCAATTCGACGCCATCTCTCCAGTCGACGGCCGGCTCATTGCAAGCGTCGCCTCGTGCGACGAGGCGGATGTCGATGCCGCTGTTGCCGCCGCAAGACGCGCCTTCGATGACGGCCGCTGGAAATCCAAGCCGCCTGCAGAGCGAAAGGCCATCCTGCAGCGTTTCGCAGAGCTGCTACGCGCCCACTCAGACGAACTGGCAACGCTGGTGACGCTGGAAATGGGCAAGCCCATTTCCGTGTCGGTCGCCGGCGACGTGAACGGCACCGCGCGCTGCTTCGGTTGGTACGCGGAATCCATCGACAAGATCTATGACGAGATCGCCCCGACCGGCGAGCGCGACCTGGCCATGATCACCCGAGAACCGCTTGGCGTGGTGGCGGCCGTGGTCCCCTGGAACTTCCCCCTCGTGACGGCAGCCTGGAAATGCGGTCCGGCCTTGGCGATGGGCAATTCCGTAGTCCTGAAGCCAGCCGAGCAATCGCCGCTTTCTGCGATCCGCTTGGGCCAACTGGCGCTTGAGGCCGGGGTCCCCGAAGGGGTATTAAATGTCGTTCCCGGCTATGGCCACACAGCCGGCAAAGCGTTGGCCTGTCACATGGACGTGGACGGCATCTTCTTCACGGGCTCGACCGTCACCGGCCGCTTGTTGATGGAATATTCCGCAAAGTCAAACCTCAAGAAAGTCGGGCTGGAACTGGGCGGCAAGAGCCCAAACATCATTCTTTCTTCCTATTCGGATATTGAGACGGCGGCCAGTACGGCGGCGAACACCATGTTTGCCAATCAGGGCGAGGTCTGCATTGCGCCCTCGCGGCTGATCGTCGAACGCTCCGTACTGGACCAAGTGAAAGAGGTCATTGCGGCCCGTGCTGCCGACTGGCAGCCCTCGGATCCCTTCGATCCGGAAACCCGGATGGGGGCTTTGGTCGACATGAAGCACGCCAATCGCGTGATGGACTATGTCCAGCGTGGCGCGGACGAAGGGGCAACCTTAGTCACCGGTGGGCAACGTGCCCTCGAGGAAACCGGTGGGGCCTATGTGGCACCGACCGTTTTCGCGGATGTCACCAACGAAATGACCATCGCCCGCGAAGAAATCTTTGGTCCGGTCCTCTCGGTGATCGCGGTGGACAATGCCGAAGAGGCCGTCGCAGTCGCCAATGACAGCCCCTATGGACTGGCGGCCTCTGTCTGGTCGGACAACCTGACCGAGGCGCATCTGGTGGCCAAGTCACTGCGCGCGGGGATCGTTTATGTGAATTGCTATGACGCCTGCGATATGACCACGCCCTTTGGCGGCTACAAGCAGTCGGGCAATGGTCGCGACAAATCTCTGCATGCTTTGAACGAGTACAGCGAACTGAAGACTACGTGGGTGCGCCTCTGATGGCCAACCACCTGCTTTGGGGGCGCACATGAAGAAGATCCTGATTGCCGAAGGAAACATCACCGAGGCGAGAGAACGCTCGCGCGCCTTGTGCGGGTTCACCCAAGGTGAACGGTACGCCCAGGTGCTGCGCGACCTTGCGCCCACCCTCACGGTCGACGTCTACAACCTGCCAGAACAGGGCCACCTACCCCGTCATGTTCTGGATGGCTTCGATGGCGTGGTCCTGACCGGCTCGGCCCTGCAGATCTACGAGGATCGGCCGGAGGTACATCGTCAGATCGTCTTCGCCCGGGATGTCTTCGACGCCGGGATGCCCTTCTTCGGCTCCTGCTGGGGTTTGCAAGTCGCCACCGTCGCGGCTGGCGGCGAGGCTGCCCTGAACCACCGGGGTCGCGAGATCGGCTTTGCCCGTCGCATCACCTTGACTGAGGCCGGGCAAGATCACCCGATGCACCGCGGTCGAAGCGGCGCCTTCGACGCACCAGCCGTGCATAGCGTGCACGTCACCCGGCCCGCCGAGGGTATGATTGTCACCGCGACCAATGCCGTCAGCGAAGTACAGGGGGCTGAAATCCGCCATGGGAACGGCACTTTCTGGGGGGTCCAGTATCACCCTGAATTCACCATCGGCGACCTTGCCGATGTCATGCTGCGCTACGCCGATACGGTCATCAACGCTGAACGACTGTTCAGCGACCATGACGAGCTGAACACCTATGTAAGGGACCTGAGGGTCTTGCAGGACGATCGAGCGCGGCGCGACATCGCCTGGCGGTTTGCGTTGGATGCTGATCTCCTGGATGACCGCCAACGCACCCGCGAGCTATCGAACTGGCTCGAACTTCAGATTGGGGCGCGAGTTACAGCAGCCCCGACCAGCCCGGATTATACCAACTACGGAGCAGGCCCGGTCTAACGGCCGGCCAATCAACATAACCTGCCAAGACAGGACACAGGAGAGGTTTCATGCGCGCTGCCGTCTACGAAAATTTTAAGGGCCAGATCAAAGTCACCACTGTTCCCGATCCAACGCCGACCCCCTTTGGCGTTGTCATCAAAGTCGAGGCCACCGGCCTTTGCCGCAGTGACTGGCATGGCTGGCATGGCCATGACAACGACATTCATCTTCCCCATATCCCCGGTCATGAGTTTGCCGGTGTGGTTGCAGCACTTGGCAGCGCGGTCAAGAACTGGAAAGTCGGCGACCGTGTGACCATGCCCTTCATGGGTGTCTGCGGCACCTGTCCGCAATGTGCCTCGGGCAATCAGCAGCTTTGTGACGACCAGTTTCAGCCTGGCTTCCGGCACTGGGGTTCGTTCGCGGAATATTTGGCGATCGACGACGCGGATGCTAATCTTGTCGCGCTGCCAGAAAGCATTGACTTCGCAACGGCCGCCGGTCTGGGGTGCCGCTTTGCGACCGCTTTCCGGGCGATTTCGGTGCAGGCCGCAGTCGAGCCCGGCCAATGGGTTGTTGTGCATGGCTGTGGCGGCGTGGGCTTGTCGGCGATTATGATTGCTACAGCTATGGGCGGCCGTGTCATTGCCGTTGATATCTCGGACGCCACTCTTGAGCTTGCCCGCAAACTGGGGGCCGAGGCCGTGATCAATGGCCGGTCGGTACAGGATGTCCCCGGTGCAATTGCGGATCTGACCGGTGGCGGCGCGCATGTATCTGTGGATGCCCTCGGTAGCGTAATTACCTGCCGCAATTCAATCGAATGCCTTGCAAAACGCGGCAAACACGTCCAGATCGGTTTACTGGCTGGCGATCAGGCCTTACCCGGAATCCCGATGGGCCGCGTCGTGCTGCGTGAGCTTCAGCTGTTGGGCAGCTACGGTCTGCAACCGTTCAAATACGCCGACATGCTGTCACTGATCGCTGCTGGCCGTCTGCACCCCGACCAGCTTATCGGTCGACGCATTTCTTTGGAGGAAGGCTGCGCAGCGCTGCCAAAAATGGACAGCTTCCAAGAAGTAGGCGCCGCCATAATAGATCGGTTCTGATACAACCTGTCTCCCTTTATCCCAATCATATGCCCGAGGCTCCCGTCTCGGGTTTTCATTCGCAAGGATTTCTGATGTCCAAGGCATTGCTCAAGCAGATAATTAACGCCAAATACCCGATGGTCGAATACGCCAAGGGCGTTTGGCTATACGATACCGAAGGGCGCGCTTATCTGGACGGCAGCTCGGGGGCGATGACCGCCAATATCGGCCATGGCGTACCCGAAATTGCACAGGCCGTGGCGCGGCAAATGGAAAAGATTTCGTTCAGCTATCGCACCCAGTTTACCAATGCGCCGGCCGAGGAACTGGCAGATCGGCTTGCCGCCATAGCTCCCGGCGATCTGGACTATGCCTTTTTCGTCAACAGCGGCTCGGAAGCATCAGAGCATGCAATCCGCGTGGTCCTGCACGTCTGGCGAGAACGCGGCCAGCCGGGCAAGCAAAAGATCCTGGGCCGCGAACGTAGTTATCATGGAATGACGATGGGCGCACTTTCCATGTCTGGCCATGACCTGCGGCGAAAGGACTACGGATCGCTTTTGCACGCTTTCCCAGCGGTCCCCCCGTCCTATTGCTACCGTTGCCCATGGGGCAAGCGTCCGGAAAGCTGCGGCATGGATTGTGCCGAAGCGTGGCAGGAAGCCATTCAGTCTGCCGGGCCCGAAAATGTCGCAGCGATCATCGTCGAGCCTATCGTGGGCGCGGCAGGGGGCGTTATCATGCCACCCAAGAACTATTTGCGCAGGCTGAGGGAAATCTGTGATGAGAATGACGTCCTGTTGATCCTCGACGAGGTGATCACGGGGATGGGACGGACAGGAAGTTGGTTCGCAGCGGAATGGGCCGAAGTTGTCCCAGATGTCTTGACCTTCGGGAAAGGACTGAGCGCAGGTTATTCGCCTATGGCGGGCCTGCTGTTGCGCGCCCCATTGGTTGAATCGATGCGCCAGAATAGCGGCAGTGCCCCCTTTGGTCACACATTCTCGAACAACCCACTCAGTGCGGCGGCCTGCCTCGCAGTGCAAGACTACATGATACAAAACAAGGTCTTCGACAACGTTCAGGCCCGCGGCAAGGAACTCGAGGACGGCCTGCGGGCATTGGCCCGCAAACACAGCTTCATGGCTGATGTACGTGGCCGCGGCCTGCTGTGGGGATTTGAATTCGTCAGTGATCCCAACACCGGAGAGCCGCCAGTAACGGCAAAAGCCGTGGCTGCCCGTTTCGGAGAGATCTGCTTCGACAAGGGGCTAATAATCTATCCCTCGGGCGTGCCGCCACTCAACAACGCGATTTTGCTGTCGCCACCCCTGACCATTTCCGCAGAAGAAATCATAACGCTGCTCAAAATTCTCGGCTCAGCGCTGGATGATTTTGCCGCAACTGGCGCGCTGGCCATCTAAAGCGATCGGAGTCGGCGTCGGAGGCAGGATTCAGGTCAGTCCGGCTTCCTCGATGAACCCACGCATGCGGCGGAGAACCTCGTCGCTCATAGCGCGCCCAATGTCGCTGCGAAAGGCAGCAAATAAGGTGATCCCCTCGGTGGCTGGGTGAATTGGAAGTACTGCTACCCGGCCATCCGACAGCTCCTCGCGGAAAGCAGCTGGGCACAGCAATGCGATGCCCTCGCCGTCCGGCACGGCGCGGTGGAAGGAATGAGCTGAATCCAAGCGCACAATCCGGCGCGGTCGAATTAGTCCCTCCTCTAGTTGCTGCATAACCTCTTTCTCAGGGATAGTGGCATGGGGATATTGCAGGATTGTCTGGTCGTTCAGCGCGGACAGACCGCTCACATGTCCTGCCAGAAGGGAGGGTGCCCCAATCCACTTCAGCGGCAGGCAGAATAGTCGACGTGTCTGGATCTGGTCCCCCGCCATCTCGCCGACCGAGATGGAGATATCCACCGTCGCCTCATCCACGTGACGTTGCACAATCTGGCTTGTGCCGGTGACGAACTCGATCGTCGAATAGCGCTTGTCCAGATGCTTCAGCAGTAGCGGTTGGAACAGGAAGGACGCGTAATCGGTCCAAGCGATCCGGATGCTGTCCTCGGACATGACGCCTGACCCGGTCGCTTCGACAAAATCCTTTACAGCACGAAGCGCAGTACGCGCCGCCTCTTGGCTTGCTTGGCCGTCGTCGTTCAGAACCAGATGGGATCCCTCCCGGGCAAACAGCTGACGGCCAAGATCGGCTTCCAGTTTCGCGACCTGCGCAGCTACGATGGCCTGACAAACGTTGAGGATATTGCTTGCCTTTCTAAAACTGCCCATTTTGGCGGTTATCACAAAGCTCTCGATGGAGCGGATATTTATGGCAGACCCTCCAACCTCATGACGTTTTTTTGTGCTAAACCAGAATTTTATGTGATTTACCTCGGCTGCGCAATCAGTGTCAACGTTTCTTAATTGGAAACATGTATCAAAAAACGGGACCCTGATGAAAAATTGGATTGGCGCGACCGCACTTCTCGCTCTCATGACCGCTCAGGCGCATGGGGAAACCGTACTCAAACTCGGCCACTTCGCCAGCGGCACAGTTCCGTTCTCGCGTGAAGTGCGGGTTTTCTGCGGCGGCGGCTAGCCAAAAGCCTTCGTCGGCATCGGCATCAGCCAACACGCAGCCCCAAGGATCGATGATCAAGGAATGGCCGGACATTGCGCCGTTGGGGCCAGAACCGCATTGGCCGGCCGCAATTACATAGGCACCGTTCTCGATCGCGCGGGCGCGCAGCAGGCAATGCCAGTTTGCATCGCCGGTGGTTCGGGTGAATGCCGCCGGCAAAAAGAGGATCCCGGCCCCGGCCGTGGCGTAGTCGCGGAACAACTCGGGGAAGCGCAGGTCATAGCAGACCGCCATGGCCGCACTGACGCCGTGAGTTCGGGTTAGGATGCCCTGATCGCCAAGCGTAAAGGTCGTGCTTTCACTGAAGCTGCGCCCCGGACCCAGGTCCGTCCGTCGCCGTCTTTACCTGTTCGGCGAAGGCATCAACAGATTGTGAGGATCCACTGCGTAAATCCGGTGTGTTAAGAGCCTGCGATGACGTAGCCTGAACCTGCCCGCTACCCTACGAGGAACTGGAAATTCTATAGCGACGGGCTGAAGTGGCGCGGGGCGTTCCTCATCTAGCTGGACCGGCACATGTCTTGGCTGGCTCCGAAATGCGGCCAGCCGAGGCGACCGCCAGTGTTCTCCGACACGGCCATCCTGTTCTGTCTGATGGTGAAGGTGTTCTTCGGCCTGTTCCGCCGGCAAACGACGGATATGGTTTCGAGAATACTCAAAATAGCAAGGCTGAACTGTCCGGCACACGACTTTTACAGGCTCAGCCGGTGCCAGAAGACGATCATCGTCCGTCTCTCGTTCCGCCGGCCTCAGGCATCCCTGGACCTCCTGTTGGACCGCTCCCGCATCAAGTTTCTCGACGACGGCGAGTGGCTGGTCAAAAAGCACGGAACGCACCACCACCGCCAATACCGCAAGGTCCATCTGGCCATGGATACCGCAACTGGAGACATCCCGGCAGTGGAGTTCACCTCTAGCCGAAAGTGCTAAAGCCTTGTGCTGTCCGAACTCCTGAACTAGATTCCGAGTGAAGTGGAAATCGTCACCATAACAGGCGATCTTGGCGCGTGGCGGTGCGGGAGTCATTCCCATTCGCAAGAACGGCCGCCTTTGTAAGGAAGGCTACCCGGCTTCGCTCGCCAGGAACTACACCCTGTCGGCCACGCGGTACCTCGGACGGACGATCAGGATGCGGTGGTCCGGCTATCATGTCGCAGCAGGATCGAAGCCCGGATGACAAACCTGAAGCCCTCCGACGACCGGATCGCGCCAAGGGATACCGATCATCAGACCGCTGAGATCCAACGCTTGGCCTGACCTTAGCTACCGAAAGCGGGATCACGTCCTGACGTCGACTTCTGCAACAACGCTCTTGCATAACTAGTTGTCGATCTCTGCGTCCCATGTATTGGATGTCATGGGCCGAAGAGATAGCGAACGGCGATCAATTTTTTGCGTAGCCGTTTTCGGAAGGTTTTTTGTTATTTCGACGTAGCGTGGGATCATGTATTTTGGCAGTTCCGCACGACAGTACTCGACGAGTGCGGCAGGATCGACAATTGCCCCCTCTTGGAGCGCAATGAAGACCTTGATGTCGTCTTCCGAGAGTTCGCTTGGTACGCCGACTGCAGCGGTCTCTTGGACAAGCGGATGTTGGTTGAGAGCATTTTCAACGTCAGTTGCCGCAATGTTTTCGCCCCGACGCCGAATTACCTCTGATCCGCGAGAATGAAAATAAAGGTAACCTTCGGAATCCAGTTGCCCGATGTCCCCGGTATGGAACCAGCCACCCCGGAGAGCCTTCTGTGTGGCTTCAGGCATTTCGAAATATTCGTTCATGATTAGCCCTTCTTCATGCGATCGGATTAGGATTTCCCCTGCTTGTCCTGCTGGCAGAGAGTGTCCCTCGCTGTCGGCAATACAAATTTCATATTCGGGAATCACACGACCGCAAGAACCTGCACGGCGCGGAAGGTCAAGAGGCTGATACGCGGGTAAACCGGCGTCTGTCATTCCGTAGACCTCAATTAGGGGAAATCCAAAACGCGCTTGCCATCGCGGTTCGCATGTTGGCATCGGGACCCCCCAAGCCAAACGAACCTTGTGATTCTTGTCATCTTTGGTTGGCGCTTGTTTCCATAAAATATTGGCTGTTGCCCCCATAAAATTGAATACCGTAGCTTCGCAGGCGCGGACTTCGCTCCAGAAGCGTGAGGCTGAGAACCGCGAGCTAAGTGCCGCTGTTCCGCCTATAGCCAGCGCGGCTCCGACCGTGAGCGTTGCAGCATCGATGTGAAATAGGGGAAACGGGGTGAAGAGGACGTCGGTGCTGGCCAAATCCAAATAGCGACAGTGGATCTCCCCGGCTCGCACAAGATAGCGGTGAGAGAGAGCGCAGGCTTTGGGCACGCCTGTCGAGCCCGACGTGAAAAGGAGCGTTGCCGTTGCAAGTTGATCGACAACGCACTGTGTGGGTGCGTAGGAACCTTCGAGTGCCGAAAGTGGTTCAATATCGAGTGTCGATTTGCGTTTCTTGTACGGTCCGTCGCTATAAACAAACACCGAAATAGGGTCACTACCTGCTTCCTGCAACGCGTTTTCCGTGAGTTCGACAAACTCCGCGTCCGTAATCACAAACTTCGGTTTCACCTGTCGCAAAGACCGAGCGAGTAACTCCATCGACAGTCCCGCATTCAGAGGAACGTGGATGCCACCCACCCGGATCGTCGCCAACCAAACCAAGACTTGTTCGATACTGTTGGACATGACAAGGGCAACACGGTCACCAGGGCGAATGCCGCGTTCCTGCAGACCGGCCGCAAATCGATCCACAAGAGCGCTTGCCGAGCCGTAGTCAATTGCGCAGTCCGGCGTCCTGAGAAAATCCTTCCGAGGTGTATCTGACGCCTGTCTTTCCAGAAGGTTCCAAAGCGTAGGGTAATGGGTCTGACCGGTCATGGCAGTCACTCGCTAATTTGAAAGGTCAGTGGAACTACGACGGTTCCTTTTGCCACCACGGCAAGGATCGGGTCAGTTAACACTTCGGCGCAGCCCGCTCCTCTTTCAGGGATCGCGCGGGAGACGACCCAAGTACTGAAAGAGAGCGATCGACTGCGGCGGCCAATCGCCTCGACATCTACCTTCACCTCAAGCACGTCGCCGCCGCGGACCGGTGCATGGAACGTCACCTCGCTATACGAGGCGAAGAGGCCTTCGTGACCGTCCATCTGGATGCTCAAGTCCGTCGCAATATCGCTGTATTGACCGAGCAGGAAGCCGCCATCGACCAGATTGCCATCATAATGGGCCTTTCCAAAATCGATATAACGGCGATGGGACAGCGACATACCAACATGGGCGCTCGTGTTTGTAGTGGTTTTTAAAGTCATCGTATCTCCTCCAAAGCACCTGAAAGATGCATTTACCCGTGTTTGTTGAGACCTCGAAGCGCAAGGTTGGCCCGCTTCTCGCTAAGACCCGCCGCGCGACCCAACTTGAGCTCGGTGTCGGTCCGCAGCCTGCCGCAAGAATTTACTTTGTTGAATTACAAAGTTTCAAATGTTACTTTAAAGATCATGCAACTAAAATCGAAGCCACACATTAGGCAGATCTCCTCAGTTGATCTAAAGTTACTGTACATTTTCAAAGCAGTAGCGGATTGTGGAGGGTTGTCAGCAGCCGAGTCAGAGCTCAACCTGGCACTTTCAACGATAAGTCGGCATCTGACCGACCTGGAGCAGAGATTAGGATTAGAGCTCTGCCGACGCGGTCGCTCCGGTTTTCTGCTGACTGTAGAAGGAACGAAGGTATACCAAGCAACGATAGAGTTGTTGGCGGCAACCGAGTCTTTTCGGAGAACTGTCTACGACATGCACCAGAGTATGCAGGGAGAACTGAATGTCGGAATTTTCGAGAACACCTCTACCAATCCGGAATCTCGCATACCAGAGGCTCTGGCTCGGTTTCACGAGGTTGCTCCGAATGTAGAGTTGAGGCTCCACGTAGCTGGTATCACAACTCTCGAACAAGGGGTATTGAATGGTCAATTTCAGCTAGCGGTTCTACCTACTAATCGTCAGCACGATAGCATCTTTTACGATGAATTGTTTGACGAAGAGATGATACTTTGTGTGGGCACCAGACATCCCTGGTTCGAAGCGGACCACAGCAATCTTGATTGGGATGATTTGCGTCACCAGAAACTTGCCGCGTTGGATTACCTTTCGCCGAGCATGATGCTTGCGCACGACCATGGGCTGATAAGAAGCGCAAGTGGGTCAGATCAGGAAGCTGTGTTGGTCATGATACTCTCGGGTCGTTTCGTTGGATTTCTTCCAAGTCACTTAATATCGTACCTAGTTCAATCCGAAAAGCTTAAGGGAGTTTCAAAAGAAAAGTTCAATTATAAAGCGAAATACTATTGCGCTAGGCGACGCTCGCCCCAGATGACACGTGTCGTCTCGGCGTTCCACGAAGCGCTGCTTTCAGTTCACAAGAGTAATTAATTGTGTAAATGTTTCCCGCTTATCCACCAAAGAAAGTGACGGCATCGGCACGGGAGTGTCATGAACTTTGTGTATCTGGTCTGGCCCATGCGGGTTTTAAATACAGTCACGCATTGAAGCGATCCTCGAACATTATGGCGAAATGATTGCGAGCTGCGCATTTCGCATGCGAGCCGCAAACCATTCTCGAACGTTCCGGCCGCCTCTCTCAAAGTTTCGGATCGCCAAGTAAATCAGCTTGGTTGCAGCGTCTTCGGTTGGGAACGATCCCCGTGAGGTAAACCACACCCCGACCAGCGTGATCGCCAGCCCGAGGAACATGGTCATGGTCAAGGGTTCCCAGAACGTAAGCATTCGGCGAAGGCCGTGGGCGCACCGTATTGATCAGAGGCGTTTGGGTGCGGCTTTTGGTTTGCGCGGCTTCGGGGCCCATTTTTTGGCGAGCGCTCGAAGTTATCGAGGATGCGACCGATCTCTGTCTCATCCGGGTCGAACTGTCCCCCCATACCACACCAGCATCTGATCGTGTTCTTCGTGCTTGGGGTCGGCCATGGCTTCAAGAAAGTCAGCGTAGCCGGAGAAGCCGCCCACATCCTCCGGAGGGCAAGCTCCGATGGCCCTTACCAGGCGTGGATCTGCGACACCCGCCATAGACCCATCGATTTTCTCGATCTTGATCACGTGGTGCCAGTTGTCGCCAAAGTCATAGGTGTAATGGATGGTCTTGGTTCCCACATCTTCGGTCACGTCAAGCAGGCTGGTTTTGCTGGCGGGCATCGGGCCATCGTAAAAACCATCTGGGTCTGGTACGCCCCAGCCGCTGCCGCCGGCCTTGAACTCATACAGGTGACTGTCGGTCCATCCCATGGCAGCCTGGATCACATCATGCAGGCGGTTCAGCTTGATCTTGAGGGGCACATCAAAGCGTCGAAGCACCTGAGGCTCGACATCGGACAATGTGACCTTGATGCGCGCGACCAGCGTCATGCAGCAATCCTCTTCAATCCCATGGCGGCCTTCCAATTCCAGGGTAACAGCTCTGGCAAGCGTGACACAGGCATCTCGGGCAGTCGCGCCGTCTTTGCGCCACCACGCGCCAGTGGCGGCACTGTGGTACCGTCACCATGCAAACGGCCAGCATTCAGCACGTGGCACGCGATCAACGTATGAATGGGGGTCAGCGCCACACAGGCATGGCCGATCAACTGTGGCTAAGAAGTTCCTCGATCCGGCACCCAGTCTTCAGGGTTCGAAAGAAGGTCTCGATCTTCCAGTGCAACGCGTACCAATCGAGCTTGTGGACGGCGTCGGCATGGGTCGTAACCGGCAGGTTCGTGATCAGCTTCCAGAAGACAGGCGCTCTGCCTTCTGGCGGATTGAGTTCCTCGGCATGGATTATCTGGAGGTTCTGATGCCGGTATTTCTTCTGCTTCCCGATCGGGGGCCGAACAGTCATGGTCGCTTGTTTGACAGACAGCACGGCGCAATGATCCTTGCCCTGCGCGTCGCGGAACCGGACCTCATGCGTGCCACTGGATTGCACTTCAGCCATCACTTTGGCGATGGTCGTTCCGCCATCCTCCGCCAAACGCTCGACGCAGCTACGCACGAGGAACCCCGTCCCGAGCTCGTCGGCCAGGCAGTAGAGTTCATAGATGTCGCTTTCCCGATCACCGATATGCACACAGCGCTCAGGTGCCCCAGTTAATTCGGTGGACAGGCGCAAATTGTCGAGCCAACGCATGCTTTCTCTTCAATAGGCACACGGGTCGGGTTGATCTTGCGTTTAAGAGCGGCGGTCCCCGGCCCTCTTTCATTTTGCGTCCAGTGGATATCTTCTTGAACCCGACCTTCTCCGGAGCGAACCGTTTGAAGGTGAATTCCGTGGTGTCCTGTAAGATCAGAATGGTACCGTTGGTGGCCTCGAAGCGCAAGCCAGTGGCGGCGAAATGACCCTCAAGAAACTTGTCTTCGCTGACATTCTCATTTGAAAAGAAACGGTATGCCGCCTTGGTGTTCGACCAGTCTCGGAACGCCGTGGCCAGCGATTTTCCCGGACGATCTCCAAGGGCCGCGAGCATTGCTTCGAGCCGCCCGTTCAGTCGAACATCTCCCAGATCACATCTGGCAGTTTCCGTCCCCACCCAATTCTGTCCCATATCTGCACTTCATTCATTCGGTGCCACATGACGAATCATGATCGGGGCTGCGCGGGCAAGAGCAAGATTGATGGGTGAATCAATTCGCCGCACCAAACTTATGGGTAACTGCAAGTCCAATCACGCGGTTACCGCGCAGATCATGTCCCATAGCGTGGTGTACCTTGCGGCTAGCCGGGCGCTTTCGACGGGCCGAGCTGATCAGTCCGTCTGAGTTGCATACAGGCTGATGATGGGATCATCGCAGACCGGTGTCAAGGTTTCCAGATGTCGTCATGGGGCGGCCAGGTTCTGATACTCTGGCGCTTTCACATCTCAGTGGAGGATGACAAGATTTTCGTTGGTATCGACGTTTCGCTCGCGAGTTCAGCAGTCTGCGTACTCGACGAACGTGGGCAGATCCTGAAGCAAGCGCAGATCGTAAGCGAACCTGAAGCTTACATCTCGTTCTTAAGTGATCTGCCATGGCCCATAGAAGCGATCGGCCTCGAGCCCGGACCACTGTCACAATGGCTCCATCGTGGCTTGCAAGAGGCAGGCTTCGAGCTCATTCTGATGGAAACGCGCCAGGTAAAGGCGGTCTTAAAGGCGATGCCCGTCAAGACCGACCGACGCGATGCCGAGGGTATCGCGCGGCTGCTGCGCATGGGCTGGTTCAGGCCGGTCCATTGCAAATCGGTTTCGGCGCAAGAGATGCGCGCTCTTCTCAGTGCTCGCAAGGCGGTTCAGAAAGCGTTGCTGGATATCGAGCAATCGCTCCGGGGAGTGTTGCGCAACTTCGGGCTGAAGCTCGGTCCTGTCAGCAAAATCCGCTACGAAGAGCGGATCCGAGAACTGGTAGCAGGAAACTCTGCTTTGGAGGCTGCATCTGCAGCGATCTTGAGGGCCCGAGCAGTACTGCGTAGTGAACTTTCTGCTTTCGAGCGTCGGGTCCTCGCACTCGCACGTCATGACGATGCCTGTAGGCTAATGATGACCATGCCTGGCGTCGGCGCCGTAGTCGCGCTGACGGTTCGGTCGGCGATTGATGATCCAAGGCGATTCCACTCGTCGCGCGATATCGGCCCATGGGCCGGTCTGACACCGCGGAGAGAGCAGTCTGGCGAACGAGACGTTTCTGGTCGGATCACAAAAGCGGGTGATGCATCATTGCGAACTGCGTGGTTCAACGCGGCAACCGTACTGATGCACCGAGCAAGACCGTGCTGGCTCAAGGCGTGGGGATTACAGGTCGCCAAGCGCCGGGGGCAGAAACGCGCCACCGTGGCGGTCGCAGGACGCATCGGAGTTGTGCTGCACCGCATGTGGCTGGATGGCACGGAGTTCTGCATGAAGCGGTGTTCAAAACGAAGCCCCAGGTACAGCGGCTACCGCCTGACCTTGCGACACGATCGGAAAGAGGAGGTACAACAGCTCCTGGCAGGATTCAGCCTGCCAAGACGAGGTCCCCACCGGGACGCGGTTCCTGGCAACGCCGGATATGACGCCGCCGCCGAGCAATCCGTTCGAGCGCGTTTTCCAGATAGGCATCCAGGAACCGATCTCACCGACATCATGTAGGTGGCCCTGCATGCCAACCACGGACGGAAGCATGACACCGGCGTGAGGGCTGAGATTGCAAGCTTCGTTGCTGCCGAAGGAGTATAGAGCAATATGGACGACCTTACGGGGCGTGCGACGCGGGCTGCGCTCCGAGATTTACGGTCTCCGCGCCCCCGCGTCTCATATGCTGCAGCCATACTGGTGGATCGCAGCGGAATTTTTGCGCCGATTCCGGCTTGACCACTAAAGCCCCATGACGGAAGCGTCATGTAGCGCGCACGCTGCACAGTCCACTCCTCGGTCTGCTCCATGAGGATGGCGCCGACGAGCCGACGTATGGCAGCCTCATTTGGAAAGATCCCGACGATGTCTGTCCTGCGCTTGATCTCGCCGTTCAAACGTTCAATCGGATTCGTCGAATGCAACTTCGTCCGATGCTGATAGGGAAAGGTCATGTAAGCGAGCACGTCCTCCTCGGCATCATCTATCAACCCAGAGAGCCTGGGCAGCTTGCCCCGCATCTGGTCTGCGACGTTGCGCCATTGGGCTTTCGTCGCCGCATGGTCCGGATGTGCGAAGGCGGTGGCGATAAAGGCGGAGACGACGCGTCGGTTGCTCTTGCCCGCATGCGCAAGAGCGTTCCTCTGGAAATGCACCCGACAACGCTGCCAGCTCGTGTTCAGCACGCGTGCCACTGAGGCCTTGATGTCCTCATGGGCATCGCTGATGACCAGCTTCACACCACATAGCCCGCGCCGCACCAGATCGCGCAGGAATTCCGTCCAGAAGGTTTCGGCCTCGGACGGGCCGATGGACATGCCCAGCACCTCTCTGCGGCCGTCTGTATTGACGCCGACGGCGATGGTGACGGCAACGGAGACGATACGCCCGCCCTGACGAACCTTGAGATAAGTCGCATCAATCCACAGATAGGGCCATTCGCCATCAATCGGACAGGTGAAAAATGCATCAACCCGCTCATCAATCTCTTCGCACAGGCGGCTAACCTGGCTCTTCGAGATGCCGGTACCGCCCATTGCCTGCACGAGATCGTCCATGGAACGGATTGAGACGCCATGGACATAAGCTTCTTGAATAACCGCGCTCAATGCCTTCTCTGTCGCCCGCCGCGGCTCCAGGAAAGAAGGAAAATAGCTGCCGGTGCGCAGCTACGGGATCCGCAGTTCCACGTTCCCGGCCCGCGTCTGCCAATCGCGTTCGCGGAAGCCGTTTCTCTGCGCCTTCCGCTCCGGCGTCTTCTGATGATAGTCGGCACAGGTTTTCGCACCAACCTCCAATTCCATCAGCCTTTCGGCGGCAAAACCGATCATATCTCGATGAAGATCGGCATCCGCGCTCTTATCGACAAGCTCTTTCAGGTCCATCATAGGTTTGGTCATCGGGGTCTTCCTTCGGTTCAGGTTGATGTTCGCAACCCGACCTCACCGAAAATTCACCGATGACCACCGCGTCTTTGATGACGTCCTACGGCGCCTCATGAAGGGCGCGGACGCCACCAAAGGCGCTACCAGAAGTTACACCTCTCCCTGGGACATGACCACCGCGCACCTATATAGTCGCTCACCTTTCCTGCCGTTACGAACGCATTGAGTGGGTGTCCCCGGCTATCGCAGATTGCATGCAGTTTGGTGTTCATGCCGCCTTTGGTCCGTCCGAACAGACGTTCGCGCCCCCCTTTTTGACGCCTAAACTGGACGCTGTACGGTGAGCCTTCAGGTAGGTAGCATCAATCATTACGGTATTTTTTCGCTGTGTCCGGCGGCCAGTCCCAACATGATCTTTGCGAAGATGCCTTTGTCACTCCAGCGCGTCCAATGGTTATAAGGCGTCTCGTGGGGGCCGTAAGCACAGCGTTTTTCTTTCAACATTCAAAAATATTTCGAACTGTTAGCGCAATAAAATTGCGCTGCGCTTGCAAGCCAACATGCAGCTCGCTAGAAACCTTACCTAACGTAAACTTGAGTACCTAAGATGAGCTTTTCTGCACCCACAAAGACCTTAACTGCCGCCGACATTCTTGCGCGCAAAGGCACAACTCCTTTGGTGTGCCTAACCGCTTATACCACCCCGGTGGCAAAGATGGCTGATGGTCATTGCGACCTCATCCTCATTGGAGACAGTGTAGGCATGGTGCTGCACGGCCTCTCCTCAACTCTTAATGTGACAATGGAGATGATGACCCTGCACGGACGAGCAGTGGCTCGCGGGGTCGAACGAGCAATGATGGTTATCGATTTGCCATTCGGCAGTTACGAAGAGGGTCCGGCTCAAGCATTTCGCAACGCGGCACAACTCATGGCAGATACTGGCGCCAGCGCCGTAAAGCTTGAAGGCGGGCAGCACATGGCAGAAACCATCCGGTTTTTAGCCGAACGCGGCATTCCCGTAATGGCGCATATCGGACTCACGCCACAGGCGGTGAACTCCTTTGGAGGGTATAAGGTGCAGGGCCGCGGCACGGACGCTACTCGGGTCCTGGAAGACGCGAAGTCAGTTGCTGACGCCGGTGCATTTGCGGTTGTCCTAGAGAAAGTGCCTGCCAGCCTAGCCGATGACATCACTGCCAAGGTCCCAATTCCGACAATCGGTATTGGCGCTTCAGCAGGATGTGACGGCCAGATCCTCGTAATAGATGACATGCTTGGCTTATTTGACGCCTTTAAGCCGAAGTTCGTAAAGCGTTACGCTCATCTCGCCGCCGACGCCTCAGCGGCAATTGAGACCTACGCCTCTGAAGTGCGCTCTCGCACCTTTCCTTCCGCCGATCACATTTTTACAAAATAGAGAGCATCCCCATGAGGATCATTCGTCAAAAGGCTAAGTTGCAAGCCCAAACCCGGGATTGGCGCCGTAGCGGCGAGACGATCGGCGTTGTGCTCACGATGGGTGCGCTACATGACGGCCATTTAAGCCTTGTCAGAGCCGCCCTCGCCCGCGCCGACCGGGTGATCGTGACGGTTTTTGTGAACCCGCGTCAGTTTAACAATCCAGAAGATTTGGAAAATTATCCCAGAACCGAAGAGAGCGATGCTCGCACCTTGGCCCCGCTGAAAATTGACACGCTTTACGTGCCGGCTCCGGAGGAAATCTATCCTTCGGGGTTCTCCACCACGGTCTCGGTGTCTGGAGTTAGCGATGGGCTATGCGGCGGCGACCGGCCGGGACATTTTGATGGCGTGGCTACCGTGGTAACAAAACTGCTTTTGCAAACCGATGCGGATTATACCTTCTTTGGGGATAAGGACTATCAACAGCTCCAGGTAGTACGCCGGGTAGCGAACGATCTTGATCTCAAAACCGAGATTGTAGCATGCCCAACGGTCCGCGAGGAGGATGGTCTCGCTATGTCCTCACGCAATCTGCGGCTTGGCAGCGGAGCACGTGCCACGGCCCCGGTTCTCGGGCGCGTGTTGGAGAGTGCGGCTAACGTCATCGGCCGCGGTGGCAACGTTTCTCAAGCTTTGGAGACCGCGCATCAAGCTCTCCTTGTCGCTGGTTTTGACAAGGTCGACTATTTTGAAGTGCGCAGCGATCCCGGCTTGCTCGCCATAGAGACAGCTGATCAGCCCGCGCGTCTGTTCGCAGCCGCGTGGCTGAATGGGGTGCGGCTGATCGACAACCTGCCTATCCCAGTGCTGACCCAGACAACAAATTCTGCGCAGCTGTGTGAGCCTGCCTGAATTGCGATCAAGCATCACGCTCTGAGCTCTGCCCTAGCTCGCTTTATCAAATTTGCTATTGCGGGCCTAGAAGTTCATGCCAAAGGGGTTGCTTCAACACTTCTCTTTCTTGGAGGTCTCAGAATGAAATTTTGTAGGAACGTACCATGCTCAAACTGCTGCATGTAGATGACGATGCGGATATTCTGGAGGTGGCGAAGATGTCCTTAGAGCTTTCAGGGGGCTTTGAAACCGTCGGTTGCCTATCCGGAGAAGAAGCGCTCACAATTGCCCCGGACTACATGCCAGATGTCCTGCTACTGGATGTCATGATGCCGGGGATGTCAGGACCGGAAACATTGGAACGGCTACGCGAATTCCCAAGTCTAGAAGATGTACCCGCCATTTTTATGACGGCCCGCGTAGGCGCGGCGAGTGAAGCGGAGCTATTTAGTCTAGGAGCAAAAGAAATCATACCAAAACCGTTCGACCCAATGGCTCTTGGTCGCCAGATTTTGGATGTTTTGAAGCGGTGACCCATGTGACAAAAGCCGCTCATGATCGAAACCGGTCATCGATCAGTTTGAGATTCATTCCTCAGCCAGCGAACCAGTCAGGGTGGTCGTGCGTGATTTCCAAGTTCTGAGCCAAGCTAAAACACTTAGCGCCTCCTTCCATATCGGAAGGACACCCATGTGTTATGCTCCGCGGCCCGGAACGGCACCGGCCTTTTCGGGTCATTGCAGCCTCTGGGGCATCCCTGAGGGCACCACCCGGGCAGAAAAGCTAGCATGGGTATTGCAGGAAAAACCAACACCAAATAGGCCCTTCGTGATCCAAATAACTGCATGAATACAGATTGATGAAGAAGCTTAGAAAATGAAAACTATCGTTATTTCCCAAGTCCATCCTGTCGAACGCGCTCAGCCCGAGACCGCGCAAGAGCTCGCCAAGGCCCTCGCGGCCGGGGGCATTGATCTAGATGAACTCCAGGACGATATGGCCGCAGAAGACATTACAAATGCGGCAATGGAGATTATAATGATAATGAGGTGTTCGACGCCTTCGTTGAGTATAATGACGCGGACGTTGAGCACTATCGGGTCGGGGAAGTAATCTGCGTCTACTGGAAAATGGGTGGATACCTAAAATGTGGTGCCGCTCAGAAGCGAAAAGTGACGGCATCTCCCTGCCCTCGCATGTGGCTGGCTCAGGCACCCTCGATCGGCATCGTCAACTTATCGGATCTTGCCGAAAAGGAGCCACACTCCCCTGGTCAAGCGGCCTTCAACTCACATGTGATGTCGTCCCAAATGATGTGAGCATCTGAGCGAGATTGTCGATAGGCCGGAGCGGACAGTTTGTGGCGGCGAGGGCGAAATACGGTTTGGACTTGATCGTGGACAGACAAAAAGAGCTGTGCTTGGCCGGGCGATTTGAAGCGGGCCATGATCTTTTCTCGGCGCCGCGTCGGTCGATGCGAGCCTTCAGATCTGTTGTTTAAGCCTTTATGCCTTCGGTGCTCGATACCGGGAGCGAGGCTTTTCAAAGCCGCACTATAGCTGCCGAGCTTATCCGTTATCACAACGCGCGGTCGCCCATATTGTTTGAATAGTTTGCGGAAGAAACGTTTCGCGGCGCGCGTATTGCGCCGAGATTGCACCAGAACATCAAGAACGTCACCCTTGCTGTCGATCGCGCGCCAAAGCCAGAACTTACGCCCGCGGATAGGAATAACCACTCCATCAAGGTGCCATTTATCAGATGGTGCGGGCCGATCCCGCCTGATGGTCGCGGCATAGTTTGTGCCAAATTTTCCAACCCACTTCCGGATCGTTTCGTAGCTTACGATGATGCCCCGCGCGGCAAGTAGATCCTCGACATCGCGTAGGCTCAAGGGAAACCGAAAATAAGACCAGACCGCATAGGCAATGATCTCAGGCGGGAAACGGTGGCCTTTGAAGGCGCCGGAATGTTTGGCTTTTGTCATGTCGGTCGGTACGATTTCAGGTCACGCCCCGCAAGTTGACGATGCCGTCTGGCACTTAGACGAAGTCGTTGTAAGATCGCGGGCCAGGCATACTGGCTCTGCCGCGGTCGACCAACACGGCTTCGTGCTTGACGAAATCCTCCAATCGCGGCGAGACAAGCGCGCCATAAAGCGGCTTTTGGTCAAGCTAATGAGACGTTGGGGCTTCGAGCCAAAAAGGATCATTACGGACAAACTGCGCTCATATGGGGCTGCCAAGCGCGAGGTCGCGCCTGGCCTAGATCATTGGTCCCACAAGGGGCTCAATAACTGCGCCGAGAACAGCCACTTGCCCTTCCGAAAACGAGAGCGGGTGATGCAAGGCTTCCGATCGCCGGGTGGATTACAACGCTTCGTATCTATGCAGTCCGCAACCCGCAATCGTTTCTCTGTCCCAGCCCGCCGCCGCTCTGCCCTCACCATCCGCTACAACCGGCTCGAAGCGTTCAAGGCTTACAAGACAGCGGCAAATGTTGCCTGATCTGCAACCGACTTGCCAACTCAGTGAGTTAACGTGACAACACCCTCTTGGTTCCTATCCATCCGATAGGGCGTGGGGTCAGGATTGCCGTGAAGGGATCATGACTGAGCTCAGCGGGAAGCGTGTCTCCGAAATGCAATGTTTCCTTCGTCACGGCCTGAAGTGTCGATATATGTGCGAAGGTATACTATATGATTGACCAATGAAGCCTTATTTTGCTCTACCTCGGAGAATATCCACGAAGACGGACACACGCCTTACACCCTTCATTGCAGGGCTGTAATATGCATAGATCTGGTCTGGCGGTGGCATGAAATCCGCTAAGACCTGCTCCATTGGAACAATGGCACGTGCCGCCCGAAACATATCATCTGTGATGTAGCAAAGCCCGGCATGCCGTGTCAGAAGGCCCACCGCCATGGCAAAGTCGGTCACTGTCAGTCCTTCTGGCGGATCAATACGTACCATTTGTCCATTCTGAACGAATTCCCAGCGGTAGTGATTTTCGCTGTCGGGCCAAGTGCGGCGAATGCAACGGAAATTCAGGACGTCGCGAGGCTCATCGGGACGCCCGTTCGCATCGAGGTATTTTGAAGACCCGGCGACCAACCAAGGCGTTGGTCGTGAGACCGGCACCGCGATCATCTCTGGCGAGATATATTGGCCGATATGAATGCCGATATCCGTGCCATCCCTCAGGATATCGGTGGCACCCTCACGGCTGTCGATTTCGACCCGAACATTGGGATACATATCTGCGAACTCCGCCAATGCCGAGAGAAGAACCGGCTCCACTGCTAGATTCTGAACGGAAATGCGCAGTACGCCCGATAGCGCCGTCTTCAGTGATGAAAGCTCCTCCATTGTATCTTCCAGCAGATGCAGCGAGGAATTGAATCGATCAAATAGGAGCCGCCCGGCAGGTGTGAATTCGACAAATCGTGTCGTGCGGTGAAACAGCTGTTGGTCCAGTCGCGCCTCAAGTTGCTTTACGGACGCGCTTACTGCAGCGGGCGAAACTCCTTTGATCTCGGCTGCCTTGCGGAAACTTTTGGTTTGCCCAACCAGCAAGAATTCGTGCATTCCCTTAAAAATATCTCGCGCGCTCATTGCCAACCTCTGCTTCATTCTGAATCAAGATAAAGACGAATTGTTTTTCAATCAATGGAGTGGAATCCTCAGCGAAACTGCAAGGAGGACAAAAGCATGTTGTCGAATTCACTCGCAACCCGTGACATCCAAAGCCAAATACATCCCCAGACGAATCTTGACCTGCACGAAAAGTCTGGCCCCCTGATCATGGCTTCGGGCGATGGCGCAATCGTCACTGACGACACAGGAAAAACGTACATCGAGGGCATGTCCGGCTTGTGGTGCACGGCCCTTGGGCTGAAAGAAGACCGATTGGCCAAGGCTGCCGCCAAGCAGTTCGATATCTTGCCTTATTACCAGAACTTCGCTCATCGTGGCACTGAACCGGCTATCGACCTGGCTGCCAAACTCCTCGAAATCTCTCCAGTCTCAATGTCGAAAGTTTTGTTCCAGAGTTCAGGCTCTGAAGCGAACGACACAGCTGTCAAGCTAATTTGGTATCACTTCGCGGCACAGGGGCGCCCTGAAAAACGTAAGATTATCTCGCGCCAGCGTGGCTATCACGGAACATCAATCGCTTCGGCCAGCATCACCGGGCTGCCGCATCTTCACACCGATTGGAACCTACCGCTGGACGGGTTTCTACAGGTTACTTGCCCACATTTCTATCGAGAAGGCCTCCCGGGAGAAGCCGAGGAAGCCTTCTCGACCCGACTCGCGCAGGAGATCGAAGACCTGATCCTCGCTGAGGGGCCGGAAACGGTTGCGGCATTCTTCGCCGAACCGGCCATGGGGACCGGCGGCGTCATTCTTCCTCCCGTGGGGTACTTCGAGAAGGTGCAGGCGGTACTCGACAAGTACCAAGTACTCATGGTCGCCGACGAGGTGATCACCGGGTTCGGCAGAACCGGATCATGGTGGGGTAGTGAGACATTTGGACTAAAGCCCGATCTCATCACCTGCGCGAAGGCCCTAACGGCGGCATACATGCCGCTATCCGCCATTCTGATTTCAGAGTCCATTTATCAGTCCATGCTCGAACAGAGCCGCAAGATCGGTGTTTTCGGACACGGCTACACCTATGGTGCACATCCCGTCGCCTGCGCTGTGGCAAATGAGGCGCTGCGCATCTATGACGAAGACGGCGTCATAGATGGGGTGGCCGTGCTTGGCGCGCGGATGGAAAGTGTGCTGGCACCGCTGCGCGACCATCCGCTGGTTGGAGAGGTCCGCGGAGTGGGTCTCATGTGGGGCATCGAGTTCGTCTCCGACAAGGAGGGCCGTACGCCCTTCCCGGCAGAGGCCGGCGTTCCTGCCAAAGTCCAAGACGCCGCCTTCCGGCTCGGTCTGATTTGCCGAGCACTTGGCACCGCCATCGCTCTGGCCCCGCCTCTGATCGTCAAACCTGAACAAGTTGACGAGATCGGAAGGATCATGGCCAAGGCAATCGACGAGGTGTACGCAGCACTTTAACGTTTTCGCCAGCGCGGCGGTAGATTTATACCGTCGTGCGGCTTCTTTTTGTGTACTGAACCCCCGCAGAATTAGATTATTTTTGTTACTTTTTTAACTGACCCCGGTCATTTACAATGCTATAGATATAATCTGAGTAGGGACTGCCCGAGGTATTCAATCGGCATGTGCTGGAATTTCTGAACGACGAAAAGTGAGTTTCGCCGCACGTTCGGCTCGGCTAATGACAACTTTCCTATGCACGTCCGCGAATTGTCGGAGAGCACGGTGCTGTTAACTAATAGGCTAGACGCCATAGCGCGGCCCAGTCGACACACTCCGACAATTCAACGACTCCAAGCAATGTGATAGTTCCGTCCGAAGGTGATCTTTTCGGTAAAAAGTGCGGAAGGACTTAAACGCGTTTTTTAATCCGGACCGTGACGGACCCCCGTTTTCTCGTGGATCTCTTTAGCAAATTGCAAAGCGGCTGGCGCGTTCAAGCACACTTTGCACTTGCCTCCAATGATCAAGCTTGCCCCTTTGTCCACATGTGTCGTGGCTGAACTGAATGCAGGGGCATCAGAACACCATGCACCACCAGAAAAGGTTAAAAAGTCTTCGAGAGTCTCAATGCGGATCAAACATCGCAAATCCAGAACAAGTGTCTGTCAAAATGATCCTATATAGTTGACTTGGTATGCTTTGTGAGTGAGCATGCAATCAAACCTTTACTCAACCTTCAACAAGCGATTAAAAAAGGCGTCCAGATGAACAGACCGTCCACGGCAGAGAGCATTGCGCAACCACTCTTGGACGGAATCGGTGACGAAAGCTCGGACGTCCGGCATCTGTTTTCCTACAATCTTCAGAGGATGGCTGCCGTCTCCTCTCGAATAGCGACGCGGTACATGCTGGACGATTTCCAGCTGACAGTGCAGGAGTGGCGCGCACTCGCGGTGCTCGACTTTCTTGGCGATGCGCCGCTTTATATTGTTGCCCAGCGAGCCGGAATCCAGAAAAGCCAGACCAGCCGATTGATTACGGATCTGTCGAAACGGGGTTACATCCAACGCAAGCGCCACCCCAGTGACAAACGCAGCACATTGCTGTCGCTGACGGAGACCGGCAAGGATCTTGCCCAGCGGATCCTGGCCCAGTCGCGCGTCCGTAACCGGAGGATGCTGGAAAGTCTGAATGACGAGGAGCGCAGGCATTTGATGCTGCTGCTCGGCAAGGCGATGAAGTCGTCGTTCCGGTATCTCGAAGAACTGAAGCAAGGCGATACGAACACCTACGATGCACCAACCGAACCGGCGAGCTTCTTCGAGGAGTTCTAGCCTGTCAGGCCATCGAGGAATCTTGTCAGGTTGGTGCCGAGTTCATCGGTTGGATAGCCGCCTTCCTGGATTATCGCCGTCGGGTATGCAACCCGGCTCATTTCTCCGAGGCGCGCAAAGTCATCGGTTCGAAGCGACATGCAGGCGAAGGGATCGCGGGCAAACGCATCCAGGCCAAGCGCAATGACAAGGAAATCCGGATCGAAGGCCGCAATCGCGGACCGCGCGCGTTCCATGGCCTCCTGCCATGCAGCGATCCCAGACATCAATGCAAGCGGCAGGTTGAAATTCTTTCCCACGCCGGCACCGATGCCGGTTTCGTCGGCATAGCCGCTGTAGAATGGATAGAGATCCTCGGGCGCGCCATGCAGCGATATAGTCAAGACGTCCTCGCGGTCATAGAAAATGGCCTGCGTCCCGTTGCCGTGATGCACGTCCAGATCAAGGATCGCGACCCGCCGGCCTTCGGAAACAGCCATCTGTGCGGCGAGCGCCGAATTGTTGAGGTAACAAAAGCCGCCCGCCAGATCGCGCGTGGCGTGATGCCCTGGGGGACGGCAAAGACCGTAGGCGACTTCGCCGGTCCGCAATACGTGATCGGCTGCCGCCAGTGCGGACATCGCCGACGCCCTGGCGGCCGACCAGGTGTCCGCCATCAATACGCAGCTTGCGTCGGCCTGATAATACCCCGCCCGTCCGAGGATATCGCGTGGCACGCGCGCCCGCGTCCTCACGGGATGTGCGCTCGCGCGCATTTCAGGTCCGTTGCCGTCGTTGCGCGACCATTCCTCGAAACCCTTGCGCAGGAAGTCCAGGTACTGCTCATCGTGCAGCGGGGCCAGGCATGACTCCGGGAAGTCCCCCGGCGCAGTAACGTCGACCTTGGCGTCACGCAGCGCCTCCAGCAACCGCTCCGCGCGTTCCGGCGTTTCGACCGTGGGCCGCAGTTCGCCCCCCGACAACCGCGTCCGTGGCCGGTGCAAGAGCTGGTCGGGATTGAAGAAAGCCCGCATCAGGCGACCGCGCGCGGAAGCGCGTCCAATGCCCGCGCATAGTCCGACGCGATTTCGGCTACCACCGCTGCCGCAGGCATCAACCGGTCCACGAGGCCGGAGCTTTGACCGGCTTCCATCTTGCCCTCGACCACGTCGCCATCGAACGCGGCCATCTTCAGGCTGGACGCCAGGAACACCGCCTTCCGGGTCTCGATGTCAACCCCCCTACCTTCGAGGTCCAGCATGCGGTCGGTGAACCTGTTTCCGATCGCGCGGATCATGCCGAGCCCGCCGCCCACGGTCCGAGTGTCAGACACGCCAGCGCCCAGAACGGCCAGCTTGTAGCCCTCGGAAATGTTCGCTTCCGGGGTCGCCATGAACCGCGTCCCGAAATTGGCTGCGCCCGCGCCCAGAGACAGCGCCGCCAGAAGACCGCGGCCATCCGCAAAGCCACCCGAAGCAATCAGCGGGATACACCCGTCTGTGGCCTTCGCGACAGAGCGCACGAGGACGAGGGTCGAAACCAGCGACGGCGGCGGGTGCCCGCCAGCCTCACCGCCGACGATGACCAGACCGTCGACCCCGGCGTTCATGGCCTTGATGGCGTGCTCTTCCCCCGCCACCACATGAATGCACTTGGTTCCGATCGCCTTGAACCGTTCCAGATACTTCTTCGGCCCGCCCTGAGACGCGATGATCACAGGGATGCGCTTGGCCTCGAGCAGGTCCAGAACCTCTTCCGCGCCCTTTCGGTAGAGCGGCATGTTGACGGCAAAGGGCTTGTCCGTACCAGACTGGATTTCGTCGATGCATTGCTCCAGCGCCTCAATGTACATCGGCCCGGCGGCCAGAACGCCCAGCCCCCCTGCGCGGCTGACCGCAAGCGGCAGCGCGGTGCAGGACGAAGCCCAGGACATGCCCGCCTGCAGGATCGGCAAGTCGATCCCCAAAAGGCGCGTGACGTTTGTCTCTATTCGCATCAGGAAGCCTCGGATAGCAGTAAGATTGCATGTTCGGCCAGCTTGCTTTTCTGGATCTTCGAGCTTGCGGTCATGCCGATATCCTCGAAGCCTTCGATGAACCAGACATGGCGCGGAACCTTGAAGCCAGCCATGTTCTGCTTGGCCCAGACGCTGAGCGCATCGACGTCGAGATCGTGTCCGTCGTTGAGCACGATGAATGCCGCACAAACCTCGACAAGGCGCTCATCCGGCACGCCGACGACCTGCGCAAGCCGGATTGCCGGATGGCGATGCAAAAGGTCCTCGACTTCTTCCGGAGACACGTTCTCCCCGCCGACCCTGACGATGTTCTTCAAGCGCCCGAGAAACGCCAGCCGACCGTCGGCATCGAGCGCGCCCAGATCGCCGGTCGACAACCAGCCATCCGTGCTCAGGGTTTCGGCCGTCTTCTCCGGCATCTCGAAATAGGCCGCCATGACCGACCAGCCGCGCACTTGAATTTCGCCCCGCTCGCCCGGCCCTGTTACTTCGCCGGACTGCGGGTCGATGATCCGGACGTCGAGCCCGGGTTGGGGTAGCATCAGGCCTTGTGTCCTGACCTCTTCCGATTCCCACCAGCAGGACTGCGCGATATTGGGCGAGGCTTCGGACAACCCGTAGCCCGCCACGCATTCGCTGGCGCCAAGTTCAGAGACGACCCTTTTCAGAACCGCTTGTGAGCCGGCGACCCAGCCGCCTCGCAGAGACAGTTTGCGGCGCGGTCGATCCGGATGGTTGAGCAGCATGAGCGCCATCGTGTCGTTGCCGGAGAAATGCGTGCAACGCTCGGCTTCCATCAGGGCGAGCGCTTCGGCGGCCTCAAAGCGCTCCATGGTCACAAGAGTCACTGCATGCTGCAGGCACGCCATGATCGACAGGGAGGTTCCTGCCACATGGAAGAAAGGTCGCGCGGAATGGAACCGGTCCCCTGCCCGCAGGCCCATGCGCTGCGCCGAAGCGAATCCATTGGTCAGCAGGCTGTGCTGGCGCAGCATGACGCCCTTCGGAAACCCCGTGCTGCCCGACGTGTACTGGATCAGGACGACATCTTCGGAAGAAGACATGCCGGGGGCCTCGTCAGAATCGGCTCTCTCGAAATCGCTCCAGCTCTGTGCCCATGGTGCCCCGGCGGCGCCATTCAGGACAACGGTTTGCAGCTCCGGAAGGTCAGCGCATGGCAGGGGCTCCTCCCCCAGGATTTCGCCCAGAATAGCGGTGAAATCGCTGCTGAGAAGACGGTCCGCCGCAAAAAGGACTTTCGCACGTGATTGCCGCAGGCAATAGGCGATTTCGGTCGCTCGCAGGCGCGTGTTCACCGGCACGGTTACCGCGCCGATGGTCGCCAGGGCCAGGAAAAGACTGTGGAACTGCGCCCCGTTGCCAAGGCAGATCGCGACGTGGTCGCCACGCCGCACGCCGAGCGTGTCTAGCGCACCGCGCAGCCTTCTGACATCATCGGACAGTTCCGCATAGGTCTTGCGGCCGTCTGGCGCGACGATGGCTTCGACATTGGGCGCAAGCGCACAGGCGCGTGCCAGCGCCTCGCAGACAGTCACCGTGCAGAGCAGTCCTTCACGGATGGATAGTACATCAGCCATTCCCGACCTCGCTGTTGAAACGTTCGACGCCCGCGCGCCAATTGCTCTGGCTCAGGACCTGGCGGATCGCGCTCAATTCGATCTCGATGCCGGATGCCAAGTCGGTCCGGCTGCCATGGTCCACGGCCTGTTTTGTCAATTGCATGGCAAGGTGAGGCGCCTGCGCCACTTTCGCGGCGATCTCGCGGGCCTGTTCAAGAAACCCGTCCGCGGGCAGGATCCGGGCGACCAGACCGCGCGCGTACGCTTCCGCGACACCCAGCTTGCGGCCCGTGAACAGCAATTCCTTCGCACTCGAAACACCAATCACGCGCTGGAGCCGCTGGGTCGCCCCGACCGTACCCCATTGTGGTTCGGGGAACAGGAAGGTCGCCTTGTCCGAGGCGACAATGAAGTCGCTGGCCATGGCGATCTCACCGCCAGAGCCGACCACGTGGCCGTGGACCGCGCAAACCACCGGCAGAGGGCAGGTTTCGATCGACATGTAGGCTTTGAACGCAGCTTGCCGCCGCGCAATCACCCAGGCTTCATCCCGCCCGTCGCGCTCCTTGAGATCGGCCCCCGCGCAGAAGACCGTTCCCTCCGAGCGCAATAGCACCGCGCGGATGTCTTCGCCCATGTTGAATCCCGAGAACACATCGAAGAGAGCGTGGCATAGCTCCAGGTTTACGGCGTTGCGCGCCTCTGGCCGGTTGATGATGACTTCACAAACGGCATCTCGCCGTTCCACCTTCACGAGGTCGGTTTTCCTAGTCATTCAACCACTCCTTTTTCTCTCAGTTCTGACAGTCTCGCCTCATCGACCCCAAGCGATTGCAATACCGCATCGGTGTCGGCCCCCAGCTTCGGCGGCGCAAGGAACGCGACCGGGTCGTAGCCCGAGAACCGCCCCGGCGTTGCAAGGCACTGGGTTACGCCCCGATCCGGATCGTCGAAACCGCCGACCATGCCACGGAACTGCGTATGCGGATCCGAGAGAATCTCGGGAACCGTATTCACCTCGCCCGCGGGAACCCCGGCTGCCCGGAGAGCTTCGGCAAGGTCTCTCCGCCCGCAGGAAATGATAGCGTTCTGAAGCAGTGACATGACCTCATCACGCCGTTCCACGCGCCTTGCATTCGTCGCCATCCAATCCGGCGCATCGAGGTCCAGCACCTCGCAAATCGCAGCCCAGTGCTGATCGCTACCCGAGATGAAAATCCACTGATCGTCCCGGCATTCGAATGCGGCGCTCGGGACACGCCCGAGGTGCTCGGTGCCGGTTCGCGTGGGTTGAAGCCCTTGGGCAAACCACCACATAGCCGGCAGGCTCAACAGGCTGACCTGAACGTCCATCATGGCCAGATCGACATGGCAGCCGCGCCCGGTTTTGCCGCGTCCCACAAGCCCGGTCATGGTGGCAATGACGATCCAGAGGCCGGATGTCATGTCTGCGAAGGGCACACCAACCTTTGCAGGTGGGCCATCCGGATGCCCGGTCAGATCGACAACGCCGGACAGTGCCTGGAATACGGTGTCATACCCCTTGCGATCCTTGTAAGGTCCGGTCTGCCCGAAACCGGTGTTCGAGATATAGACGACCCCGGGATTGCGGGCGCTGATCGCATCATAGCCCAAGCCCAGCTTCTCCATGCCGCCAGGCAGGAAGTTTTCCACGATGACATCGGCTTGTGCGACCAGATCGAGGGCGATTTCGCGACCCTCCTCGCTTCTGAGGTCAATGGCCACAGATTTCTTGCCCCGATTGAACGCGCAGAAATAGGCGCTCTGCCCCCCCTCGAAGGAAGGCTCGAAGGTGCGGGATTCATCGCCGGTGCCGGGGCGTTCGACCTTGATGACCTCCGCGCCCTGGTCGGCCATGATCTGCGTTGCCATCGGACCGGCCAGAACACGCGAGAAATCGACGACCTTGATACCATCCAGAGGTCTCATGAGTTCTGCGTCCGGAAGGAGCGCATTAGCGCGTTCGTGTCCCGCCCCACAGCCATTGCGGCATCGACAGGCAATTCGCCGACGCGATAGAAAAGCTGCTTGGTGGATGTCATCGCCCTCGGGTTGATTTCGGCCCAGGCAGTGGCGATCTCGACCGCCAAGGGCAGCGGATCCCCGTCGACCACGCGGTTAACGAGACCCAGCGCCTTCGCCTCGTCGGCGTCTATCAGGCGGCCGAGCGAAACCATCTCGAAGGCCGCCTTGCGACCCAATGCCCGCTGCAATCCCGTCATGACAAGCGCCGGAACGATTCCGTGCTTAGTTTCGGGGTAACCGAATTTCAGCCCCCGTGATGCCACGACCATATCGCATCCGAGGGCAATGCCCGCTCCGCCCCCGACGGTCGCGCCATGAATCGCGGCGACGACCGGGACGGGCGACTGGCTGGCAACAGATTGCAGCCGACAGGTCAGGTCCGCCCGTTCAAACACGCGCTCTGATTGCTCAGGCGTCAGGTCCTTGAACTCCGACAGGTCGGCCCCAGCACAAAAACCGCGCCCCTCGCCCCGAATGACGGCGGCGCGCACGGACGGAGCCTCCGCAAGGTCTTCAAGCGCCGTCAGCAATTGCCGGGTCAGCGCGGTGTTGAGCGCATTCAGCTTGTCGGGCCGGTTCATCGTGATGATACGGACCCCGTCGCGGTCTTCGATGTTCACCAATGTTTCAGTCATGTGATCTTCCTTTCTGTCGAGGTTCGTCATCACGCGGCCTGCGGGCGCAGAAGCCCTGCCCGCGCCACCTTGCTGTCCAGTTGGCGGCCCAGCACATGCTCGCACTGCTCGGAAATCCGCATCAATCGATCCAGGTCGATCCCGGTCCACTGACCTTCAGCTTCGAGGACGGAAACCAGATCTTCGGTCGCGACATTGCCTGTCCGTCCGGTGCCGTATCGGATTTCGGACGGGTGCCCGCCGACTCCGCCAATCGCGCTGTCGAAATGGGATGCTCCACCGTCGAGGGCCGCAAGGCAATTCGCGATGCCAGTGCCGCGCGTGTCGTGGAAATGCGCGACGCAGGTCACCTGCGGCACCTCGCGCGCAAAGCGTTCCCACAGGGTCCTGACTGCCTTCGGCGTGCCGGTCCCGACAGTATCGCCGACCGTCACCAATTCTGCGCCCAGTTCCGCAAAGCGGACGACATCCTCGACAACGCGACCGGGATCGACAGCGCCTTCGAACGGGCACCCGAGGGCGACCGAGATAACCCCCACTAGACGGAATTTCCCGCCGGCCAACCGGGCCATCTCTTCCACGCGCGTCCATTGCTCTTCCCGGGTGGCGCGGAGATTTCGCTGCGAATGGCTGTCCGTCGCAGATGCAAGGAAGCTCAACTCGGTTGCGCCATGACCAGCCGCCAGATCCGACAAAGCGCGATCAATCGCCTTCGGATTGGGACAGGTCGCCTTGTAATGCACGCCCGGTCGCCGGTGAATGCGGGTCAGAACCTCGCTGGCGTCGGCAAATCCAGGCACCCGTTTGGGATGGCTGTAGCTGGTCGCCTCAATGCGGGGAAAACCGGCCTGGGTCATGGCGTCGATCAACGCGATCTTATCTCCGGTTCCGACCTCGGTCGTTTCGTGCTGCAGCCCGTCGCGGGCAAAACATTCGCAGATCACAAGGGGGGCCGTCATCGTCAATGCTCCTGGCGTTCGTCGCGGCCGATCAGCAGGAAGGCGATCATGCCGATGATAACCATGCCGACCAGCAAGGACGAGATTGCCGCCACTGTGGGATCGACCTGGTCTCGGATGTTTGCGAACATCCGGCGGGTCAGGGTTTCGTTCCGACCCGATGACACGAAGAGCGCCACAACAACTTCGTCGAATGAGGTCACGAAGGCGAACACCGCGCCGGACAGCACCGAGATCTTGATCTGCGGCAGCGTGACCGTCAGGAAAGCGCGCAGTTCTGATGCCCCAAGGCTGCGAGAGGCCTGGTGCAGTGCCATGTCAAAGCTCGCCAGCCCGTTGCCCACGGCGATCAGGACAAAAGGCAGCGCGAGCATGGTGTGCGCGAGGATCAGCCCGCCAATCGTCCCGTTCAGCCCGACCTTGGCGTAGACGAAGAACACGCCGACCGCGATCAGGATCAGGGGCACGAGCATGGGCAGGATGAAAGTGCCCCGCACGGCGGTTGCGAAGACATCCGTGCGCCGGTGTAGCCCCCAAGCAGCGGCGGTCCCCAGGATCGTTGCAATGATCATGGTGGGCACGGCAACACGCACGGACACCCACAGGGCATTCAGCCATTCCGGGGAGCCGAGAAAGGCCTTGTACCAGCGCAGGCTCAACTCCTTTGGGGGGAATTCGAGGTACTCACCGGCTGAAAAGGACATCGGCACCACCAGCAGGCACGGCACCACCAGAAACAGGCTCACAAAAACCACCACGACATAGAGCCACAGGCGCTGACCATTTGTGATCTGGGTTCTTGTTACAGGTTTAGACAGCATCACTTGGTACCTCCGGCGCGACGCAGGACAAACTGGACGGCAAGCAGCACAATCGCGGTTGCGATGACGAGCACCACTCCAAGCGCTGATGCCGCACCCCAGTTGCCGTAGAGAGAAATATTGTCAGCGATCTGCATGGCCCACATGTACGTCCGGCCACCGCCCAGCAGCACGGGCGTGACGAAGAAGCCGAGGCACAGGACGAAAATCAGACCGGCACCGGAGCTGACGCCCGTGATCGTCTGCGGGAAGTAGACCTGCCAGAAAGCCTGCGTGGGCGTGGCGCCGCAATTGGAAGCGGCCAGCATCAGCGACGAATCCACCGCCTTCATCGAGGCATATAGCGGCAGGATCATGAACGGCAGCATCACGTGGATCATGCCGATGATCGTACCAAGCTCATTGTGGACCAGCGCAAGCGGTTCGTCGATAATGCCCCAGTTTTGCAGCCAGGTGTTGATGAGCCCGGTGCGCTGAAGCAGAACCAGCCAAGCGTAGGTCCGCACAAGAACCGAGGTCCAGAACGGAAGCAGCACACAAAGAAGGATCACAAGCGAAACCCTTCGTCCGGATTGTGACATGAGGTAGGCGACGGGATATCCCATTAGGGCGCAGCAAAGCGTGACGATAAACGCGATCCGAAATGTCGTGGTCAATGTGCGTATGTAGATCGACCGCCCCATGCGTTCGTAATTCGCCCAGCTGAGCTCTCCGGCGGCGTCGAAGGCTGACAGCCAGAAGAGCCAAAGGACAGGAACAAGCAGAACGAGCGCGATCAGGATCAGCCCGGGAAATGTGAGGGAGGTCGCGCCAAGACGCTCCCGGATCGCATCGCGGCGCAGGATACCAGCGTTCAGCACCCCGCTACGTCCGGTGGAAGCCATGGGGATTTCAGTCATACCTGGTCCTCCACCAGAATTGTGCTCGACTGCTTGATCCAGAACGAGACCGGTGCGCCCGGCTCGGGTATCTCGATGCCGGCGGTGTGCGGATTGCACCGCACTTCGACCGATTGATCTTCCGGCAATGCGATGTCGAGCAGGTAACTGTCGCCCTGATAGATCACTTCGCGCGCGGTTCCGTCGATCCGGTTTGCCTGTCCCTGTTGCGGTGCGTTCCATGCCAGCTTTTCCGGCCGGATCAGCAACCACGCATCATGATCACCGCTCAGCGGCTCTCGCGTTGCGATCGGATTGCCGAAGAGTTGCGCCGTGCCGTCAGCCACCTTGACCGGCAGGAAGGAAGACTCGCCCATGAACTCGGCAACAAAGCGGTTCGCAGGGAAATCGTAAAGCTGGCTTGGGGTGTCGAGCTGCATGAGCTTGCCGTTATTGATCACCGCGATGCGATCCGACATTGTCAGCGCCTCGCGCTGGTCATGGGTCACATATACCGTGGTCGTTCCCAACATCCCGTGCAGGCGCTTGAGTTCGATCTGCATATGCTCGCGAAGATTCTTGTCGAGCGCGGAAAGCGGCTCGTCCATTAGCATCATCCGCGGCTCGAATACCATCGCACGGGCCAGTGCAACCCGCTGACGCTGGCCGCCCGACAAGGCCTGGATCGCGCGGTCTGCAAGATGATCCATCTTGACCGTCGCAAGTGCCTCCTTGGCGCGGCGTTCCCGCTCCGGATTGGCGAGCTTCCTCAGTTTCAGCGGATAGGCCACGTTCTGCTGAACCGTCATGTGCGGAAAGAGCGCGTAGCTCTGGAAGACCATGCCGACATCTCGACGGTGCGGTGGCAGGGTCAGGAATTCCTTTCCGTCAAGCTGCACGCTGCCGCTGTTGGGCCGGGTAAACCCGGCAAGAACGTTAAGGAGCGTGGTCTTGCCCGACCCAGAGGGCCCAAGGAGCGTGATGAACTCTCCGGGTTCGATATCGAAACTCACTTCATCGAGCGCGATGAAGTCGCCGTAATGCTTGCGTACTTGACGGATTGCGACCTGACCGGGCATGGCTGATTACCTTTTCTGGCTCTAGATGGGTCGGGCGGTGGCCCGCCCCCGGACTGCCCGGCAATTTCGTGCCGGGCAGTTGACTAGGATCGGAAGGTTCTTACTGAACCATCATCATTTTGTATTCTTCCTGAACCTCGGCGGCGTATTGCGCCCACCAGTCCACGTCGAGAATAAGCTGCTTCGACGCATTCTCCGGTGCGGTATTGGACGCCTTCACGACATCCTCCGGCGCATTGGTGAATTCGAACGCCTTTTGGTTCGCCGGGCCATAATACGGCATCTGTTCTGGGATGTGGGCCTGCATTTCCGGAGAGACTACATTGGCGATGAGTTTCTGCGCCGCCTCGACGTTGTCCGACCCCCTGAGGATTGCCAGACAACCAGACCCAAGAATTCCGTCCTGGTAGGTGTAGGCGACCGGCGCGCCGTTCTCGATCACCCCGGCAACGCGGCTGCCCCAGATCGCCAGCATGTCGACTTCACCATCGGCAATCAACTGGGCCGATTGTGCGCCCGAAGTCCACCATACAGCGATATCCGACTGAATCGCCTCAAGTGAGGCGATGGCCTTGTCGATATCCAGCGGATAGACTTCATCCTTCGGCACGCCCGCGCCGAGAAGCCCAATCTCCATCATCTCTTGCGGATATACGCCAAGCGCACGGCGACCGGGGAAATCTTCAACATTCCAGAAGTCGACCCAGTTCTTGGGTGGGTTGTCGCCGTAGGTATCAGTGCGGTAGCCCAGAACAACAGAATAGGAGTTGATTGAAATCCACTCATCCCCCCTGGACGCCTCATCCACACCCCTTGCGTCAATCACCGAATAGTCGAGTAGCTCAAAAAGCCCTTCGCGTGCACCGACAGCGCAATTGTCAGCGCCCAGGTGCACGATGTCCCACCCCGGGTTGCCAGATTGAACCTGTACACGCACACCGGCGATGCCGTCATGACTTTCCTGGCGCAGATCGATCCCGGCCTGTACCGCCGAAGGGATCCAAAGCGTCGAAGCGAGGTCTTCCTGAACCTTGCCGCCGAAACCTGCGATCGTCAGTTCCTGTGCGGACGCCATGCCCGCCACAATCATCGGGACAAGCCCAGTAATCAGTACCTTCTTCATTGTTTCCTCCCTATTGAAGATTTGGTCATTCAGTCGAACGTGATGACTTGGCGCGTCACGGTTCCGGACGCGAGTTTGTCAAAGCCTTCGTTGATCTGGTCGAGCTTCAGCGTACCTGACAGAAGCTTCTCGACAGGCAGTCGGCCCTGCCGGAACAGATCCAAGTAGCGTGGCACGTCACGCGGTGGCACGCTGGAGCCGAAATAGCTGCCCTTGACGGTGCGCTCGCCCCCCACAAGCGAAATCGGCGGCAGTTTCCAGATGGTGTCGTTGCGCGCTAGACTGGCGGTGACGGTGGTGCCACCGCGCCGCGTAATCGCATAGGCCATCTCGATCGTTGAAGGGACGCCGGCCATTTCAAGACCGTATTGCACACCTCCCTTGGTGTGCTCGAGCACCGCCTCTACGCAGCCTTCTGCGCGCGCATTGAACGTCGCTGTAGCGCCGAGTTCCCGGGCCTGAGCCAGCTTGTCGTCGTTCACGTCGATGCCGATGATCTCGCGCGCACCACATGCCCGCGCCATCATAATGGCGGCGAGGCCTACTCCGCCGAGGCCGACAACGGCAACCGTGTCTCCGACACTGACACCAGCCGAATTCGCGACAGCACCGCCGCCGGTCAGAACCGCACATCCGAAAAGCGCGGCGTGCGTTGGCTCAATAGGGTCGTCAACCTTGATCAGTGAATGGCGCGAAACCACGACCATCTCCGAAAAGGCGGACAGACCCGCCTGGTGATGAACGTCCTGGCCCTTGTGCTTCATCCGGCGATGGCCTGACAGAAGTGTGCCCACGGCATTGGCCTTGGTGCCTTCCTCGCAGAGGACCGGGCGACCATCGACGCATTCCGGACAATGGCCACACCGTGGTACGAAGGAAAAGATCACCTGATCCCCGGCCTGGAGATCCGTCACGCGGGCACCGGTCTCCAACACTTCACCGCAGGCCTCGTGCCCGAGAACCATCGGCATCTCCTTGGGCCTGTCTCCGCTGACAAAGCTCAGGTCGGTATGGCACAGCGCCGCGGCCGTAACCTTCACGAGGACCTCTTCGTCCCCCGGAGGCGCGAGGTCGATTTCGGCGACCTCGATGGGCTTGCTTGTTGCGTAAGGCCCTTCGACCCCTTGCTTGAGCAGCAGTGCAGCTTTCGTTTTCAGGCTCATTCATTACTCCTCCTCAAACTAAGGTGCTGATGAATTTGGTGGTTACAAAGGCATCCATGCCCTCGACGCCGCCTTCGCTTCCGTAGCCACTTTCCTTCATGCCGCCGAAAGGCGTCTCCGGGCTTGCGATGCCGAAATGATTGATCGACACCATGCCTGCCTCTAGGCCCTTGCTGAGTTGATCCACGGTTTTCTGGGAGGTACCGAACGCAAAGGCGGCAAGCGCATATGGCAGTGCGTTGGCCTTCTCGATCGCCGACTCGAGAGATGAAAACGGCAGCACGGGTGCGATCGGACCAAAGGGTTCGTCGACCATGAGCGAGGCATCTTCCGGAATATCCGTCAGAACAGTCGGCTCGAAGAAATTGCCTTTGTTGCCGATCCGACGCCCACCGGTCGCGATCTTGGCACCGCGGTCGACTGCATCGGCCACAAAAACTTCCATTGCGTCGAGCCGGCGAGCGTTGGCAAGCGGTCCCATCTGAACGCCTACCTCAAATCCTGATCCGACTTTCAGCTCTTTGGACGCGGCCACGAAGCCGTCGAGGAAACGCTCGTAGTGCGTATCATGGATATAAAATCGCGATGGCGCTGCGCAGACCTGGCCCGCGTTACGGAATTTCAGCGTTGCGGCCAACTGCACGGCGGCATCGACATCCGCATCCTCGGCCACAACGAAGGGCGAATGGCCACCTAGTTCAAGTGTGCAACGTTTGACATAGCGTGCCGCGATTTCTCCCAAGGTCTTACCAACCGGAATGGACCCGGTAAAGGTAACCATGCGTACCGGATCCGCCGGAATAAGGTACTCAGAAACCTCTTTCGGCACACCGTAAACAAGGTTGACCACTCCTCTCGGAATTCCGGCATCTTCAAAGCAACGTACCAGTTCGGCGCAGCTATATGGCGTTTCCTCAGGGCACTTGATGATGATTGTGCAACCTACACCTAGCGCGCCGGCGATCTTGCGCACGGCCTGGCTGATCGGAAAATTCCACGGAGAGAACCCCGCAACGACACCAAGCGGCAACCTATAGGCGATCTGTTGAACGTTGGGTGCGCGCGCGGGGATGACACGGCCATACATCCGGCGCCCCTCTTCGGCCGCCCAGTCAATATGATCGGCAGAACCTATTACCTCGCCCTTGGCTTCTGCGAGCGGCTTACCCTGTTCGCGTACCATGAGCCGACCGATTTCCTCCGCCCGCTCCCGCAGCAAACCGGCGGCTTTGCGTAGCAGGCCGGACCGCTCAAACGCCGACGTGAGCGACCAAACCTTGAAAGCGGCATCCGCGGCGTCCAGCGCAAGGTTTAGATCGGACGTACCCGCAAGAGCAACCGCCCCGACGGTCTCGCCAGTCGCAGGATCAACGACCTCCGCCGATCCGTTTTGCCCATCACACCATTCGCCGGCAATGAACATTTGGGCTGACTTTTCCACTTCCGATTCCTTTTCGTTGATTGCTATTTAGGTTAAAGATTGATTGATCTTGTTGTCCTTGTCAACTATATAAGTGCTTTGTAGGGCATTTGCAGGTAGGTGCCCCAACGTGCCGGTTATGACGCGATGCAACGTTAGATCTTTCTGTTCTTTCGCGCTCCAAAGGGATGGGTTCTCGGCTACGCAATTTAAGCTTTTGGTTTGTGTGGCCCGTGGGAAATTATGATTGACCAAGGCTAAGAGGTGATCATATGTATCTGTACACGGACGCTGGTGCTGGACTTCTACAAACGCATCGCACTTGGCGACACACGAGCTGTGCTGGATGAGTTGCCTCCCGAAAACTCGGCATTGATTATGTGGATGCCCCACCTCCATCGGCCTGTTTTGTGGCAAGCCGTTGAGGTTGGCCCATTAGATAGGAGAGTTATCAATGGAAAACGTGACCGTAATCGGAATTGATCTGACGAAGTCAGTATTCCAGTTGCACCGCGCAGCTGCGGACGGCTCAGGTGTGTTTCGCAAGAAGCTTTCGCGCGGGAAGTTTCAATTGCTCATGGAGCGCCATCCTCGCTGCGGCGTTGCTATGGAGGCTTGTACCTCCGCCCATCACTGGGGGCGCATGATGGAAGCGCTCGGCTATGAAGTACCCTTGATCCCGTCCGTGATGCCTTTCGTGAAGAGGCAAAAGATGGGATGGTTGCCGCCCTCCCCAGACGGCATCGAGATGCGCCAAAGTCGTGGTGTTCAGAGTCACAAAAAGGAGAGGACGGCAAATGAAAGATACAATGATCGGGGTAGACCTGGCAAAGAGCGTTTTCCAACTTCACGGCGCTACGATGACGGGACACCTGCAATTTCGAAAGAAGCTGACTCGGCCGCAATTTCGACAGTTCATGTCGAACCATCCCTCCAGTGTGGTCGTGATGGAAGCCTGCGGTAGTGCAAGTTACTGGACGCGGGAGATGGTCAAGCTTGGCCATGAGGTGAAATTGATTGCACCGCAATATGTGCGGCCTTTTGTGAAAAGGCAGAAAAACGATGCCGCCGATGCCGAAGCAATAGTCGTTGCAGCGCAGCGCCCCGAGATGCGTTTTGTCGAGCCAAAGTCGGAAGATCAGCAGGCCTGCGCGGTACTGTTTCGAACCAGAGAACGCCTCCTCAATCAACGCACCGAGCTTGTGAATGCTCTTCGCTCGGTTCTCTATGAATATGGCCATATCTTTCCGAAGGGGATTGGTCACATCAAGCGGATTGAGGCCGTCCTGGAGGCGTCCAGCAGCGATTTGCCCGAGTTGGTGCGCGAGGAATGTCAGGATCTGATTGATCAGATATTCGAGAAGACAGCACGGACCGACGCAAAGAGGAAAAAAGCCAAGAACCTTTCTGCGGTGACCGATACGGCTCGGCGACTACAGACGATGCCTGGGGTTGGGCCACAAACCGCACTGGCAATCAGCGGCTTTGCTCCTCCGATGGAGAGCTTCAAACGCGGGCGAAATTTTGCAGCCTAGCTCGGCCGCGTGCCACGTCAATACACTTCCGGGGGCAAGGAGCGGCTTGGGCGTATATCAAAGGCCGGTCAGACAGATATCCGTTCTCTGTTGATCATCGGCGCGATGTCACGGCTGACACGTCTGGCCCGCAAGAAGATCGTCGAAGGTTCATGGTTGGCGCGGATGCTACACCGCAAGCCCCTCATGCTGGTGGCGATCGCGCTTGCGAACAAGATGGCGCGGGCGATCTGGGCAATGATGACAAAAAAGGAAGATTATAGTGATCCGGCGCTAGCTATGTCTGCATGACTCATATGCGGCATGATAAAAGCTGACGTCGGTGAAGGAGGTGTAAGAAGTCGATGACCTGAATGGGCAAAATGATCGAAAGGATCTGGAACGGGGAAACCAGACGTCGTTCTTGAGCCGTAGAGCTCTTGCAAAAGATATGGACCCGATCCGCAGATCACCATCCCGGCCAGCGGCTTCTTGAAAGGCTGCAATGAACAGGCCTGAGAGAAGAACGCACTCGATCACCCGGCCGTTAGGTTGGAAAGCTTCTTGCATCAAGGGCGGCAACCAGAGAAGAACGATGCCAACGATGCTGAGGCAATCGTCGAAGCGTCGTCCCGCCCGACAATGCACTTGGTCGTCTTAATGCCTGCTGAGCAGCAGGTTCGCACCATGGTGTTCAAAACACGCGATTTGTTAGTCCATCAGCGCAGTCAGATCGTCAACGCCTTCCATGGACAGCTCAAGGATTATGGTACATTGCCCGGCCGGATTGGCCACAGTAAGGTCGCTTGTTGCAGAGGTTGAAGATCCCAAGCTCGATCAGCCCCCTCTCGCCGCCCAGCTGGCCCGTGTATCTTCATTTTCGACGCTCTGCGGGTCAAGATCCGCGGCACCGACAGCCGCATAGTCAAAAATAAGACCCTTTTATGTCGCTCTCAGTGTTAACAGGGATGGTATACGCGACGTTCTGGGCCTGTAGATTGCCGATAATGGGGGGGTCAGATTCAGGCCGGCCGGGATGACCGAACTCGAAAACCGCGGGGTGCAAGACATCTTGATCGCGGTCGTAGACGGCTTCAAAAGCTTCCCTGGCGCGATCATCGCGGCCTTTTCGGACACGGTCGTGCAAAACGAAGGCACAGCACTTTATCAGTTTGAACAAAAACCACTTTGCCGCGCGTCTATCTCGCCTAGATTGAAAGATTTCCTTAAGAACGAAGCTGTGTTGATCAACCGCGCGCCACAGCCAAATTGCCACTCCACCAGCCTGAAAGTGAACCGGCACCGGATCGCTACAGACTAACCGATACTTGGGGTTTGCTTGGAGAGCGCTCGTGCGCTTACTGCCAAACTCGAAATACTGCAGATCATTGATTACCATTCGGCATTTCTTCCATAAACATAAGAATGGCAGACCAATTGAACGATCGAGCTATTCCCTGCGGTATCGATAGAGACTGAGACAATGCTGCCCACAGTTCAGACTGCCTCCAGCGCAATTGCGATCCCCTGGCCGACTCCGATGCACATTGTGGAAAGGGACTTCTCTCTAGGTTTCAACTCCAGCATGGCCGTCCCGGTGATCCTTGCTCCCGACATGCCAAGCGGATGTCCAAGACTGATTGCACCGCCGTTGGGGTTCACCCGTGGGTCGTCGTCTGCAATGCCCAAATCGCGCAGGGTGGCAAGGCCCTGTGACGCGAAAGCTTCGTTCAGTTCAATGACACTAAAATCCTCTTGCTTCAGCCCGAGCCGCGCCATCAGCTTCTTGGACGCAGGCGCCGGACCAAAGCCCATGATGCGCGGAGCAACGCCGGCCGTCGCGCCGCCGAGCACCTTGGCGATGGGGGTCAACCCATGCTTCTCTGCGGCCGCTTTCGTGGCGAGGATCAATGCCGCCGCACCATCATTGACGCCGGAGGCATTGCCGGCCGTCACCGTGCCATCCGCTTTGACGAAGGGTTTAAGATTTTTCAGCGCCTCCAAGGTGGTCGATGGGCGGGGGTGTTCATCTTCTGACACGAGGATGGGATCGCCCCGGCGCTGCAAGATAGAGACAGGCACGATCTCTTGCGCCAGTCGTCCGCTTGCCATGGCGGCACCCACTTTTTGCTGGGACCGCAGGGCGAAGGCATCCTGATCTGCACGGTCGATGTTAAAATCCTCGGCCACGTTCTCGGCGGTTTCAGGCATTGAATCGACGCCGTATTGTGCCTTCATCATCTTGTTGACGAAACGCCAGCCGATGGTGGTGTCAAAGACCTCGTTGTTCCGTGCAAAGGCGGTCTCGGCCTTGGGCATCACGAAGGGCGCGCGCGTCATGCTCTCGACCCCGCCCGCGACGATTACCTCGGCCTCTCCGGCCTTGATCGCCCGCGCGGCGGTGATCACCGCATCCATGCCAGAGCCGCAGAGCCGGTTCATCGTGGTGCCGGGGACGGTCTCAGGGTAGCCCGCCAGCAGCAGCGACATGCGCGCTACGTTGCGGTTGTCCTCGCCTGCCTGATTGGCGCAGCCAAAGATGACTTCGTCGATCGCCGCAGGGTCCAATGAGGGATTACGCTCGATCAACGCTTTGAGGGGCACTGCGCCCAGATCATCGGCCCGGACAGAGGACAGTGCCCCGCCATATCGGCCAATGGGGGTGCGGATGTAATCACAGATATAGACGTCGATCATGCCAGTTCCTCCGGTACGATAAGATCGGCAACATCGCCTTCAATATGTAACGTAGCCCCGGTGACAGCCTGCAGAGCGTCCATGCTTAGCCCCGGCACCTTCTCCCGCAGGATGAACCTGCCACCCTTAATGTCGATCACCGCAAGGGAGGTATAGACTTGGGTGACACATCCCACGCCGGTCAGCGGGAAGGTGCAGCGCTCGACCAGTTTCGGGCCGCCATCCTTGGTGACGTGATCGGTGACCACGGCCACGCGTTTGGCACCATGTACAAGGTCCATCGCGCCGCCCACGGCAGGCACGCCTTTAGTGCCGACGCGCCAATTCGCCAGATCGCCATTCTGAGCAACCTGATAGGCTCCCAGCACGGCGAGATCGAGATGCCCACCGCGGACCATCGCGAAACTGTCGGCATGGTGGAAAAACGCGGCACCGGGCTTGAGCGTGATAGGCTTCTTGCCGGCATTGATCAGGTCCCAGTCCTCTTCACCCTCTTTTGGAGCCTGACCGAAACCCAGAACCCCGTTTTCGGTGTGATACGTCACATCGCGGCCTTCGGGCTGGAATTTGGCGATCATCTCGGGGAAGCCGATGCCGAGGTTAACGTAAGATCCGTCTTCGATATCCTGCGCCGCGCGCCATGCGATCTGCGCGTTCGAAAGCTTGTCCTGCATGATGTTGAACTCCGCCATCAGTAAACCACTCCTGTGCGCACAAGCACTTCTTCCTGTTGAGGTTCTGCCACTTCCACGATGCCGTCGACGAAGATGCCCGGGGTGATGACCTCCTGCGGGTCGATGCTGCTCGGCTCCCCCAGCACGCTGACCTGCGCGATGGTTTTTGCTGCCGCCATCGCCATGAGCGGGTTAAAATTGCGGCCCGCCATGCGGTAGGTCAGATTGCCGGTGCGATCCCCGTCCTGACCCTTGATCAGCGCATAATCCGCCTTCAGCCATCTTTCGCGGACATACATCTTGCCATCAAATTCCTCGGTCGGTTTACCTTCGGCAAGTTCCGTGCCGAAGGAGGTCGGCGTGTAGAAGGCGGGGATGCCGGCACCGGCGGCGCGGATGCGCTCGGCCAACGTGCCTTGGGGCACGAGGTCGAGTTCGATCTCGCCCGCGAGGTATTTTTCATTGAAGGCTTCGGCGTTGGAGCTGCGCGGGAAAGAGCAGATCATCTTGCGGACCATGCCCGCTTTGATCATCGCCGCGATGCCGCAATAGCCGTTGCCCGCGTTGTTGTTAATGACAGTGATGTCCGCCGGGCTGCCGGTGGCGCGAAAGCGGTCGATAAGGGCGTGGATCAGTTCGATCGGCGCGCCAGAGCCGCCAAACCCTCCGATCATCACCGTCGCCCCATCCGGGATATCGGCCACAGCCTCGGCCACGGTAGGAAGTGCTTTGTCCATTGCTGGTCTCCTCAGGTTGCCGAGGGTCTAGCGGTCAGGCGTATGCAGAGCCAGAAATTTGTGCGTATGTTGACATTTGTTCGTTATGCGCAACTTGTTGTGCGCATGACGAACAAATTCAGCAGTACAATCTCATCTCTCGCCAAGGGACTTCGGGTGATCGAATGTTTCGACTCGCAGCGCCCCAAGCTGTCGATCAGCGAGGTCGCCGCGCTGACCGGACTTGACCGTGCCACCTCGCGCCGGTGCCTGTTGACGCTCCATGCCGAAGGCTACGCTGCCTATGACGGGAAGTTCTTTACACTTACGCATCGATGCCTGCGCCTTGGCACCGGGGCCATTGGTGGCTTGCAACTGCCGCAGGTCGTGCAGCCGTGGCTGGATCAACTGACTGAACAAATCGGCCAAAGCTGCTCTGTCGCCATTCTTGACGAGACCGAGATTGTCTATCTCGCCCGCGCATCGCAGCGGCGGGTCATGTCGATCGGCCTGATGCCCGGTTCACGCTTGCCGGCGCATAGCACCTCTATGGGGCGGGTGCTGCTGGCCGCGATGCCGGATACGGAAGCGCGCCGCGTCATTGAAGCGTCCGATCTGTCGCCGCGCACCCGGTTCAGCTTGACCGACCCAGAGGAAATCATGGCGCAGGTACAGGCGGCGCGGACACGCGGCTATGCGTTGGTCGACCAAGAGGTTGAGATCAGCCTGCGCTCGCTCGCGGTGCCAGTGCTCAACAGCAAGGGGGGCGTGGTTGCCGCTCTGAACACCGGGATGGCAGCAACGCAGCCAGACCCAGATGGGTTGGTCGAGACATATCTGCCCGCTCTGCTAAAGGTTCAAGCGGGGATTGCGCGTCTGTTGGGATAACTTCTATGAAATGAATTTTCGACGCTTAGGCGGAGAACTACGTTCCGTGTTGGTCCGATAAGACTTCTGTAGGGACTGTGTGTACTTTTTGTGCCTTGGCGCCTTTAGTTACGCCATGGGAAAGCGTTCTTCGAACACGATGGCGAGTTGGCCTTTAACGCGGTGCCACTCACGCACAGAACGCTTCCAGTCTTTGTCGATGCTCCAACGTGGATCTCATTAGAGCAGTTGCCACCCCAGAGCACAAAATTCAGGACAGTCTCCTTCCGCACCATCGTTGTGATCGTAAAAATGGCTTCAGATCAGTTCCAAGAACGCATCGGTACATGTTGCGTACTGTCTTCTTAGATTTGTGCACACGACTGAAGCGGCAAACTACTACAACCTCTTATTCACCGACGTTCTCGTGTCATTCTATAGTCTTAAGCCGCGCTAACTGAGACTGGTTGCCTTCACCACGGACCACCAATGCCCAGACAATCCGCGACATCTTGTTTGGCAAGCGCCATCCGAACCTTTCTGACGCTGCGCTTATGGATACAAATAGCCGTATTCTATAAGAGCGTTTTCTTGGGTCCTCCAACCCCCTGCGGAGTGGGACTTCGAGTTTTTTACCAGACCAAAGTGTGATAGCGTAGCAGGACATCGCGTGATCAATGAGATCGCACAGATGACAACGGCATTCGATACCTGTTATTCTTATAATCTTCAGCGAGTTGCCTCCCTGTCATCGCAGATTGCGCTCTTTGATATCAAGCCTAGCTTCAGGGTTAACCTTGATGACTGGCAAGCGATGGCGGTGCTAGATTTTTCGGTGTCGCACTGCTCCATATGCTGGTTAATCGTGCAGGCGTACAGAAAAGTCAAATGAGCCGCAACGTTGCGGCGCTAGAGGCGCGTGGTTTCATTGAGCGCCCAGTCGAACCCAGAGGACAAGCGCAGCGTTCATCAGCAATCGGCAGCCAAAGGACGTCGGCTGGTCGCCGATATCCTGTTGGCGTCGCGCGAACGGAACCGTTAGATGTTGCAGCACCTGTCCGCTTAATAACGCGTCGAGTTGATGCGCCTATTAGAGAAGTTAACTGATGGCGACATTGGCCCATCTGCGCGAACCTGAGGGCGAAGCCCAGTCCCACCGGCCCCCGGCCACGATCTTCGAGACCGAAGTTCTTTAGCCCATCCATTCCCCGGTCCAATCTGTGCGGCGGTGCTGGCCGAAGCCCGGCCCCTCGGGCAGGATCAGCAGCCCGTCGCGCAGGGAGGGCCAGAGGAAGTCCTCGTCATCAAAATGGGTGAACTCGGCGCATTCCGAAGGACCCCGGGTCAGGCAAAGGCCTGCAAGCGTAGCAGTGGCCAGTGCCACGAGCGGCCCGCCGAACGCGGTGCCCAGACGGGCATAAACGCCCTGCGCCGCCGCGCATCTCGCCATGTCCCGTGATGGCAACAACCCACCGGAGCGCGCAAGTTTCAGACTGATGCCGTCCGCAGCATCTGCCGTCAGCACCGCATCCAGATCAGCCTGCGTAAACAATCCCTCATCAGCCTCAACCCGCGCCTGCGCGACTGCTCGCACCTGACCTAGAGCGGCGCGATCGTCGGCGGGTACTGGCTGTTCGAGAGCCCATACTGCAAAGGGGCGCAATGCAGTATCAAACGCGCGGGCGCCCTCAGCATCATAGGCTTGATTGGCATCGACGATCAGTGTGACCGCGGCACCCGTCGCGGCCCGGACGGCAGCCACTCGCGCGACATCGGCGGCGCAGTCGCCTACCGCCTTCAGCTTAAACGCGCGATACCCCTCTTCCAGGAGACTGGCTGCAATCTCGGCCATGCGTTCGGGCGGCTTCACCGGTATAATACGTACCACTTCGACTGGCTTTACCGTACCGCCCAGCAGCGTCGCCACGCTAACCCCTCGCAGCCGTGCAGTAAGGTCGAGCACTGCCATCTCGGCGGCAGAGCGGGCGGCGTTATCCGCGCGGGCGCAGCGGCCCAGCCGGACCAGACAGGCGTTAAGATCGCGGGGGTCCGCCCCGATAAGTCCTGTCGCAAACGCGCGCGTCCGCTGCTCAAGCGCGTAGGGGCTGGCGTCGAGATGCGGCAGGAACGGTGCGTAGCCTTCACCCATTTTGCCCCCGGCACGCAATGCAACTCGCACGCCCGGCAACTCTGGCACGTCGCGCCCGGCGTAATGCCATTCAGGGTCGAGATTGCGATGCCGGACGCCTTGGACCGACCATGCCTCGATCCTCATTGTGCGGATGCGCGCCGTCGGCGCATCACTAACCCGTAGCCTATGACGGCAACCAGCAACGCTAGACCCAGCAAATCGGTATGTGCTTCAGGAATCAGCAGGCTCAACCCCGCCGCGCCGACGATGATACGCGGCAGCGAGGGCAGACGCCCGACGAAGTGCAGATATCCCTCGAACGCGCATGCGATGAGCCAGATCGCGATCCCGGCGGTGCCGATGGATTGCAGCACCTCCCACAGCCCGCCGCGCAGGATCAGGGCCGGGTTCAGCACAAAGGCAAAGGGTAGAATGAACAGGACCGAGCCGAGGCGCATCGCCTTAAGCCCAGTGCGCAGGTTGCCACTGCCCGCGATCCCCGCTGCGACCACCGCCGCCAGTGCAACCGGCGGGGTAATGTAGGATAGCATGCCCCAATACAGGATGAACAGATGACTAGCGACGACATCCAGACCCTGCTGAGTCAGAGCGGGCCCGAGAATGATCGCGAGGAAGATGTAGCACGCCGACGCGGTCATCCCCATGCCCAGAACGAAGCTGGTGAGCGCGCCGAATACCAGCAGAAGATAAAGGTTGTCGCCCGCGGCAAAGACCAGTTCCCGCGATACCGCGCTGCCAACGCCGGTGATCGACAGCGAACCCACGATCAGCCCGATGCCCGCAAGGATACCGTAGAGATAAGCTGAAGAGCGCCCCGTCTCGACAAGAACCTTTGCGAACATGCCCCATGTTTCGCCAGGATTGCGCAGGATCGCAATAGCCAGCATGAACCCGGCGCTGAAGAACGGCGCGCTTCGCTCCATATGCGCAAACAGAATAAGCCCGACCAGCATTAGCACGCCAACCAGATGCGGCCAGCCCGTGCGTAGCGTCGCGCTCAGATCGGGCAGATCCTCTTCTGGCAATCCGGACAGGCCATTACGCGCCGCATAGGCATCGACCTGCAACAGCAACGCCGCATAGAACAGCACAGCAGGCAAGATCGCGGCGGACACCACGGTGGAATAAGGTACGTTCAGGAATGACGCCATAATGAAGCCTGCAGCCCCCATCACCGGCGGCATAATTGATCCGCCGGTGGAGGCGCATGCCTCGACCGCACCGGCGTAATGTGCCGGATAGCCGCAGCGCTTCATGGTGGGGATGGTAAAAGCTCCGGTGGAGATCACGTTTGAGACAACCGAGCCAGATAGCGAGCCGAACAATCCCGAAGAAATGATCGACACTTTCGCAGGACCGCCTCGCGCCCGTCCCAAAAGGGCGGAGGCAAAATCCATGAAGAACTGCCCCCCGCCCGTGACGGTAAGCGCAGCGCCGAACAGCAGATAGCCAATAACCAATTCGCTGACGACTTGCACTGGCACACCGACGATGGCGCCCGATCCCATGACAAAGGCCGAAAGTGTCTCGCGCGGGGTGTATTGGCTGCCCCAAAGCAGGCCCGGCATTAAATCCGCAAAAATCGGAAACACTGCGAAAATCAGACAGATGCAGAACAGCACCATGCCACCGGTCCGCCGCAGACCTTCGAGGATCAGTAAAAACAGCGCCAGTGCCGCCAGTGTCGGGGCAATGGGGGCTTCAAAATCCCACCCGCGGTTGATGATGTCCCCAGAGATTGAGGCGAAATAGCCCCCGGTAGCCAAGGCAATGGCGGCAAAGATCCAATCATGCAACGGCACCTGGCGGTCATCGGCCACGCGCATTGGGAAGGTCAGGAACAGCACAGAAAAGAACATTCCGATCAGCGCGTAGTAGAACCCCGTCGAGGGCAGTTGGAACCCCGCGATCCTTAACAGAAAGACCTGATTGGCCACCAACAGTAGCGCTAACGCGGTGATCGGAATGACCACCCAACGCGTCTGGTAAAGCCGCGAGGATTCTGGCCGGACATCGGGAATGGGGGTGTCCGTATCTTTCATTGTGGTGTCGACCATGGCAAACCTTTAGGAGAAAGTGGCGTGGCCGGGGCGATACGCGCCCCGGTTTGCATACATCACAAACTTTTGGCGCGGAACTCGCTCCAGAAATCGGCCCAGTCCTTATCTGCGAGCCCTTGTGTGTCGGCTTCCTCGGTGGCGGCGTCCCAGGCTTCCTGCACTGCGGCCATACGTGCGATGCGCTTGATGTTCCAAGTCTCATCAGCATCGGTCCAGACGCCAATCTCCTCGAAATACCGTTTGGCCCCATCGTGGCAAGGGGCGTCGTAGGGCGGGTGCCCGGCTTTGTTGGGATCGTAGTTCGACATCACCGGCGCCGCATCCTTGTAAAGCGGGTAGCCTTCGACGATCGCTTTGGTGATGTCGTAAACCTCGGCGTTAGCTGTGTCTGAAAAGACCGAAAGGATTGGGTAACGGTAACCCACAAGCGGAACCGGCGCTTCGGCTGTGGCACCCGGACCGTCGGTCATTGTCGCCGGGGCAAAGAGCGGCGCCGTGGCATTGATACGTTCCCAGCCGGTGGCATCTTCTGCCGGGACAGGCAGCCAGCCAATGCCCTTGGAGCTGGCTTCGATCTCGCGAAGTACAGACGCGCCGACTACGGCCCCCGCCGCATCCACGGTGCCATCCAGAACCGCCTGCAGCCCCTGTGAATAGCCTGGAACCTCGATCGCTTCGACATCGTCCCAGGTCAGTCCGGCAAAGGCCAGCACGCCCTCAATTTTGAAGTTAGTCGACGGGTGGGCTTGAATGCGCGCCACGCGCTTGCCCTTTAGATCAGCAATCGCTTTGGGGCCGTTACCGGTGGTGACGATCCCGAACAGCGCCTCACGGCCCATCAGCGCACGTAAGTCCTGCGGGCCCCATTCGCGGGTCGCGAAATCGAACATCGCCTCGGTGGCGAAATAGGCCTCGTTGGCCATGTAACCCAGAGAAACGCGCCCCGATTTGAGCATCATCATCCGCCCTACGGAAGTGCCTGATGGCACCACTCGGATACGGGAGCCGTGCTGTTCAATCAGCGCGTTGGCGACGGCGGTCGCCTCAATATAACCCGATGACCCTACATCGGCCGCTGTCCATTGCATCTTGCCGGGCAACTCGGCGCGCAGCGCGCCGGGCATGGCCAGAGTGGCGCCGGCCGCCAGGGTAGAGCGTTTCAGGAACGCCCGCCGTGTCAGATCGCAAATCATGTCTTTCTCCTCCTTGTGAATGGGGCGCGGGCTTCTCTACCCGTTCGAATTTACTACGCAGGTTCTGGCGTCATGGTGCCCACGGGCTACGGCAGAAATTGTACGCAGGTTGCGTATTGGGTGGCAATTTTGGACACAATCTGGCCCGAATTGGACACCTGGCGATTATGTTGCAACCCGTGACGGGCAAACCATTCGCATATGACAATCTCATCCTGCATAGCTGTCCTCCCAACTAGTTGCACTTATCAACTATATTAAATCTTAAATCAACCAGTTTTTATTGAGTGAGGATTCGTCATATATTTCAGGTCTTTGAATGATAGTCCCGCCTTACAGAACGAGCTACAAAGCGGAGAAGCCTAAATTTCTGTTGATTGCTGCAGCCGGTTAAGTGAATTGTGCAACTAGGTGTTTAATCCCACGGTTTGATGGTGCGATGCTTTCTTCGGCTTGGAAGGAAGTATTATGGGATAAGCTCGTCACGGGAGCATCACGACAGCGCAAACCGTCAGGGCTGGAATACAGCGATCGCAAGCTTCGCTCGCGCCGCTAAGCAAGGAATTGGGTATCGACCCCAAAACCGTTACAAAGTGGCGTTAGCGTGCGACGGTCGAGGATTTTAAGACGGGGCCAAAGGAGCCCCCCCCTCAACCGTTCTCCCTGAAGGTGAGGAGGCAATGATCGTTTCATTCCGGAGGCACACGCTGCTGCCGCTAGATGATTGACTCTATGCTTTGCAGCCATCGCCTCCGCATCCGACCCGGTCGGCATTGCAGCATGGTCCTGTAAGCGCGCAATGTGCGCAAGGCAGGCCTTGGTGCATTTCGCAGCGAATGACCGGTTTCCGCCGATTCTGTGAAAAAACAGCGTATTGCAGGCTCGGAAAGCCGGGCTTCAAACCGAGCGCGAGCGCCTTTCTCATCAGGCTTTGCTCATTTGCTGCGGTACAGGAAAGTTCTTTGCCAGTTTACGGAGGTTTTGGGCGGTTGCAGCGAGCAGGAGTTCGTCTTTTGCACCGCATGGTCCACGTAATCGGAGCCGCCCCAGACCAAGAATGCGTTTGAGGTGCGCAAAGAGCATCTCAACCTTCTTTCGCAACCGCATTGAGATTGCATATTGTTTGGTCTTGGAAATGTCGCGTGCAACCTGGCGAGCGTCTTCATGTTCTTCGCGGGTGATTTTGCGCGCATCGGCTTTGGAGCAGCATTTCATTTTTGATGGACAGGCTTGGCAGGTGTGTTTTAGCGGCATCGTCAACTTATTGGATCCTGCCGACAAAGACCCCCCCCACCCTTGGTCATACGGCCTTCAACTCGCACGTGATGTCGTCCCAAATGCCGTGAGCATCTGACCGAGATTGTCGATAGGCTGGGGCGGCAAGTTTGTGACGGCGGGGACGAAATACGGTTTGGACTTGATCATGGATAGACAAAAAGAGCTGTGCTTGGCCGGGCGATTTGAAGCGGGCCATGATCTTTTCTCGGCGCCGCGTCGGTCGATGCGAGCCTTCAGATCTGTTGTTTAAGCTCTTATGCCTTCGGTGCTCGATACCGGGCGCGAGGCTTTTCAAAGCCGCACTATAGCTGCCGAGCTTATCCGTTATCACAACGCGCGGTCGCCCATGTTGTTTGAATAGTTTGCGGAAAAAACGTTTCGCCGCGCGCGTATTGCGCCGAGATTGCACCAGAATATCAAGAACGTCACCGTTGCTGTCGATCGCGCGCCAAAGCCAGAATTTGCGCCCGCGGATAGGAATGACCACTTCATCAAGGTGCCATTTATCAGATGGCGCAGGCCGATCCCGCCTGATGGTCGCCGCATAGTTTGTGCCAAATTTTCCAACCCACTTCCGGATCGTTTCGTAGCTTACGATGATGCCCCGCGCGGCAAGTAGATCCTCGACATCGCGTAGGCTCAAGGGAAACCGAAAATAAGACCAGACTGCATAGGCAATGATCTCAGGCGGGAAACGGTGGCCTTTGAAGGCACCGGAATGTTTGGCTTTTGTCATGCCGGTCGGTACGATTTCAGATCACGCCCCGCAAGTTGACGATGCCCGACGGGCAGGTATTGAGAAGCGGTTTCTGGCGGCAGATTGGCATGGATATTGCGGCTGTTTTTGCATTGAACCAAGGCCAGCATAAACGGCTTGTGGTTCCCGAACAACTGGTTGTTAGATTTATTGATACATTCTGATGGCCTGAGCAAAGCAATACTGGAAAGTCCTGCCAGCGCTCCGTAGACCGGACATACAGCCCATCGAAGATGCGGCGGCTCTCGCCTCGAATTTTAACAATAATATCCGTTCATTACCCAGGCTTTCTTTCATGATTATATTTATCTATATCGCGCTTCTCATCCTGTTAACCTTCGCGCTTGCCGCAGCCGCGTTAATGGGACTGAGGTACATGCAAAATGATGCATTTTCTTATTTATACCCCACCCCTGCTGAAACGCCTTTTTTTGACTATATGGCCAACAGTGTGGGCTTGGCTGTCGCCGCCATGGCTGGAGGCGCGACAATTGTTTTGGCGCTACAAGCCTTGCGGGTGTCGCGCCAGCAGGTTGACCTGGAGCTTCGCTCCGCATTTGAAAGCGAGATAGATAGCTTCCGCAAGGATATGGCGCTGGCAGAGGATTTGTTGCGCGAATTCGTAGAAGCTGGTCTGGATCATGCCAAAGCGGTGAAAACGCATGCCGAAGCCGATATTGAGGTCATTCGTAACATAGAACGCGACGCCTTGTTCTTTGACCTGCTTCCCGCGCAAGGCCGCGAAGACTGGCAGAAAAATCACTATCGCAAACTGGTAGACGCAATGCATAGGGCCATCAGTGAAAAATTAACGGATCTTCCCGACGATGCATCGCACGAAGACGTAATTTCGAAAGATGAGGCGCTGACTTCCGCTCTGGAAGAACTGGAAACAGAAGCCCGAGATCTTGCCGCTTGCGTAGTGCTAAACCCTGAAGATCGTGACGAAATGATTGCCTACCTGAGGGCCGTGGGCAGACAAGAAGGTCGGCGCATGGCTCAGACGCGACATGGGGGAACAATCGACCAGCTAAACGCCACTCGTCACTCCATGATCACATGCACGGAACGTATCAACGCATTCCTGGAAGCGAGATTTGCCAATCCGATAACCCGGCGCGTGGTGCAGCGCGCGGGCACTTCTGAAGAGGCCCAGAAGCTGGTTGCGCGGATCAAGCGCGTCGCAGCGTCGAACGAAAGCCGCGTGTATGATATGAACCCACCGGAAGTTGCTACGAAGGACGATGAACTCGGCTTTCGGTTAGTGTTGGATGGCGTGCTAACGTTAATTTTCCAATTCGCTTCTGCACCTACTCCGCTGTGGGGAGGTCAGATCACCGACGCTGTTGTGGATGAAGATGCAAGCAAGAGGATGCGTCCGCCACTACGGCAAGACATGAGTGTGCAAGTTCAAGAAGCGTCTCGATGGTTGCCCGAATTGGGACTATCTTTGAAAGACATGAAAGGAAGCTTGGCCTTTGAGTTTGATGACACGACAGATTGGGTTTGCGCATACACTGATGCGCAAAATGAATCGCCCTTCGTCCCAGAACCCCTACGAGAGGACGTGAAAAAGAAGGATGCGGCTAACCTGAAAAACGTACTCTCAAGAGGGTCGCTTCCCAAAGTTCCTGAACAAAAAACAGATTTCTATCTCGTATGCGAATTTCTTTCTGTAATCCTTCAGCCCGAGGACCCCGGAGAAGCCCTGGCAGAACATCTGGTCCATCAAGGCGTGGATTCCCGAACCGCTCGGCGATTTTCTTCAGTGGTTCGGGCCGGCGGGAGTAAGGATAGCTTCACTCTTACGCCATCCAGTCAGCTTCTTACAAATTAAGCTTCAAGTTCTTTGGCCCTCTCGATGGTTTGCGCTTCCGCAATACGGCTCTTTCGTATTCGTTTGCCGGACCGGGCCAAAGTTCAGCAGTAGACTACTGGGGTTACAAGAGACGGGGCGTCGGACCATAGCCTTCGAACGCAAAGTTGTTAAGAAATTGACATTCGGCTAAAGCATCCCGCTCTTGATCCCGTAGATTAGCTTCCTCACACACGTTGACCTAATGTTCGACAATCGATCCGACCAATCGGTCGACGATCCTTTGAAATTCGAATTGGTCCACACCGAAACACGATGCGATAGCTGCGGCATTAAGCAGCTGTGCAGCCCGGGAACCTTGCGGCAAGACCATTGCTTGGTTTGCTTTGTGTGTAAGCATTCGGCGAAGGCCGCGGGCGCGCCGTATTGATCCGAGGCGTTTGGGAGCGGCTTTTGGTTTACGCGGCTTTGGGGCCCATTTTTTGGCAAGCCGCTCGAAGTTATCAAGGATGCGGCCGATCTCTGCCTCATCCGGGTCGAACTGTCCCCCATACCATTCCAGCATCTGGCCGTGTTCTTCGTGCCTGGGGCCGGCCATGGCTTCGAGGAAGTCAGCGTAGCCGGGGAAGCCACCCACATCTTTCGGAGGGCAAGCACCGATGGCCCTAACAAGGCGTGGATAGGCGGCGCCCGCGATGGCATTATCGATCTTCTCGATCTTGATCACATGGTGCCAGTTGTCGCCAAAGTCATAGATATAATGGAGAGTCTTGGTTCCCACATCCTCGATCACGTCAAACAGGCTGGTTTTGCTGGCGGGCATCGGGCCATCGTAAAAACCATCTGGATCTGGCACGCCCCAGCCGCTGCCACCGGCCCTGAACTCATACAGGTGACTGTCGGTCCATCCCATGGCAGCCTGGATCACATAATGCAGGCGGTTCAGCTTGATCTTGAGGGGCACATCAAAGCGCCGAAGCACCTGATATAGGATAAATAGATTCTAGCCGAACTCGTATCCTCGTGTTTGGGAGATATCTCCGGCGAGAGTACGGATCGCCCTGACGTGTTCTTCACTGGGTGGATCCGTCAGGTGCTGAATTGAGGCGACGAGAGCCACGGTGGCGATAATCTGTTTGTGATTGTTGAAAACCGGGGCTGCAACCACGTTAACTCCGAGAAGCGTTTCCTCCGGAGCCCACACATAACCTGACTGTCTTGCCTCCTCGACGCGGCAGCGCAGTTTTTCGGGGTTGGTCAAAGTTTTGGGGGTCAGGGCCGGCAGCTCCTCGGAGCAAACTTCATCCACAAGCTTAGGGTCTCCAAAGGCGAGCAAAATCTGACCTTGGGCCGAAGAGTGAAGCGGGAGCTGGCTGCCCTGACGCACGCCGATTTCAATTGCATGGGTTCCGTTCAGAGCAGCTATGACGTTCAGTGAGCGTCCGTTCACCGAACTTAGCACCACTGCAAGGCCGGTTTCTTGGCGGGTCGTTCTCATGAACGAGTCCGCTGACAAAGCAAGATCACCGATCTGCGTCGCACGCTGACCAACGAGCCATGCTTGGGGACCCAGGCGGTAACGGCCTGTGAGATGATCTCGCGAGATCCAGCCCGTCTCCTCAAGAGTGAAGAGATGCTTGTGCGCGGCACTTTTAACGATTCCTGCGGCTTCAGCAATTTCTGACTGGCTTAGCGGCTCATCCGAAAAGGCGATTTTATGAAGTATTTTTAAAGCTATATCGGAAGTTTTTACCCGAGGTTTCTGCATGGTCTCTCCTTTTTAGATCACAGCCTTGACAACTAAGGCGCTTGCTGTCTATCTCATCTCGAGAACACTTATTCTCATATTGAGAACTTGGAGGAGGATCAAATGAAAAATTTCAAACTCTCGTCACCCGTACTTATGGCTGCTCTAGCAATGTCCGTTTCGGCAGTATCGGCACAGGATTTGACGCTGACACTTGGCCATGCGGTGTTTGAATCGCATCCATTTCACGATGCGTCGGTCCGCTTTGCAGAGGCCGTGGACGAGATCTCCGAGGGTTCAATGGCTATCGACATTTTCCCGGCCCGCCAGATGGGTGACGTGAAGGAGTTGATGGAGGGGGTTCAGCTCGGAACTGTTGATATGACGGTCAATTCATCCTCGGCACTCGCAACTCTGACGTCGTCGATCGACGCTTTTCAGCTGCCTTACGTGATGCGCACTTACGAGGATTTTGCTCGCATGGCCGTCTCTCCCGAGGCCGAAGCCATCATGAAATCGCTAAGCGATCATGGGATGATCGGGCTCGGTCTCTACGAAGGTGGTCAAAGGCACTTCCTTAGCACCGGCGAGCCCGTTGAAGAACTTGCCAATTTCGAAGGTCGCAAGACTAGGGTCGCCCCGACCAAGCTTTTCCTCTCGGTCTGGCAGGCAACAGGCGTAAACCCCACGCCGATGGCCTATGGGGAGGTGTATTCGGGCTTGGAAACCGGTGCCATCGACGCTGTTGAAATCAACCTGACCTCTATCGAATCTGAAGGTCTCTACGAGGCAGCGCAAAATGTGACGCTTACGGGTCACTATTTCTGGCCGGGCATCATGCTTATCAACCAAGGCGTCTTTGATGGTCTGACAGAAGAGCAGCAGGGCATCCTGCAAGAAGCCGCGCGTTCAGTGGTCAAACCCCAAGTGATGGCAGTTGCTGACTACGACGAAAAGCTAAAGACCTCTCTCGCCGAAAAGGGTGTCAACTTCACCGAAGCAACCGACTCGTTCGTCACCCAACTCGAAGAGGCTTGGGCCCCGGTCGTGCAAGACTATGCCGAGAGTGACCCTTTGATTGCCGACTTCGTCGAACAGGCCAGCGCATCCGAGTGATAGCGCTGACTGCGCCGTCGCCGCGCGAGTGAGAGAGATCCTATGATTAAGATACCAAGTACTTCACCCGTCGCCCGGATCGCCCACGGCTACGTGGCTGCAATCGAGAACCTTTTGATTGTCGGTATGCTCGCCGTGGTTATTCTGGCCGCGCTCCAGGTTTTCTTTCGATATGTGCTTGGCATGTCGCTTAGCTGGTCTGAAGAGGCGTTGAGGTATGTCATGATATGGACCGCCTCTCTCGGTATAGGTCTGGCTTATTCTCGTGGGGACATGATTGGCATGGAAATGCTGGTCAACCTCCTGCCTCGTCGCATCGCGATCGCAGTAGGACTTTTAAGCCGGCTCCTAATCTTAGCCATGATGTTCGCGATTGTCTGGTATGGCTGGCAGTTCGCCTGGAAGACCCGCGGCGGTAGCGCAACGGCAATCCCCATCTCCATGTTTTGGATCCATATCTCCATTGCGGTCGGGGCCGCGCTCGTGGCGATGCATGTCATCGTCTCTGCCATTGCGTCTCTGAAAGGCGTGGAAGAACAAAAATCAAATTTGCAGGAGGTGGTGTAATGATCTGGCTCGGTAGTACCTTTGCTCTCACGCTCCTAATGGGTATCCCGATCGCCTTTGTATTGGGGCTTTCAGCTTTCGGCTATTTTCTGGCGACCGACAACCTGCGCTTTCTGGTGGCGGTGCCACAACGAATGTTTGCAGGGCAGGACAGCTTTATCCTGTTGGCAATTCCGCTCTTCATCCTTGCTGGTAGCCTCATGGATGTAGGCGGCCTTACTCAGCGCCTCGTAGCCTTCGCAAACGCATTGGTTGGGCGCTTTAGGGGCGGTCTGTCACTGACAGCCATTTGGGGCAGCTTTTTGTTTGGCGGGGTGAGCGGATCGGCCGCTGCGGATGCCGCCGCGCTCGGTACCGTGTTATCGCCTGATCTAAAGCGGCAGGGTTACAACGAAGATTATTCGGCAGCCCTGATAGGGGTTTCCTCCATTATGGCGCCGCTCGTACCACCCTCTATCGCGATGATCCTCTATGGAGCGCTATCCGGCACCTCAATCTCGCGTCTATTTGTGGCTGGTATCGTACCTGGAGTGCTCCTTGCCTTCATCCTTTCCGCCTACGCTGTTTGGATCGCGGGACGTAAAGGCTACCCAAAGCTGGAGCCTGTCAAACTCCGCGAGATTATGCGCCGGCTCGGTGAATGCGCTCCCGTTCTGCTTCTTCCGGTGATTATCATCGGCGGTATCCGAGGCGGCGTTGTCACGCCGACTGAGGCTGCTGCGGTGGCCGTTGTCTATGCGCTTCTTGTTGCCGGGCTGTGGTATAAGGCGCTCTCCCTTTCAAGGCTCCGCAGAGTGTTCCTCAGCTCTGCACTCCTCAGTGCCACGATCTACTTGCTGATAGGCTTCGCGCATGTCCTGTCTTTGGTCTTCGCGATCGAAAGACTCCCCCAGGCTGTTGTATCTACGCTGTCGGCGATTTCAGAAAACAAGTGGGTGATCCTCATTATGGTCAACCTGATCTTGTTGGTCTTGGGCATGTTCTTGGACACGGTCGGCATCCTAATTCTAACTGTCCCTGCCCTAATGGCTATCGGCAATCAACTCGGACTTGATCCGGTGCATCTCGGGGTGATCGTCGTGTTTAACTGCCTCATCGGCTTCGTAACGCCGCCTGTTGGTCTGTGTCTCTACGTGATGGCAGGGGTGACAAAGCGTCCAATCGAAAGGATTTCAATTCATGCATTGCCGATGGTGGGACTTGCGATCGCCGTGCTTGCAATCATCACGATCTACCCTGGGCTTGTGCTATTTCTTCCCAACCTCTTGGTGAATTAACCCATGGCTCGTCTCGAAACACGCATCGGCCAGCTCTGCCTCAAGAACCCAGTGATTGCTGCCCCGGCCGAACACATGATTGCCGATGGCGGGATCAGGGCCGCAATCGAGGCGGGGGCTGGTGCAGTCGTCATGAAATCGACCAACGAAAGCGCCGCCGCGAAGGCACAGTTGCGCGCGGCCGAATATGTTGCGCTTGATGCGCACTGGTCGCCCGTGCCCTGGGGACCCCAAGCGGATCCGGCGACAATGATACTGTCGCGCTCAGGCCTGCATCCTCTGGGTTTTGAGGATTGGTTGGCTCAATGCGTGGCCCATGACAAAATTGCACGGGAGCATGATTGCTTGCTCGTTCCTAGCCTGATCCTCGCCGATCTGGAACAGGCGATAGGGATGGCGCTGGCCGTCCAGGAGGCCGGGCTCCGCGTTCTCGAGTTCAACATCGGCACGCCTTACGCGCGTGAGGCGGCCGAAGGAGCGGTGACAACCGAAACCGTCAGCGCACGGGTTGCAATGCTTACAAGTGCTCTCACCGAACGCCTCGAAATCCCCGTCTGGGTAAAGTTGACCGGGCAATCTAACGACGTGCCGCAACTGGCGCGTGCCGCCATCGAGGGGGGTGCGCAAAGCGTGATCGTTGCCGGACGCTTATTAGGGATGCTGCCCGATCTCACGACGCAAGAGCCGATGCTGGGCACGTCAGGTGGCTTTGGCGGTTTCTGGAACCTACCACTCACTTGCCATTGGCTCGCGCTGTGCCGGGCCGCAATAGGCCCCGGGGCTGCCCTTATCGGTATTAACGGGATCACCGGGGGGCACGATATTGCACGCGCCATGCTGGCGGGCGCTTCGGCGACAGGACTGGCTTCGGCGATAATGCTCCGCGGGTTCGATGTTATTGAAGAAAGCATTGAAACGCTTGACTCATATTGCCAAGCCAAGGGGATGGCCGTGGCGGATCTGATTGGTCGCGCAGCCGACGCGCGTAAGACTTTCGCCGAAATGCCAGAATTAGAAGCGCATTGGCAGCAATTCGTGCCTCCGCAGAGTCGATGAGCATGAGGCATCGCACAAGCCGCGCTCTGATGCGATTTTCCCCGGCGCGTCCCTGCGCTTGGCTAGATTTATGGGCATCATGGCAGCGCCTAAAATATCAATCAACTTGGAGATAACAAATGAATATTCACGCAATTAACTGGAACGAGATGCCGTGGAAACAGATCCGCCCCGGTGTGGAGCAAAAAGCGTTTTCGGGCGAGGGCGCAACGGTGGCATTGCACCGCCTTCAACCCGATCACGAGCCCAAGCCGCACAAACACCCCCATGAACAGATCGCCTACATCATTTCGGGTGAAGTCGACTTCCACGTCGGCGGTGAGGTCGTCCGGATGGGCCCTGGAGGTATGCTGGTCGTGCCGCCGGAGGTTCTCCATCACGCTGTAGTTGTAGGCGATGAGGAAGTTCTCAACCTTGATGTCTTTACGCCCTGTCGCCCTGAATATGCATGACCGTGACGGTCTCTGAACCTCGCGATTCAAAAATAATTGGGCCCATTTCTCCCTGGTTAATTGCAACCGTGAGCCAAGCGGAAAGTCGGTCCGAACCCGCAATCGAAGCCCGGAGTTAACACCATGACCGACACCAAAAATATCATGCGTAACGAAGTTGTACGCATCAGCGAAATCTTGCAAAATGGGGTAGACCCACATGTTCATAGCGGTCCGTCCGTTGCTCCGCGAGCGATTGATCACCTCGAACTTGTGAAGGCTTATTCGGAGGCAGGCCTCAGAGCGGTTGTAACTAAGGATCACGACTATTCGGGCGTGATGTGCGCCAAACTCATCCGCGATCACAATCCAGATCTCAAGACAAAGATTTATTCAGGAATAGTGCTGAACAATGTTGTGGGCGGGCTAAACCCTTATGCGGTCGAGCATACGGCTGCAATGGACGGGCGTATCGTCTGGCTCCCGACACTTGCGGCAGAAAACCATCTGGAATGGCAAAAGACGTCTGATTGGGCGCACCCCGCCGCAACCCAAAAGATGCGTCCTGCTTCAGCGGTGCCGCTTTTCAAAGATGGCAAGCTGCGCTCCGAGCTTCTGGATATTCTTGAAGTGGTCGCCAAGTCGGATCTGGCTCTAGCTAGTGGTCATGTCCACGTCTCGGAAACCAAACTGATTTTTGAAGAGGCTAGGAAACGAGGAGTTGAGCGGCTGATCTTTACTCATCCTGAGGATATAGTGGGAGCATCTTTTGAAGATGTAAAAGAGATCGCGGCGATGGGAGCCTTCGTTGAGCATTCTCTTGCCTTCTTCGCCGAGGGTTCGAAATTTCGAAATCGCACGAATGACGAACTGCGGGCTTTCATTGATTGTGTCGGTCCCGAGCGTACCATTCTGTGTTCAGACCTAGGACAGACCGGCACGATTACACCGCTTGAAGGGCTTCGCCGCGGTGTCGCAACATGTCTCGCCCTCGGTTATTCGGATGCGCAGACGCACGCGATGGTTGGAACTAATCCCGCTTCGATCATTGGCTTAGAGAACGGCTAGATCAAGCGTACAAGTACACGAACGAATATAATACGGAGGAGTTTCATGTGAATATGCAGCGACAGGAATTTTGCGACCGCTTCCGGTCGGGCGAGACGCTTTACGGCACGTTCCTGAAAGTGCCTGCGACAATGCCGGCAGAGATTATGGGAAGTGTTGGCTATGACTTCATCGTGGTGGACGAAGAGCATTCGCCTTTCAATCGAGAAACAACGGACAGAATTATTCTAGCCTGCAAGGCTGCGGGGCTTGCGGCTATTGTCCGTGTGCAAAGCAGTTCAGCTGCTGATATCTTGTCCGTTCTTGATTGCGGAGCGGACGGTGTTCTGGTTCCGCATGTTTGCAATGTACAGACAGCACGAGCGATTGTCGCCGCTGGGCGCTATCGCGGCGGACATCGCGGTTATGCACCAACGACCCGAGCTGGCAATTTTGGTAGTTCGGATCAAGCTTCGCACATGGAGGCCGAGGATCGCCGCGTGACGATCATTGCCATGATCGAGGACCCCGAGGCCATCGACAAGATTGACGATATCGTTGCAGTCGAAGGGATCGACGGGGTATTCATTGGTCGCGGCGACCTAGAAGCGGCCTATTCGGGGGCGAATGATGCCCCTTCGCTGGTGCGTGAGGCGACAAAGGCGGTGTGTGCAGCAAGCGCAAGGGCCGGTCGCAGGATAGCGATCTTGCCGGCCAATCCCGAGGATGCAGCGCTTCAAGCCCGAGCGGGAGCGACTGCATTCATTCTCTCTTCAGACCAAGGATTTCTCAGGTCTGCCGCCATGCAGGCTCATACTCAGATGTCACAGGCGATAGAACGGTCCTGTGTAGATTATCAAGAGTCCGATTGAACGTCAGTGTCGTCTGGAAGGATGGACATCGGTTAAGTAGAAATTGATTTTTGCTCAAGTATGCCACCTCAACGCAACACCGCGAAAGTGTCCGGTCTACTGGACGCCCGCTGAAGTGTTACTGTGCCTTGCATCGACCGTAGCATGATTTCAGCTTCTACTGCGATGACGGGAAGGCGGGTAGAGCAACACCACTGCACAACCTATACGGCATCAGCGCAACAAGAAAACACTTAACATAAAACCCCGTTTCCGCGTCTGTGATGTAGCCGCAAAGCGATAATGTCACCCTTAAGCAAAGCAGAAGTGTCACTCTGTCCTCGGTTTGGGATGAGGATGCGTGAACATGGGATGGGTGATGATGAGCGAGCGCGAGTTGAACCGCGTGGAAGTTTTGGCACAGGTCGATGATGACCGGCTGACCGTTAACAATGCGGCCCACATGCTGGGTCTGACCCGGCGGCAAATCTT
>NZ_JAGDED010000012.1:0-101886 GCF_040148765.1 Sulfitobacter sp. NFXS29
GATGACTTCAATCGCGAAGGACTGGCTATTGAGGTCGACTTCTCGCTGCCTGCTGAACGTGTCGTGCGTGCGCTGAACCAGATCATTGAGTGGCGCGGAAAGCCCCAAGCTATTCGTGTGGACAACGTCCTATGGGCGGAATAACTGGCTGATTTGGCATCAGGTCATTGTCGTATCGAGGGGCCTCGACACGTTGAGAAAATGCCTCAGTTCGGCTTCTTGGTCAACGACAGTCTCTCCCATAACAAACACAGAGTACGCTTTTGCGGCTCTCACCGTCCTTAAGACGAGATCATCGGGTCGCTAACACAGAAGGCCTGAACATTATCTACGAGGTCAGATGACTGCCTCCACGGCCCTTACAGAGAAAGGTCCTTCTGTGATCGATCACCCCTCAAAGAAAGGGCGATAGGGCTCGCCATGTTTGATGATCCCATGAACAGTACGGGCCATCTTGGCGGCGATAGCGGTATACGCCTTGCGGCGCAAATGTGTGTTTTGACGGTCCTTGGCGATGTAACGCTCAAACTTGTCCCGGAAGCTATTGGTGCGCTGCAGGATAGCGACTTGGCCGGCCAGCCACAGGGTGCGGCGCAAGCGGGCATTCCCGTATTTTGACAACTTGGTTTGGCCACGGAATGTGCCCGACTGGATGGTTGCCAAGTCCATACCACAGAATTTTAAGAACTGCCGGTGGTGTCCAAAGCGGCGCAAGTCGCCAGCTTCTGCGAGGATGGTCAGGGCGTTGATCGGGCCGATCCCGGGTATTGATGTCAGCAACTGATAGTCAGGCAGATCTTTGAGAAGCGCGACGGCACGAGCTTCGATTTGATTGCGTTGCGCAATGAGACTGCGACCTTCTCCAAGAACCAAGCGGAACATAGTGATAGCATCAGAATCTGGGGCAACCGGCAATCCCACAGAAGACTTGGCGGTCTCGTAAATATCTGCAATTAAACGCTCTTTCGCAACCTTGCGCCCCACAACATCCCAAGCGTCAGTGGTGAATGCGTCCATGCCCATGGCGGTGATAATGTGCGGCGATGGATAGCGTTCAAGGAATGCAAAGAACCAATCACTGCGCGAGCTGCGATGAAAGCGGTCAGCTTCGGGAAAGTACAACGGCAAATAATGTGTCAGCACGCGGTGCCAAAGCTCGGTCTTTGACTTCGAAACGATATCATGGGTTTTGGACAGCTCTTGAATGTCGTTCGTACCCTGCACCAGTGGGTCATGGTAAAACTGCTCGTTCCCGATCTCCATCATATGCAGGATGACTTGGGCGTCCTTCGGGTCATTCTTGTCCCAGCTGTTGTTGAGTGCTTCCCGCGTACGCGCCAAAGCAACCGACGACACTAGCTTTACCTCAAAGCCTGCGGTTGCCAGATGGTACGCCAAGACCCGGTGATAATTACCGGTCGCCTCAAAGGCTACACGAACTGGGCGTCCGTATTCCTTCAACGCGGTGACGAGGCGATTAAAGTCGGCAAGGCTGTTCAAGACGGTTAAACGGCGTCGGCGTTTCTTATCTGGAACAGCAATCAAAACTTCATGCCGCGCTTTGGCAATGTCGATGGCAACCAAAACAGGTGCATCTTGTGCAATAGTCAACTCGGTCATAGTCGGTCTCCTTTACAGTGTGGTTTGTGCAAAACCACTGTAGGGACCTGAGGCACGGCTATGACCACCTGCTGCGCTAATTGAGGGCTGCGCAGGTGGCCAAAGCCTATCAATCAGCGTCATTCCGAAGGTGTTACGGCCCAGAATACGTCAGCGGGAAGCTCATGGAATGGGCTGAGAAACGCAATGTGCGGCTCGAATATATCCAGCCCGGTAAGCCCAAACAGAATGCCTATATCGAGCGCTACAACCGCACCGTTCGTGGCGAATGGCTGGGGCAATACATCTTCGAAACCATTGAGGAGGCACAAGACCAAGCAACACAATGGCTCTGGACTTCTGTGGTTGCCGCCCGTGATGCAAGAAGTTTTTTTCCCTTTGGACAAGTGATCGATTGCGGTCTTCTGTCAGGCCTTGATGTGCGGCGCTTTCAGGAGCCGCGGGCCGGTATGGTGATCTGCGGATCAGGTCCAAATCTTACAAACGAGCTTTAGTGGCTCGAAGTCCGTAGCTGGTTTTCCCGATCCTGATCTGTTCGATCATTGCGCCCATTCGGGTCGTCGCCTTCTCACACTCCCTTCACCGGGTCAGGTCGCTGCGGCACATGTTAATCGTGCTGCCACGGCCGGCGCCGGATCCCTAAAGTCCTCATTCTTCGTCAGCATGGCCCAGATTTCGCGCGCCATCTTATTGGCCAGCGCGATTGCCACCAACATGCGTGGTTTCCTTGCCAACATCCGCGCCAGCCAGGATCCCTCGGCGATCGTCTTGCGCCCCATCCAGTTCAGTCGCGACATCGCCCCAATGATTAGCAGACGACGAATATCGGTTTGTCCGGCCTTGGATACACGCCCTAATCGCTCCTTGCCGCCGGAGGAATGCTGCCGGGGGACAAGTCCAAGCCAGGCGGCGAAGTCTCGCCCCCGTTTGAAGCTTTGCATCGCGGGCGCGAATGCCTCTACCGCCAGTGCGGTCAGCGGACCGACACCCGGCATCGTTTGTAACCGCCGGGCAGTGTCAGCAGTCGTAGCCATTTCTTTTGCTGTATTAGTTTTGGCGTCAATCCGGATCGTTTGCTCTGCAATCTGCTTGACAAGATCCCCGCATTCATCGCGAACCAACGCGGGTAAGTCGCAGTTTGGGTCCTCCAGAACTACATCGAACCGCTTGATATTTCCGATTCCCTTTGGGACGGCGTGGCCAAACTCATAGAGTACCGCACGCAGAGCATTCACCAATTCAGCGCGCTGGTGAACTAAACGCTCCCAGGCCCGAAACAGTACTGCTCTTGCTTGCTGCTCTTGCGACTTTGGCTCGACAAAGCGCATCTCGGGGCGCTGCGCGGCAATCACAATCGCCTCGGCATCGGCGGCGTCATTCTTCTGACGTTTCACAAAAGGTAGCACGTATTGCGGTGCGATTAGCTTCACGTCATGGCCAAGCCTGATCATCTCACGCGTCCAGTAGTGAGCGCTGCCGCAGGCCTCCATCACCACCACCGAAGGCGGCTGGTCTGCCATAAACTTTCGAAACTGCGGTCGCGTCAGTTTCTTGCGATATTTCAGCTGGCCCGTCATTGACGCACCGTGGAGTTGAAACACGGACTTTGCCAAATCCACCCCAATCATTGTATCGTTCATATCGCCGTCCTCTCCGCTTTGTGGCTCTTTCAGGACCGCATCCTGGCACATTGCGATGCCGTCAGGGGAGGGCGGCAACCACCCCATCTTACAACAACGAGCGACCCAACATGGGCATCGGCGGCATGACACCCGCAATGAAACTGAAAACAGCCGCGTGAATTCTACGGCTGGACCCCATTAAAAATGGGGGGACTACCGGTGGACAGGCTCGCGCATGGTAGGCACGGGCTTTCGAGCTTGATAGAGAGTCCCCAATTGTGACGATTGACTTCAAAGGGAGCCATTTCCCGAAAAGCGTGATCTTGTATGCTGTATTTTTCTATGTCCGCTACGGTGTCTCCTATCGGGATCTTGAGGAGATTATGGTCGAACGCGGCGTTAAGATCGACCATTCCACGCTGAACCGCTGGGTGGTTAAATTCTCACCGCTGATCGCTGCAAATGCGCAGGCCAGAAAGAAGCAGACAGCCGCCTCTTGGCGGATGGATGAAGCTTATATCAAAGTTCGTGGAAAGTGGACCTACCTGTATCGCGCGGTTGATCGTGAGGGGCAAACCCTTGATTTCATGCTATCAGAGCGCCGTGATACCGCTGCTGCGCGCAGGTTCTTCAAGCGCACCGTTGGCACAAACGGTGTCCCGGACCGTATTGCCATCGATAAGAGCGGTGCCAATTTGGCTGGCCTGCAAAGTCTAAATGTCATCCTCAAATTCACCGGTGTCGGTCGGATCATCGGTATCGTTCAATCCAAATATCTCCACAACATTGTTGAGCAAGACCACCGTTTCATTAAGCGGATCACCCGACCAATGCTCGGGTTCAAAGCGTTCCATTCGGCTGCGGCAACGCTAGCCGGGATCGAAGCGGCGCATATGATCCGCAAGGGTCAGCTTGCTCAAAAAGGCAGTCCGGCATTCAAGCAGTTTGCTGATCTAGCAGCATAGGTGCGTCCAGCGAAGGCCGTTCTTCAACCAAATGGAAACTTTGCGACAGAGCCCCCGAGAGTCCGTACATATCTACACACAACAATAGCTGCGGTTGGGCGTGGGGCAGTTCAACCCGCTTGCTTACTCGCGACTCTTCAGCAGAAAGCTATTGCGTATTCGATGAAAAAATAGGCGGGCGGCATCAAAAGTGACCGCTGAGCCTAACTGCCCGCGGGAAGTGAAACTCTTATCGCTCGATTGATTGCTGCAGTACAGTATTGTGGGGCATCACGGAAGCGAGCCTCCGCCAATCCATCGCAGCTTGTCTCTCGCGCAGTGGCACAGCGCCAAACTGGAACATACGAGTGAACTGACATGGATTTATCAGCGCAAATGCTGATCTTCGCCACTGTGGTCGAGCGAGGGAGCATTTCCGCGGCGGCGCGGTCTATGGGCCAAACCCCATCCGCAGTCAGCAAGCAGATCAGCCTTCTGGAGGATCACGCGCACTTTCGTCTGCTCAACCGCACGCGGACCGGCGTTTTGCCGACCCCGGAAGGCCAGGAATTCTATCTCAAATGTCAGGCGATGGCGGAGAAGTTCAAGGACGCTGAAGCCCATATATCTAACCTTGATGATGTGCCGCGCGGCAAATTACGGATCGCGTCGACGGTGGCTTTTGGCAAATCTCAGTTGATCCCGGCCTTGCCTGTGTTCCTTGCAAGGAACACAGAGGTTGAGGTATCGCTTGAACTGACGGATCGCGAGATTGATCTGCAAACAGAGGGTTTCGACGCGGCGGTAAGTTTTGCCGAGCAGCACAAGAACCCCGATGTTGTCGTGCGCCGGATAATGCATAGCCACCGCGTGCTCTGCGCCGCGCCGCGCTACATCGAGCGGCGCGGGACACCAACCAGCTTCGCCGGCCTGTCGGAGCACAACTGCCTAAAGATCGCCGGGAATAGCCTTCGGAACGCATGGAGCGATGTCGAGGCGGGTAAGGCGCGGCCGTTCGACGCGGATGGGGATTTCGAAGGCAACAGTACAGATGTGATCTTTCACGCCGCCCTTGCTGGCATCGGTATCGCGCGGCTGCCAAGCTATCTTGTGGACGCGAAACTGCAGTCGGGTGAGTTGTTTCGGGTCCTGCCGGAATATGCGCCTGCCAGCACCGATATCGTCGTGCTGTTTGTGGGGCGGCGAAATCTCCCTCCGAAAACGCGGGCCTTCATTAATTTCTTGGTGGCGGAGTTTCGCCCCGATGCAGCGCCCCCAGTTCAGAAGGCGGCGGGGCACTCATGACCAAGACCCTAAGCATCGTTGTTGTTGAAGAGAATCAAACAACTGAGACGGCCTGCGGCTTAGTTCAGCCTTTCTCACAGAAATCGCACTCAGCCCACCGGATGCCGTCGCGCCCCGGATCGCAAAGGCAAAGTGCCGTCATCGACGCCTTCAATCCTGACCGACGCGTCGATTTTGGTTCGTGGCATGATCGAGATGTCATGGATGCGCCAGTGCAGGTCCAGCAGCTTTGCCTCCGCCGCCTCGATCCTTTCCGCAGTACAGCCGTTCTCATGGGCCACGACGTAGATCGTGCCGGTCAGAAAGCGCCCTTCTTCACGCAGGCGTAGGCGGCTTTCGCGCACCCACGGCAGCGCTCCAAAGGTCTTTTGAACCTCTCCGATCAGGGGATCGAACTCTTTGTCTTCGATCGTGCGGGGCATCTCATCGCTGAGGTCGCGGATCGCCGCGCCGGTATGCTTGAAGCCGTCGTGAAGCACGTCCAACGCGATCACGATAGCCGCGACAGCATCGGCCCACCACCAGCCCATCCCGATCCCGAGGATGCCCACGATCCAGGCAAGCCCCGTCATCCAGTCCGCCTTGTTCATCATGGCGTCCGCGTAGAGCGTCTTGTCATGCAACATCTTGGCGGACTTCATTTTTAGATGGCCGAAAATGACCGGCATCACGACGCTATAGGCCAGCGCCGCGATCATCACCCAGCCGAACCAGATGGTGGCACCAAAGAGTTCGACGCTGCCGATGGTAGGGTGCTCTTGTTTGATCAAGGCAATGGAGGAATCGACAATGAGAAATATCCCTACGCCGCCAAGGGCCACCGCACTGATCAGATACGCGATTGAGGTGATACGGATATACCCCAGCGGAAAGCGGCGGTTCGGTTTCCACCCCTCGATCCACGGTCCCACGAGAAAGGCGAGGGGCGGTACAAAGCTGAGCAGGTCTTCGATCCATGCGGTTTTGATCGCTTGGCTGCTGCCCACCGCAAAATAAATCGCGGCCACGATGGAGGTCAAGACGGCGAGCCAGATGGCCTCCAGCCAACGGGCACGGTGGAGCGCCTTCTTTTGCGCGTCGGGCATGGTGCGGATGGAACGGGTCATGGTGTATAGGCGCGCAAGCGCGCCCCGATGGTGCCGGCCTCGCGCCGAAGGAAGCCTTCGATTTCCATCAACCAAGCGTTTTCGCCCTGCTGCACGGCGATGACACGCTTCGCCCGCTGTAGTGTGATTTCAGTCGCTGTGAGGCCCTTCAACTCAAGCTGCCAATGCGGGAGGGCGGCGAGGTTTAGATCCTCGGCCCACTCATCCCCAGGAATGCCGCCTTCTTCCTCAACGAGTGCCGCAAGGGGAAGGTGGGGCGGTACGAAAACCTGCTGATCTTCTATGTCATCGGGCAGAGCGCCTTGCGCTCGGTTGCCGACGACGAAGGATTCCTCACAATAGGCATAGCTGGGTGCGGCACCCTTCACCGGGGTCACGTCCTTGCGGGCAAAGCCCCCGATGGCAAGGTCGATGTCCCCCTTTTCCAACCCCTCCAGCGCCGCGAATGCGCCGAGAGGCTTCCACTCAATGGCGACCCTGCGGCGGACCGCTGTCCGCGAAGATGACCCATGGCGGGTTTTCCGACACGGCCACAGTCATTTTCTGTTCGGAGAGGACAGCTTTAAGGGTTTCCCCCACATCCCGCGGAAACCGTAGATCGTCGCAGGCGGAAAGCAGGCTCAGGGCGGCGAGAAGTGTTGAGGTTATAAAATCGCTGGGAATTTCTACGCCTTCACCACCCTGTGGCGTAGCTTTGCGAGGCGTCATTACATTATTCCTTTGGGCCGGACCGCAAAGGAACAACCGGCGGTTATGCGAAAGGTTCCAGTGACCGGCGGCATACCTCCCCGCCCGGTCGGTCGATTTCCGCCGCCGCATCGCTATCAGGCAGCTTCTTCGGAACACCTGCCGCGACCCTCGCGTTCAAGTTGAAACACTCGGTCTGCCAATGTTCAGCAACAGGAGGTTTCTTGATGATATACCGTTCTTCCGATCAACGCACCGCCGCCGAAAGCGCCCGCGATGCCCTGACAGAAAGGCAAAGCTCGCTTTTCTGGGGGCTTGGCGTCGGCGCGCTTGCGGGGGCTTCTGCCTATGCGCTTTATGCCGCGCGGGGGGATCGTGATGGGCTGAGCCATCGGCCTGCGGATTCCGCGCCCGGCCGTAGCGCGAAACAGGCGCGGTTCGGAGATTACGCCATCGTGGGTCGCACGGTGACAATCGACCGACCGCGACATGAGCTTTACCGCCATTGGCGCGACTTCATGAAGCTCTCGGAATTCATGGAGAACGTGAAGGCAGTCGAGCCGATCGACGCCGCCAAGGATCAGTTCCACTGGGTGATCGCGGGCCCCGCGGGTGCGGACCTGCGGGTCGAGACCGAGGTGGTCAGCGACAAACCGGGGGAGGAGATCGCATGGCGCGCACTTGATAGCTCGCAGATTGATACCGAGGGCAAAGTCTCTTTCCGCGACGCGCCGGGCAACCGGGGCACCGAGGTGGAGGCGATCATCGCCTATCACCCTCCTGCCGGGGAACTCGGCCGCTGGATCGCCAAGCTGTTTCAAGCCGAACCGGCCCTTCAGGGACGGCGGGATTTGAAGCGGTTCAAAATGCTGATGGAGACGGGCGAAATTGCCACCTCCGTCAATCGCAAATCGGACAAGTGAGGAGAGAGACATGCGCGCATTGACATGGCAAGGCAAACACGACGTTCGGGTCGATACGGTCCCGGATCCGGAAATCGTTAACCCCCGCGACGCCATCATCGAGGTCACTTCGACCGCGATCTGTGGTTCTGACCTGCACCTCTACGATGGCGTGATCCCCGGCGTTATGGCGGGCGATATTCTGGGTCATGAGTTCATGGGCCGGGTGGTCGAGACCGGACCCAAGAGTACTCTCAAGAAGGACCAGCGGGTCGTGGTGCCTTTCACAATCTCCTGCGGCTCCTGCTTTCACTGCAAAAAGACCCAGTATTCAGCCTGCGACAACTCCAACCCGGCGGACAAACAGGATTTGACTGAAAAGCAGTTCGGCCATGCGGTCGGCGGGCTGTTCGGTTATTCCCATCTGACCGGCGGCTATCCAGGCGGGCAAGCGGAATATGTCCGTGTGCCATTCTCCGATGTGGGCCCGATCGTCATCCCCGAAGGCTTCAACGATGACGACGTGCTGTTCCTGTCGGATATTCTGCCGACTGGTTGGATGGCCGCTGAGAACGCCGACATCGAAGAAGGCGACACCGTCGCCGTTTGGGGCTGCGGGCCGGTGGGGCTCTTCGCCATACAAAGCGCGCTGAAGATGGGCGCGGCACAGGTCATCGCGATCGACCATTACCCGAACCGTCTGAACCTCGCGCGGCAGATGGGGGCCAAGGTTATCGACTATACCCAGACCCATGTGCTCGAAGCGCTGATGGAGATGTCAGGCGGCCACGGCCCCGATGCGGTGATCGATGCCGTCGGCATGGAAAGCCACGGTTTCGCGCCCGACACGATGATGGACAACGTCAAACAAGCGGTCGGCGTTGGTGCCGATGGGGGCCATGTGCTGCGCGAAGCGATCATGGCCTGCCGCAAGGGCGGTCGCGTCTCTGTTCCGGGCGTTTACGGCGGTTTCCTCGACAAGTTCCCGTTGGGCGCGATGATGGAGAAAGGTCTGCAAATCCGCACTGGCCAGACCCATGTGCAGCGCTACACCAAAGAGTTATTGCACCGCATCGTCGAGGGCGAGATCGATACCCGCTTTATGATCAGCCACCGCCTGCCGCTGGAGCAAGCCGCGAAGGGCTATCACAACTTCCGCTTCGATCAGAATGACTGGACCAAAGTGGTCTTGAAACCCGGAATGCAGACCGCGGCATAAGTAAAAACCCGAAAGGAGAGTGACATGCCAAACGAGCCAAATCACGCCAAGGAAAAACGCCCGCCCCATCGTGAGCGCCACAATGCGCAGGATGACCACGAGGGTGCGGCGCACAGCCCCGAGGAGTTCGATCCGAAGAACCCTCAGAAGGTGGTGAAGAAAGAGAAATGAACCGGAAAGCAGCGCGAGCCATTCGCGCTGCTTTCTCGTAGCGCGCGGCATTTGTTCGGCGCGATTACTGCGACGATACCACAGCGGGGGCGGATTAGACCCCCTTCGACGAAACCACATTGGAGAAGGGCAGAAAAGGATGCCAAGACAGTTTCATAAAACAATATCAATCATTTGCCTGATGGCCCCCGGCGGGGTCTTTGCCCAAACGGCAGAGCAAACCACCACGGCACCGCGTGAGATGGACCAGAATACCTCGGCTTCGGAATGGAGCGTCGAGGTTGGCATCTCTCCGAAATTCTACTACCGTCTCAACGAAGGCCCGGGGGCTGCCGAAAGCGCGGAAATCGAAGCATTCGCGGAAATCGCCTATGGTCCGACCTACTTCCACGCCCTTGCCCTGTCGCTCGACGATCCGCGGGATGATGCCCAGGTCGAGCTGACGCTCGGCCACCGCGGCGATCTGACGGAAAAGTTGGCCTATGATGCCTATTACACCCGCTTTCTGCGCGATGAGACCGGCGACGTGCGCGGTGAATTGCATGGCAGGTTCGATTACAGCGTCAGCGAGCCGTGGCGGGCCACCGTCGATCTTGGGGTCGAACCGGAGCGGGGCGATTGGGTCTACAAGCTTGAAGCCGGATACACATTCAACAACCGGATCGACGCCTATGCCTTTGTCGAGCAGGACGATATCCTCGATTACACAGGCTATGAAATTGGCGCGAATTACGACCTCGACGAGGGCAACGCGCCTCTCGATGCCTCCCTGCTTAGCTATGTAAACCACACCGAAGGCGGCGAGACGATCTTCGCCGTCGAGATGACACTGTCGCGGTTTCTGTTGGGCGACTGATGGGGAGTTGAGCGAGAGGAGTGAAGCCCATGTCATCTGATAAAAGCTTGGTTCTGCTCGGCGGGGCGCATGTGCATCTGTCCGACCATCTGACGCATATCGAAAAGCGTGGCTGGCGTGTTTCGCAGGTCTTCGATCGGGAACCTGCGCGCGAAGAAGCTCTCTGCGCGCAGCTTGATGCAGACCGTGTTCAGTTGTCTGACCTTGCCGCTCTAAATGTCCAAGGCGTGATCATTTGCAGCGAAACGGCGTTTCATGAGGAAGACATCACCGCCGCGCTGACCGTCGGTCTGCCGGTCTTTGTCGAAAAGCCCATAGCGGGCAGCGCCGAAGCGGCCCGCCGCTGCGCTTCCTTGGCGACAGAGAAGGGGGTGATTTTGGCGACGGGGTATTTCTTGCGCAGGTCCGAAGCGCTGAACCATCTGCGCGACCGTATCAACGACGGCGCATTGGGTAAGGTGATTGAGGCGCGCGGCCGTTTTTCCCATGACGGCGGCTATGCGGATTGGCTTGATCTCGACTGTTGGATGACCGACCCGGAACTTGCCTGCTATGGTGGCTTTGTCGATGAGGCGGTGCATGTCATTGATTTGTTGCAGTGGCTTGTCGGCCCGATCAACTCGGGGCAAGCGATCACGGGCAATGCGCTCGGCTGGCCCGTTGATGATCACGGCGCGGCTGTGATTGATTTCGCGGCGCAGCCCGCCACCGGCGTGGTCGATGCGGGTTGGACCGACAGTGAGATGCGGCTTGAACTGGATATCGTGTGTGAGGCTGGTTGGGCGCGCCTGCGGTCGGGCGTGCTGGAACTCGGCCTGCGCGGCCAAGAGCAGCCGGTTGAGACCACCCAGCTCCCGCCGCTTGATGCGGGCGAGGGGGTGGAGCCGTTCTTGGATGCCTTGGAAGGCAAAGACGCGAGAGGTCTCGTGCCGCCGCAAGAGGCCGGGCGGGTCAACATTCTGCTCGATCAAATGAAGCTCAGGCGCGGCTGATAGCAATTTTTCCGCCCCCGTTGGAACAATGCCTTGCGGCAAGCGTTGCTCCCCTAATTGGTCAGAAAATTTACCTGAAATAGGAGCGGTCTTTATGTCCCACCCCTCCAACGTCCGGCCCCCCTCACGGCGCGATCTTTTGAAAATGATTGGTCTGGCCGCTGGTTCCTCCACCATGTTGCATGCCATGTCCTCACTCGGACATGCCCGACAAAGCCCTTACAAAGGCCCGATTGAGCTTTCCGGCGCGCCGCAGGGCCGCAAAGTGGTCGTGCTGGGCGCGGGTCTCGCCGGCATGTGCGCCGCGCTGGAATTGCGCAACGCGGGCTACGAAGTCAGCATCCTTGAGTATCAAAAACGCGCCGGCGGCCGTTGTTGGACCCTCAAGGGCGGCGATGAATTCGAAGAATTGGGCGGCTATAAGCAGAAGGTCGAATTCTCCAAAGGGCAATACATCAACATCGGCCCCTGGCGCATTCCGCATCACCATCTGGCGCTGTTGGACTATTGTCACCGGTTGAACGTGCCGCTGGAAGTTTTCGTTCAGGAAAATCAGAACGCCTATCTCCATTCGCAAACAGCATTCGACGGAACGCCAATTCGCTATGGCCATGCTTGGGCGGACTATGTGGGTCAGATCACGGAATTGCTGGCCAAATCGGTGGATAAAGGGCGGCTCGATAGCGCGCTGACCAAAGAAGATACCGAAATCCTTTTGGAATCCCTGAAATCCTTTGGCATCCTGAACAATGACTACAGCTATGAGGCCAGCCTCGATACCGCCGAATACCGCGGTTATCCCGACAATGGCGCGCCGGGCGGGGGGCTTTATAACGCCGTGCCCGAACCGTCCGAGCCGATTGCGTTGGAAGACCTGCTGAAATCCCGCTTTTGGGAAAAGATGCGCAACCACACGACTTACCGCCACCACGCACCGATGTTTCAGCCCGTCGGCGGGATGGAGGAAATCGCCCATGCCTTCGGCCGCGAGGTGGAGGATACGATCTCCTACAACGCCAAGGTCGACCGCATCAAACAGACCGAGAGCGGCGTCGAGGTCGAATATTCCAGCGCCGATGGCGAAGGCGAGGGCGGTGTGGAAACGGCGGATTACTGTATCTGCACCATCCCCTTCACGGTGCTCAGCCAGCTTGATGTCGACGTCTCTGCCGATATGCGCCGCGTCATGCGGGCATTGCATTACCATGAGGCGGTGAAAGCCGGACTTGAGATGAAGCGCCGCTTTTGGGAGCGTGACGAGCAAATCTATGGCGGCATCACCCTCACCGACCTGCCGATCGCCGAGATCAGCTATCCGTCGGCTGAGATGCATTCAAACGGGCCGGGGGTGCTGCTGGGCTGCTATGCCTATGGCCCCCATGCCTATGCCTTTAACTCGATGTCGCCCGAGGAGCGGTTGGAAACCGTGCTGGAACAAGGCGCGCGAATTCACCCGCAGTATCGGGATGAGTTCAGTAGCGGTGTTGTGCTGAGCTGGCACCGGGTGCCGTGGATGCTGGGCTGCTATTCCGATTGGGACGACCGGGGCCGCGATTATGAGATCGCGGCAACGATGGACAACCGTCTGGTCTGCGCTGGCGAACATATCAGCTATCTGCCGGGCTGGCAGGAAGGCTCGCTCTTGTCGGCGCTGGATGCGGTGCGGCAGGTCCATGACCGCGCGGTGAAGGAGGGTTGAACCATGCGTTATCTGATCTTTCCCCTGCTTATAACGCTCGCCACGCCGAGCTTTGCGCAGGAGGAGAACTCACAGGTCGATGCCGGGCGGCGTGAGCTAGGCTCCACCACCGAAAAATTCACCGATAGCGGCGGGTCTGTGCTTTACCGGCGCGCCTGTTCGGGCTGTCATGGGCCGGAAGGCGAGGGCGCCTATGGTGCTGGAAAATACCCCTCCTTGGCCGCCAACCCGCGGCTCGGGCACAAACGTTATCCGGTGAACCTGATCCTCGAAGGCAATGGCGCTATGCCGTCCTTCGCCGATTGGCTGGATGATGAACAAGTCGCTGCCATCGTGTCCTACATCCAGACCAACTTGGGCAACGATTACGAGGGCGATGTCACCGCCGAAGAGGTCAAGCGCATGCGGGCCGAGTTCGCCGATCTGAAGGAGGGGTAGACCATGCGAATTTCCATTTTTGTTCCCTTTGCCACCTTCATCGCCTGCGCCGCTGCTGCGCAGTCTCCGCCACCGCTATTCGATGATGTGGATGACGGCGGCGTGGAACGCGCCCCGGACACCGCATTGGGCCGCACTGTTGCGTCGGGTGGCGCGCAGCAGGGCGGTGTCGGTATGAAATGCATAGCCTGCCACGGGCTTGACGACGCAGGCGCTGGTTTGGGCGAAATGCCCGGACTGGCAGGGCTGCCTGCCGACTATATCGAAGCGCAGCTTCAGGCTTTCATGGCGGGCGAACGGTTCTCGCCGATCATGGTGCCCATCGCCACACAGCTTAGCGAAGAGGAGCGTTTGGCGGTCGCGGATTACTACGCCTCCGTTTCCCCGAAACTGTCCAAGTTCGACCACGGTGCGCCTGCGGAGGTGGTGCAGCAAGGCGGCGCGCTTGCGGCCTCGGGCAACGATAGCGTTCCGGCGTGCAATCAGTGCCACGGTGGCAGCGATACAAGCGGCGCGGCGATCCCGCGTTTGGCGGGGCAGTCGGCGCAATACATCGCAGACCAACTAGTGGCCTGGCAAAACGGCGACCGGGCGAACGGACCGCTCAACGTCATGGAAGACATCGCCAAATCGCTGAGCGAAGAGGAAATCCGCGCGGTCGCCCTCTACTACCAGCAGACGCCGCCTGATGCGCAGTAGACCTGCACCCCCACGGATACAGATGGCCCCAAGCTGATGGCTATTCGCCCGGCCTCTTTCTTCCGGTCGGGATCGTCGACCGTGATGACCGTCGCGCGGCCCCGTGTGATCGCGCTGACCCTTGGCAAACACGCGCCGATCTTCGGCGCGCTGTGCCTGCCGCCCGGGGCTTGGGCCTTGGCAGAAGGGGACTTCGTGCTGGCACTGGTCCTGTTCGCCCCGGTGGCCCTGTCGGGCGCGGTGCATTTCGCGGTGCGCTCTCATCCCTTGCCCGAAGACTTGCGGGGGATGGAAGCAATGATGACCGTGGCCTTGGTTTTCCTCATCGCCGCGCTTTTGACCACGCCCGCTTTCGTCGCCCTCGGCATGCCGCCCATCGATGCGTTTTTCGAGGCGGTGAGCGGCATCACCACCACTGGGCTGACCGTGGCGCAAGAGGCGGAAAGCTGGCCTTTCGCGGGCCATATCCTGCGCGGTTGGATTCAATGGTGCGGCGGCTTGGTGATCGCCACGGCGGTGCTTGCTCTGCTCCTGCCGCGCGGCCGACCGGCGCGGCGTTTGGGGCGGGTCGATATCCAACAGGGTGATCGCATTTCCTCAACCCGAGAGCAGGCGCGGCAGCTTCTGACCGTCTACAGCACGCTGACGGTAGTGATGGCGCTGCTGACCATGTTGGTGATCCCGGATTGGCGCGAGGCATTGGTGCTGACCCTCGCCGCCATCTCGACCGCCGGTTTCTCGCCGCGCGCCGACAGTCTGGCGAGCTATTCGCCGCTGGGGCAGGGCATGGTCATCCTATCCTGCATATTGGGGGCGATATCGCTGTTGGTCTTTGTTTTTGTCGGACAAGGACGGCACCGCGAGGCGTGGCAACTCGGGTCGGCGCAGCGTGTGCTGGTGGCAATTGCCCTCGCTTTGATCGTCTATCTCGCCGTAGTGCTCACGACATCGCAAGACCGCGACCTGACCCTCTACGCCCATGCGCTGAACCTGATTTCGGGGCTGACGACGGCAGGCTTTTCCACGGGGCCGGTCTATGACGCCGGTCCCGCCCTGCTGATCTTGCTGCTGGCGATGCTCTGGGGCGGCGATGCCGGATCGACGGCGGGCGGGCTGAAGCTCAGCCGAATGCATGTTTGTATCGGCGCGGTGGTCCATGCGGTGCAGCATGTGCGGCTGACTGAACATGCCATCGCCCCCCTGCGCCACGCTGGCCGGCCCGTGTCGACCGAAGCGGTCGTGTCTCTCTTGGCCCTCGTGCTAATCTATTTCAGCTTTGCGGGCTTGTTGTGGTTTCATTTCGTAGCCCATGGCTACCCTCCGTTGCCCGCCTTGTTCGACACGATTTCTGCCCTCTCGACCGTAGGCCTTTCGACGGGCGCGGTCGGGGCGGACCTGCCTGCGGATCTGAAACTGTCCGTCGCCTTCGCCATGTGGCTGGGACGGCTAGAATTCATTGCAGTGCTGGCACTTTTGTTGCCACGCAGTTGGACCCGCCCAAGTTAGGAGATTACCCATGCGTATCGTCATCATCGGCGCGTCAAGCTTTGGCCTCGCCATCGCTGAGGAGTTGATCGAAACCGACCGCGAGGTCGTGTTGATCGACAAGTCGCGCGAGCTGTTGGAGCAGGCGGCAGAGCGGATCGACTGCGGCATGATAGAGGGCGACGGCAGCAACCCCGACGTGCTGCGCGAAGCCTTTCGCGACGAAGATGACGTTTGCATCGCCGTGACCAATGCCTCCGAGATCAACATCCTCGCAGCGCTCATTGGCCGGTCTATCGGCTATGGCCGCGTGATCCCGCAGATTACGTCGAACGCGCTGCTGCGGGTTTGTTGCGAGCTTGGGCTGGATGACGTGATCAACCCGCATGCGAAGGTGGCAGAGGACATCGTCGACATGCTGACAGGCGATGACGATGCGATGAAGGAGCCACTGCTACACGACGATCTGTTGCTGACCCGCGTGACCGTACCTGACCGCTTGGCCGGGGACCGGCTGGACCTGCCGGGCCAAGGCCGCCTTGTGGCGCTGATCCGCGACGGGGAAGAGCAGTTGCCCGGGCCGGATGTCACCCTGCAAGAGGGCGACGTGCTGATCGTGGTGCTGCCGCGGGAGATGCAGGAAGACCTAGCCAAAGCCTTCCCGACAGACTAACCCGCTTAGCCCGCGCCTTGCGCCAGCGTGTCCTGCCGCAACAGATGCCGGACCTGAAGCGCCACCAACACCATGAAAAGCCCGCCGCCCGCGACCCACATCAGCGCGCCCGCGAGTTGTTGGTCGGCCAAGGCGGAGAGCCCGTAGGGCAGAGCGGTCAGCTCGTGCCAGCCATGCCACGCGGTGGGGGCGAGGGTGAGGGTGACGGCAAAAGCTGTTAACTGTGCCGCGGTGAAGACCGCTGGCACCGCCGCCTGCGCTCCGGCGCCCCGGAAACCCATGAATAGCGCAATCGCGCAGCCTGTCAGCGACAGATGCATCGCCCAATAGACGAGGTCAGACTGCAAGGTCGCCGCATAGGGCGTCGGGCTGTGCCATCCCCAAAAGAGCAGAGCAAAAAGCAGGGCGAGGGGCCAGAGCGGCAGCCGCATCTTCGGCAATGCCGCCGCGATCAGCGGTGCGGCGATAAGGGTGAGCAGGATATGCTGCCCGACGCGCGCCGAGAACAGCGCCATCGAGGCCGCGCAAAGCGGAGAGATGAACAGGACCGCGACCAGCGCCGCGCCCGTCACCGCTTGGCCTCGCCGCTCTGCCCGCGCCCAAAGCAGGGCCGCGAAAGCCACCAGCCCGACCAGCAAAAAAGGGTCGAGGGTCCAGCGGGTGAACAGCTCACCGGGGAGGGGCGGTGTGCCGCAGAAAGGGGTATAGGGGTCCTGTTGCATGAGGGGTCCTCTCTCTCTATCCGTGGCAGCCGGGCAGGATCAGCACGGGGGTAAGATTGGCGAGCGTGGCGATGAGCGAGATCAGCCCCGTCCACCATCCCGCGCGCAAAAGGGCGGTCTCATCCCGGTTCAGCTTCGACCGCCGTCCGCTATGCGCGCCCCGCCACATCCAGAAGATTTGCACCATCGCCATGGCGAGCGTCAGCACGACGGCGGTGATCAGCAGATGGTCCTGGCCCAGTAGTGCGCGCGGCGCGCAGGCGGCAGAGATCAGCGCGTAGATCGCCGTGAAATGCAGCGCCCAAAGCAGCACCGGCTTGGCGATGGCGCGGGTCAGAGTGCCCATGGCGTGCCTCCTCCTGCGAGCAGATAGGCCACTGCCGTCGCCGCCCCCATGATCGCCACGGCCTTCGTGAAGGTGGCGATCAGCAGGTTCGGCAACATCTGGCCGGGTTTCACCGCGCCCACGGCCTTGCGCAGCGCGTTGATCAGCGACCAGTAGAGCAGCACCGCCAGATAGGCCGCGACGAAGGCAAAAAGCGCCCAGCCCACGGCGGCATAGGCGGATTCATAAGGATCAACCCGACTGATCGCCATGAACAGTAGTGCGCCCAAGCCCACGGCGCTCAGCGCCAGCCCGAGGTCGATGGCGATGACGGGGGTGACCTTGGCGCCAAAGGCTGCGCGGCGGCTGGCCCAGCCAAAGCCCCAGAGCGCCAGTGCCGCGATCACGGCCAGCGCCGACATCAGCGCGTCCGCCGGCGGGGTGGTCTCGGCCCAATGCGGCTGGGTGTTCCACAGATACAGCCCGGCAAAGAGCAGCGAGGCAAAGAGGGCGGCGGAGATCAGCATTGTGCCGATGACGGCAAGGTTCAGATGGCTGCGCGGGTCGACCACGTTCACCGGGAGACGCCCCCCCAGCCCGCTGTCGCGCAGCACGCCGCTGTCCGAAGGCTCCCAGATCCAAGCGGTGATCCCCGCGAGCGCGATGGCAAAGCCCACCGCCACCAGCCAATAGGCCGAGGCCAGCGTCGCCCCAAAGACGAGCGCCAGCCCGAAGGCCGAAATCAGTGGCACCCATGTGGGATGCGGCAGGCGGACGATCTGCATCGGCGCGCCGGTGATCGGGTCGTTGCCCATGGTCTCGCGCCGGTGGTCGGTGGTGGGCCGCATGGCGCCCGCGACCTTCGGCGCCGGACGGTCGAGCAACTCGGGCTGGTCCCACAAAGGCTCGCGCGAGCGGACTGTGGGGATGGCGTGGAAGTTGAACCCAGGCGGGATCGGCGGATAAAGCCACTCCAGCGTGCCCGCGCCCCAAGGGTTGCGCCGCGCGCGTAGCCCGTTGCGCTGGTGCCTGAAGAAGTCGAAGACAAAGAGCACCACGCCCGCTGCCAGAATATAGGAGCCGATCGACGACAACATGTTCAGCCGGTCCCAGCCCAGCCCCTCGGGGTAGCTGGCGATCCGCCGCGGCATCCCCCGCAGGCCGGTAAGATGCATCATGAAAAACGCGAGGTTGAAGCCGATGAACATCAGCCAGAAGACCCAACGGCCCAGCGTGTCCGACATCATCCGCCCGGTGAAATGCGGCATCCAGTAATAAAGCGCGCCGAACATCGGAAAGACAAAACCGCCGATCAGCACGTAATGCAGATGGGCGACGACGAAATAGCTGTCATGGGCCTGCAGGTTGAAGGGCACAGCGGCCACCATCACGCCGGTGAGGCCGCCCAATACGAAGATGAAGAGAAACCCGAGGATGAAGAGCATCGGCACCTCCATCCGCGGCTTTCCTTGCGCCAGCGTGGCGAGAAAGCAGAAGATCTGCACCCCCGTCGGGATCGCCACCATGGTCGAGGCGGCCGAGAACAGCGTCAGCGACATCACCGGCAGGCCGGTGGCGAACATGTGATGCGCCCAAAGGCCGAAGCTGAGGAACCCCATCGTCACCACCGCCGCCACGGCAAACCCATAGCCGAAGAGCGGCTTGCCCACAAAGGTCGGCAGCATCGTAGCGACCATGCCTGCGGCGGGCAGGAAGATGATATAGACTTCCGGATGACCGAAGAGCCAGAACAGGTGCTGCCAAAGCAGGGGGTCGCCGCCAAGCGCGATGTCGAAGAAGGGCAGGCCCAGAAGACGCTCGGCCTCCAGCAGGATCGAGCCGATGATCAGCGGCGGGAAGCCCACGGCGATCATGAAGGCGGTGACCAGCAGATACCACATGAAGATAGGCATCTTGGTTAGGCTCATCCCCGGTGCACGGGTGCAGAGGATGGCGGCGATGATCTCCACTGCCGCGGTCACGCTCGCGATCTCGGCAAAGGTGATGCCGATGAGCCAGAAATCCGCCGAAAGGTCTTGCGTATAGGCACTGGTCGAGAGCGGCACATACATGAACCAGCCCCCCGCGGGGGCGGCGTCGAAGATGAAGGACGACAGGACGATGATGCCGCCGAAGAGGTAGCAGAAATACCCGAAAGCCCCTAGGCGCGGGAAGACAAGGTCACGCGCGCCGACCATGAGCGGGATGAGATGCACCGCGAACCCCTCGAGCATGGGGATCGCGAAGAGGAACATCATGATCGTGCCATGCATGGTGAAGACCTGATTGTAGGTCTCGGAATCGAGGAAGGTATTGTCCGGCACGATGAGCTGGGTGCGCACCAGCAGCGCGAGGAAGCCGGCGATCAGGAAGAAGATGAATCCGGTGACGAGGAAGCGCTTGCCCACGACACGGTGACTGACCGACGATAGCCGTTTAATACCCGGTGGTGTGTCCCAAATCCCCTCGAAATCGCGGCTGAAATCGCCTTTGGCGCTGCCGGAATAGGTCTGATCCTCGGGCAGATCGACAACATATGCGGTGCGGTCTTTCATGCAGGGCCTTTCATTTCAGGCTCGCCAGATAGGCCGAGAGCGCGCGCAGGTCCGGTCCCGGCAGGTGGTTGTAGGCGGGCATCTTGGCGCCGGGCTTCATCGCCTGTGGATCGGCGATCCAGCCAGCCAGCGTGCCTTGGTTCATCGGCCACATGCCCGCGCCGAGGCTCGCACGTCCGCCCACGCGGCTGAGGTCCGGCCCCAGATCGCCGCCCTTGGCCACGCCGCGAATCTCGTGGCAGGCGGGGCAGCCCGCCTCGACGAAGACATCGCGCCCGCGGGTTAGTTCACTGCGTGCCGCGTCGCGGGCCTCGCCGCTGGCGCGTTGCATCCAGGCGTCGAATTCCTCGGGCTCCACCACCAGCACCTCGAAGGCCATCTTGGGGTGCGACAGGCCGCAGAACTCGGCGCATTGGCCGCGGAAACGCCCGGTCTCGGTCGCCATGGCGGGCAGGGTGTTCACCCGGCCCGGGATCATGTCCATCTTGCCGGTGAGCTTCGGTACCCAGAAGGAATGGATCACGTTGTCGGAATTCAGCCGGAAGGTGACGGGGCGGTCTTTTGGGATGATGATCTCATTGGCGTCGCGCAGCGCCCAGCCCTCGGGGTCATAGACCACATCCCACCAGAACTGCTTGCCGGTGACCTCGATCACCAGTGCCTTGGGGTCCTCGCGGGTGATCTGCTGCAGGGTGACGGTGGAAAAGCCAATGAGGATACCGACCGAGACCAGCGGCAAGACGATGCCGCCCGCCCAGATCCACCATGTCTTCGCCGCCAGACGCCCCGCCAGCACCGCCCAGACGAAAAGCACCAGAAGCACGAAGATCACGCCGAAGGCCAGTGTCATGCCGATGGTCAGCCCGTTGATGGCCGTGGCGCCCACGCCCTCGGGTGCGAGCGCCGATTGCGCGCCGTATTGACCCAGCGTGGATTGCACCTCCGCGCTCATGTCCGCCCCTCCCGGCCCAGCAGATAGGCGGCGATGTCGCGGGCCTCGTCGGCATTCAGGCCGAGGTTTGGCATGGCGGTGGCGGGGCTGTGCGCGGGCGGGTTCATTAGCCAGCGGGTCAACCCGCCGGGGGTGTTGGGCAGCACGCCTCCCACATAGGCCTGCCGCGCGAGGTCCTCCAGATCGGGGCCAACGACGCCTTGGGCGGAACGCAGCCCGGGCACCCGGTGGCAGGCTCCGCAGCCGTGGGTGCGGATCAACTCGGCCCCGCGCGCGGGGTCGGCATCATGGAACTGCCGCGACAGGGCGTCGTAGTCGGGGGTCCTTTCGGTGAGCCCCTGCCGGATGTTGATCCGCCACCATTCGGAAAGCTGCCGCTGCGCCTGCTGTGCTGGCGCGGCTACGGCGGCGGCGAGGCTGCTGTGCGGCGGCAGGGCGGACCAGACCACCGCGGCGGCGATTGCCAATGTGAGGACTATGAAGCCGAAGATGCGCATCCGGTGCCTCAGCGGATCGGGTCGAGCGCGGCTTCAGGCGCGGCTTCCGGCCCCGGCGCGAAACCCTCGGGCAAGGGCAGGGTGGGGCGGACGCGGTTATAATAAGCGCTGACCGCCTCGATGTCCCTTTTAGTCATCTTTTTGGCGATGGCCGACATCACGTTGTCGATGTCGTTGTCGCGCTTGCCCTCTTTCCACATCTGAAGCTGGTGCTCCATGTAGCTGGCGTATTGCCCGGCGAGGTAGGGCACGGCGGGCGGATTGCCCAAGCCGCTCGGCCCGTGGCAGTTCACGCAGGCCGGCACGCCGCGCTCGGCCGAGCCAACGGCGCCGAGCTGGCCGCCCCATTGCAGGGTCATGCCGTCCACATCCGCAAGCGGCGGCGTATAGGGCGCTGCAATCGTGGCGTAATAGGCGGCGACCGCCTCCATCTCTTCGTCGGTCAATTTTTTGGCGATGCCCGACATCACCCGGTTCTGCCGATCGCCCGAGGCGTAATCCTTGAGTTGTTTGTAGGTGTACCAGCCGGCTTGCTCCGCCAGCCGCGGGAAGGCGCCCGAACCGTCGCCCGCGCCGTCACTTCCGTGGCAGGTGATGCAGGCCATGCCGCTGTCGCCCGCCTCGGACCCGCCCATGGCCACCAGCCGCCCCAGTTCCAGCACGTCGTCGTCGACTTCGGTGTTCACCGTTGCATTAAAACGCAGCATCTCATCTTCGAGCCGCGCCTCCATCGCGTCGATCCCCGGCGTGGCCTCGTAGTTCTGCGCCCTGATAAACCCGGCCGAGATGCCAAGCACGGCAAGGGCGCTGAAGGTGGTCAGAATGGTTCGGAAGGTCATGGCAGGGTCCTTTCGGTCGGGCGGCGGGGTCAGGCGTCCATCAGCGGGCCGGGGTTGGGCAAATAGTCGCGTTTCATGTGCTCGAGCGTCCAATAGGCGAGGCCCATCAGCGGCCCGGTCGGATTGTAGCCGAGGTTCTGCGGGAACAGGCAGGCGCCGAAGACAAAGACGTTGTGATGGTCCCACATCTGGCCATAGCGGTTCACCACGCTGGTCTCGGGGTCGGTCCCGATCACCGCGCCGCCGACGTTATGCGTGGTCTGGTAGGGGACGATGTCGTAATGTTTGTCGACGCCCGCGAGGTTGGTGCCGCTGACCGAGGTCACGTGATCCATCTCGCGCGCGACCTCCATGGCGCGCTGCATCACGAAGTCGCTCATCTTGCGGTCGTTCTCGGGGAAATCGAAGGTCATGCGCAGCAACGGGCGGCCATAGGCATCGGTCCAAGTGGGGTCGAGGTCGAGGTAGTTCTCGGGCGTCGAGACCGAGGAGCCATGCACCACCAGATCGGCATGGTGGTTGTAGTTCTCGCGCACCGCTTGCTTCCACTCGGCGCCCCATTTCGGCGTGCCCTCGGGCACCGGTTGATATCCGATGGGGCGGCCATGGTATTGCTTGCAGGCGATATAGCCGCCGCCGACGAAACCCAGATCGCTGTGGTCGAAATTGTCGCCGTTGTAATCGTCGATCACGACCCCAAGCGCGCCCGCGCCCATATAAGGATCGGTCTTCACGCTATCGTCGAAAAAGGCATCGACCCCGGCCACGGTTTGATAGCTGTAGTTGCGCCCCACGACGCCGGAGCGGGTCTCAGGGTCATAGGGTTTGCCCAAGCCCGAGACGAGCATCAGATGCACGTTCCACAGGGCATAGGCGTTCATGCAGATCGTATCGGCGGGCTGGAAGATCTCTTCGCCGTTCTCATCGAGATAGATCGCGCCGGTGGCGGTTTTGCCGTCCGCGCTTTTCTCGATCCGCAGCACCTGTGCGTTCAGGCGGATTTCGAAGTTCTCGTGGTCCTTGATCCGGTCATAGACGCAGATGATCGGGTCGGCCTTGGCGTAATAACCGCAGCCGAACCTTTCGCAAAACCCGCAGTATGTGCAGGGATGCAACTGCGCGCCATAGGGGTTCACATAGGCTTTGGTCACATTGGCCGAGGGCATCGGAAAGGGGTTGAGCCCCATCCGCGCGGCGGCTTCGCCAAAGAGAGTGTTGGAAATCGGCTGTCGCATTGGCGGATTGGGGTAATCCGCGCTGCGTGGCCCTTCGAAGACGTTCCCGCCCGACAGCGCATCGCCGCTCAGATTGCCGGCCTGTCCGGCTGCACCGCAAATGCGCTCGAAGAAATCGAGATGGGGTTCAAGCTCATCATAGGTGACGCCCCAGTCCTGAATGCTAAGCTCGGGGCCAATAAAATCTTTGCCGTAGCGGTCTTCGTAATGGCTGCGCATCTCAAGGTCAGAGGGCAGGGGCCGCCAGAGCTGGCCGTTCCAGTGGATGCCCGCGCCACCAAGGCCCGATCCGGGGAGAAACGACCCCAGTCGCCGCATCGGCAGCGCCTGTTGGTCGCGGTTGTTGCGAAAGGTTAGCGTCTCTTTCTTGACGTCGACCATGTGCTCGCAACGGTGGGCGTATTTAAGCTCGTCATGTTCCTCAGGCGCCCCGAAGGATGTGGCGGTATGGCGTTGTTTGCCGCGTTCCAGCACAACGCAGCGCTGCCCGGCATAGGCCAATTCGTAGGCGGCGGTAAGGCCGGTCCAGCCGCCGCCGATAATCAACACATCCGTTTTGGGAAGCTTTCTGGGTGCCATCACTTAGACCCTCCGCCAATCGCGCGGGGCGGGTAGGGGGAGCCGCCACGATCATGCGCAATCCCGCGCGGCGGCGGCGTGACCGAGCGTTCATGTTCGTCGACCCGCTCGGTGTAATATGCATGAGCGCCCGGAAACCCGACCATGCGCCAACCCGCATAATCGTAATTGCCCAGATAGATCGGGTCGGCGAAATAGCCCTGCCGCGTCAGCTTCCAAAGCTCCGCAATCAGCGTGCCAATAAAGTCATCCCGGTTCGAAAGCTCTTCGACATGATTGGCGCGGGCTGTGACGTCCATCGTGGCGAAGTCTCCCATCTGGCGCGCTTGTTCTATTCCCTGACGCAGGAGTTGTGCCGGTGTGAACTCAAGCTGATATCCTTGTTCCGCCACGGCGCCCTCGGGGAAGGGAGGCTCAAGATAAAGACCTTTGCCCGCGCCATAGGCGGTGGCCATCTGAAAGTCGATAAAGTCAACGACGCCCGCCTGCGAGGCAGAGGGGAACTCATCCTGCGGAATGAACACGTCGACCACTGCAGCCATCCACTGCGCTTCGTCATTCGTAAAAAACGCCCAAGGCCGGTCATCGCGCGCGGCAAAGGCGTGTTGCACCGGTAATCCGACAGTTGCGGCACCTGTCCCAAGTGCGATTTGGGCTAAAATAGCTCGCCGTGAAAAGAGCTTTGCCATAAACTGCGGCTCCGCTTGAAATATAGGTCTGCATCACACCAACGGTAAACTTCCCGTGGGGTTCCGGAACTTTGTGAACTTTTTCACTATCTCGCGCGAACGGATCGTCCCGTGGTGCGTTGAAGGGGCATGTTTGCAAGCCTTTCTACCCCGATTCTTTTCGCGCTTGGCGGCCTTGCTGGGCTCATCATTCTTGTTACCGGCTACCGTATGACGGGGCTGAGCGACCAGATCGCCGACCGCACCGGCTGGGGCGAGGCGCTGGTCGGCGCGGCGCTGCTGGGGGCCGCGACCTCGATGTCCGGCACGGTTGTTTCCCTGACCTCGGCGTTGGATGGGCGGGCATCTTTGGCCTTCTCGAACGGCATCGGAGGCATCGCGGCGCAGACGGCATTTCTGGCCTTGGCCGATATGATCTACCGGCGTGCCAATCTGGAACATGCAGCCGCCGATCTGGCGAATGTCTTTCAAGCGGGGCTTTTGCTGCTGCTGCTGACGGTGCCACTGATGGCCTTCACCGCGCCGGAGGTTGCCTTTTGGGGTATCCATCCGGCCAGCATCGCGCTGTTTGCGCTTTATGCCTATGGAATGCGCGCCACTGCTCGCCTGCGGGAAGAGCCGATGTGGCATCCGGTGTCCACCTCGGATACCCGCGCGGATGAGCCTGAGGACGACAAAGAGGCCGCAAAACCCGTCGGCGCTTTGGTCGTGCCGTTTCTGATCTTGCTGGTGCTGATGGGCCTCTCCGGTTTCGCCGTGGCACGGATCGCGGCGGAAATCTCGGACCGGTTTAACCTTTCCGATACCGTGGTGGGGGCGACAATGACGGCGGTGCTTACCTCCCTGCCAGAGCTTGTCACCACATTGGTCGCGGTGCGGCGCGGGGCGCTGCAATTGGCCGTGGGAGGGATCATCGGCGGCAATACGTTCGACACGCTGTTCCTCACTCTGTCGGATATCGGGTATCGCGACGGCTCGCTTTATCACGCGATCACTGCGGATGACCTGTTCTGGCTCACCGTGGCGATGATGATGACGGCGGTTCTGATCCTTGGCCTGATCTTCCGGCAGCGCAAAGGGATCGGTTGGGAGAGTATCGGTCTCCTGGTGATCTACGCGGGCGCGCTTGCGATGCACGTTCTCTAAATTCATGTAACAAGGGAACTTTATCTTCAAAATCCCGTTACTCCTATGATGCTACCGGCTTTGCCCAACCGAATTTTCAGCAGGAGATAGTCATGAGAAACGCGCCGCTTCTAGCAATTACGCTGATTGGCAGCCTTGGCGCCACGGCACTGCGATCCGAGACTGAGACACCGCAATTCACTCCCCAAGACACGATGATCGCCCTGTCGAGCCTGAATGGTCACAAGCTGTATTTGCCCGCCAAGGATGAGCCGCTGGCAGAGATCGACCTCGAAGAATTGAAAGAGCGCATGGAAGGCTGGACCATGGCCGGGCAAATCTCCGAAGTGGTCATCAGCCGCGATGGAACACTGCGCGGCATCATCGTCGATGCAGGCGGATTTCTGGGCAAGGGGGTCACGCGGGTGCTCTCTCTCGACGACTTGCGTTTCCTGCCGGACGCGGATGAAGAGAACGAGTTCTTCCTGCTCTATACCGGGCAGAAAGAAGACCTGAAGGCCGCCCCGGAATACAACGAAGACGACGTGCGTCTGCGCGCCGCCGATATGCGCGAGGGCGGCGAAAAGATCGAGATCGTTAAATTGAGCGATCTGGATTCCGAAGAATTCCTAGGACTCGCGGCCTTTGGCCAGAACGACAATTGGATCGGTGAGATTTCGCAGGTCACCTTTAGCGAAGATGGCCAGATCAAAATGGTGATCCTCGACATCGGCGGCTTCCTCGGCTTGGGCGAAACGCAGGTCGCCGTGCCTCTGGATATGATTGAGTTGCGCCGCTTGGGCGGGGACGATCTGCGGGCCAATGTCTCGGCGACCGAGAAGGAATTGCAGGAAATGGAGCCTTGGGAAGAGGATAACTGAGCCACTGGCCGCGCGGGCCAACCTCGGAATTAGGCGCAAAGAATATTTTAGGAGAGCATGATGGAGAGCGCGAAATTTGATCTACACCTGATCGACTATGCGATTGTGGTGGCTTATTTTATCGGTGTCGTCGCCCATGGCATTTACGTTTCGCGCAAACAATCCGGCGGGTCTGAGGATTACTTCCTCGCCGGTCGGTCGCTGCCTTGGTATCTGATCGGTTTCTCGCTTTTCGCCTCCAACATGTCCGGCTCCAGTTTCGTGGGGCTGATGGGCGGGGCCTATGCAAATGGCGTCGTGATTTTCAACTATGAATGGACCGCCGCGCTGGTCTTGATCCTATTCGCGATCTTTATTTTGCCGTCATACCTGCGGGCGAAAATCTCGACTGTGCCGGGCTTCTTGGAAGAACGCTATGACGTCCGTTCGCGCCGGGCGTTTTCGCTTTTCACCATCCTTGCCATCATGTTCATCGATACGGCCGGGGCGCTTTACGCGGGCGGTTTGGTGATTTCGAACGTCACCGGCTACCTGAACCTTTGGGCTGCCGTCGCAGTGCTGGCCTTGGTCGCCGGCATCTACACCATTCTGGGCGGGCTTTCCGCGGTGGTTGTCACTGACACGGTGCAGGCGATCCTATTGATCATCGGTGCTGCGGCCCTGTTCTGGATCGGCCTTGATGAGATCGGCGGCTGGGAAGAACTGTTCACTGGCACGCCCGAGGACATGACCCATATGATCCTGCCTGCGGATGATGACTTCTTGCCGTGGACGGGGCTGTTGGGCGTTATCCTGCTGGGGTTTTACTATTGGACGATCAACCAGTTCGTCGTGCAGCGCACATTGGGCGCAAAGGACTTGAAGGAAGGACAGATCGGGGCCATCTTCGCTGGTTTCCTGAAACTGCCGAACATCTTTCTGATGGTCCTGCCGGGGGTGATCGCGCTCAAGCTCTACCCTGACCTCGAAACGCCCGACCTTGCATTTCCCACGCTGGCGTTCGAGCTGATGCCCATCGGGGTGCGCGGGCTGATCATGGCGGCGTTGATCGCGGCAATCATGTCCTCGCTCGACTCCGCGTTGAACTCCGCCGCGACCTTGGTGGTGAAGGACTTCGCTGAGCCGATATTCAACGTGAGCGAAGACCGTCAGGTCTGGATGGGCAAGCTGGTCACCGCGGGCGTCATGGTCTTCGGCGCGATCTATGCCCCGATGATTGCCGGGTTCGAGAGCCTGTTCAGCTATTTCCAATCCTCCCTGTCCTATATCGTGCCGACCATTGTCGTGGTCTATATCCTTGGCCTGATGTTCAAGCGGTTGAACGGCAACGGCGCGTTCTGGACGATCATGTTCGGTCTGATCATCGGCATTCCGCTTTTCGTGCTGAAAGAGGTGACGAACTACTGGACCTATATGGGGCTGCCGGAAATCCACTATACGGTGATGTCGTCGATCATGATGACCATCGGGATCATCCTGCATTTCGGTATTTCCTACGCCACGTCGCCGAAGGAAAAAGAGAATATCAAAGACCTCGTATGGCAGGGGGAAGAGGCCAGAGAGATTTTCACACAATGGGAGAAACCGCTTTGGCAGGATCGGACTCTTTGGGCCGGGCTGCTTGTCGTGGCCACTTTGGCGATGGTGGTTTGGTGGGCCTGAGCCATGGAGACGCTGGACCGAATAGCATCGGATGTTTCAGCGCAGCTTGATGCCGCGCCGGAGTTTGTCAGCCCTCTGCTCGAGGTGCTTCTTGCCTGCGCGGCGGGGCTGGCGGTCCATTGGATTGGATACCGCATTCTCGACCGGGTTATCTCGGAAAAGAACATCACCGGGCGGTCTTTGCTGCGTCGGGCCCGCAGACCACTGCGCCTTGCCGCCGTGGTCGCGGCGCTCGCTTGGGTCTTGCCAAATGTACGGCTTTACGGCTGGCAAGATGGGGCGGCGCATCTGTTTCTGGTGCTGTTGATCATTCTGGTCGGTTGGACGCTCATCCTTCTGACCAATCATTTCACGGAACGTGCCGTGCGGCGGCATCGGTTGGATGTCGAAGACAACCTCTCGGCGCGAAAATTCGTGACCCAAGCGCGGGTGCTGCGCCGGACCGTAACCATCATATTAGGTATCTTCACGGCGGCCGGGGTCTTGTTAACCTTTGAAAGCGTGCAAAAATACGGGGCGGGTCTGTTTGCCTCGGCCGGGGCGGCGGGTCTGGTCGTCGGGCTCGCGGCGCGTCCGGTGCTGACCAATCTGATCGCGGGGCTACAGATTGCCATCACCCAGCCGATCAGGCTTGAAGATGTGGTGATTGTCGAAGACGAATGGGGCTGGGTCGAAGAGATTTTCGCCACCTACGTCGTCGTGCGTTTGTGGGATTGGCGGCGCATGGTGGTGCCGCTGTCCTATTTCATCGAAAAGCCGTTTCAGAATTGGACCCGCGAAAGCGCGTCGATTATCGGGACGGTGTTTTGGTATCTCGATTACACGGTGCCGATCGACAAGATGCGCGCGAAGCTTGAGGAATTGGCCAAAGCCTCGCCCCTATGGGACGGGCAGGTGATCAATCTTCAGGTTTCTGAGACCGAGAAAGACAGTATCGCCGTGCGCGGCCTCGTCAGCGCCCGAACCTCTCCGCAGGCGTGGGACCTGCGCTGCGAGATCCGGGAAAAGATGATCGACTGGCTGCAAAAAGAGCATCCCCAAGCGCTGCCGCGTCTGCGCGGGAATATGGAGATTCGAAGTAGAGATGAGGTGTCGCCGGACAGTGAGGCCCCGGCGGTGTCCTGAAGAAGTCGACCAATAAGACAACAACAAAGGAATATCAGGTGGAAAAACTCGCACGGCGTCTTGGCCTGAAAACGGACCCGGTCATCTTTTTCATTTCAGCCGGGCTGACTGCGCTATTCGTCCTGCTGTTGGTCGTCGTCCCCGAACCGATTGGAGAGGTCTTTGCCCTCGGTCGGGCGTGGGTCGTGACCAATCTGGGCTGGTTCTTTATCCTTGGCGTGAACGTCTGGCTGGGCTTTCTGATTTGGGCCGCAGCCTCCCGCCACGGTCATATTCGATTGGGGCCGAAGGGATCCGAGCCCGAGTATTCGAACCTGTCGTGGTTCACCATGCTGTTCGCAGGCGGCATCGGTACCGTGCTCATGTTCTGGGGCGTGGCCGAGCCGATTAGCCATTTCCAAAAACCGCCATTGCCGGGGGTGGAGCCCTATTCGGAACAGGCGGCGAAAGATGCTATTTCCATCGCGGTTTATCATCTGGGGCTGCACACTTGGGCGATTTTCACGCTGCCGGGTCTGGCCTTTGCCTATTTCATCAACCGGTATGATCTGCCGGTGCGCGTCAGCTCGGTTTTTTATCCACTGCTGCGTGAGGGGATCCACGGTCCCGTAGGAAAAGCCATTGATATCGTGTCCATTCTCGGGACGATCTTCGGCGTCGCGGTATCCCTCGGGCTTGGCTCTTCGCAAATCGCCGCGGGTCTGTCCGAGCTTTTCGGCTGGGATGCCTCCACCTTTCTCAAAATCGCGATCCTCGCAGTGCTGACCATGGTCGCCGTCGGTTCGATCGTGGCGGGGCTGGATAGCGGGGTGAAGCTCTTGTCGAATATCAACATCGGCATGGCGGTTCTGCTGATGATCTTTGTGCTGGTGACCGGATCGACCCTGTTTCTCTTGCGCGGCATTGTCGAAACCGCGGGCCTCTACCTACAAAACCTACCACGGCTGGCCTTTTGGAACGATATGCTGGCCAACCGAAACCCGTCGAACGGGGATTGGGGCTGGCAAGGGGACTGGACGGTCTTTTACTGGGCGTGGACCGTCACATGGTCCCCCTTTATCGGGCTCTTCGTGGCGCGGATTTCGCGCGGCAGGACCATTCGGGAGTTTGTCTTTGGTGTCCTGCTCGCCCCGACGGCCTTCACGCTGATCTGGTTCTCAATCTTCGGCTGGCAGGCCATCGGCTTTGACGGCATCGGCGCGGCGGCACGGACGGCGATGGGCGATCAGTCGGGCGAGATCAGCCGGGCGGTGGCGGAAAGCATCCCTCTAGCACTCTTCGCCTTTCTTGAGCACTTTCCTTTCACGTTGTTCGTCCAAGGCGTCGCGATCATCATCGTTGCCATTTTCTTTGCGACCTCGTCGGACTCGGCCTCTCTGGTCGTCGATATGCTCTGCACCGGCCACGCAAAGCCCGGTCCGGTGCGCCAGCGGGTTTTTTGGGGGCTTGCCGAAGGGCTGGTCGCAGCGATGCTAATTCTTTTGACTGGAGATACCGGACTGACCGCCTTGCAGCAGGTGATTACCGTGGTGGGGCTGCCGATCTTTGTAATGGTTTGCGCGATGATACCTTCCTTGGTTCGGGGGTTTAAGCTAGAGGATATCGATAATGTGTCGGTAAACGGTCGTCCGAAATTACGTGATTTTTGACAACCAAGTTACGCCGGGGGCCGCAGCTACAGAATCAGTTCCATAAATAGTCATAGCTCCCTTCGTGGGTGGAATAATCTTGTAAATTGCAGGTAACCATTCTAACGTTGATTATGAACATGAAATTTGATTACATGGAAATGGTATGTCGAAAAGAATTTTAGTGATCTCTTCAATTGTCGCTGCCATTGGGTCGTCTGGCTCAGCGCAAAGTGACGCGGTTCTCGCGCCGCAGCCGTCGCTACCTAGCCCTAGCACGCAGTTGGCGTTTCCGACGGTAGCAGGCGCACCCTCGGCGGTCGCACCTAGATCGGGAAGTGGCTTTATTGGTTTGACCTATGCCACGCCCCGAGGCGGAGTATCTGGGGCGGGTGGCGACGGAGATCTGGTCGCTGGCTATAGTATCGGAAGCCCCCTGGAGAATCTTAGCCTGACATTCGGTCTGGCCTTAACAGGGCTGGACCCTCTAGGTGATGCGGGTTCTCTAAGCCTTTCCGCCTCTCGCCTGGCGCACGTAGGTGGAAATTCCGCAACATTCGTTGGCGCCACGGTTTCCAACCTTGCGGCTTGGGGCGTAAATTCGAACCGGTCTGAGCAGTTCACTGTATATGCTTCGCACATTGTAGCCATCGACAAAGGGAGTGTAGAGGTGCCGCTTCAGTTTGTCGTTGGGTATGGTACCGACAATACCCGAGACACAGATGGTATTGGGATTGAAGATGGAGCTTTCGCAGGCGTTGGCGTCGGGATCACTCAGAATATGAGCGCAAGCATGTCCTTTACCGAAACTCAGCTTAATCTCGGTGCGTCATTCAACGTTCCTGATTCGACTATCAGCACATCTCTTAATCTTCTAGACGTGACAGACAACACCGATCGCCAGCAGGTGACATTGTCGGTCGCCTACGGGTTTTGAAGTTCTGAAAAGGGTTAATTCTATGATGAAGAAAATTTTGATATCCGCTGCAATTTCCCTGACTCTTGCGAATAGTGCGTTTGCGGGTGATACCGTAACGATCACAGCACCCGGCGGTGCTGGTCAAACAGTTGGCCCGGGGGTGATCGCAGCCGCGATCACACGCGCAACGGGAATGTCTGTCAGCAGCGTGTCAAGCGTAACCCCAGGCGGTGACATTTCTGTGGTTGCCGGGGGCAACACTTATGTAGTGACATCAGGCTTCATCGCGATGTTGCTGGCCTATTATTCGTAAGGCATCGGACAGGTGGAGAGGTGCCACCTTCCGCTCTTCTTTAGCCTGGTTTTATAACGACCTTTGAACCTTCCTCCGATCAGTTTATCCCTTAAACGGAGGAAGGTTTCATTGATGAAGAGCTTCCGACACCCACCTTAAGTGAGTTGCTGAGGTCTCGACCCCAAGACGAAGTGAACGGTACAATCGTAAACGGTTGGAGAGCCGCTTATTCTCTCGAACAGGCGGCTGGTCGGCGCTGTGGCCACACCACCAGACGAAGGAACCGATAAGCCTTCCGTCATAAAAACAACCTATGCCGGAGATGCCCCTCCAGCCGATAGAATTCTCCAGCATCAAACTCTGACCTAAAATACGAATGTGAGTATGCTTGGAAGACGAAACATCACACATTTTGCTTTCGCTTTAAACGCCGAACGTACCACTACATTCTTGGCAAGCTTCAATGCGCATATCAGTTTGTGTAGTATCCTGAGTAAGCTTGATAGCTATCGCCGTATCCATAACGCTTTAACTTATGCCGGTCTATCTGGCTGAGGATCAAGCCGCTCGGCTTGAGATTGACACTCTCTAACGATTTCAGTCCATCCAATACTTGGCGGTGGGTAACACTGTCCCATTTTACAGAATAGATAATTGCATCTGCCAGTTGCCCCAGTACGCGAGCATCTGGGACGGCGAGGACAGGTGGCGAGTCGATAATGATATGATCATAATGGTTCCGCAACTCCTTGATGAAGTCGCCAAATGTCCTCGAAGAAAACAGATCAGCTGCATTCACGCGCGACCTCTCACCATAAAGAATGTCCGCATTCAGTCCTTCATCATACACGGTGGCATCTTTCAACGAGATGTCCCCGGACATTACCGACAGGAAACCATGGGGATGATTGTGGGTGAAATACTCAGCGAGAACACGGCGCCTCAGATCACCTTCAATCAGTAGGACTTTTGCGCCCAGTCCCGCAAAGTTCTGCGCCAGAGCAATTGATTGAGTTGTCTTCCCTTCACCTGGTACCGAAGACGTGGACATAATGACCTTCGGCGGCGTATCGAGGTTCGCTAGAAGGATTGACGTTCTCAAGTTCCGCACGGCCTCAGCCGCTGCGGAATTCGGCTTTTGCGTCAAATACTCCAGAACGTTCCTGCGCGCTTTCACAGAAATCTTAGGGAGCTGGCCAATCACCGTATATCCGGTTTTTGCTTCGAGATCTTCTGGTGTGCGGAATGTATTTTGAGCCATTTCGCGGAGCAAAACCGCAGCGGCCCCTGCCATAAGCCCAAGAATAAGAGAAAGCGCTAGTACGCGTGACTTTCGCGGCGCAGAGGGGGCAGGGGGGACCACAGCCCGGCTCAGAAGGCGGCTATCAGCCTGCTGAATGCCCTGTTGAATGCTCGTTTCCTTTAGCCGGCTCAGGAAAGCCTCGTAAAGAAGACGGCTGGCCTCGACTTCGCGCTGCAACTGTTCCAATGTCACCAATTCTTGGGATTGATTGTCGATGCGCGATGTCACGTCAGCGATAGACGCTTCAATGGCGGCTAGCTGCGACCGCGCACGAGCCGCTTCAAGCTCAGCCTGGGCAATGAGTGCCTCGCTGCGCGAATTGAAAGCTTCTTGGCCGCCCTCACGTCCTTGTTCTAACCGCAGCAAGGCCTGATCCAAAAGAGTGTCTTGGGCTACTTCGGCAAAGGCGTTTGGATCACCCGTTTCTGCAGCATTCTGTAACTTTTCTAACTGTGTTCTCGCTGTCGCCGCTTGGGCCGCGAGTGTCAAACGCCGATCCCTAAGGTCTTTCACTTGCCGGTTAAGCGCAGCAAGTGCATCTGCATTGATAAGATCAGTATTTGTGGAAAAGTTCTTCAGCTCCGCTTGAGCCGATTCCAATTCGACCTGAAGGCCACTAACTCTTTCACTAAGCCAAGCAGTAGCCGCTTCTGTCTTCTCAAACTTCACAGAAATTTGGTTCTCGATGTAAAGTTCAGCCAGCCGATTTGCGATCAGAGCCGATTTCGCAGGATCTTGCGTTGTTGCTGTTATCACAAAAACGAAACTTTGGCGCAGATTAGAGACTGAGAGGGCGTCAAGAACTGCGTTGATGGTCCTGTCGAGCGTGGCTCTTTCGGAAACGACAAAAGAAGGTTCTTGGGCACCAAATATTCCTCGTACAGCTCCAACAATCATGCCAATCGAAAACCGAGGGCTGGGCTGAAGAGCGCTGTTGAACTCTGGATCGTTTAGCAAATCTAAGTCTAACACCAAGGTCTCGATCAATCCGCGCGAACGAAGAACCTCGACTTCGGTGTTGATTGTCGATTGATCGCCGCCCAGTCCGGTAACCACGCTCTCAATATCCATCACCTGTTCCTGCCGGCTCTCAAGAGCTACGGCAGACTTAGCAGTGTAGACTGGGACCGCGACCCCATAGGCATAAAAACCTCCAAGACACAGCGCAAGAAATCCACACAGAGCGATCCACAACTTGCCGCGCCAAAGAGTTTGCAGCAGATTGGCAAGGTCAATTTCATTGCCGTCGGTAGGTTCATTGAGGGGATGCCCCGATGCATTGGAAAACTGTTTCATGCTGTCTATTGGTAACCGGTATCAACTCTGTTGGCGTCTCCTAACCCCAAACACTTTTTAATGCCACCTTCTATTGAGACCCGAGCGCGACCTCGCCTTGCGGGCGCGTCTGAAGTCCAGATTCGGGGAATAAGAGGCTTGCATGGGGGGGGCGTTCTGGTTCGTTCTCGCCACATTTGAGTGTAGCGTCTAGCATTCCGCTTTTATGGCTCTCGGGCTGAATGAAATGTGCATTGATGGACAATCATAGGATATTTAAATCTCCTACTTTTTCCATTCAGAGCTACAGGCGTGAATCCGCTTGGACACACTTGTCAAGCGGTCCGGCAAATGGCAATCAGCGCGTGCCGCAACAACAATGCTGGGAATGTAGTATGCGACGGGCCAACGCTTCCGGCAGTGTGGCGTCAGGCTTTTGTGTGGTGACACCTGCAAGTTTGATCTTTAGGTACGGAGCGAGGAGCTAGAAGTTCAGCATGAAAGACTATCTATGCAAGACCCTTGTACCTTCGCGTACGGCCGCTAGAATACGTCATAGTTTATTGCTTTTCTTCGGCACACTTATTCTTTGTGCCAATGTTCATAGTTCCTAGGTTCTTTTCTGATGCATGATTTACTGATATTCGGTGTTGCCTTTTTCATTAGTGTGGTATTGAGCACGCTTTTTATTGCGCGTCCGAATCTTCTTATGTCGCCTGAGCACATGCTTCGCGACCTTACTGCACCGCAGGCCCAACATACACGTCCAACCCCGCGTGTCGGGGGTATTGGAATCATTTTGGGTCTCAGTGTTGGCTGTGTGTTCTATACCAATGACATAGGGCGCGACCTTCTTTTTGCCCTTGCAGCAGGTGCAGTTGTGTTCTGGGCCGGGCTACTCGAAGATATTTACCGGAATGTTAGTCCCCGTAATCGGCTTTTTGCAGCCTTCATTTCCGCAGCCCTTGCGATCGGCGTCACTGGGTCTCTTGTGCCCGACTTAGGTCTAACCGAGGGTGCGTTGTTGGAATGGGTTGTCCCTGCCATCGTGATCACCCTGCTTTGGTCTGCCGGCACATGCCATGCATTAAATTTGGTGGACGGGTTGAACGGTCTTTCAGCGCTCTATTCTATGGCAGCTTCCATAGGTTTTATCGCCATCGCTGGTCAGACTGGGGATACAGACATCCAGATTGTAGCGGGGCTCCTATCAGTTGCGATATTCGGTTTCTTCATCTTAAACTGGCCCTTCGGGCGCATTTTCCTGGGTGACGCCGGCGCTTACGGTATCGGCCATATTTTAGCGTGGCTCGGGATTGTGCTTGTTGCCCGGAACCCCTCTGTGGCTGGTATGGCGGTCTTGTTGTTACTCTTTTGGCCGGTTTGCGACACGCTTCTCTCGATCGTGCGCCGGCGCGCAACACGCCGCGCAACGGGCCAACCGGATCGGCTGCATTTTCACCATATCGCCGTACGAACCGTCGCCATGTTGAAGGGGCGCCGGGGGCGGTTCGATAACCCAATTGCAAGCCTACTTCTTGTGCCATTTTTCTCGACTCCGATCGCCGTTGGAGTCCTGCTGTGGAATCAACCCCTCATGGCAACTATTGCGCTGGCAAGCTTTATTCTTTTGTTCGTAGTGACTTACTTGGCTGCCGTAAAATTTTTCCCTGCGCGACGCGTCCGTCGGGTCCGCTATTTCGGGGTTGGATCACTTGGCAAGAAACGATCAAGACTTCAGGTGTCGCCGTTGTCTGGTACCTATGTTCGGGAGAGCGAAGTTCTAAATGTTCAGATTTTCCGGGAGTCAGGTAAAGCCAAGTGGACGCTGCAAGCCTTCTCCGCGGACAATGAGAACGTGGCCTACGAGGGTACGTTTCCGACGGATGTTGAAGCCCACAATCGGTTTCTCAAGAAAGCCTAACGAGTTGCATTTATGAGCTCGCGGCCGATGATATCGCTAGCTTAACTTGCTGACCTGACTGCGGTGCAGCGATGTCCGGACATCGCGCCCCATTAAGTCTAGCAAAACGCCAACCCTCTCAGAATCTGGGATCTGATCAACTTGCGTGATAAAATCGGCAAAAGGGCCTGATAGGATCCGAATCTGGTCCCCGACTTCAAGATCATCTGCGGGCTTCAAGAGTTCATCGGGACCGCAGCGGGCTTGAAGGCCGGCGATGAGGCTTTCCGGCAGCGGGCGGGGGTGGCGTGGATCCTGCAAGAGAAGCCGCGCAATGCCGCGGGTACTGTTAATAGCAGTCCAGCCAGGGGTGGCTGGATCGAATTGGACAAAAAGATAACCTGGAAATAGGGGTTGGCGCCTTTGCATAAGACGGCCCTGATACGGTCGGGTGCCCATACGCTCCGGGGAAAAACTTTCAAACCGCTGACGACGCAGATGGGCGCGGGCCTTCGCAAGCCCATTCGGGCGCAGCTGCGCTACGAACCAGCCGATTTTAGGCGCATCCGACATTTTTGGTCCTTTATCCGTAAGCGCCATGGGCGGGCAACAATAACAGAGCGAGGTCACTGATAACCGATTATTGACGACCTAACTTACATGCAGTGTCGAAGGAATGCCGCCCCGCGAGGCTTCCCATTTTTGGGCAAACTCTTGCTACCTTAGCATGGATAGAGGGAGACCCAGTCAATGCCCCCCCTACAGCTCATCTGCAAACCCCATCAGAGAGGTGCATGGCAGAGTACCGTTAATTTACGGAGCTGGCGACGCTGGTCAACAAGGAAGGGGTGATCTGAGTGATGACGCGGTTCCACCGGGTGACGGGCTGTTCTGCAACGAAGATAACATCGTTGGGCCGCAGCTCCATGCGGGTGGCTAGGATAAGTTCCGCCGCATTCTTAGCATTCAGATTAAAAGCGGTCACCGCTTCGCGGTTGTCCTGCGATCCTCGCAGGACATAGATCTGCGTTGGGTTGCCGGTTTGCGTATCGAATCCGCCATGGGAATATAGTGCGTCGGCCAGCGATGCCGTACGGCCGAAGGGCAAGGTGAACCGGCCCGGTTGGCTCACTTCACCAGTTAGGTAGGCATAGTCGCGCGCAATAGCATCATTGTCCAATTGTGCCTCGAAGTTTGACCGGCTCTCTTCGAGTGCAGCCCGGCGCAGGGTCACTTCCGCTTGCAGTTCTGCAAGGGCCTGTACGCGTGCCTGCTGACGGAATTGGCGCAGCGTGATCTGTTCTGCAAAATATGCTTGCGCGCGATCTAGCTGATATTCGGTATCGACGAAAATACTGTCACCAGCGACAAGCCGTGTTTTTTGCAGGTCGGGAGACTCCAAATAGGTTTCCAGCGGAATCTGATAAAGATCGCCTTGGCGGTAGAGACGAATGGAGGCATATTCCAGATCAGGTGTTTGGATGCCGCCGGCTGTTGCGATGGCTTGATCCAGCGTGAGGGGGGTGAGAGTGATCGGAATGACAGCCGCGGTCCCGACTGCACCGCCGATGGAGACTCGTTTTGAGTTGAATTCAGCAATCTCGAGGCTGAAGGAGGGGTCAATCTGAGCTTCCAGAAGGCGTTGGAACAGAGCTGCTTCAGCGTCCTCGAGAGTCAAACCAGCAACAGTGACCCGCCCGACATCCGGGATCGCAATCGCGCCGTCATCTTGAACGGTATAGCCTTGGCGTCGGTTTTGTGCGGCCAATAGACCACTGAGTTCTTCTACTGTGCTACCCCCACTTCGCGAGGCCAGCAGGAGCACATCGCCTACGCCAATATCATATGTGGTGATTGGGGGTGTCTTGGGAACACGCAAGGCCAGGTCGGCAGGGCGGGTTTGGATCTCTGAGACTGGTGAAGGGGTGGCACCGGCGCCGCGCATCGCGCCCGCGCCGCCAGCGTTTTGGAAAAATGCAGCTGGAAGCTCTTTTGGAACATAGGCGGCACTGTTCGCCGCCGTTACTGTGGCCGATGTCAAACGCACAATGCGCACCTTGCCTTCTTCTTCAGATACGGTGGGCGAAACATAGGCCACACCGCAGCCCGTGGCGAAGGACAAAAGTGAGATAGCAATCAAATGTTTAAACATGGACAAACCTTTGGCAAGCAATCGGCGAGCGACATATGCAATTTTTGTTGGAACGGTGACCGGCGTCTGAACGCTTTTCACCGGAGCCTGTTATAACAGACCCTCAGAATTCGAGTTGCGCTCAGCATCCCCATACAGGCGGCAGGACACAACCCGCCCGGCTCGGCATGGTCGCTTGTTTCTTCCTTTATGCCGTTTTTGCAACAGGTTTCTGAGTGCTCCATGCAGCGGTGAGTTGTAATGCAAAAAGCGGCAGGCAAAGTGGTCTTAGCCGTTCTCGGATGGCCGACGAAGCCGCGTACCCTGACCTGAACGCTTACCTAAAGGATCGCTTCGCCTTGGACCCTTGTGTCTGTTCGGTGAAACCATACTAATCGAGGAATTTGACGCCCAAGCCCAGAGAAACCGCTTGGATCGGCGATTATAGGCTCGTCGGAGGCACATGCTATTTAGGTGTGGCCTATCGGCCGCAGTCCAGCTAACTCGAGATTCAATAACCTCAAAGTCGGCCACGAATACACCGGGACAAAATCTTGCTACCCCGCATCCTATCACAGCTTGATCCTCGGCGCCGTTCGGCGCCTAAGAATGTGACCTCCGCGCGGATCCGCCCAGAGGCGGCATTCTTTGCGATCGGTGATATTCATGGCTGCGCAGCTCACCTCAATCAGATGTTCGGTCTTTTGGATGAGGTTGCCCGCGGAAACGAGATCTGCGTTTTTCTAGGAGACTATATTGATCGCGGCCCGCACTCGCGGGAGGTTTTGCTTCTTCTGTATGAGTTGAGCCAATCAAGGCCGGATCGCGTGATCTGTTTGATGGGCAATCACGAGCGCATGTTGCTCAACTTTATTGACGATCCAGCGGGGACGGGAGTGGGGTGGCTCCGAAATGGTGGTGTTGCCACGCTCACCAGTTTTGGCATCGAAGTGCCCGAAGATGCCATTCACTCAGGCGCGACGGTCGACTTGGCCCAGCAGTTCGAAGATGCGCTGCCCAAAGGCTTGCAAGAGTGGCTACGGGTTTTGCCCAAACATTGGTCGACGGGTAACATGCATTGCGTGCACGCGGCAATGTCGCCCAATCGCCCGCCCGAAGACCAGCGCGGAGCGGTCTTGCTTTGGGGCCATCCCGACTTTTTTTCCAAGCCCCGTACGGATGGTAATATTGTTGTGCACGGCCATACGGTTGTTAGGCGGGCGGATTTATCTAGTGATCGGATTGCTGTGGACACTGGCGCGTATCTGACAGGGCGATTGACGGCCGCCCATATTATGCCTGGGGAATGTCGCTTTATAGAGGCGCGTGCCTGAGCGGCAGTTGGCTAAGTCTACAAATTCAGCCTTTCAATTGCTGTCTTGCCTCTTTATGCGTTCATTTGTGAACGCTGCGACCGTTCTATCCTGGAGCTGCCTCCCGCATGCTCTGGTGCGGTAGCCGTGGCGCAATGAGACTGTGACCAAACCTAGTAATGACGATATTCGCTTCCGCGTAATGCGGGCGCTCGAAGCCAACCCCCAGCTCTCACAGCGTGACTTGGCCAAGGCGCTTGGAATTAGTCTGGGGGTGGTCAATTACTGTCTGAGAGGATTGGTCGAAAAGGGCCAGGTGAAGGTCAGCAACTTTCGCGCCTCTGGCAACAAGCTGCGCTACGCTTATGTGCTGACGCCCCGCGGGGTGTTAGAGCGCGCGCGGCTGGCCAAGAACTTTCTCCAAAGGCGTATGGCGGAGCACGAAGCGTTGCGGGCGGAGATCGCGGCGTTGCAGGAGGAGTTGGGCGCGGAGAATGCGGGGCAGGGGGCCCGGCAAGAGTAGCTCGACACAAACCCCCGGTAGTTTATCGTTATCGGGGATTGGTGAAAGCATTGTCCCGCACAGCGTAGATATACCAAGGCCAAAAGTAATTAAGTAGACCATCGCGCTTAAAGAAATCGAAACCATTAGGCAGCCGACTTATAAAACTCGATCTACAGCGATGCCAATTTGATCATCGACAAGAAATTGCGTAACGTTTTCTCGTATCGGGTTGCGATACGGCGGAACGAGGCTTTCAGCCTGCCAGAGAAACGCTCGATTTTGTTGCGTTCCCGGTAGATTTCAACATCAAATTCGGCGGGTAGTTTGCGGTTGGTCTTGGGGGGGATCACGTCGATAGCCCCTTGTTCCCAGATCAAGCCTCTGATCAAGTCAGCGTCAGATGCTTTGTCCGCGAGCACATGTTGGCCAGGTTGCAAGTTGCCCAGTAGCGTCTTGCACGGCGGCGCGTCATGAGCTTGGCTGGGTGTCAATTCATATCGGATCGGCAGCCAATCCTGATTGGTAAGCGCATGTATTTTCGTGCCTAATCCGCCCCGTGAGCGACCTAAACAGAGGCGCGGGTCTTTTTTAGAGTCGTGGCGGAATGATGCGCGCGCACGCTAGTCCCGTCGACCATCACTGTGTCAACGTTAGGCGCGTCGGCGAAGGCGTCCATGATCCGGTCCCAGTGGCCCGCGTAGCTCCACCGGTTGAAGGGATTATAGACCGTTGTCGGTGGGCAGATCGGCCCAAGGGATGCCGGTGCGCAGGACGTAGAAAATGCCGTTGATCACGCGGCGGTCATCAACCCGCTTCTGGCCGCGCGTTTTGTTAGGCAAGAGAGATTTGATGAATTCCCATTCCAGATCGCTCATGTCTGATCGCGCCACTTGCATCCTCCCGCCCGTTGTTCGGATGAAATGAATCACAAACCTATGCCCATGAACAAGAATTAATAGGTGTGCTGTCTAGTTATGAACATAGAACCACAATAAGCGCAGCTCCACTTCGCTTACTAGAAAGAAAATTAAAATGCTCGACGACAATATCATTAAAGACAACAACATCGTTAAAGTTGGCAAAGATGTGATCCTTCAAGAATCCGAAGCCTTAGTAACTTTGGCCGATGAATTGCCAGAAAGTTTCGCCGCGGTCGTGAATCTGATCCTTGGATCGCAAGGGCGAGTCATTGTTTCTGGGGTAGGGAAGTCTGGACACATTGGGCGCAAAATTTCCGCCACCTTGGCTAGTACGGGGACGCCAAGCTTCTTTGTGCATGCTACGGAAGCCAGCCATGGCGATCTAGGAATGGCAACTCCGAACGATATTTGCGTCTTGATCTCCAACTCTGGAGAAACAAAGGAGCTGAGCGATTTGGTTGCCCATACACGAAGGTTCTCAATCCCGCTCATTGCCATTTCGTCAGGTGGAAAGAGCGCATTGATAAAGGCGGCCGATTACGGACTGCTTCTCCCTAGCTGCCCCGAGGCCTGCCCAATGGGGATGGCCCCAACCACTTCAACCACACTGGCTCTCGCCCTTGGAGATGCGTTAGCTATTGCGCTTATGAAAGAACGTGATTTCCAGCCGGAACACTTCCGCACCTTCCACCCAGGCGGCAAACTTGGGGCGCAACTTGCCCTAGTTTCTCAGCTGATGCACGAGGGCGAAGCCATACCGATGGTGCGGGCCGACACGATGATGGACGAGGCTCTGCTCGAAATGACCTCCAAGGGTTTCGGAACAACGGGCGTGCTGCGTCATGGAAGACTTTTCGGGGTGATCTCGGATGGCGATCTACGCCGCAATATGGCTCGTCTCATGAGTTGTTCCGCTGAGGAGGTGGCCACGATAGATCCGATAACCGTGTCACCGTGCACTTTCGCGACGCAGGCTTTAGCGCGGATGAATGAAATGAAGATCACTGCGCTTTTTGTGGTCGACGATATGCGGAAGCCCGTCGGAATTCTACATATGCACGATCTGCTTCGAACTGGTGTCGTATGACCGCAAAGACGGCCATGAAAACTGTTATCCTGATCCCAGCTCGCTATGCCTCGACTCGCTATCCGGGCAAGCCGCTTGTTGAACTCATACTGCCTTCGGGTGAAAAGAAGTCACTGATACGGCTTAGTTGGGAAGCGGCACAGCGGGTTAAGGGTGTTGATGAAGTGTACATTGTCACCGACGACGTCCGCATCCGCGACGCTGCAAACGCCTTTGGATCGAATGTGATAATGACCAGCGCAGATTGCGAGAACGGTACAGCTCGCTGCGCTGAAGCGCTATCGAGCGGCGGCATTGATGCTGACCTTGTGGTGAACCTTCAGGGAGATGCACCGTTGACCCCAGAATGGTTCATTGAGGACTTGATCGCGGCGATGCATGAAGATACCACGGCACAGGTAGCGACACCCGTCGTGCAGTGCGATGCGCTAACCTACTCGCATTTCCGTGAAGACCGCAGGGCAGGAAGGGTCGGCGGCACGACTGCGGTTTTCGATCGGGATCGGCGTGCGCTCTACTTTACGAAAGAAGTTGTCCCCTACATCGATCCGTCCAAGAAACCTATGGAAGTAATTCCTGTGTATCACCATGTCGGAGTCTACGCCTATCGTCCCTCGGCGCTGAAGGCATACACTGATTGGCCCGCTGGGCCCTTGGAGGAGCGCGAAGGTTTAGAGCAATTGCGGTTTCTGGAAAACGGTCAAATTGTGCGTTGCGTTATAGTCGAGGGCCGTGGTCGCGTGTTTTGGGAACTAAACAACCCGGAAGACGTAAATCGCATCGAACGTGTATTGAAGGAAATTGAGCTATGACTGAACACCTCACCGTCCCAGTGAGCGACCTTAGCATTGGGGGCCATAACCCGATTGTCCTCATTACTGGCCCTTGCCAACTCGAGAGTCTCGATCATGCTCGGATGATTGTCGAGAAGATCACCGAGGCTTGCGCACCGACCAACACCAAATTTATCTTCAAGGGCAGCTATGATAAGGCTAATCGGTCATCGATTGGCACTCATCGCGGTTTGGGCATGGAGGACGGGCTGGAGATTCTCAACCGAATTAAGGAAGAGTTCAAAGTCCCGGTAATTACTGACGTTCATAATGAGCATCAATGTGTGCCAGCCGCCGAAGTCTGCGATGTACTGCAGATCCCGGCGTTCTTGTGTCGTCAAACTGACCTTCTCCTCGCTGCAGGTGAAACCGGCGCTGCAATCAATATCAAGAAAGGGCAATTCCTCGCCCCTTGGGACATGTACAACGTTGCGGAAAAGGTTGCCTCTACTGGCAACCGAAAAATTATGCTCTGTGACCGCGGCACTTCGTTCGGGTATAACACGCTTGTGAGCGATTTCCGGAGCCTTCCAATTATGGCACGCACCGGTTATCCTGTAGTCTTCGACGCCACCCATTCAGTGCAGCAACCTGGCGGACAGGGGGTGACCTCGGGCGGGCAGCGCGAGTTTGCTCCAGTGCTCGCGCGAGCTGCCTGTGCGGTAGGTGTCTCGGCGGTATTCATCGAAACGCATGAGGACCCAGACAACGCGCCTTCGGACGGCCCAAACATGATTCCGCTAAGTGAACTTGGAATTCTTATCAAGACGCTACGCGACTTCGATGCACTAACAAAGACATTATGATATTTAGCGCGAGGCGAAGCTTTATGTTTGTCCAATTCCAGCCATTTTATTGATGACTGCAGTGAGCTATGCAGTTGCCGCTTTCGTTGCACTCAGGCGAGAAGATGCCCTTGTTTCGCCCGGTGCTCCGGATCCGCTGGGTCCGTTCAAAACGAAGCTGTACTTCAATGATTGGAAGTCAACATTTCGATTTCTCACATATACCCTTTTCTATCGCACTGATGTTCAGGTCACTATCAACTGTGGGGCAAACTGGATCGTTTCTCGTCCGGGAAAGTCAGCCGGTCCCGTAGCTGAAAAGTACCTGAATTCGTTTTGCGAAATTGCTGGAGAGAAACATTTGTTCAGCGAGCTTCACACGCGCGATCGGTTTGCGCCTTGGAGCTTCCTACAAAGACTGACCTGCTTAGTGAAGTTTCTTTCAGAGCGAAGTGATCTAGCTTTGTATCGACGGATATTATTCGGTGCTGCCCATGCCAGATTCTGGGATGACGAACGCACGCTGCAGAAAGCGCTCAGTAAATTAGACGCCCGGGGTCTAGTTACTTTCTGCGACCAGATCGGAACTGAGAACCATATCGCTCAGGTCGCGGTCCGCCAAGGTATGAAGACCGTAACCCTACAGCATGGACAATATCGACTGCTGAATGCGGAAGGGATGTCTCCTGATATTGAGGCGATCTACAATTTTGTCAGCGAGACTATGCTTTGTTGGGGAGAAGCGACTATCCGAGAATTCGAAAAGGTAGGCGTGTCACGCAACCGGTTTGTGCCCGTCGGAGTGATTTCGATGGATTCTGTGAAGGAATCAAATCTGTCGCCCCTGCGCGTTCAGCGATCCAGACGGAACGCTTTTGGTTTAGCTTTGTCCGGAGACAACAATCTAGAAAACAACTTTGAGTTGATTGAGTTCGCACGCGAATTACAGTCTGAAACCGGCATGTCCTGTTTCGTTCGCATTCACCCACGCTCTAACATTAATCTCTATCCTTCCCTTGCTGAGCTCGCATACACAACGTCGGATACGAAAGAAAACTTCATTGATCTAATCGATATAGCCGTGATGTCGTCCACTGGTTTCTTCTTGGATTGCTACCGTTTAAGGTGCCCTTTCGTGTTTCTCGACTCTCGCTTTCTACCTGAGCCTTTCCGCGCCTCCGGAGTGGTTGTCCGCGGAGTGAACGAAGTTCTTGGAGTACTCGATCGTTATGACTGGGACCGATTGGATGAGCTGATTCCCTACAACTATAATGATACTAAGGCTCGCGCTCAAAGAATTAACGAGGTACTCAATGGTCCGTTTTAGCCCGGTGAAAATAGTCTGGGGAGCCCGCGCTCTCCTATTTTCGATTATTGCCAAGCGCATCGGCTTTCCTTCATACATCGGCAAGCCTTGTTTCGTCATCGGTGTTCGGGGAATTGAGATAGGTCAGCGGTTTCGTTGTTTTCCCGGGCTGCGACTGGAGGTTTCCCCCGGTGCCCTACTGACCGTCGGCAATGATGTCGGATTTGCGCAAAACGTACACATTATTTGCAGTCACTGTGTCACAATCGGCGACGGGGTTCGAATTGCCGCGCAGGTAGCGATTACAGACACAAAGCATAGGTTTCGGTGCAACGGCGTCGGTGCTTTCGACCCTGCTGATGATGAGGTTAGTTCGATAATGATTGGGAAAAACACATTTATAGGGACCGGTGCGGTGATCGAAGCGGGTACGATTTTAGGAGCAGAGTGTGTAGTAGGCGCCAATTCTTATGTTCGAGGTCAATTTCCAGATAGCTCAATCTTGGCAGGGTCGCCGGCTCGGGTCATCGGAAAACGCGGCTTTATGACTGAGCTATGATGGACAACGATTTGGGATGCTGAAGTTAAACCTAGATAATATCATCTTTTTTACATTTCTGGTAATTTTAAGTATAGTTGTTGCGCTTGTTTTCCCGAGTCTTCTTGGGCTCTGGCTCCTTATTTTATCAGCCTGGATTGCTTTAGTAGCAGCGAATATTACGACGGTTCTCTACGCGTTTATTAATATCTTCTTGGCGTTTACATTCGACTACTACTTGCGTTGGGAAAATACGCTAACCCTATTCTATCGTGGCGATGGCGCTTCGATGGAGCACCTCTGTCTGTTGACCACGCTCGTCCTCTTAGTATTCTATGTGCTAGAATCCTCAAGAGCTTTTCGGCTGAACCTATACGCACACATCCCAGAGCTGAACCTTCGCTTTAGCCGTCTTTCGGGCTGGGTGGCTACCTGTACGTTAATGGCCGGCGGAATCTATGTTTCGGTCACATCGGGCACGGTTTTTCAACAACAGTTTGACCTCGATGAAATAGGCCGCTATGCTTTTCTTGAATATTTATCCCTCCTAATTATTGTGGCGCTATTTTCACAAGAGCGCGGTCGAACCGCGCGGATGCTTTTCGTTGCCAGCGCGATATTTTATACTCTCTGTTTGGTCTTGGCATCATATCGCATGGCCGGTACACTTTCGGCTTTGGCGATATTTCTTGGCCTAATGTCTGGACGGAAGGTGGCTAAATACAATATTGTAGGTATTATTTTGGTCGGTTTTGTTGCCATGGCGGGAATAGGTATCTTGAGAACAGGTATTATGGAAGTCAACCTCCTTTCATTGCTTGGATATAAGTACCTAGGTTCATATGGTAACGTGCTCGACAGCACTTTCACCGGCGTGATTGAAACCTCCTTGATTTACAGTAGTTATTCTTTGAGCCTTTCTTTCACGCAGGTACTCGGTAACTTCATAGCTATTATCGCTCCGTTTCCTAGTTCGTTCATGCCTGACAGCCTAAACTATCACGCGATGGCAAAGGCATACCATCAGACTCGTGTTCCAGGCGGTGGTGTCGTCGCTGGCTATTTGCTGTTTACTGACTACCTGCTAGCGATTCCGCTTCTGTGGTTCTTTGCGGTCACGCAGCCTATTAGGCTTCGGATTGGACGGGAGGCTCGTCCGCGACATAATTCTCCACATCATCTAATGTATGCGATACTAATGATTACGATGATGCGCTGGAGTCTTTATGGGGTTTACGTACTGTTCAAATTTGTTGGCATTTTCCTATTTATTTTTTTGGTCGACGCGACCGTTAGGAATTTTTTCGGCCGCCGCATCAATGTGAAGTGATAACGAAACAAACCTGTTGTTCGATTAGTGACATGTTGAAAAAAGATGAATTCTTCGAACAACTTTTCTTAGAGCGAGCCGTTGCTCACGGTGAGGGGGTTATATTCGCTGGACGAAAAAGGCTAAAAGCCTTACACTTTCTTGGGTCGCGTGATACGCTAGGCTTAAGGCAGCTTGGTAATCCCCCCCCCCCCCGAGAGGTCTCTTAAGGAGCTGTTTCTAATATCCTATCTAGTAGTGAGTAAGACGCATGGCATTAGAGATCTGTTTGCAAATGGGAAAAGTTGGGTCGTCGTCAATCGTTCAAAGTTTTCCTACAGTAATGCAACTTCATAGTTGGAGTGGCGATGTTCCAATTCAATATTTTTCGACGAAGTATAGAGGTAGTCCTCTCGGACAATTGCGACAGGCCATCAATTGGCGCTCTCAGTTTCGTAAAGCATCGAGGCTTCTAAACAGTACGCGGCTAAGAGGTGAGCCGATTAGGATTGTAACTGGGGTTCGTGAGCCAATTGCCCGGAATATTTCGGCTTACTTTCAAACTATGCCTAGCGATCTTTCTTCAATAGAATCGATTAACGACGTTCATCAGGAGTTTCTTGCGTTCGGGGCGCATTACACACCGATGTTCTGGTTCGATCTTGAACTTAAGCGCCACTTTGGTGTCGATGTTTATGCTCACGAGTTTGATAAAGAGCGAGGCTATTCGGTAATTCGAGACGCTGGTGTTGAAGTATTTGTGTACCGAATGGAGAATCTTGACAATGCGATCTTAGCTCTCGGAAACTTCCTAGAGCGGCCCGAAGTGAAACTTAAGGCTAGCAATATGGCTTCGGGCAAGCCAATTGGCGCTACCTATTCGGCGTTTCGCAAAAGCTTCGTTCCTCCGAAAGGGCTTCGAGCTGACCTCTACGAATCGCGCTACTTCTCCCACTTTTATGATGACAGTGACCGAAGATGGTAATGAAGAATTATGGCAGTAGATCGTTATCGGAATCTACTGCGCTGCTAAACCATCCATTTTTCGCTTCGGTAGCAGTCCTTGGAATTAGGCTGCTATCTTCGGTCTCCGCTTTCCTCTTTACGGTTCTAATCACCCGCAGCATTGGGGCTTCGGGAGCCGGGATATTTTTTACCGGACTTTCGCTAGCGACCGTAGCGTCAATCCTGTTCCGTTTCGGGACTGATGGCGCTGCTCTGAAATACATAGCGCGCGAACACGGGTTAGACAATTTTGAATTGGCTCGAAGCTATTTTCTGTTCGGTTTGACGGTGAGTATAATTGGAGGCCTTTTAGGGACACTCCTGCTCTACCTAGGGGTGTGGACCGGAATTCGATATTATGGGTTGGATGCAGACTACGGCACTTATCTTGCCGCATTTTCTTTTTCTCTATTGCCTCTCTCTATAATGGCGCTGATGTCAGAAAGCCTCAAGGCAACTGATAGAGTTTCTATGTCGGTCATTGTCTCTGGGCTCATCAATTTTGTAGTCGCGGGAATACTTCTCTCGCCGATGCGCTCTATATTTGGTAATGTCGGTGTCTCTATTGCCTACCTCTCTGGGCTGGTTGCCGCGATTACGATGGCGGCTGTGCATTTGCGACACTATTTGCGGATGGGCCCGATTTTGCCGGTGCGGACCTTGGATTATGTTCGAAGTTTGCGTCACTTTTGGCTCATTTCAATCTTTAATCGTGCGATCGGTCCCTACGCTCCGCTGTTGCTCCTCTCATTACTAAGCACAGTAGAACAGGTAGGGCTATTCGGGACTGCGTTCCGTGTCGCGATGGTGTTGAGCCTCTTTCTGGCTGCGGCAAACGCCGTGCTCTCACCTCGAATATCTCAACTTTACTATAGAGGTGAGTTAACCAAACTCTGCATTCTTACCCGTAGGTTTGCCTTCTTCCAGAATATATTTGTAGTGCCACTTCTGGTTACGATGGTTGTTAGCCGTGAGCAGCTAATGGGGCTCTTTGGCCCTGAATTCGTCAGTGGCGCAACAGCATTCACCATACTTGCGATTGGTCAGGTTTTTAACAGTTTGACTGGTTCGGTTGGCAACATCCTAGTTATGACTGGCCATGAACGAGAGATGTGGTTTAGTTCGGTATTTGGCACAGTATTAATGCTGTTGGCCTCGATACTTCTCGTACCTTCTTTCGCCGCAACTGGAGCCGCTTTTGCAACTGCATTTGGCGTTATCGCAACAAATACTTCGGCTCTATTGTTCGTACGCTTACGTTTGGGCTTTTTTGTCGTCCCATGGTTCTTAGCATGTAACGGCCCAATGCAAAATTTGAGGAAAGACTAGTGGCTATTGAAGGTAAGAAGATTTATGCGCGCTTAGACAGGTATTCTACGGAGGGTTTCTCGCGCGGAGCCTCGCGGGTTAAAGAGCTTTTTTGGATGCTGATTGCTGGCAGGATCGTGGCAAGTTTTATACCCGGATCTGGCTGGCGGCGTGTCATTTTACGGTTATTCGGTTCGAAAGTCGGTATCGGCGTAGTGATAAAGCCTGGTGTCCGAGTGAAATTTCCTTGGCGTTTAGCCGTTGGCGCGCATAGCTGGATCGGTGAATCGGTCTGGATAGATAACCTTGAAGCTGTTTCCATCGGTGATCATTGTTGCGTATCTCAAGGTGCTTATCTTTGCACCGGAAATCATCGCTGGGACAAGGTGACCTTTGACCTAGAATGTGGACCCATAACAATTGAGAATGAGTGCTGGATTGGTGCCTTTGCTTTGGTGGGGCCGGGAACATTCGTTGAAACAGCCGCGGTACTTGCGATTGGTACTGTTGCTAGTGGAAAAATCGCGGCTCAAACAGTCTATAGCGGAAACCCATGCCGAGTGGTTAAAGACCGATGAGTATCTGGCCGAAAAATATTGGGGGCTGTGAAATAGGAGTAATGAGACAATCAGCATCCGAGAAATTGGAAAGTATTCGGATCGTGGAGGGATTTCATCTGCTGGTTGGCTCGATGCGTAGTAGAAATCCCACTTAAAACTATTGTTGATAAAATGGAAGGGCTTCTTCGTAGTTTTGCACAAGTCTCTGATCAAATACGCGATATCCGGCGTTATCGAAGCTTTTGAGCCGGGCATTGCTTGAGTTTCCTTAAGAGAACGATCAAGAGGCGCTGGAGTGGGGCGCCTAATTGCGTGCTGCCCCTGACTTTTTTAACGGCTGAAAAAATGAAAATTTCAATTGTGACTGCGGTTTTTAACCGCGTCGACACCATTGCGGATGCGTTACGTAGCGTAGAGGCGCAAAGTTACCGACACGTCGAACATATTATTCAGGATGGCGGGTCCAAGGACGCCACTCTCGAGCTCATCCGGAAACACGACGGCTCGTCGAGAAATCTGGTATCTGAACCAGATGCAGGAATATATGATGCGATCAACAAGGGCATTTCTCGGGCCACTGGCGATGTCATTGGTTTGATGCATTCAGACGATTTCTTTGCCCATGATAAGGTATTGGAGCGTGTCGCTGAGGCATTCCGCGATCCGGCGGTCGATGGCGTGTATGGTGACTTAGATTACGTATCCGCCAGCAATACGGGCAAAATCGTGCGGCGTTGGCGGTCGGGCTCTTATCACCCAGACCATTTGAAGCGCGGTTGGATGCCCCCACATCCAACCCTCTATCTGCGCCGCGAGGTGTTTGACCGCTGGGGGCTTTACGATACGTCGATGCGTATCGCCGCGGATTATGAGGCCATGCTGCGCTATCTGGTGAAGGGCGACATCCGTCTTGCCTATATTCCGGAAGTGCTGGTGAAGATGCGGGTCGGGGGTGAAAGCAACCGCTCGCTGTCGCGCATTCTGCAGAAAAGCCGTGAAGATTATATTGCGTTGCGGCGCCATGGGGTCGGTGGCATTAACTCACTTTTGGCCAAGAATTTCTCGAAGCTTGAACAATTTCTCCCTAGGAAAGGAATCCCTAAATGACCAAACGAGCACTTATTACCGGTGTTACTGGACAAGATGGCTCCTATCTCGCGGAATTCTTGCTCGACAAGGGCTACGAAGTGCATGGGATCAAGCGACGGGCATCTTCGTTCAACACACAACGTGTCGATCACATCTATGAAGACCCGCATATGGACCACGCCAGGTTCAAGCTGCACTATGGGGATCTCACCGATACATCGAACCTGACCCGCATTCTTTCTGAGGTCCGGCCCGACGAGGTCTACAACCTCGGCGCACAATCCCATGTGGCTGTAAGTTTCGAAGCGCCTGAGTACACGGCTGATGTCGACGCCATTGGCACTCTCCGCCTGCTTGAAGCGATCCGCTTCCTGGGGATGGAGAAGACCACGCGGTTCTATCAAGCCTCTACCTCAGAACTTTATGGCCTCGTTCAAGAAACGCCACAGACCGAGACCACGCCGTTCCACCCGCGCAGCCCCTATGCCGTGGCCAAAATGTATGCCTATTGGATCGCGGTGAACTACCGCGAGGCTTACGGCATGTATGCCTGTAACGGCATTCTCTTTAACCACGAGTCCCCGCGCCGCGGCGAGACCTTCGTGACCCGCAAGATCACCCGGGGCCTAGCCAATATCGCGCAAGGGTTGGAGCCTTGTCTCTACATGGGCAATATCGACAGCCTGCGCGATTGGGGCCACGCGAAAGACTATGTCCGCATGCAATGGATGATGCTGCAGCAGGACACGCCTGAAGATTTTGTTATTGCCACCGGGGTACAATATTCCGTCCGCGAGTTTATTACGTGGACCGGCAAAGAGCTGGGTCTGACGCTAGAGTTCAGCGGCGAAGGTGTCGACGAAATCGCGACTGTCACCGCGATTGAAGGCGCCAAGGCGCCGGGTCTAAAGGAAGGCGATGTGGTGATGCAGATTGATCCGCGCTATTTCCGCCCGGCAGAGGTAGAAACGCTGCTTGGAAACCCGGCCAAAGCTAAGAAGGTGTTGGGTTGGGAGCCGGAAATTACTGCACAGGAGATGTGTGCCGAGATGGTGGAGGCGGACCTCCGCACTGCGCGCCGTCATGCGCTGTTGAAAGAGCACGGCTATGAACTGCCAATGAGCATGGAACAGGGCTAACATGCAAAAAGTCTATATTGCAGGCCATCGCGGCATGGTTGGCGGCGCCATTCTGCGCCGACTTGAGGCGCGGCGCGCTGCAGGAGAAGGTCTCACCCTGATCACCCGGACCCATGCGGAACTAGACCTGACCAACCAAGCCGCAGTGCGCGATTTCATGCAGTCTGAGAAGCCCGACGTGGTGATCCTTGCCGCGGCCAAGGTCGGGGGCATTCACGCCAATAACACCTACCCCGCGGATTTCATCTACCAAAACCTGATGATCGAATGCAATGTTATCCATCAGGCCTTTGCTGCTGGCGTGACTAGGCTGCTGCAACTGGGCTCGTCCTGCATCTACCCCCGTGCGGTAGCGCAGCCGATGAAGGAAGATGCGCTGCTGACCGGCGTGTTGGAACCGACCAATGAACCCTATGCGGTGGCCAAGATCGCCGGGATCAAGCTTTGTGAAAGCTACAACCGGCAACATGGCACAGATTACCGCTCGGTCATGCCAACAAACCTTTACGGCCCCGGCGATAATTTCCATCCCGAGAACTCTCATGTGCTGCCCGCCCTGATCCGACGTTTCCACGAGGCCGCTCAGGCAGGCGAAGATGAGGTGCAAATCTGGGGGTCGGGCAAGCCGCGCCGCGAGTTTCTGCATGTTGACGATATGGCCGAGGCGAGCCTCTTCGTGCTCGATCTCGACCGCGAAACCTATGACGCGAACACCCAGCCTATGCTCAGCCATATCAACGTTGGCACTGGGACAGATGTTTCGATCATGGAGCTGGCGCAGATGGTCGCAAAGGTCACCGGCTTCGAGGGGCGTATTACTAATGATCCCAGCAAGCCCGACGGCACCCTACGCAAATTGATGGATGTGAGCCGCCTAGCGGATATGGGATGGCGTGCCTCAGTGGACCTCGAGAAGGGACTGCAGGAAACTTATGGCTGGTTTATCGACAATCAGTATGCGATCCGCCACTGACCTTTCCCGACAGGATATTTACGATGACCCATATTGTTCACCCGATCCTCTTGGCTGGCGGTTCCGGCACGCGGCTTTGGCCTTTGTCCCGCAAGAGCTACCCTAAGCAATTTGCGAAGCTGATGAGCGAAGAAAGCCTGTTTCAGGCATCGGCACAACGGTTGTCTGGTGACGGCTTTGCTGCGCCTATGATCCTGACGGGGTCGGACTTTCGTTTTATTGTGACCGAGCAATTGGCCGCGGTCGAGATTGCGCCTGCGGGCATTCTTATTGAACCGGAAGGGCGCAACACGGCCCCGGCGGTCCTTGCAGCAGCTTTAAGCCTCGCTGTCCGCGCGCCTGAAGCGCTCATGCTTGTTGCACCGTCCGATCATGTGATCCCTGATCCGGACGCTTTTCGGGCCGCCGTGCAGGCCGCGACACCAGCGGCGCAGGACGGCCAGCTTGTGACATTCGGCATCCGCCCCGACCGGGCCGAGACCGGCTATGGCTGGCTGGAGATGAGCCAGGCACCTTCTGCCGATTTTGCGCCCGTCCCACAGCCGTTTAAGCGCTTTGTTGAAAAGCCCGACAGCGCGACTGCTGAGACAATGCTGAACGGCGGGCAGCACCTGTGGAACGCCGGGATCTTCCTGTTCTCGGTCAAGACGATCATCGCGGCCTTTGAGGCCCATGCGCCCGACATGTTGGCGCAGGTCCGGATGGCGGTAGAGCAGGCGGAACAGGACCTCGGTTTTACCCGGCTCGCGCCTGAGCCTTGGGGTCAGATCGAAGACATCTCCATCGACTATGCGGTCATGGAAAAGGCCGATAACCTCACCGTGGTGCCCTATGGCGGGGCGTGGTCGGACCTTGGAGGATGGGATGCGGTCTGGCGCGAAACCGGCCCGGATGAGACCGGCGTGGTCGCGTCCGATTCCGCCACGGCGATTGACTGCGAGAACACCCTTCTGCGCGCTGAAGAGCCACAGCAACAGCTGGTCGGTATCGGTCTGACTGACATCATTGCGGTGGCCATGCCTGATGCGGTTCTGGTGGCCCATAAAGATCGCGCGCAAGATGTGAAAAAGGCCGTCGCGGCCCTCAAGGCCAAGGGCGCTACTCAGGCTGAAACCCTGCCGCGCGATTATCGACCCTGGGGTTGGTTCGAAAGCCTCGTAGTCGGCTCGCGCTTTCAAGTGAAGCGGATCGTTGTCCACCCCGGCGCTGCGCTCAGCCTGCAAAGCCATCATCACCGATCCGAACACTGGATCGTAGTGGAGGGAACAGCCCGGGTAACCGTCGGTGACGAAGTAAAGCTCGTGACAGAAAACCAGTCGGTCTATATCCCCCTCGGCGCCACGCACCGGATGGAGAACCCGGGCAAGGTGCCGATGGTGCTCATTGAAGTGCAGACTGGCAGCTATCTGGGCGAAGATGACATTATTCGCTACGAAGACGTCTACGCGCGAGGGCAGGGCGCTAAGGGGTAAGCATTTCATATTCTGAACCGCCCTGGTTTTGCCGGAGGCTGATTACTCCGTCTTACGCGACTTTATCGAACTCGTTGCACTGTTCATAGAACATCTCCTCGGCCTCTGCTGGTAGGATGTTCTCGATGGGTTGCAGCAGGCGGCGATCGTTGAACCAGTCGACACCCATTTCAGAGTTTCCCACTTGACCGTCCCGGCGGTCTTCCACGGCCCCAAACGGTGAATGACCTCCGCTTTGAGTAGGTCGATGATCGTCTCCGCTCGCGCGTTGTGATAGCTGTCACCTACACTGCCCACCGTGATGAAAAATGGTGACCTAGTCGGCGCGTAGTTTGCTGAGCTAAAGACTATAGCCAGACGTTACACTCCGCGTTCTCTAAATACCGCGTAAGGACGTTGATCGACTTCCACCCTCCTGCGCGCATGATCGCAGCGGTATCGTGACCTGCTTTTAACAAGTCTTGGGCTGCGCCAACGCGCATCGAATGCCCGCTAAAATCGTTCGCTTCGTCTGGATCGAGGCCAGCACCCTTAGCGGCTGACTTAATAAGATGCTTTACGGAAGTATCGCTTAAGTGGCGATCCATTACATGACCGTGGTAGATCGGGTTGAACAGCGGCTGAAAATCTTGGCTCCGCCAATCAAGCCAATCGGTCATAAGCTGCCCCGTTCGTTTTGACGTAAACGCAACGCGGCCATAGCCCTCAGGATCTGTTTTGCTGCGTCGGATCAGAACACGAAGCGTTCCATCACAAAGAAACTCAACGTCGTTGACAGTGAGGGCAACCAACTCGGACCGCCGAGCGAGAAGGTCATAGCCAAGTGAAAGCATGGCCCTGTTTCTCAAGCCCCAAGGGGTATCCGGTTGAACAGCAAGGAACTGATCAAGATAATTCTTTGTCATTCCCTTCGCCTGTCGCGGCCGCGACGCTTTGCTGCGGCGGATACGGCGAAAGGTGAGGTTGATGTCCTCGTCATGCGTTGGATCAGGCAGACACAACAGCTGGTGAACCTTCCGGATGGCGTATATGCGTCGGCGAACTGTCGAGGGAGTAAACTCTGGCCCCTGATCTACTAGAAATGCGCAGACTGTAGCCACACTACCTGGAAAGGGCGTCAGCTCGGTTTGTGCGCACCAGCGAGTGTATGTCTCGATATCGGTGTAATAAGCGCGCATTGTAGAGGGCGCATATGCACCTTCGAGGCGCTTGAATTCTAAGCGCCAGTCAGGGATAGTTGGGGGCGGGATTAAAGTGGACATATGTGTCCTTATATTGGACATTTAAGGTTTAGTCAATGATTACTGGTTTGCAAATTCGCGCCGCTAGAAGCGCCTTGAGGTGGACGATTGAGGATCTCGCGAATTCGGCGGGTATTGCTGGAAAGACGGTCCGGCGGATCGAGGCCATTGACGCTGTTCCAGAAAGCAAGCTGAAGACAATATCTCAAATAAAGTCATCCCTCGAAGCTGCTGGTATTGAATTCATCGGCACGCCCGACGACGGCCCTGGAATTCGCATTCACCCCCCGAAACGATAGGTTGTGTCTACGCTTCGCGCGATTGCCTTAAGCAGAAAGCGCCGTTGAGCGATTGCGATATGGCTTACAGTCGGCCTCGCGCTTTGTATCGGCGCGCTAACTCTCATTCCCCTAAGCGCCCCCTCCGCTGTTCCAGGAACTGATAAGGCCCATCATGTTCAGGCCTTTGCGATCTTAACCATGCCGTGTGCGGCTCTTTATCCAAACGGGCTTTTTCGGGATGTGTTTGCTGCAGCAGTTTATGGGGGCTTGATAGAAGTCATTCAGCCCTACGTCGGGCGTCATGGCGAGACGGCGGACGTACTCGCAGATTTGCTTGGCGTTTGCATTGGGGCGGCGTTTGGCCTTCTCCTGCACATGATTTTCAAATGGCGCGTCGCAAGAAGGTCGGCGAGTGCTCGACGCGAGTTTCCCTGACCGCTCCGTTAATTTGCGATCAAAGGACCTTAACGGCGCGGAAGGGCCGGGTTAAGGGCTGGAGGGTGACCGTAACTAATGCCGCTTTACTGCTCCCGGACTGCGACACCGCTAGAATTTTTCGATAAGCTCTTTGCCGTTCCGCAGTAATTCGCGCACATGCTTTCTGAGCGCCAGTGCCTCCTTGGTATGAAGACCATGTTTCAGCGCGTTCTGATTGCCTTTCGGGGCGCCGGAGCCCGCTGCGCCGCCGTGCATGCGGCAGCGGGCCTTACCGGAGAGGGCAGGGGCCTGACACGGTGTTCCCTTGCGGGTCTTGGCACCGCAGCGCGGGCTTGTTCGCATGGGTCCGGTATTCCGTTGGTGTGTCATCACCGCCTAATCTCGCCGCTTACTTTTGATCGGCTTCCGCTGCTTAGCGGTGGAAGAAGAAACGCTATGTGCATTTTCAATGGCGTCCGTCTTACTTAAAGCTTGTCCATTGCGCTTTCCCATCTCCACATTGCCGACGACAGCTTGGCCACCTGCATGAACATTGACATGCTCAACGGTGACCTTCTGCTGTCCCTTGCCGCGATGTTTGTTTAATGCAGCTACCTGTTGAGTGTAGAGCGCCATGAGTTTCTGAGCATGCTTTAGATTCATGTCACGTGAAGCGAATGTCTGCCCCGGAACTGCAGCCATGCGAAGACAGTCAAGCGCGGCGTGATGCGTACCAACCATCTGCGCTGCAAGCATGCCTTCGAGCCCGTCAGTAGGGGCTAGGCCTTCATAGAGATCAAGGGCTCTAGCGAGCCGGGCGTTTTGTGCTGCTTCTGACAAGCCATCTGGCAGGCGGACCAGTTGGGCTATCTCGTTCATTTTCTGGGTTTCAAGTTCAACCTCGTTTACGTCCAAATACGCCCGTACCGGCAGTATCTCGTGGGAAGGCAGCGCCGCAGGGTCGGTTTTAGAGGATTTCTTTGCCATCTCGCCTTCTCCAGGTTGCCGCGTTATGGATGAGCCTAGCACATCTGAGGCTTGGAATTGATGTCTAAAAGTATGGATATTCTACTGTGCATGGGGTTGAATCGAATTTTTTGGGTGTACCCTCCCCCCCCCCACCCAATAACCTTCGATAACGTGCAACATCAGCAGCGCGCGGGCCGATCCGCCTAACGAAATTCAGGGATAGGGCGCGGAAAATGCCCCTTTTGCAACCCGCCGGGGCATTCGCGCGAGTAGGGAGGTGATCCCAGTCCCATTGCATTACACACCAATTATGTGTATTTTATATGTGACTTAGGAGGACGCCATGCAGACGACAGCCGAAAAGCAGCGCACCAATATCACCCTAACGGCAGAGAACCTCACGGCCGCCCGGGAGTTGGGCCTGAACGTCTCCGCGATCAGCGATGCTGCTGTCGGAGAAGCGGTGCGTGCAGCACGGGCCGCGGCTTGGGCGTCAGATAACGCGGCGGCAATCTCAGAGCGCCGCGCTTGGATTGAGACCAATGGGATGCCGTTGGCGGACGTACAGGTGTTGCGGCTCGGCTGATGGCGCAGTTCCAAGTCTACAAAGTATCTGGCGGACGGTTTGTGCTCGACCTCCAAACGGATCTAATCGACACCGGCTCCCGCGTCGTCGCACCTTTGATCCCAATTGCAGGCGGGCCGGGGGTCATAGGACGCCTCGAGCCAGTGTTCGATATTCACGGCGATGCCTATGCCCTGCATACTGCCGAGATGGCGGCGATCCCCTCTGCGTTGCTCAAAGGTCCTCCCATCGCCGATCTTTCCGCATCGGACTATGAAATCCGCGGTGCGCTCGACATGGTCTTTTCGGGGTTCTGAGCAGGTCAATTTGACCAGCCATCTCTTCCGAGCGCGATCGTGTCCGATTACCCTAAGAACCCAGCAATCCGCCGCGCAATCTCGCCCCGCTCATAATCCAGCGTCGCCACATGATATGACCGCTCTAGCCAAGACAGCCGTATCTCACTTGACCCCACTGAGGTCGCGATGCGCAGCGCGTTTTTTGGGTCAACGACATTGTCGCATCGCGACTGCATAATCTGGATCGGCTGCCGTATCAGCGGCAGCAAGGCGCCGGTGGCATTCGTTAGCAGGAACCGCTCTTTTAGCGTATCGCGTGGAATCCGATCATAGCAGATCTCGGTTCTCTCCGGTTCGGCGATGTCGGAACCGATGCCGTCGATGAACGCTGGCCCGCTTGCCTCGTAAAGCGGCGCCACAACCTCGGGACGGTAGAGGCCGGTTGAGCCGTTGATGCTGACCACACCCTGTATCTTATCGGGCATTCTGGCGGCGAGGTTGAGCGATAGCGTCGCACCTAAGGAAAGCCCGCCGACGATCACCTGGGCACAGCGTGTGGAGAGGGTGGCGAGAGCGTCCTCTGCAGAGGCGACCCAATCCGCTTGGCCGGTTTTTGCCAAGGCGGAGGGGGTTTCGCCATGTCCCGCAAGACGCGGGCAATATACAGTCGCGCCGCTGATCTCATGTACTTTTTCTGCGACTTCGCGCACGCTCTGCGGCGTGCTCGTAAAGCCGTGGAAAAAGAGAAAACCGGTGTGGCTGCCTTCAAGAAGAAAAGGCTGCGCCTCGGGCAGGTCGAAGGGGGCGATCGGGGTTTGTTTCATAGGCGCATATGATCGCGCTATCGCCGCGTTACGCAAATAGACTTGTGGTATCGTGCGATAACCGAACGCGATCAGCCAAGCGGCGGGAAGTGGTTGCGGAACTGACGCAGCAACCCGGTATCTGCCTTGATGCTCCATGCCATCGAGATCGTCGCCTCTGCATCCAGCCCTGCTATTGGGACCAACTCCAAAGCGGCGGGCAGGCTGTCGGCCATGCTCAAGGGGAAAAGCGTCACGCCGCGGCGCTCGGCCACGCGCTGCAAAATCACCTGCACGTCCCAAGCCTCATCCACCACCACGGGGGTAAGACCCGCGCGATCGCAAGCGCTGTCGAGCAGCGCGCGCCATGAGCGCCAGTTTTCCCGCAACCCCATGACGAAGGGCATCTCTGACAAATCAGTCACGCGCGAAGGGGCTTCGCCTGCGGGGGCGACCACACCGATGCGCGAACTCCAGACGGGCATCTGGTCGATCCCCGGCGCGCCAACGGTGGGATGAGACAGCAGAAAGCCAAGGTCAATCGCTCCGGATTTCAGGTTTTTCAGCATGTTATCCGTGGACATGACATGCATTTCGACCTGCACGCCGGGGACACTGCGGTGGAATGCATCCAGCGCTTCCGAGATTTGCCGTGAGGTAGCGAGGGCGGAATAGCCCACGATGATATGCCCGCGGGCCCCGACTGCATTCTGGCGTGAGGCGCGGATCGTTCGCTCGAACTGCGCGACCGTCTGGCGCGCATCGTCAAGGAAGACGACCCCCTCCGGCGTGGGGATCACGCGCGGCCCGCTGCGATCAAATATCCGAAACCCCAAATCCACCTCAGTGTCTTTCACGGCTTTCGAAATGGCCGGCTGCGCGATATTGAGCATTTCGGCTGCGGCACGGAAACCTTGGACATCGGCCACAGCCAAAGCGTATCGCAGATGTCGGAGGTCGAGCCTTGTGGGTTTCCTGCCGTGGTTCATTGATGCTTCCGTGTTGATCGCGTTTCGTTATCACTCGATCAACCATCGCTATTTGTCAACTGACCGTTCAGCGGTGAGGTTGAATCGGAATTACGGGCCCGGTTCCCGTCTTGGTATGGGGAGGAGGCCCGATGCTGACGCTGTTCAACAGATTATGCTCTTGGCTGATGTTTATCGGCGGCTTCGGCGTCATCGCGATGATGCTGAACATCGTAGCCGATGTCGTCGCTAAACTGGTGTGGAACGCGCCGATCCAAGGCACGGTCGAGATGTCGTCCTACTACTATATGGTCGCGCTGGTCATGCTGCCGATGGCCTTTGTCGAGATGCAGGACCAGCAAATCTCGGTCGATCTGTTGTTCAATCACTTCCCCGCATGGCTTCAGAAACTCGCGCTGCTCTTTAGCTGCCTCGCCGCCGCCGCCATCTTGGCCGTGATGACATGGCGCACCGGGCTGGACGCGATGCGCGCATTGCGTGTGGGCGAAGTCGTGATGGGCGGGCGTGAGGTCATCGTCTGGCCCTCGCGTATGGTTCTACCGCTTGGCTTCGGCCTTGCCAGTCTCGCCGCGTTGCTGCGGGGTCTGCTGGTGCTGCGCGGGCAGCCTGTCACCCAGTCCGACCTCGATGGGGGCATGTCATGAGCAATCTCGTTATCGGCTGGATCGGTGTGGGCACGCTGTTCGGTCTGCTGGCCTTTCGGATGTCCATCGGGACGGCCCTTATGGCGGTGTCCTTTGTCGGCATCACCGTCATGTTCAACCTGCAAGCCGCGTTTGGCATCGTCAGCGCTATGCCCTTCAACTTGATCGGAGACTGGTCGCTGACAGCAATCCCGATGTTCCTCTTTATGGGGTTCATCGCCGCGAATACCGGACTTACCGCGGGCGCGTTTGACCTTTTGCGGGTGTTGCTGGCGCGGGTGCCTGGCGGTCTGGCCTCGGCCAGTGTCGGCGCTTGCGGGCTTTTCGCGGCTGCTTCCGGCTCTTCAATCGCGACCACCGCCGCGATGTCAAAGATCGCCGTGCCGGAGATGCTGAAGGCAAAATATCACCCCTCGCTGGCCACTGGTGTCGTCGCGGCCTCGGGCACGCTTGGCTCTCTCATCCCGCCGTCGATCCTCATGGTGCTCTACGGCATTTTTACCGAGCAATCTATCGGCCAACTTTTCATCGCGGGCGTCATTCCCGGTGTGCTCTCTGCGTTCGTGTATATGGCGATGATCACCGTTCGTGCCACGGTCACCCCCCAGCTGGCCCCGCCCGTGGTCGAACGGATCGACCGGGCGCAAGTGCTGGGCCTGCTATGGTCCGTCTGGCCATTTCCTGTGCTGGTGCTCGGCGTATTGGGTGGCATTTTCGGTGGTTTCTTCACCCCGACAGAGGCCGGTGCAGTGGGCGCGTTCCTTGCCGCGACGGTTGCTTTGCTGCGCCGCGCGCTGACCCGCAAAGCGCTGGCCGAGGCGATCCGCCAGACGACGCTCGCGACCTCTTCGATTTTCTTTCTCTCCATCGGCGCAGTGATGTTCACCCGCTTCATGGGGCTGTCGGGCGTACCGCGCGCCCTAACGGATATGATGCTGTCGGTGTCGGACAATCAGATCGTGATCATCCTGATGATTGCCGCGCTTTTCGTTATCTTAGGCATGGTCATCGACTCCATCGGTCTGATCCTGTTGACACTACCGATCCTGCTACCGGTCCTCGAGGCCGCGGACATCAACCTCATTTGGTTCGGCATCATCTGCGTCAAGCTTTTGGAGATTGGGCTGGTGACACCGCCGGTCGGCCTGAATCTTTATGTCCTGCACAGCGCGCTCTCGGGCGAGGTCAAGTTGCGCGACATCATCTCGGGCACAACATGGTTCATCGCCATGGACATCGTAACGCTTTTTATCCTGATCGCCTTTCCCGCGATCAGCCTGTTTCTGCCCTCACTCATGGCGCAGTAACGCTTTTTTCAACCGGAGGAGACGACAACATGAAACTCAATACATCCATACTGGCTCTCGCGGTCTGTGGCCTCGGCACTGTGGCCGCAGCCCAGAACGCGAACCATTTCTTTGCGGAACGCCATTCGATGGTGCGCGGCCCATACGTGGAATTTGCCGAACGTGTGGCCGAAGAAACCAATGGGGAGGTGAATTTCACCGTCTTCGCAGGCGGCTCCCTGCTGCCGCCCGCCGCTTCACTGCAAGGCGTGCGCGATGGCGTGGCACAGGTGACCTATCACGCGGGCACCTACACCCCGTCCGAATTGCCTGTTGCGAACCTGATTGGCAACTTCGCCTTCTACAACACCGACCCAATGGTCATGGCCTTCGCTTCGACTGAGTTTGGCCTCACCAACGAAGCCGCCTTGGCCGAGTGGAAAGAGAATGGCGTGGTCTTCGGCGGCGGCTACTCGACCTCAGAATACTATATGATGTGCAACACGCCGGTCGCCACCTATGAGGACATCCAAGGCAAACGCCTGCGCATGGCCGGGGGCGCCTGGTCGCGTTTTGCCGAACATGTAGGCGCCGTGCCCGTGTCGATCCCCTCAAGCGAGATGTACACCGGCCTCGATACAAGCTCGCTCGACTGCGCCGTGGCGGCCGCTGATGCCCTCGATTCCTTTTCGCTTTCCGATGTGGTCACGCATCTGAACATGCTGGCCGTCGGCAACTACTACGCCGGTTTCGAGTGGGGCTATAACCCGACGTTCTGGCAGGGGCTGTCGCAAGAGTCGCGCGACGTTTTGTTTGACCAAATGGCCTATTACTTGGCGCAGCACCGGGTTGAGTTCGACAAGGACGTCGACAAAGCGGTCTCTGCTGCGAAAGAAGGCGGTATGGAAGTCTTCGAGCCCGACCAAGCCCTTAAAGACGCGCTGGCAGAATTCGTCAAAGCGGACGAAGCCGTGCTTATCGAAAACGCCAAGAGCCGCGGGATCGAGAACCCCGAGGCGCTGCTGGAAGACTATAAGCGCATCGTAGACCGCTGGGTCGAACTGCTGGCCGATGTGGATCACACCGATACCGATGCGCTGGCAGCGCTGGCAAAAAGCGAGATCTATGACAAGCTGGACCGTGCAAACTACGGCATGAACTAAGCTTTAGAAGCAATAGGGGAGGGGGCGCTGCAATGGCGCCCCTTAGCCCGCGCGCATTGGCAGCCAGCGCCCCCGCGGCGCTTCGGTGACCAGCGCCCGATCCCTTACCAATAGCTCACCCCGAGAGAGCACATGGCGCGGCATGCCTTTGACGGTTGTGCCTTCGAAGGGATTGTACCCGGTGTTGTCATGCAAGTCATCGGCGCCGTAGGTATAAGACGCCTCCGGATCCCAAATCGCCAGATCGGCATCGAAACCCTCGGCAATCGCGCCTTTGCCATCCAGACCAAAGGCCCGCGCAGGCGCAGTGGCCGTCACCTTCGCGAATGCTTCGACACCCATGCGGCCCTCGCTTACCATTGCGGTGAACATCAGCGGCAAGCGCGTCTCCAGTCCCGGCATCCCATTGGCGATTTGATTGAATGGTGCGTTTTCCCCATGGGCGAACTTACCGCTGGCGTCCATCCGGTAGGGCGCATGGTCTGAGGTGATGAGCTCAATCGTGCCATCGGCTATCGCCTTCCAAAGGGCGGCCTGATCCTCAGCACTGCGCTGCGGAGGGGAGCACATGAAGCGGGCCGGATTTTCGCTATCCAAAATATCCTCGGTCATGAAAAGGTAATGCGGACAAGTCTCGGCCTGCACCTTTACCCCACGCGCGCGGGCCTGCCTGATGATCTCGGCCCCTTCGCGGGTCGAGACGTGAAAGATCATCACCTGCGCCCCGGTGAATTCGGCAAAACGGCACATCCGGTCGATCGCCTCAATCTCTGCCTCGCGTGGGTGAGAGGCGGCGTGGTATTTCGGGGCGGTCTTGCCCTCGGCCAGCAGCTTTTCGGTCATATGGCCGATCAGCCCATCATTCTCGGCGTGAAAACAGACGAGCGCGCCCGCATCCCGCGCTAGCGCAAGGATATCAAGAATGGATTTGTCATCCTGACGAACCTTGGCGTAGGTGGTGAAAATCTTAATCGAACGGTGCCCTTCGGCGATCAGGGCCGGGATATCTTCGGCCAGATTGCCATTGCCCGTGTCCGCAACAATCATGTGAAAGGCGTGGTCGATCACCGCGCCCTTCTTGGCAAGCGCGGCATAGTCCCCCACGACCTTCCGCATCTTTTGGTCCACGTGCTGCGCGGCGAATGAAACGGTGGTCGTGGTCCCGCCCATCGCGGCAGAGCGTGTGGCGGTGCGGAACGTATCGGCATTCATCAACCCGGCACCGGACATTTGTTCGATATGGCAATGCGTATCCACACCACCGGGCAATACCAAGAGGCCGCGCGCGTCGATTTCTGTCGGGGCAGAGTATGTGATGGTATTGCTCAGTTCACTGATTTTACCATTCGCGATGGCGATGTCCTGAACCGCGACGCCTAAGGGTGTTACAACGGTCCCGCCACGAATGACGGTGTCAATCTGTTTGCTTTGCATGGCAACCTCGACGATATGCAGTATCTGGGGTGGTAAAAATAATCATACCATGCGTATACCATATGGTATACCGATAAAAGGTATATCGGGGCGGAGGTGGGCTCTTAGCCCCGAGAGGAGGCAACATGACCGAAAAAATTGAAACACTCGGGGATGCCACCTTCAAGCGGCTGAAGGCGATGATCCTGGACGGCACGCTTGAACCGGGCACGCGGCTAAGCGAAAAGAAGTTCGCCGACCATTTGGGCGTATCGCGCACACCAGTGCGAGAGGCAATCGGTCAACTAGTCAGCGAAGGACTTGCCAAACGCAGCGCAGGTAGCGCGCCGGTGGTTTCGAGCGTGTCCTTGAATGAGATCATGGAGATCCTCCATGTCCGTAGCCTGCTGGAATGTGAAGCGGCACGCAAAGCCGCGTCCTCGGGCAAGTCCACCATCGAGCTGAGCGATATTCGCAATAAGATGCAAGGGTTTATAGATGGCCAGCGCCCCACAGCGGCAGAGCATTCGGCTCTGGATATGCGGTTGCATTTCATCCTTGCCGAGATGGCGGGATCGAATCTTTTGCTGGAGCTGATCGAAAGCCTTAAGGTCAAAACCAGCATGTATGATCAAGGTTCGATCCCTGATCGTCTGGTGCCGGGGTGCGAGGAGCATATCGCTTTGATCGATGCGGTCATCGCCAAGGAGCCCGACGCCGCCAGCGCTGCGATGAAGCTACATCTCAGCAATGTTCGAGAATCGATCATTTCGCACATTTATCATCCATTCTGATCCCCCGCAGGTCAGCACCGGCGCAAAGGTGGTTGACTCAGCATTCCGAGTGTATACCGTATGGATACCAATTAGGAACGTAGTGGGGATTCCATGCAGGCGCAACGACCCGAGGGCGGTATCGTTCTCGCGATCACCTTTCAGTATTACCGCGATTTGCCGACAGCGATGCGCTTCTATGAGGACGTGCTGGGCCTGACGCTCGCCATTGATCAGGGGTGGTCCAAGATCTACCGGATCGACGGCCAAGCCCATGTCGGTCTCGTGGATGAGACACACGGCATGCAGAAATGGCAGGAGAAGAAGACCGTTCAGCTTTGCCTGCGCGTGCCGGATGTCGACGCTTGGTATGCTTGGGCTGAGGCCAACAAGGTCGCCGGGCTAACCAAGATGTTCGACAGTGATGAGCTGGGCATCCGCGCCTTCGCTATGAACGATCCCGAGGGCTATCAGATCGAGGTGCAGACTGCCCGCCCGGGCCACTGACGCCGATCAACCGTCGCCATAATGAATGAGGGCCCGCCAAGTGGCCCCGTCACCCATCCAACAGTGGAGAAGCTACCCATGAAATACCTCAGTGAAACCGTGCTGCGTGCCAGTGCCCTCGGTCTGGCCCTAATGGCCACGACGGCGGGCGCGGCATTGGCCGAAAAATCGGTCACCATTGGCCTTACCGCGGACCCCAGCCACCTCTACCCGCTGGCGGGTGAGGAGTTGTCGTCTAACATCATGTATTACCACCTCTACGATCCGCTGGTGAAGCGCACCGCTGATCTGTCCTTCGGGCCAGGCCTCGCTGAAAGCTGGGAAAATGTCGACGACACCACATGGCGTTTCAAGCTGCGCGAAGGTGTAAAATTCCACAATGGCAACGATTTCACTGCGGAAGACGTCGTTTATACGATCGAGAAGACGCGTGAGTCGATCCGCCCGGACCTCGTAGCGAACATTGCCTCTATCACTGCCGTTGATGACCACACGGTCGAGATCAAGACGCCCAAACCCTATGCGGTGCTGCCCAATGATCTGGCTGAATTGCTGATCCTCGACAGTGAATACACCGAAGCTACTGGCGACGAGAAGATGGACCTCGAGCCGATGGGCACCGGTCCTTACAAGCTGAAGAGCTGGATCAAGGAAGAGAAACTGACCCTTTCGGCCAATGACGACTATTGGGCCGGCGAGCCCAAGATCGACACGGTGACCTTCCGTCCGATCACCAACCCCGCGACCCGCACAGCGGCGCTGCTGACCGGCGAGGTGGATGTGATCCAAGACCTCGCCGTGCGCGACGTGGACCGGGTCAAACGCGAAGAAGGTTTTGAGGTCGTCACCCGCCCGAGCCTTCTGAACGTTGTGCTGGCCATGGATACTCGGGAGAAATCACCCACCATTGAGGGCGACAACCCGATGACCGACCAGCGGGTGCGCGAAGCCATCGCGCGGGCCATCGATACCGATGCGATTAACAAGATCGTTATGAACGGTCTGGCCACCCCGAGTGACCAATTCGTGCCGGAAAGCCACATCGGCTATGCCGACGGCATGAGCTTCCGCGAGATGTACCCGGTGGACATCGAAAAGGCGAAGGAGCTGATGGCCGAGGCGGGCTATGCCGACGGCTTCACAATGACGCTGGACGCCACCAACAACCGCTACGTCAACGACGCGCAGATCGCGCAGGCGCTGGCCTCGATGCTGGCTAAGATCAACATCGACCTGCAACTGAACATCATGCCGAAGTCGAACTTCTGGGGCTACATCCGCGTGCCGACGGAGCAGTCCAGCTTTATCATGTCGGGCTGGGACGTGCCGGCGGGCGATGCGGGCTCTATGTATGGCGCCCTGTTCTACACCCGCGACAAGAAGGAAGGCTACGGTCAGGTCAACCGCGGCTCCTATTCTAACCCGGAGCTCGACGCGCTGGTCGACAAGGCAGACGCCACCCCCAGCATCGAGGAGCGTGACCAGTATCTGCAGGAAGCCTCAAAGCTGCTCCTTAAGGACATCCCGATGATCCCCGTGCATTACGAGCAGGACATCTACGCCAAGCGTGACGGCGTGATGCTGGAGCCGCGCGTGGACAAGTTCATCTGGGCCTATGACATGGACGTGGCGGAGTAAGCCGCAGCCTCCGACCCCGGCGGTCTGCGCTGCCGGGGTCTTTCTTCTCCTTGCCGAAAGACTGTAGCCGCCGATGTTCGGATATCTGCTCAAACGTCTGATCCAGATGACGCTTGTCCTCTGGATCGTCTCCGTAATCGTCTTTTTGATGATGAGTTTCACCGGCGATCCGGTGTTCATGGTCGTGCCGATCGACGCCACCGATGCCGAGATCGCGCAGGCGCGCCGGATCCTCGGGCTCGACCAGTCGCTGCTGGTGCAATACGGGCGCTTCATTTCGAGCCTGGTGCAGGGCGATTTCGGCAATTCCTACGTCTTCCGCCAGCCCGCGATGACCTTGATTCTGGAGCGTCTGCCCGCTACCGTCGAAATGGTGCTGGTCGCCATGGCGCTGGCGCTTGCGGTGGCCATTCCGCTCGGCGTCTATGCCGGCGCCAACCCGAACTCCCGCATTAGCCGAACGATCATGGCAGGCTCGCTTCTGGGCATCTCGCTGCCCGGCTTCTGGGTCGGCATGGTGCTGATTTTCCTCTTCGCGGTGCATTGGGGAATCTTCCCCTCCTCGGGCCGGGGTGACACGGCCGAGCTTTTCGGGCTGCGCGTCAGCCTGCTGACCGCCGACGGCTGGCACCACATCATTCTCCCGGCGGTGACGCTCTCACTCGCCACCATGGCGATCCTGCTGCGCATGACCCGCGCGGGGATGATGGAAGTGGGGCGGCAGGACTTCATGAAGTTCGCCCGCGCCAAGGGCGCGCCGCGCCGCGACGTGCTCTACAAACACGGGCTGAAGAACGCGCTCATTCCAGTCATCACCATCTTCGGTCTGCAACTGGGCGATCTCATTGCATTTGCCACGATCACCGAGACGATCTTTTCCTGGCCCGGCATGGGCAAGCTCTTGATCGACAGCATCTACCGCGCCGACCGCCCAGTGATCGTCGTCTACCTGATGCTGGTGGCGTTGATCTTCGTGGTGATCAACTTCCTTGTCGACATCGTCTACACGCTGATCGACCCGCGCATCACGTTGAAATGAGGGCGGTAACATGACGGCACTTTTCCAATCCGAGTTTTTCTACAATTACCGCCGCAGCTCCTCGGCGATGATCGGCAGCGCGCTGATGGCGTTTTTTGCCCTCGCGGTGCTGTTGGGCCCCTTCCTCGTGGCGCAGGACCCCTACGACATCGCGGCGCTAAACCTGATGGACAGCTACAAGCCGCCCGTCTGGCTCGAAGGGGGCGACCCGCAGTTCTGGCTCGGCACCGACGGGCAGGGGCGCGACGTCTGGGCCTCGATCCTCTATGGCGCGCGGATCTCCCTGTTTATCGGGCTGGTGGCCATGGTCGCCTCCTGCGTTATCGGCACGCTTTTGGGTCTGATCGCGGGGTTCTATGGCGGCATTGTCGACAGCGTCATCATGCGCATCGCCGACATCCAGCTTTCTTTCCCCTCGATCCTGATCGCGCTGTTTTTGATGTCCGCCGTGGGTACCGGCATCGACAAGGTGCTGATCGCGCTGACGGCGGTGGGCTGGGTGGTCTATGCCCGGACCGTGCGCGGCTCGACCTTGTCGGAGATCGAGAAGGAATATGTGCAGGCGGCTAAGGTCGCCGGCCTGCCGAACCACAAGATCATTCGCAAACACGTCCTGCCAAACGTGCTGACGCCGCTTATCGTCATCGCCACCATTCAGGTCGGCACCTTCGTGCTGATCGAGGCGTCGCTGTCATTCCTCGGCGTGGGCGTGCCGATCACCCAGCCGTCGCTGGGGCTGCTGATCAAGAACGGTTTTGACGTGCTGTTTTCGGGCCTGTGGTGGACCAGCGTCTTTCCCGGCGTGGCGATCATGATGCTGGTCTTCGGCATCAACCTCTTTGGCGATTTCCTGCGCGACGAACTGAACCCGAGGCTGAAATGATGCGCGACACGGTAAAGCAGAAACTGCTCGAGGTCCGGAACCTCAGAACCCATTTCCACACCTTCGCGGGCACTGTGAAAGCCGTGAACGGCGTCAGCTTCGACATCGCGGCGGGCGAGGTCATGGGCCTTGTTGGCGAGAGCGGCGGCGGCAAGTCGGTTGTTGGGTTCTCCATCCTCGGGCTGATCGATAGCCCCGGCAAGATCGAGGGCGGGGAGATCCTGCTCGACGGCGAAGATCTTGTGAAGGCAGGGGAGGCGCGTCTCCGCGAGATCCGGGGCCGCGAGATCTCGATGGTGTTTCAAGACCCGATGACCTCGCTCAACCCACTGCACAGCGTGGGTCGGCAGATGGACGAGGTGTTGCGCTTGCACAGCGATCTTGACGCCGAGGCACGTCGTGCCGCCTGTGTCGAGATGTTGGAGAGCGTCGGCATCAGCCGCGCGGCAGAACGGCTGAAGGCCTATCCGCATCAGTTCTCGGGCGGCATGCGCCAGCGCGTGGTGATCGCCATCGCGCTTCTGGCGCGGCCCCGTCTGATCATCGCGGATGAGCCGACCACCGCGCTCGACGTAACCATTCAAAGCCAAATCCTGAAACTTATGCGCCGCCAGATCGCCGAGAAGGGCGCTTCGATGATCCTTGTGACCCATGACCTTGCCGTGGTCTCGGAGATGGCCGACCACATCACGGTGCTCTACTGCGGCAACGTGGTCGAACGCGGGCGCACCCGTGAGCTGATCGAAGCCCCCGCGCACCCCTACACACGCGGACTGATCGACAGCATCCCGGACCTCGGCAACCGGCATGAACGGTTAAAACAGATCCCCGGCACCGTGCCGGACATTCGCAACCTGCCCAAGGGGTGCAATTTCCGCGACCGCTGCCCACGCGCGCAGGCCCTTTGTGCAGAGATTGCACCCGATCTTATGCCACAGCGTGGCTCGCTATCGGCGGCCTGCCACTTTCCTCTCAGCCCCGGAGACACCGCATGACCGATGCCCCTGCACCGATGCTCGACGTGCGCAATCTTGAAATGCATTTTTCCTTGGGCGGTTCAGTCCTCGACCGACTGCGCTTTGGCAAGAAGGGCCCTCGGATCGACAAGCCTGTGGTCCGCGCTGTTAACGGGGTGAACTTCACCATCGAACGCGGTGAGATCATGGCGCTGGTTGGCGAGAGCGGCTGTGGCAAGTCTACCGTCGCCAAGACCATTGCACGCATCTACAAACCCACGGGCGGTGAACTGCGCATTGATGGTGAGGACGTGGCCGAGCACGACTTTGCGCAGATGTTGCCCGTCCGCGCAAAGATGCAGATGATCTTCCAGGATCCCTATGCCTCGCTCAACCCCCGCCAAAAAGTGCGCGACATCGTGGCGGAACCGCTGCTGCAGCAGACCAAGACCACTGCCGAACGGCGCGAGGTGCCGAAGAAGATCGAAGCGCTTCTGGCGAAGGTCGGTCTTAATGCCGAACACGCAGGGCGCTATCCACACCAGTTCTCCGGCGGCCAGCGCCAGCGTATCGGCATCGCGCGGGCGCTTTCGGTCACCCCGGGGCTAATTGTGGCGGACGAGCCGGTCTCGGCGCTCGATGTCTCGATCCAGGCGCAGATTTTGAATCTGATGAAGGACCTGCGCGACGAGTTCGGTCTCGCCTATCTCTTCATCAGCCATGACCTCTCGGTCGTGCATCACATCGCCGACAAGATCGGCGTCATGTACCTCGGTTTCATGGTCGAGAACGCCCCGCGCGACGTTCTGTTCTCGCGGCCGCGTCACCCCTATACACGCGCCCTTCTCTCGGCTGCACCCAGCATCAAGGAAAAGCGGGATAAAGAGGAAATCGAGCTTACGGGCGAGGTGCCCTCGGCGCTGTCGCTGCCCTCGGGCTGCTGCTTCCGCACCCGCTGTCCTTTTGCTTGGGACCGTTGCGCCGCCGAACGGCCTGCCCTGCGTGATGTCGGCGACGGCCAGACCGTTGCTTGCCACTTGATTGATGAGCCGGAAAGGGATGTCGTATGACTCTGATCGCACAGGCCCGGCTGGGCCTTCACGACCCGCATGACTGTACCGACGCCAATGACGAGCTGACAGTGCTGCACGCGATCTACGACACGCTGGTGAAACGCGACGGGCAGGGGTTTGTCCCGGCACTGGCGCGGACCTGGGAAGTGTCGGAAGACGCAACAGTCTGGACCTTCACGCTTCAGCCAAACGTGACCTTCCACGACGGCACCCCCTGCGACGCGGAGGCGGTGGCCGCCTCGGTCAATCGCATGGCGCGGGAGGACAAGGGCTATACCTTAGGCGCGCCGGCGGTCTGGCGGCAGTTTCTGGGCGGGGCCAAGCTGAAGGTTCTGACCCCGACGCGGCTTCGCATCACGCTGACCGCGCCGATGGCCGATCTTCTGGATGTGTTGGAGCAGGGGTTCATCGTGGCACCTTCGGCCTTCGCAGCGCTCGATGCGGGCGATTACAGCGTTCAGATTGGGAGCGGGTCCTACCGGGTCACCGAGATGACGCCCGAGCGCATCAGTGCAGTGCGGGTGGCGGGGCATTTCTCCGGCAGCCCGGCGAATGAGACTGTCACATGGCTGCTGGAAGCTGATGCCGCCAAGCGTCAGGCGATGCTGGCGGAGGGCAGGGTGCAGGTCGCCAATGGCCTCGACTTCGCGGCCTCGCGCAGCCTTGGCACGATGCGGCATGAATTCCTGTCGCCGGTCGCGATCATCTACCTGCTGAATGCCGCACGCGGCCCGCTGGCTGATGCCCGCGTCCGCCGGGCGCTGAGCCTTGCCGTCGACCGCGAGGCCACCATCCAAACAGTGATGCAGGGCGCCGCGCGTCCCTTGCGCGGTTTCGTTAGCCCGAACCATTTCGGCGCCGGGACGGGGCAGGGCGCGCAGATGGACCGTGACACCGCCCGCGCTTTGCTCACTGAGGCGGGGCATGGTGACGGCCTGACGCTCGCCGTCGATTGCCCGACGCGCCTGCCGGATGAAGCCGAACGGCTGACCGCTGCCCTTGGGGAACAGCTTAAGGAGGTGGGGATCACCCTCAACGTGCACATCCACCCCGAGCGCGAAGACTACGCCCATATGGTCCGCCGCAAGGAAATCCGCGACCTCTGCGTCTTCGATAGCAGCCCGATGAGCACCTACCGCGTGCTCTACGAGAAGATCGACAGCCGCGTTGCCGGCTCCTGGTGGCAGGGCTATGCCAACCCGCAGATCGAGGCTTTGATCGACACGGGCCGCGTCATGCCCGACCGCGCCGCCCGGGCGCAGGTCTGGCAAGAGGCCTACCGTTTGCTACAGGAAGATCCCGCGTGGCTCACGCTCTATAACCCACTGCGGGTCATCGGCATCGCGGGGGAGCATCCCGATTTCACTATGCCGGCTGATGGGGTGATCGATGTGACCGCATTACCTCATCTGCCGGAGGTGGCCCATGCAGGCTGATACGCTCCTTACCGGCGGCACGGTCATCACCATGGACCCCGCCCGGCGGGTGATCGAGGCGGGGGCCGTGGCGGTCCGTGACGGCAAGATCGTGGCCATCGGTCGGGCCGCCGAACTCGGCGAACAAGTCGAGACCGCCGAAGTAATCAACTGCACCGGCCATGTCGTCTTTCCGGGGCTCGTGGATGTGCATGCCCATGCCGGCCATGGTCTAATCAAAACCTTGGGCATGCACGGCGGAGATCGTTGGGAGGCGATCTGCGGCGAAGTCTATACCCAGCTCTCGCCCCCTGAATTCTGGCGCGCTGAAGCGCGGTTGGCGTCGCTTGAGCGGCTGCGCTTCGGCGTGACCACCGGCGTATCGCTTTTGGGCGGCGGGGACACGATCATGCGCAGCGACGATCCCGCCTATGCCGCCGCACACTGCGAGGGCGTGCTGGAGGTCGGCACCCGCAGTGTCGTGGCCATTGGCCCCACCCGCGCGCCCCACCCGCTGATCTATGCCGATTGGAAGACCGGCGAACGGCGGCCCTACCCGGTAAGCTTCGAGCAGCAGTTCGACACCGCGAAAACCGTGGCCGCGGACTGGCACGACACCCACGCGGGTCGGATCAACATCGCCATGCTCTACCCCGTGCTGCGCGACGAGCACGAACGCGATATGGTCCCCGAAGATTACGCCGCCGCCTGCGCGCAGACCCAGGCCGTGCAGGCCCATGCCCGCGACAAGGGGCTGGTGTTTACGCAAGACGGCCACTGGCGCGGCTCAATCCGGCGGGCACAGGAACTGGGGACACTGGGGCCAAACGCGCTGCTATCGCATTGCATCGACCTGCATGACGATGAGATGGCCGCGGTCGCCGAAACAGGCACCAAGATCGCGCACAACCCTTCGGCCAATGCCTCGATCTCGGGGCGTTGCCCGGCGGTGGAGATGATGGACATGGGCGTTTGCGTCGGTCTCGGCTCGGACGCCACGGCGCCGGACCGCTCGGGCGACATGTTCCGGCACATGCAGCAGGCGATGCATTACCACCGGCGCCATTTCCGTGACGCCGACGTGCTGCCGATCGGCAAGGTGCTGGCAATGTGCACCATCGACGGGGCGCGGGCGATCGGGATGGAGGACCGCATCGGCTCGCTTGAGGTCGGAAAACAGGCCGATATCGTGACCATGGACCTCGCCCGTCCGCATCTTCAGCCCGGCAACATGGCGGTGCACCGGATGGTTTGCTTTGCCAACGGCAACGACGTGAGCAACGTGATGGTGGGCGGCGAAATGGTACTGCGCGACGCCCGCGCGACACGGCTCGACGAGGGTGCGGTGCTGCGCGAGGCAACCGCGCAGGCGGAGCTCATGATCGCCCGCCTCAGCGGCGCGGCGGATTTCGAATTGCCCACGGATTTCTGGGGCAGCGCCCACCACGGCACGGAAGGCCAGCCATGACCATCTACATCGTCAATCCTAACAGCAGTCAGCATGTGACCGACGGCATCGACCACGCCGTTGACCTGATGCGCGCGGCCTCTCCGGTGCCGATCGTGGCGCGGACGCTGGCCGAAGGCCCCCCGGGGATCGAGACGCAGGCCCATGTCGACGGTGTGGTCGGACCGATGCTGGCGCATTGCGCGGCCCTCGAGGATAAGGCGAGCGCCTTTGTCGTCGCCTGTTTCTCTGACCCCGGTCTGGCCGCCCTGCGCGAACAATCGGCGCAGCCCGTCCTGGGCATCGCGGAAGCGGCGGTGCTGACGGCGATGACGCTAGGCCAGCGCTTCGGCATCATCTCGATCCTGCGGCGTTCGATCCCGCGCCACATGCGCTACCTCGGCGCCATGGGGGTGATGGACAGGCTTGCGGGCGACGAGCCATTGGAGCTGGGCGTGCTGGAATTGGCCGACGAGACCCGCACCTTCGAGCGGTTGAAGACCGTCGGCACCTCGCTGCGCGACGACGCGGGGGCGGATGTCTTGATCCTCGGCTGTGCCGGGATGACCGCCTTTCGCGGTGAGCTTGAAACAACCCTCGGCGTGCCCGTCATCGAGCCCTGTCAGGCGGCCACCGCCATGGCGATTGGCCGGGTCGCCCTGCAACACACAAGGTAGGAGAAAACATGTCCGCACTTACAGCAGAGGCGAAAGGCGTCTTTGTCATCGCCGTGACCCCCTTTCACCCCGATGGCCGCATCGACATGGAAAGCTGCGACCGCATGGTCGACTTCTATCTCGAGGTGGGGGCCACGGGCCTGACGGTCCTGGGCATGATGGGCGAGGCCCCGAAGCTCACGGTCGAGGAATCGCAGAAGGTCGTTGCCCGCATCCTGAAACGTGTCGATGGCCGTGTGCCGGTCGTCGTGGGCGTTTCGGCCCCCGGTTTCGCGCAGATCGACACGCTGACGCGCGCGGTGATGGAGTTGGGCGCCGCCGGTGCCATGGTGGCCCCGCCGGGAAGCCTGCGCACCGACGATCAGATCGTGAACTACTACCGTCAGGTGGCCGAGGTGCTGGGCGACGTGCCCTTTGTGCTTCAGGACTTCCCGCTCGTGACCGGCGTGCAGATCGCACCCTCGGTGATCGCCCGAATCGTCAATGATCTGCCCACCTGCGTCTGCCTGAAACACGAAGATTGGCCGGGGCTGGAGAAGATCTCAGCTCTGCGGGCCGAGGGCATGCTGGAGCGCCCACTGTCGATCCTTTGCGGCAACGGTGGGCTGTTCCTGCCCGAGGAGATGGGCCGCGGCGCTGACGGCGCGATGACCGGCTTCGCCTATCCGGAGATGATGGTGAAGGTGGTCGATCTGTGCAGCCGCGGCGAGACCGCCCGCGCGCAAGACATCTTCGACGCCTACCTGCCGCTAGCACGTTTCGAGCAGCAGCCGGGCCTGGGTTTGGCAATCCGCAAATACACGCTCGCGAAACGCGGCATCATCGCCCATGACGCGCAGCGCCGTCCCGGTGCCGCGCTGAGCGAACCCACCCGTGCCGAGGTCGACCGGCTGATCGCGCGACAGGAAAAACGATTGAAGGAATTGAACTGATGGATCTCGAACTGAACGGCAAACGCGCGCTCGTACTGGGGGCCAGCCGGGGCCTCGGCATGGCGATAGCCAAGTCTCTGGCCGCCGAAGGCGCCACCGTCTTTGCCGCCGCGCGCAGCCGCGACAAGATCGCCGACTGGGCGAAAGACATTGAGAACGTCCACCCCGTTGAATGCGACCTTTCGGACCTCTCCCAAGTCGACGCGCTGGCCGATCAGCTGCTGTCGGACGGCGGCGTGGACATCATCGTCAACAACGGCGGCGGCCCGCCCCCCGGCACCGCGCAAGCGGCCGAGCGCGGTCAGTGGCTTGCGCATTTCGAGGCGATGGCGGCGAACCTCTTTCACCTCAACACGCGGCTTCTGCCCGAGATGAAGGCCCGCGGTTGGGGCCGGATCATCTCGATCACCTCCTCGGGCGTGGAACAGCCGATTCCGAACCTTGCGCTCAGCAACGGCATCCGCTCGGCGGTTGTGGGCTGGTCGAAGACGCTGGCCAATGAGGTCGCCGGCGACGGCATCACCGTCAACGTGGTCATGCCAGGGCGCATCCACACGCAGCGGGTCGACGAGCTCGACGCCGCTGCCGCCAAGCGTACCGACAGCGTCCTGGCCGAGGTGGCCGCCAAGTCCCGCGCCACGATTCCGGCGGGCCGCTACGGCAAGCCCGAGGAATTCGCCGACGTGGTGACCTTCCTCGCATCGGCCCGCGCGGGATATGTCACCGGGTCGCGCATCCGCATCGACGGCGGGTCGATCAAAGGGGTTTGATCAGGATCGACCAACAAGAGCAAAGCTGCCGATAGGGTGCTTAGGCCGCGATGGTTGCTACAAACAGGGTGACCACCTGAAGCCTGTTCGCATTAAAAGAGGCCGGCTAAGCGCGCGCAACGGTATGCCGTCGCGCTAGTCAGGCTGCCGTCAACATCTCGTTACTTGCGCGCGCACCTGTACATCGACCGCAGCGGGCGATTGAGGAGCGCAGGCTTACTTTAACGTGGCAAGATAGCTGCCATAGTCATTCTTGGTGAACATCTCGGCGCGCTCAGCGAGGGCCGCTTCGCTGATCCAACCATTTTTAAAGGCGATCTCTTCCAGACAACCGGTTTGCAAACCCTGCCGTTCGGTCAGCGTGCGGACAAAATTCCCTGCGTCCAACAGGCTGCTATGGGTGCCAGTATCCAACCAAGCATAGCCACGGCCCATGCGCTCGACCTGCAGTTTGCCCGCTTGTAGATACTGGCAAAGCAGTGAGGTGATTTCTAACTCACCCCGCGCCGATGGCTGAACCTCTGCGGCATGTTTTGGGGCATCTCCGTCAAGGAAATAGAGACCTGTTACGGCGTAGTTCGAAGGCGGCACATCAGGTTTTTCGATGATCTCTTTGGCTATGCCATCCGCATCAAAGCCGACGACACCGTAACGTTTTGGGTCAGAGACGTGATAGCCGAACACCGTGCCCCCTTCGATACGCGCATCTGCGGCGGCCAGCATATCCGGCAGCCCATGGCCGAAAAATATGTTGTCACCGAGCACCATGGCCGAAGGCGCACTGGCAAGAAAGTCTTCGGCCAGTAGATATGCTTGGGCCAGACCATCGGGGTTTTCCTGCACGATGTAGGAAAGGTTGATCCCCCATTGGCTGCCGTCGCCCAACGTCCGAATGAACTGCTCTTGATCCTGCGGCGTGGTGATTATGGCGATGTCACGGATGCCACCGAGCATGAGAACCGAGAGCGGGTAGTAGATCATCGGCTTGTCGTAAATTGGCAGCAGTTGCTTCGAAATCCCCATGGTGATCGGGTAAAGCCGCGTGCCGGAGCCTCCAGCGAGAATGATGCCTTTGCGTTTGCTCATGATCGGACTCCAAGGTCTTTGAGTATATGCGTCAGGGTCTCGCGCCAATCCGGCCTGATGATGCCGAAGGCAGTTCCTGTAGCGCTACAATCAAGCCGTGAATTCAGCGGCCTCTGGGCTTGAGTCGAATACTCGGAAGAGGGGATGTCCATTACCGTGCAATTAAGCTTTGACTGCGCGAAAATTTCGCGAGCAAAATCCGCCCAACTGACATCCGGTGTGCCGGAGAAATGATAGGTGCCGCTTTTGTTCGGATCGTCTATCAGCTGCCGCGCAATGGCATGACAAGCCGCCGCGATCTCGGTAGCGCCGGTGGGGCCGCCGATTTGGTCGGAGACAATGTTGAGGGTGTCGCGCTCTGCCCCTAGACTCAGCATGGTTTTGACGAAGTTCGACCCATGGGCCGAAACTACCCAAGAGGTGCGTAGGATCGCATAGGTGCCGTCCGCCGCACGTACCGCCTGCTCTCCGGCAAGTTTGCTGCGACCATAAGCGCCCAGTGGTGCGGTTGGATCATCCGGTTGCCACGGCGCGGTACCACTGCCCTTAAAGACATAATCGGAAGAGATTTGCACAAAGGGAACGCCTAGGTCTGCGCAAGCGCGAGCCATTGCGCCGGGGGCCGCGCCGTTAATCGTGGTGGCATGAGCCTCTTCTTCCTCCGCCTGATCTACCGCCGTGTAAGCGGCGGCATTGATCACAGCCTCGGGGCGTTTGCTGCAAATCAGAGCGGCACATGCCTCCGGGTCTTCGAGATCAGCGGCGTCGCGTCCAATGCATTCTATGCCCTTCAAGGCAGCGAGTTCGCGGGCGACCTGACCGGTTCTACCGAGGACAAGGATAGTCATGCGTTCACCCTCTGATGCCAAGGCGCTGACCCACACCATTGCGGTTCTGCAGCGCGCGCCACCATTCTTCGTTGTCGAGATACCATTGCACGGTCCGCTTCAGCCCCTCTTCGATCGTCACCGAAGGGCACCAGCCTAGTTCATCCTGAATACGGCTCGAATCGATAGCATAGCGTAAATCATGACCCGCACGATCCTGCACAAATGTGATCTGTTCGGCATAGGGTGTGCCTTTAGGGCGCTTTCGGTCGAGAATGCTGCAAATGGTCTTCACAAGATCTATATTGCGCGCCTCATTCCCACCCCCGATGTTATAAGTTCGCCCCAATGTGCCTTCTTCCAGCACCAAGAGCAAAGCGTCGGCGTGATCTTCGACGTAAAGCCAGTCGCGTACGTTCAGCCCTTGGCCGTAAACGGGGATGGGCTTACCGGCCAAAGCGTTCAAGATCACCACCGGCACCAGTTTCTCGGGGAAGTGAAAAGGACCGTAGTTGTTGGAGCAATTGGTCAACACGACCGGCAAGCCATAGGTTTCATGCCATGCGCGGACCAGATGATCACTCGAGGCCTTAGAGGCAGAGTAGGGCGAGCGCGGGTCATAAGACGTCTCTTCGGTAAACATGCCCTCTGCACCAAGCGAGCCGTAGACCTCATCTGTCGAAACGTGGTGAAAGCGAAACTCTTCCGGCCTGGCATTGGCCATCCAGTAGCTCCTCGAGGCTTCCAGCATGTTGTAGGTACCGTTGATATTGGTCTCGATGAAATCCCCGGGCTCGTCGATAGACCGATCTACATGGCTTTCCGCGGCCAGATGAATCACGGCATTGGGCTTATATGCGGCAAAAATACGATCTAACACGGCGCGGTCGCGTATGTCGGCATGCTCAAAGGCATAAAGCGGATCATTCGCCACGCTAGCAAGGTTTTCAAGACAGCCCGCATATGTCAGCGCATCAAGGTTGATGACCTCATGCCCCCGAGCCACCGCCAACCGGACTACCGCCGAACCGATAAAGCCAGCGCCGCCCGTCACAAGTATCTTCATGCCGACTTTCCGTAGGTAAATGGGCTGTCGAAAGCCGCCCAATGCGCGCCTTCGCCATCCTTTCCTGAGAGGGTAGGCTCCCCGGATATGCCCCAATCAATCCCAATATCGGGGTCATCAAAACGGACCGTCCCATCACACTCGGGGGCGTAGTAGTCGGTGCATTTGTAAATGATCTCCGTATTAGGGGCACGCGTGACAAAGCCATGTAGGAACCCCTTGGGGATCAGCAATTGCAACCCGTTCTCGGCGGTCAAGTTATAGCCTACCCATTGACCATAGGTTGGGCTGCCCTTGCGAATATCCACCGCCACATCAAATAGTGCCCCTTGGCCGCAGCGCACCAGTTTGTCCTGAGCATGGGGCGGAGCCTGAAAATGCAGCCCGCGCACGGTGTCAACGGCGGTAGAGACTGAATGATTGTCCTGCACAAAGTCTAACGCGACCCCATGTTCCGCCAGTTTCTTGCGGTTCCAGCTTTCGGAAAAGAATCCTCGTGCATCGCCGAACCTCGTGGGTTTTAACAAGAGGACCCCCGGTAGGTCGCTGTAGCTTACTTGCATCTTGGCTAGTTCCTTGAAGGCTTCTTGTTTTTCTTAGCAAGCAACAGGAGCGTTGTCATGTGAAGGAAGGGAGGGACTTTCGCTTGAACCATTAAAATAGAGCCCGTTTGAGGCAATGATGCTAACTAAAACCCACTTTACTCAGAAAATAGCCTCTGCAATTTGCTGGTTGTGGCGCCATGCCTGTATAGAAAATAGAACTGGTGTCTCGCCTTCCAGACAGCGCATATTTGAAAAGTGGAATACATGACTAAGACAGCCCTGACCCACCTGCAGCGCCTCCTTTTCCGATGCTGCATGGCAATACCACGTAGAAATTTGAAGACATGTATGCATATTGGGATCGTGCGGTGAAAGAGGCCGGGATGTAGTTGCCGATGCATGGGAGCCCCGAAGTGGAAGCACGGCGATCTGCACATTCGGACACGGCGCGCTGTGTACCGACTTGTGAAAGCCGGAAGGACTGAAGTAAGCGCTTTAAAACATAGCGTGGACGTATCATTGGGGGTGCACGCCGTGACTATGCCGGGGCAAAATGATTGGTGAGCTGAACAATCATGATCGTGCAATCGTATCTGAACTTGTCACGCTTTCGTGCCACCCCTCGTGCTCGTTTAAGCCACCTTTCGTTCGAAAGCGACCGGACTTTTACGGACCAGTGCTGAGTGACAGCGTCGCGGGTTATAGAACCCATTGATGTATTCGAAGACGGCCATCTCCAATTTGCGCCGTGTCATTCAGGGATGCTGCCAGATCAGTTCAGCCTTGATGGACTTGAAGAAGGTCTCGACGGCGGCGATCATGCGGTCGCGCCTGTCCCTAGTCTTGAGGGGGGGAGAGGAGACCCACCCCCAGATCGAAACCGTCGAGGGTGAAATGGGCCAGAACCGATATGTCAAGATGGAACCAATGCAACAATCCCCGATTCGGTAAGTCCGGCAAATAGAATCTGGATGTCTCATTCCGGTTCTATTTCTGCTGTACGTCTTGCGCGATAGGCTGCTAGATGGTTGTCGCGTGCAATTTTCAGCATGTTTTCAAAGGCGCGCCAGTTGTTAGTAGATATACTCCCGCGTGTGACTGCTCTAACCTCATCTCCAATGCCTGCTAAATCACCTAAAAGCGGCAGAGCGCTGTCGGTTACCTGAACCATTCTGATGCGCCTATCATTTGGGTTGATGCTTCGACATACCAACCCCAACCCTTCAAGGTTTTGCAAAACCCTTGTAACGCTCATTGCGCCAAAGCCACTCAGATCGGCTAGATCGTTTTGGCTCAAAGGCCCGAAGCGCGCAATATTTGCCAACGTCCTTGCCTCGCCAGGGGTGATGCCGAGCGCTGCATCGCTTACTCTGTGCTCAAATTCAGCTCGTAACATGCGGCCGATATCGAGAAGTAGGAAGAAGGAGGTATCGGAATCTATAGGTTGATGCATTTGTCGCCCCTTATTGATAAGTAAGTCTATAATAACCTAAGCTTAACAATTCAAGCTACTCGCTTGGTCCAAGTTTTTCCGGTCTGAGTATTGGGCCAGCCCCAGGTTACTGTAAGGGGTCATCAGCCAATCCGAGGCCGATCAGTTGAATGTTGTGCGCTCGCTTGATTGCGGAACCACGTAAAGTTCTGAGAGGAAACGCCTGTAGAAGCTCATACAGCTAGGCGCTGTAGCCGGCCACGATGCAAACGGCACTACCTTTGCCGCTACCACGGAACATCTTAAGGGAACTTTTACATTTGAGAACTTAAAAGCATCGAAGTCGGTGGCTGGAGGTTACGATTGTGTTATGAAATCTGACGATTAGATTCAACGGTAGCGTCTTTTAGGGTTTCTCATGAGCACCAAAGCAAAACCATCCGAGCGTAAACGCGGGTCCGGGGCGCAATACGTCTACACGGTCCTACGGGATGAAATCCTTGATCTTACGTTGACGCCAGGCAGCCCGATTGATGAAATCCGTCTTTCCGAGCGCCTGTCGATGTCGCGCACACCGATCCGGGAGGCTTTGGTACGGCTGGCGAGTGAAGGCTTGGTCACCACCTTGCCGAACCGGTCTACGGTGGTGTCGAACATCGACTTCATGAACCTGCACACGTTTTTCGATGCAATGACGCTGATGTTTCGCGTTACCACGCGGCTGGCGGCGCAGTTCCATACGCCAGCTGATTTGGCAGCGGTCCGGGCGCGGCAAGAAGAGTTCGCCGCGGCTGTGGACGCGCAGGATGCGCTGGCGATGATCGCCACCAACCGGGAGTTCCACGCCGAGATCGCCCGCGCGGGCCGAAACCCCTATTACGAAGCGCTATGTCTTCGGCTTTTGGATGAGGGGCGGCGGCTGTTGCGGATGTACTATCAGTCCTTCGATGATCAGCTTCCGAATGAATATGTACAGGAACACGAAGACCTGATGCTGGCCATCGAATCCCGCGACATCGCCCAGTCGGATCGGCTGGCCAAAACACATGCGGACCAGATCGTGCATCAAATCCAAACGCTGATCTCACGTGATCGGCGGCAGCATATCGACATTTGATAGCTAATTTCTGCGAGGGAGGGCCCCCGCCCATTGTTATCGAAATTTTATGTCGACAAATAAAATACAATTGGTAAACTGCCCTCAACGCCGAAGCATGGCTTTAAATCTGTGCGCGGTTTCTATGATGGAGAACCAAATGACCCCGACAATCTTTTCCGGCTGCATTCCGGCCCTGATGACGCCCTGTACAGAAGACCGTAAACCAGACTTCGACGCGCTGGTCCGCATGGGCAAAAAACTGATCTCTGATGGCATGAGCGCTGTAGTCTACTGTGGATCAATGGGCGATTGGCCGCTCCTGACCGATGCAGAGCGGATGGAAGGCGTTGAGCGTCTGGTCGACGCCGGTGTGCCGGTTGTGGTTGGCACCGGTGCGGTGAACACCAAGCTTGCGGCGCAACATGCCACCCATGCGCAGAAAGTCGGCGCGAAGGGACTTATGCTGATCCCGCGCATCCTGTCGCGTGGGACTTCTGTGGCGGCGCAAAGGGACCACTTCAAAACAGTGCTGGCAGCGGCGCCCGATCTGCCTGCGGTCATCTACAACAGCCCCTATTACGGCTTTGCCACCCGTGCGGACCTGTTCTTCGCCCTACGTACGGAACATCCCAATCTTGTCGGTTTCAAGGAGTTCGGGGGCGCGGATGACCTGCGCTACGCAGCCGAGAACATCACCAGCCGGGACGAAAATGTAACGCTGATGATTGGCGTGGACACCACGGTCTACCACGGTTTCGTCAACTGCGGTGCGACCGGCGCCATCACCGGCATCGGCAATGTGCTGCCGCGTGAGGTGCTGCATCTCGTGGCCTTGAGCCAAGCGGCGGCTGCGGGCGATGCCGAAGCACGCCACCGGGCCCAAGAGCTCGACGCGGCGCTTGGCGTTCTGTCCTCATTCGATGAGGGGCCTGATCTGGTGCTCTATTATAAACATCTAATGGTGCTTGAGGGTCACGCAGAATACATGCTGCACTTTAACGAAACCGATGCGCTGTCTGACAGCCAGCGCGGCTATGCCGAAGCGCAGTACAGGCTGTTCCGCGCATGGTACGCTGATTGGTCCAAACAGGACGGTGTGGTCGCCAAAACCGCGGCCTGATCACGGCCCTGGGCAAATCCCGCCGGAAGGCCCACTGCGTAAGCGGTGGGCCTTTCCATTTGTCAGGCCGCATCCAGCCCATGGGCCAGCAAATGGTCGAGATTTGCTTTTTCTGCAGCTGTCAGGGGAATGCCCTCTGCCCGCGTTGCGGCGCGGGCTTTAAAACGGCGTTGGGAGGGCAGCCGTGCGCCTTGGCCGAGGATTGCCTCAAACAGCTGTTCGGCGCGTGCCATTGGATCACCCGGGCGCCCGGTGGCGAAGCGGGCCGGGTCAAAAGCGATAATCAGCTCCCCATGGGCAGGGGCAAGGCTAAGCGATCCTAGGGCGTCGCGTGCCTCGGGGCTGGTCAGATCGCCGATCATAACCCCGGCGAGCAGTTCGATCATCGTGGAGATGGCTGAGCCTTTATGCCCGCCGAAGGGCAGCATGGCCCCCGCGAGCGCGGCTTCGGGGTCGGTTGTGGGGCTGCCGTCCGGCGCGATTGCCCAGCCTTCGGGCAGGGGGGTGCCGGCGCGCTTGTGCAACTCAATCTCGCCCCGCGCGGCCACGCTGGTGGCAAAATCAAAAACATAAGGATCAGCGCCCGCGCGCGGCCACCCGAAGGCAAATGGATTGGTACCCATCAACGGCTCAGTGCCGCCAGACGGCGCGACGCTGGCATAGCTGGGGCACATCGCCATTGCCGCTAGTCCCATGTCTGTCAGAGTTTCGATCTCAGGCCAAAGGGCAGCGAAATGAGTGCAATCGTTGATGACCATCGCCGCAATACCGGTGGCGCGGCAACGTTCGGCAAGTACCGGGGCGCCTGCTTCGAAAGCCGCATTGGAGAAGCCGACACCCGCGTTTACCCGAACAATCGCACTCTCATCTTGGCTGATCTTGGGTATAGCGTCAGGCACCACCTTTCCTGCCTTGATCGCGCGCAAGCAGCCCTCAATGCGGTAAATGCCATGGGATTTGCAGGCATCGCCTTCGCCCGCAACGATCACCCGTGCAAGCGCCGCCGCGTTCGACGCAGAGAGGCTGCTGGCTTCAAAGAACTGGCGAACAATCGCGTAGAGTTCATCGTGGGTCAAAGTTATATCGGCCATCCGGGTCCTCGCTGTGCTTGGGTTGTAATCTTGCATACATATTGTATTCAGATGCTAGCGGAAGAAAGCTGACACCGGGCCGCAGGCTCGAATGAAAGGATATGGCATGAATTATACACCGCATGGAAAACACCTGATCGCAGGCGAATGGCGCGCCAGCGATGAGCTTTTCAGCTCCAGCCCGGCACATGGCCCGGCGCACGATTTCTCAGTCGGAACCGTGGAGTTGGTCGAACGCGCATGCGTCGCGGCCGAAGCGGCCTTTTGGGACTACGGGTATTCCAGCCGAGCGACACGCGCCAAATTCCTGAACGCTATCGCTGATGAGATCGACGCCCGCGGGGCCGAGATCACCGAGATCGGCAGCCAAGAAAGCGGCCTGCCCGAAGCGCGGCTGGAAGGAGAGCGGGGCCGGACAGTAGGTCAGCTACGGCTTTTTGCGTCGCATATCGAAAAGGGTGAGTACCTCGACCGCCGATTTGATGCTGCTATGCCCGAACGCCAGCCCGCCCCGCGCCCGGATATCGCCATGGTGCAACGCCCCATTGGCCCAGTAGCCGTCTTTGGCGCGTCGAACTTCCCGCTGGCCTTTTCAGTCGCCGGGGGTGACACGGCGGCGGCGCTGGCGGCAGGCTGCCCGGTCGTGGTCAAGGGCCACTCCGCGCATCCCGGTACAGGTGAGATCGTCGCCGAAGCGATCCACGCGGCGATTGAAAGCTGCGGTATGCCGCGCGGGGTTTTTTCATTGATCCAAGGTGGCAACCGTACTGTTGGTCAAGCTGTGGTGCAGCACCCCCTGATCAAAGCAGTGGGCTTTACCGGCTCGCTCGCGGGGGGGCGGGCGCTGTTCGATCTCTGCGCCGCACGGCCAGAGCCGATCCCGTTCTTTGGGGAGTTGGGCTCGGTCAACCCGATGTTCATGCTGCCCGCCGCGATGGACGCACGGGCCGAGGAACTCGGCAAAGGCTGGGCCGCATCGCTGACCATGGGCGCAGGGCAGTTCTGCACCAATCCGGGCATCGCCGTGGTGCTTGATGGGGCCGGCGCCGATAGTTTCGTGCAAAGTGCTGCGGCATCGTTGAAAGGGGTGGCCGAGCAGGTCATGCTGACTGACGGCATCGCGCAGGCCTTCTGTGCGGGCCGCGACAAGTTCAAGGCCGAGCAAAGCCTCCGCCAAGTGCATGTGGCCGACAGCACAGGCCGCAACGCCGCCCCGGCGCTGTTCGAGACCACGGGTGCAGAGTTCAAAGCCAATCCAGCACTGCATGAAGAAGTCTTTGGCCCGCTTGGGCTGGTGGTGCGGGTCGCTTCGATCGATGAAATGCGCGCATTGGCGGCTGAGTTGGAGGGTCAGTTGACGATCACGCTGCATATGGACGACGCCGATATTGATGCGGCACGCACGCTGATGCCGGTTCTGGAGCGTAAGGCGGGCCGCCTGTTGGCGAATGGATTCCCGACGGGAGTAGAAGTGGTGGATTCTATGGTCCACGGCGGGCCTTACCCGGCCAGCACCAATTTTGGTGCAACCAGCGTTGGCACACTTTCGATCCGGCGGTTCCTACGACCCGTGTCCTATCAGAACCTGCCGCAAGAGCTGATGCCGGACGACGTGACGAGATAACGAAGTCGAAATGGCCGGGCAGCAGTCTGGCCCTTTCCTCTAAGCGGCATTCTCCAAAAAAAACGCAGGGTAATTGAGCGGAGCATTAACAATGTATTTTTTATGTCGACATACTTCTTACGGTTTGTATTAATACGAGTCGCAAACCGCTGGCCGATCCAAGGACCGCGGTGTTCAACAGAGGAGACGACTATGTCTAATTCCCCCAAATGGCTCGCCGTCGCGGGCGCATTAACGCTACTCGCGGGCCCTGCTGCGGCGCAGGAGATAACCTGGAGAGTTCCTACATCCGTGCCAGAGGGCTCGCCTTTCTACGTAAACTTCCTCGAACGATTTGCTGACAATGTCGAATTGCTGACCGATGGCGTGGTCGAGGTGCAGCCTTTCGGTGCTGGCATCCTCGTACCGGCCTTGCAAGTCTATGACGGTGTGCGCGACGGGATTGTCGAAGCAGGTCATTCGACGCCCAGCTATCTGGTAAACCAAAATCCGATCAACGCTATCTTTTCGGGCTTTCCGGGTGGCATGGGGCCCGAGGCTTATGCCACATGGATCTATGAAGGTGGTGGCAAGGAAAAGCTGCAAGACATCCGCGATGAGGATGGTTTCAAATCGCTTGTTGTCGGCATCGGTTCTTCCGAAGTGATGGCGCACGCCAATATGCCGATCAAGACAGCTGAAGACCTCAAAGGGCTTAAGTATCGCACCTCAGGCCCGTGGGCAGAGGTGATGCGCGATTACTTCGGTGCGGTGCCGACTGTGGTGCCGCCTGGTGAGATCTACACGCTGTTAGAACGAAAAGGCGTCGACGCTATTGAATGGGGTCCGCCCTCTGGCAATCTTCCCGAAGGCTTCCACGAAGCTGCGCCCTATATCATCACCCCCGGTGTACATCAGCCTACCTTCCTGTGGGAGGTGGTTCTGAAGCAAGAAACTTGGGATGCCCTAGACGAGGCACTGAAACCTAAGATTGAAGCTGCAGCAGAACTTACGACGCTACAGTCGCTCATCAACTTTTACGATCTGGATATGAAGGCTATGGAAACGTTCCGCGGATCCAAGGCGGAGGTGATTGAGCTTGACCCTGCCTTTGCCGAAGAACTTTCCGCAGCCGGACTTGACTGGATTAAGAAGACGGCCGCAGCGCAGAAGGACGAGGGCAATGCTGAGATGTCTGACATCCTCGACGATTACATCGCCTATATGGATCGTTGGTCCGCGCAGAGCGGCTACCTGATCCGAAACGGCCAGTAAGCGGAACGGAGGCGGTCATGAAACGTCTATTTTTGGCACTGGCAGACGGAATATCTGCCGTACTGGGATATATCGCGCAAGCAATGGTCCTGATCCTGATCGCCTCCATGTTATACGAAGTGGTGGCGCGCTACGGTTTTGGCGCGCCTACCGAATGGGCCTTCGATATTGCCTATATGAGCACTGGGGTTTTGTTTGTCCTCGGCGCGGCGCAGGCATTGCGCGAGGACGCACATGTTCGCATCGATTTTCTCTCTTCAAAGATGCCAGTGCGCCTTCGCGGTGCAATCGAAGGCTGCATCTATCTGTTCATCCTTTGCCCGGTTTTCCTCAAGCTGACATCAATCGCTGGCCAGCGGGCTTGGCGCGCCTTTCTAAATGGTGAGGTAGAACACGTTAGTCCCTGGGCGCCGCTTATGTGGCCCTTCTACACAGCACTGGCCATTGGGTTGGGAGCGCTGGCGCTACAGTTGGCGGCCGAAGGGCTGCGGGGGCTGCTAACGCCTAAATCCGACGATACTTTTAAGATCGAGACCTAACATGACCACAGCCGCACTGATGTTTCCCGCGCTTTTCGCGCTTATTCTATTGGGCTTGCCCGTCGCCTTTTCGCTTGTTCTCGTTTCCGTCGGGGCGGGGTTGGTTGCTTTTGGCCCAGTCGGGTTTAATCAGCTCTACGGTTCGTTCTATTCGGCATCGACCAACTTTATCCTTTCCGCTATTCCGATGTTCATTCTTATGGGCGCTTTGCTTGAGCGTTCGGGAATTGCTGAGCGATTGTTCCGTGTCATGAACATGTGGCTGGGGCGGTTGCCCGGTGGGTTGGCGCTGGCGACCATCGCGATGGGTGCGGTATTTGCCGCGGCTGCAGGCGTGGTCGGCGCGGTTGAAGTGATGATTGGCATGATGGCTATCCCGGCAATGCAGCGGGCGCGCTACAGCAATACGCTTATTGCAGGGACAATTTGTGCGGGAGGGTCGCTGGGTACGATGATCCCGCCCTCCGTGATTGCCGTAATGTATGCATCTTTGGCACAGATGTCCGTCGGCAAGCTGCTTGCCGGTATGATGCTGCCGGGGTTGATGATGGTTGTTCTGTTTCTGGGCTACATCGCCCTGCAAGGATTCTTGTTTCCGCCAGAGCCGCACGCTGATGACGAACCCCAGGAAAGCTTTTCCCTTGGCGAGAAGCTTTGGGCAACAGTGACGACACTGCTACCAGTCTTCTTGCTGATTTTTGCAGTGCTCGGGTCGATCCTCGGAGGGATTGCATCCCCCACCGAAGCTGCGGCCGTAGGGGCAGCGGGGGCACTTGTGCTTTGTATTGTAAACCGGCAGTTCAACTTTCAGGTGCTGAAAGAATCTCTCGCCATCACAGTCCGCATTTCAGCGATGATACTTTTGATCGTCGCAGCAGGCACGATGTTTATGGGGGTTTTCGCGGCCAATGGTGGCGCAAGTTTGATCCGGGACTTTATCGACGGGGCAGGGCTGGGCACCACCGGGATGATCGTGTTCTTCCTGTTGGTGGTATTCGTACTTGGGTTCGTGTTGGATTGGACAGCAAATGTGCTGATTTGCGTGCCACTATTTACGCCATTCATCCGCTCATCCGGTGTTGATCCTATTTGGTTTGCAACGCTCGTACTCATCGTAATCCAGACCGGCTATCTAACCCCGCCGATGGCCTCCTCGATCTTTTACCTTAAATCTATCGCCCCGCCCGACATGACCTACGGGCAAATGTGCCGCGGAGTCCTTCCTTTTATCGCGTTGCAGGTTTTGACGCTGATATTGATCGTGGTTTTCCCTGAGCTCGCAACTTGGTTGCCTGAGAAGCTCACGCAATAGTGCAGAGAAGAATTTCATGCGACCCCGTATTGCCACTTCGCATCCCGGCCAAAGAGAGTCGGGGACGACCAATCCAAGAGGGTGATATCTATGAAATTTATACCACTCGCCGGGAGCCAACGATAACCCGCGTGAGGTGACTGGCTGCCGGATGAATGCCGTGCCAACCCGGTGACCAGGACCGGCGGTGAGGCCGCCGCTCAGGCTCCCGGGCTGCACAATCGCGCACTTGATCATCGACGCCGCTTCGCAGAGGAGGCCCGCCGCGCTCACGACTGACAGCTCTGTCTGCCCGAGGCCGCTGCGGGAACATGAGCGGTTTCTTGGGCGTTTCAGATCAAAGTTTCGATAAAAACAGCGGAGGATCTTCCTTATGGAAAAGAGAGAACTGCCCAGCCTGTCTCTCGCCCTATTACCGGTATTGCTGACTTTGGGCCTTTTGGCGCTACAGCTTTTCTACTTTGGTGATTTCACCCCTCATATTCCGCTGGCTTTGGGCCTTGCCATTACTTCGCTTCTCGGGGTCGTGCGCGGCCAGACCTGGCTCGACATCCGGGAAGGTATCTTTCACGTCATTCACGTATCGATGCCCTCACTGGCGGTTCTGATTGTGGTCGGCATGATCATCGGTACCTGGATCGCGGCCGGGACGGTGCCTACGTTAATCTACTATGGGCTGACGTTGTTGACCCCCTCCATTTTCCTCGCGGCGGCCATGATCCTTTGCGCCGTTGTCTCGCTTTCGCTCGGGACCAGTTGGGGCACGGTCGGTACGGTGGGCCTTGCGCTCATGGGGATCGGCGCGGGCTTTGAGATTCCGGCCTATTGGACCGCCGGCGCCATCGTCTCGGGCGCCTTTTTCGGCGACAAAATATCGCCTCTGTCGGACACCACGAACCTGGCACCGGCTGTGACCGGCACGAATGTCTTCGACCATATCCGGAACATGATGCCAACGACGGTGCCCGCCATGCTGATCGCTTTGGTGATCTACATCCTTGTCGGGTTCTTTACGATCAATGGGGCGGGGGCTGCGAATGTCAGCGGCATCGATCAGATTACCGCCGGCCTTGCCGAGACCTTCTCGCTCGGGCTGGTCCCGCTTATTCCGGCCCTGATCGTGATCTGCCTTGCCCTCATGCGCCAGCCGCCGCTGCCGTCACTTTTTGCTGGGGTGATCGCGGGCGGGCTGGTCGCCATTTTCTGGCAGGGCGAGGGGCTGCATTCTGTCTTTACCTACGCCCAGTCCGGCTATGCGATTGAAACCGGGGTCGATGACATCGACAGCCTGCTGAACGCCGGGGGGATTCAGTCGATGATGTGGACCATCTCACTGATGTTGATCGCTCTGGGTTTTGGCGGCGCGCTAGAGCGTACCGGCTGTCTTGAAGCGATCATTCATGCCATCATCAGTCGGGTCAAAAGCTTCGCGGCAGTGCAGAGCTCTGCCATCGCCACGGCTTTTGCAACGAATATGGTGGCTGGCGATCCCTATATCTCGATCGCCTTGCCGGGCCGGATGTACGCGCCGCTCTATCGCGGTATGGGCTATTCGACCCTGAACCTCAGCCGTGCGGTCGAGGAAGGCGGCACACTGATGAGCCCGCTGATCCCGTGGAACGCCGGCGGTGCTTTCGTGATCTCTGCCTTGGGCCTCGGCATCATGAGCGGCAATCTCGAGAACCTGCTATATATCCCGCTGGCCTTCGCTTGTTGGACCGCGCCGCTGATCGGCATCTTCTACGCGATGACCGGTCTGTTCTCGCCTGAGGCGACCGACGCGGACCGTAGCGAATGGAAGAAAGCGGACGAGGACGTGATGAACCTCGACGATCACGAGTTGGGCGGTTTGACGGAAAGCTGACAGGATCGCCTTGAGCATCTTGTGAACGGCCCCTCATTGGGGCCGTTTCTCTATTTGGAAGCACCGACTTCGCGCACCACTTCAGCGACCTCCATCAGCTTTTCCGCCAGCGGGTTGGTCTTGCGCCAAACCATGCCGATGCGGCGGGCCGGGGCTGGGGTCGGAAAACGCGCGACTGAGACCGGGGCGAGACGGGTCTCCAGTGGCACGGCCATCTCGGGGATCAGCGTCACCCCGAGACCCGCGCCGACCATTTGTACAAGCGTCGCGAGCGAGCTGCCTTCCATCAGCGTGCGCGGCGGCGCATCGGTAATCGCGCAGTAGCTCAGCGCCTGGTCGCGAAAGCAGTGACCCTCTTCGAGTAAAAGCAGGCGCATCTGCTGTAATTTGTCAGGGCCAGGCACCCGAGCATTGGCTTCGGATTGCGGGCGGACCAGTACGAAATCCTCCTCGAAGAGGGCGTATTCCTCCAGCGCAGGCTCGGAGATCGGCAGGGCGACGATGGCGGCGTCAAGCTGGGCGTCGAGCAGGTCGGCAATCAGCGTACGCGTGACGGTCTCGCGCGGGTGCAATTCGAGGCCCGGCGTCCTTGTGGCGAGGGCGGAAATGACCGGCACCAGCAAGTAAGGGGCAATCGTCGGGATCATACCCAAGCGCAATTGCCCGGTGAAGGGGCCGCTGGCTGAGCGCGCCAGATCGCCCAACTCGCCCACTTCGGTAAGGATGCGCCGCGAACGCTCAAAAAGCGTATCACCCAATTGGGTCAGCCCGACCTGCCGCGCGCCGCGCTCGACCAGAACGGCGCCGAGCATCGCCTCCAGTTCCTTGATTTGCACCGAAAGTGCGGGCTGGGAGATGCCGCAGGCTTCTGCGGCGCGGCCGAAGTGGCGGTGCCGAGCAAGAGCTTCGAAATAGCGCAGTTGCTTGAAAGTGATGTTTGTCATTAGCCCAAGTTATCGCATTGGTAAGTATATTCAATTTGGATTTATGGAAGGCGAGGGTTAGGCTCCAAACAATAAGATTTTCTGATGCACAGGTTTGGAGCGCACAATGGACGGAAACAATGTAATGAATACCGGCTGCCCCGTCATGCACGGTGGCAATACCGACATCGGGCGCAGCCCGACGCGTTGGTGGCCGAAGACACTTAATCTTTCGATCCTGCACCAGCATGATGCGCGCTCCAACCCGATGGACGAAGACTTTGACTTCCGCGAAGCAGTGAAGGGGCTGGATTTCCAAGGCGTCTGGGATGACGTTGAGAAGATGCTGACCGACAGTCAATCCTGGTGGCCAGCGGACTGGGGCCATTACGGCGGTCTTTTCATCCGTCTGTCGTGGCATGCGGCGGGATCCTACCGTCTGGGCGATGGTCGCGGCGGGGCAGGGACCGGCAACATCCGCTTCGAGCCGCTGAACTCATGGCCAGACAACGCCAGCCTCGACAAGGCGCGGCGCATCCTCTGGCCGGTGAAGAAGAAATACGGCAACGCGCTGTCCTGGGCCGACCTTCTGGTGGTGGCGGGCACGGTCGCCTATTCCAACATGGGCCTCAAGGTCTATGGCTTCGCCTTCGGCCGAAAGGACATCTGGGGCCCGGAGATGGACATCAACTGGGGCAACGACAGTCAGATCCTCGCCCCCACCGACGAGCGGGTCGAAGACATCAATAATCCGTCCAGCATGGACAACCCCTTTGGCGCCTCGCACATGGGACTGATCTACGTGAACCCTGAGGGCGTGAACGGCGAGCACAACCCGCAGCTCACGGCGGAATATGTTCGCATGACCTTTGGCCGCATGGCGATGAACGACGAAGAAACCGCGGCCCTGACCGTGGGTGGCCACACCGTCGGTAAATGCCACGGCGGTTTGCGCGCCGAGGACGTGGGTCCCGCGCCGGCGGATTCTGACGTGGTCAACGGCGGCTTCGGCTGGAGCGATCCGGGCTATGACGGCAATGCCAACACGATCCATACCTCGGGACTTGAGGGCGCCTGGACCTCAAACCCGACGCAATGGGACAATGGCTATCTCAAGTTGCTGTTCAAATACGAATGGAAATCGGTGAAATCCCGCGCAGGCGCCAACCAGTGGGAGCCCATCGACATCGCCCCCGAGGACATGGTGCCCGACGCGACCGATCCGTCGATCAAGCACAATCCGATCATGACCGACGCCGACATGGCGATGAAGGTCGATCCGATCTACCGTGAGATCTGCGAGCGCTTCCACAAGGACTTCGACTACCTGTCCGACACTTTCGCCAAGGCGTGGTTCAAGTTGACCCACCGGGACTTGGGGCCGAAGGCGAATTACATCGGGCCATTCGTGCCGCAAGAAGACCTCGTCTGGCAGGACCCGGTGCCCGCGGGGGCGACCGGTTATGACGTCGAGGCACTTAAGGCCAAGATTGCCGACAGCGGTCTGTCGGGACCCGAGATGATCGCTACCGCCTGGGATAGCGCGCGCACCTACCGCGGCTCCGACATGCGCGGCGGGGCCAATGGCGCGCGCATCAGTCTTGATCCGCAGAAGGACTGGCAGGGCAACGAGCCTGCGCGCCTTGCCAAGGTGCTCGACACGCTGGCGCCATTGGCCGAGGCGGCGGGCGCCTCGCTGGCCGACACCATCGTGCTGGCGGGCAATGTCGGGATCGAACAGGCGATCAAGGCCGCAGGCCATGACACACAGGTGCCTTTCACCCCGGGCCGGGGCGACGCCAGCCAGGAGATGACGGATGCCGCGAGCTTCGAGGTCATGGAGCCTCTGGCCGACGGCTTTCGCAATTGGCTGAAAGCGGATTACGACATCCCGCCCGAGGAGATGCTTTTGGATCGCGCACAGCTTCTGGGGCTGACCGGCATCGAGATGACCGGGCTAGTCGGCGGACTGCGGGTGCTGGGGGTGAACCACGGCGGCAGCAAGCATGGGGTTTTCACCGACCGCGAAGGCCAGTTGACCACCGATTTCTTCCAGACCATTGCCGACATGAACTTCAAATGGGTTCCGGTGGAGGAAGATGGCACCTACCAGATGCAGGAACGCGACAGCGGAGCCGTGCGCTACACTGCCACGCGCACCGATCTGGTCTTCGGCTCGAACTCGATGCTGCGCGCCTATTCGGAACTCTACGCGCAGGATGATAACGAGGCCAAGTTCGTCCGCGATTTCGTCGCCGCATGGACCAAGGTGATGGAAGCCGACCGCTTCGACCTGCAAAGCTGACGCCACAGCGGGCGACCGAGCCAACCCGGCCGCCGGTAAATATTTCATTGCCCTGACCCGGCGCCTCTTGCACGGGTCAGGGCGCGCGCCATCTATCCTTCATGCGCTTCATCAGGGGATTCACCATGCGCCTTTTCATCCTGCCTGCCTTCCTCGTCTCTGCCATCTCAACCGCGGCCTTCGCGGATCAGACCTCCGGAGAGATCGTGGCCTATGACCGTCTGGCCAATATCATCGTTCTGACCGACAATTCGGTCTGGACGCTGGACGCCAAGACCCTCGTGCCCTCGGGCCTCAAGGCCGGGGACCGCGTCACGCTGACCTTCGCCTCGGACGGGGACAACGGTGCCAAACCCGCCACCGCTCTCATACGCGAGGAGTAACGCGTAAGGTCTGGGACTGAGGCGCAATGCTATCAGCGGACTGCTTGAAATAGCTTCGCATCTGACGGCTTCTTCGAAGCCGCTTCAGCCCCCATCCAGACCGAACAGTTAGGTTAGCTCCGAGCGAGCCTGAACTACCAAATTGGTGGGAACTTAGTCTGAATCTTTCCGGAAGATATAATCGATCCTAGTGTCCCACTTTTTCATAACTTATTGTTTTCGTACGGGTCATGCATCGCGCCCCCGGCGACACGTCTGACCAGGCAGTCCAAGGAGAAGCGTGCGCAGAGAAAACTTAAAAGCGTGCGCAAAACCATGGAGGTGCTTGGGTTTCTACATTGCCTTAGTCACAAGCCACTGAAAAAGATGGGAAAAGAAGCGCCGCCTTCGCTCTTTTCCTTTTTTTCGATGGAGTAAAGAGCGCTTAAAGGTCCGTCGGTATGTGTGAGCGCAGGTAGACACACCCATACTCTTCCACTTACCCCAGACGGATTTAGCCTACGGGCTTAGTGATAGGTATGCCAAGAGCGGTATAGCGGTTGAGGATGGCGATGCGGACTTGGATTTCCGCGACTTGCCTTTCGAAGTCCCTCGTCATGAGCGATTGGCCCAGTAGTTTCATACAATGCATCTTGGTTTCGACGCGGCTTCTGCGGTGGTATCCACTCCAGCGTCGCCACACCGTGCGGCCCAGATACCGTTGCGCATGAACCGCATCGTTGCGGGCAATTGCTCCGGCGCTCGTAGGCTTCCAGGGCTTTGCATTCTTGCGTGGCGGGATCACCGCATGGGCATCTCTGGCAGCAATCGCCTCGTGGCAATTGCGAGTGTCATACGCCCCATCTGCGGTAACGTTGCCGATGTCCTGATCGAGCGGGATTTGGTTCAGGAGTTCGGGCAGCATAGGAGCATCACCGATGTTGCTGCTGGTGACTTCGACTGCCCGAACTTCCAGCGTTTCCTCGTCGATACCTATGTGTATCTTGCGCCATATGCGGCGTTTAGAACCGCCATGCTTACGTGCATTCCACTCGCCTTCACCCTCGGCCTTGATCCCCGTGCTATCGATAAGAAGATTCAACGGGCCAGCACCGCCACGATACGGCAGGCTCACGTTCAGCGATTTCTGGCGGCGGCAAAGAGTGCTGAAGTCCGGTGCTGACCAATCAAGCCCGACCAACCGCAGCAAGCTTTGAACGAACCCAGTTGTCTGGCGGAGCGGCATGCCAAAAAGGACCTTCAGCGTTGGACACGTTTGAATAGCCGCGTCACTGAATTGCTGTTGCCGCCCTCGCTTGCCGTTTGGCGGCGGCGCCCACACCATCTCCGGATCAAACCAGATCGACAACGATCCGCGCCGCTTCAAGCTGTCATTGTAAGACGACCAATTCTTGGTCTTATATTTGGTAGGGGACCAGCTGCTCTATCCGTTCGAAGGTGTTTGGGATGGACCTTCGCGGTTTTGAGTTATTCCTTTGAGCTGTTGCGGTTTTCCTAAGAAGAGCGGGCATATCCTTTCGAACCTCAAAGCTATACGGCCGCACAATATACTGGGCGGTGTGGATTTCGGATGGTGTTTCTTGTGGGATGACAGGAGACGCCAAGATGAAACCAAAGACTTCAACACATCGACGATCAGCATGGTTCGCTGCCGCCCTTGTGGGAGGAACCGCTTTAGGGGCCTGTTCCCCGGCGACAAATAGTACGCAGCAAGCAAGTCCTCTTCAGGGCCCCCCGGTTACAGATAACCATACACCCTATACGGTTTGCTTGGCAGCGCTTGCGGCAAACCCTGCCCAAAATCGCCCAACGGTTGCGGTCGGGCTGATCGCTGATAAGACAGGCAAGCGCGCTTACGACAGTCTGAACGATAGCACTGAGTTAACGCAAGGTGCGTCAGAAATGATGATCAGCGCGCTCTTCAAGACAAAGCAGGTCAATCTTGCTGAACGGCTTGATCCGAGAGTGGCTTTGGCCGAGCAGCAGCTTATCGAGCAGAAACTTATTAAGAAGCCAGCGCGTGTGGTGGATGTCGCCCCTGCGCATTTTCTGGTTCTCGGCGCACTGACTGAGTTGAACTACAACATCCAATCGGGCGGCGAGCGGCTTTTTATCGCCGGCATCGGCGGCAGCCGGCGGGCTGCAGTGATCAATGTCGGCATCGATCTCAGGGTCGTAGACGTAAATAGCTTCGGCACAGTCTACGTCACGAGTCTCCAGAAGCAAATTGTCGGCGTGGAGCATGAGGCGGGCGTTTACCGTTTCTTCGGCGACCGCTTTGTAGAATTCGACTCCGGAGAGGTGCGCAACGAACCGTTGCAACTTGGAGTGCGATCGGTGGTGGAACTGGCCGTCTACCAGATCCTCACTGAAGGGCTCGGCCTGCCAGCACAAGAGAATGAAGGCTGCGCACCGGGCGGGGAATACCCCGAAAAAACAGACCAGACACAAACTTAACCACAGGAAGGACTACCAAAATGAAACTTCACCACTTTGCCGCTTCTGCTATCGCGATTATGGCTGCAGCACCGGCCTTTGCGTTTGATACCATTAACTGGAACTGGGATGCTGATGTTCAATCGACCGTCACCACGGATGCTGTAAGCAGCATTGCTGTTGCGCCAACTGGCTTGGAGCAAGTGGAGTCTGAGCAGACGTCGTTGGGTGCTATGACAGCGCTCAGCACCAGCACGGGGATCGACAACGCGCTAACCGGTTTAGTTGGGTTCACGAGCGACGACATGGTCGCTGTTGAAACGCAAGCAAGTGCGCTTGGTAACAGCGCCAGTCTCGACTCTGATGTGTCGATGTCCTTCGATGCCGGTCAGGCGTTTGGGGGTGCGGATCTCACTCTTGGCACTGGCCTAACCGGGACGCTTGCGGACATCTCCTTGCCGGGCGCCATCCTTGCGACTGCTACGACCACGGGCGTGTTGAATGGCACTGTGGATAACAGTGCCACGGGGGTGGCGAACAACCTGACGGCAAATCTGACCACGACCTCGGACCAAGATGCGTTCTTGATGGGGAATAATGTTCAGAATGCCATTGGGACGGTTGGGTCAACCTCTACTGTTGACGCTGTGATTTTTGCGGATGTTGCAGGGCTCGGCACGCTTTCTGCCCCGGCGATTTCATCGACGTCGACGGCGGTAGGCAACAACCTTGGTGTGACCATCGACGGTATTAACTGAGAATGGAATGGCGGGTAAGGTCCTTCCCACATTGTTCATCTCCTAAGGACCTTATGCGCCGTAGGTGGCCCGGTAACCGCATCGGGCCACCTCCCTCATATTGCTAGACGGAGAACTACCATGAAATATTTTCTTGTTTTCTGCCTTCTTTTGCCGTTCCCGAGAGAAGCGCTCGCAGGAGAAACGACTTTTGTGATTGGAAGTCGCCCTTGGAATTTTGCCAACCGCAGTCGGGAAAACCATCTTGCGATGTATATGCGCGGGCCTGATGGTGCTGAGAGTGGCTTCAGTACCTCTAACTTTGGCGCTTCTGGATATCCGGGCTATCCTGTGAGTTCGACTTCTTATGCGATCGGTAACTGGGTGCAGGTCGACATGCATTTGGGCGATGGGTCTGAAGGACTTATCATGATCGAGAACCACCAGAACAACCAAGGCAATCAACAGTCTGTTTCAGATGCTCTGGGTGAGATCATGGAAAGCTATCAGACCGACGCGTCTACTGCGGCCACGACGATAGTGGAGTAGGGGGGTGGCGGGGTTTTCTAGAGAAACACGTTCTGCGCTAGCGCTTACTTTGTGCGATGGGCCTGGGCTGCATTTGCTATCTTTTGGCATGGTGGGCCTAACCCTTATCCCTATGTCGTAGGGGGATATCCTACTGAATGCGATCTATGAGATAACGGTTTCTGAGGCCGTGTTGGAAGGCGCTGATCAGCCGCATGTAGCTAGAAACAGGCATAGCTCTGGCAATCGGGCAGACGCCTCGTCAAAGTCATGGCAGGTGATTTCTGAGCAAAAGGCCGACGGGTAAGAAAGCAATCCTCCTATGGTCCTGCTTCTTGAAACCGTCGAACGAAAGGAGATAAGTCGCGTGTCTGCATTTGATCCTCTAGCGCATTTGGAAGCTGGCTGCGTTCTTCTCGTCGAGGATGATGAAACCAATCGCTTTATTGTTGGCCGTATGGTTGAGGCGGAGGGTTATGAAGTGGTTTTCGCGCAGGATGGGCATGAGGGGCTGCGCAAAGCGCAGGAGGGCAAATTTGATCTTATACTCATGGATATAAGCATGCCCGGCATGGATGGGGTGGAGGCAACAATGCACATCCGGCAAACAGTTGGGCCTTCGCAGAACTCAGCAATTTTTGGACTGACAGCGCATGCGCTTCCTGAGGAGATCGAGGGGTTTTTAGCAGCTGGTATGCAGGGCTGTTTGATCAAACCGCTCCGAACCACAATGTTACGAGATATCCTCGCCAGACTTGATGATTTTAAACAAGGGCAGGGGGAGGACATCCCTCTGATCGACGGCGACATACTTCTTGAATTGTATGCGGTGATGGAGAGGTCTGCTTTTGTGGAGCTTTTGGTTCAGGTTGTAGATGAAATCGAGGGGGCGCGTGCTCAGGTATCACAGTTTGTATCGAACAATTCCTATGAACAGCTCGCCAGATGCGCCCATAAAGTTGCTGGATCAGCGGCGGTTGTTGGCGCTTCAGAACTGCAGCAGGCGGCTGCAGCTCTAGAGACGGCGGCAAAGGTTAGAGGCCGCGTTACAGTCGTTGAAAGGTTCAGTGCGTTTGATGCTAAGGCCGCGGAGACGGCCACTGTTCTTCGAGAATATCGGCACGGGCTTTAATGCGAAACGAACCCTTTTTGTTTGCCTAGAAGCGCTGCATGGGTTCTGTTTTTTGCTCCTAACTTCTTGAAGAGCGACCTCATATAGAGTTTAATTGTGACCTCTTGGAGGTGTAAGTCACGGGCAATTTCTTTGTTAGACTTTCCTTCACGCAACCCTTCTAGCAGTTGCATCTCCCGGCCGGTTAGCGTGATACCGCTGTCTGGAACTTCAGTATGAACCTGTGTTTCGCGCATCCAGCGTACAGGAGCGAATTGTTCACCTAGTATCATGAGGTTAATCGCGCCTAAGATCGCGTTTACGCCTAACGTCTTAGGTACGAAGCCCGCAGCACCGTGTTCGAGGGCTTGCTCTGCAATCTCAACCGAAGCGACACCGGACATCAGTGCCACCGGGATGGGCTTCGCAGCCTCTAAAGCTTTTTGGAGGGCTTGGAGGCCGTCCATCCCAGGCATATCATAATCTAGAAGGATTATATCGGGGGCAGCATCCTCTAACTTTGAAATGGTTTCTGAAAATGTGGAGGCTTGGGTAACAGTAAAACCCTCCATATTTTTCAATACATTGGCGAAGGCTTCCCGCACCAAGTTGTGATCATCGGCAATAAGAATATGCATGGGAAGAGGACCTTTCTTTCGCACTTATCGATTTTGGCATCGTGATGAGTACCGCTGTCTGTATTATCGTATTTTGGCTGGCGTCCGGGCCTTACGGATCGTCGGTTTACCTACGTAAACTTGGGCTCGGGCTTTCACATATCTCAGCCAGTGAGGCTTCCAGCTGGGGCGTCTGAAGGATTGTGTGTCGGGCTATGCTGATGCCTTTTAGGGAGGGGGCTGATTTCAGTATTAGCGGTGGTAAATGAGCGCCTCATGGCTTTCTCCTGCTATTTGCAAGGATATCATTGCATTTAGCCCAAGCTTTGGCGCGGATCATTCGGGATAGAGCGACTATCTTTTGGTATATGGTATGTAGCGATAGGGTAGTTTTTGGTGTCCCTGTGGTGTTGTTGTTGCGTTTTGCGGTTTTCTGTGGGGTTTTGCATTTACCATAAGTATGATTATAGGTTTTTTTGTTGTAGCCGCAAAGCGATAATGTCACCCTTAAGCAAAGCAGAAGTGTCACTCTGTCCTCGGTTTGGGATGAGGATGTGTGGACATGGGATGGGTGATGATGAGCGAGCGCGAGTTGAACCGCGTGGAA
>NZ_JAGDED010000013.1:0-98681 GCF_040148765.1 Sulfitobacter sp. NFXS29
CGCTGAGGCTGCAAAGAAAACACGAAAGGAGGCCAAAACATTGACCGCGTCATAAACCACGACGCATAACTGAGGGTGGGTCAAATCTCGGTGAAAATACCGGGTCAGTTCTCAGTGACAATCAACAATGTTGTTGTTATCCAGTGAGAAAGTCACGGGGTAACTGATGCATGAAGACAATTGAGAAAATCGGTCGGTTCACCATAGCTGAGAACCGGTGCGCACTCTACTTGAGGTGGTGGGATCCTGACGCGAAAAAAATTAGAGCGGAGCACCTTCATGCGGCAACTCTCGAACAGGCAAGAAAGCTTGCAAGGGAGCGCATGAAGGTCGTCTTGGATCGCACTGAGACCATTCGACCTGACAGCGGCGATGATCCAACGTTCAGTGAAATTTGGCTCGGCTTTGAGCAGGACAAGCGGAAGCAGCTTGCGGCCGAACGCTTTCGTCTTTTGGAAAACCGTAGAGAGCTATACTTCAAGCCGCATCTTTGGAACGTCAGGATGTCCAAGATGGGACGTGCTCTTCGGGCGCTGGTGAAGGGTATGGAAGAGGGGCGGGTCCGTCCCAAGAATGCCAAGTCGAAGCTAAAGACCCTGACGCCGGAGGGCAAGCCCCGGCTGCACCCCAATACTATCGCTGACATTATCGGCAGCGCGGTAGAGGCCTGCAAACTTGCGCAAAGCGACAATCTAACGATTCATCAGCCGCCGAAGATCCCTTTCATCGCAGGGGTCACAGCGCCGGAAGATCGTAATCCTAAAGGCCGATACATCACCTTCGAGGAACTGGGCCTGCTGATCGATACATGTAGGCGGCCACACATTCTTGATCTTCTCCTTCTCGACATTGGTTGCGGTGGTCGGATCGGTGCGGTGGCGGACATGACGGGGACGAAGGTTCGCATTGACCTTGGTGTTATTGATCTTCTGGGGGAAGGTTTTGTCGAGACGAATAGGCGAAAGAGCACCCCCATTATTCCGGTTACTGGTCCTATGGAGCGTATCTTGAGCAGACTGATTGCAGCACATGGAGACGGTTTTCTTATTCATGAAAGCGGCGGGCCGATCTCAGCAGGGGCTCGTAATTTTACGCAAATTATTCAGAGATTGGTGGCGCGAGCGCATTCGGGCAGAACGTCGGATCAAATCAAGCGGAAAGTGCTGGAACCAACCGAACAAGGGAACGTAAATTGGTATTCGATTAGACGCACATTCGCCGACTGGCTCGACGAGAGGGTGAGCGATGCAGCGATCAGCGCAGTTATGGGGCATTTTGAGATATCATCTCGGACCAGGCGGCAACTTTTTGAGGCCGGAAGCCCTACCACCGACCTCTACAAACGCCGAAAGTTGGGGCCGGTCCTTGAAGTTGCGGCCGTTCTCGATGCAGAGTGGTGGCCTTCCATCCAGCCATTCACAAGTGTAGACCTTCGACATGAAGCTTCAAAGTTGATGCAGGCTGATGCATGAAGGTTTTTAAGTAATTGATATTGCTAAATCTTATGACTAAAGACAATCGCGTGCATGCTGAGGAGGACTGCCGCAGCCTGGCCGTGTAACAAAAGGCAGACCGCTGATCTGCCCCGAGAGGCACCGCGCCGCTCGCTCGGGCCACAGCGCGGGTTAGGTGGAGCGGGGGTCAGTCCCGCGCTTGCTTGCCCGCCGCGCCTGTTATCGCATTCATAAGGTCTGCGAAAAACTGCAACCCCAGCATGGTAAAGCCCAAAGGCAACAGCGCATAGGGAAACACCATATAGGTGCCAAAGCTGGAGGAGACCCGTTCACCATATTCCCATGATTGTGCGGTGATCAGCACGCCGCGCCAGGCCATGACGCCGCAAAAGCCCATGCCGGCCAGGCCAATCAGGGCCTGGCCAGCCCGCTGGACGCGCGGGCCCATCGCGTCTGAAAAAAATGAAATCGCGATATGGTCCTTGGTCCGCTGCACATCGGCTGCGGTCATCAAGGCGACATAGACAATTAAAAAGGTGTTGATCTCCAAAGACCAGGAGGTCGGCGCCGTGAAGACATAGCGCATGATCGCGTCATAGCAGATCGTGATGACCATAAAGGCCAACACGATCTGCCCGCCGATCTGCGCCGCACGGACAATGCCGGAGAACCCTCGCGTGACGGCGCCGACCATGGGTTAGGACGCCTCGCCGAGGGCCAGCGCGATGGCGCGCTCGCCGACGTCTTTGCCCACTTCTTCAATCCACGCCTGACGCACGTCTTCTGCGGACTGATTGAGCTTGGCAATGTCGTCTTCGCTGGGCTCGATGACCTCGATGCCTTCTTCTTCCATCATGGGCCAATATTCATCGGGGTAGATGGAATTGTTGGAGTGCTCAGCCCCATGTTCGTCAAACCACATGGCGGCCTCTTCAAAGGCGGCTTTCTCAGCTTCCCCCATGCTGGCCCATTTGTCGGTGGTGACAAAAAGACCGATGCCAAAGGAGGTCATGGGCAGTTTATAGACATGGTCGATCTGCTCTTGCAGCGACCGGCCGACCACGGTGGAGATATTGGCAACGGCCGCATCCACCGTGTTGCGCTGAAGGGCCAGATAGAGCTCCGAGGAGGGGATGCGCACCGCCGCCGCGCCAAAGCCTTCGACAACTTTGGTGGCTTCAAAGCTCACAACCCGCAGTTTTTTGCCGTCCAGATCGTCCAGTGAACGTACCGGGGCCGCTTCGGTCGACCAGATGTATTCTGGCTCAAGGATATTGCCCATCATCGAGACCATATAGAGGTCTTCTTCGGCCAGTTGCTCGTTGATAAAGTTAAACAGCGGGCTGCCCTTTTTGAGGCGATCGGGGTTTTCATAAAGTGCGTCGACCACGCCCGGCAGACCGGTGATGCCCAGAATGGGGATCGAGCGGGTCACATAGCTTGTAGTGTGGAACATAAAATCGATGGAGCCCGCGCGCAGCGCGGGCAGCTGTTCATCGGCTTTCAGCAGCTTGCCGCTGTCGTAATAGTCGACCGTTACCGCGTCTGAGGCATTCAGCCGCTCCACAAAGCCAGCAGAGCCATAAGACAAAGCTTTGTAGCTCGGCGGCAGGTAGGACACGCCAGTCATCTTCGTCTCTGCAAGGGCGGCCCCTGCGCTCAGGCCAAATGCCAGGCTTGCGCCAAATAGGGCGGCGCTCGATTGCAGAAACTCTCTACGGTCAATGGTCATGGGTCTTTCCTCCAGTGTTGAGCTTGCGTTTTTGGTTAGAGCAGACTGGGCAGCCAAAGGCTCAGTTGCGGGAACAGAACAAAGATCATCAAAACGACGAATTGCACGGCGACAAAGGGCAAGACCGAGCGAATGATTGTCTCAATGCGCAGCATGGGGCAGACCCCGCGCAGCGCATATAGGTTCAGCCCCACAGGTGGGGTGACCACCGCGATCTCAAGGTTCATCACCAATATGATGCCAAACCACAGCGGGTCATAGCCCATGGTCACGATCAGCGGCAGTAGGATCGGAGTGGTCACAACGATCAGCGAGACCGCATCCACCAGCATCCCCAAGATGATCAGCGCGAGCATCAAGATCACCAGGATCGTCCAATCCGGTAAAGGTGTGGAGACCAAGGCTTCGGTGATAAGCTCAGGCACCCGCACCAGGTTCAGATAATCGCCAAAAATGCGCGCACAGCCAATGATCAGCAGGATGGTGCCGGAGACTTTGACCGAGTTTTCCAGAATCCGCATCGTGGACTTGAGCGTCAAAACCCGAAAGATACCGGCGGCGATTAAAAAGGCCCCCGCCGCACCAAAGGCGGCGGCTTCTGACGGGGTGGCAAAGCCAGAATAGATCGCCCCCAGCACAATGAAGATCAGCAAAAGCGCGTGCCAGATGCCGCCCAAAGCCTTAAACCGGACCGACAGGGCAGGTTTGGGGCCGGTGTCGCGCGGCGCTTCTTCGGGGTTCAGTGTGACCCGGGTATAGATGTAGAGGGACAAGGCCAGCGCCAAGGCGATGCCGGGCACAATGCCGCCCACAAAAAGCGCGCCCACGGAGACGCCTGAGACGGCCCCGTAGATAATGAAAGGCACCGAAGGCGGGATGAGCATGGCCAGGGCGCCAGAGGAGGCGACCGATCCGGCGGCCAGACGCTCTGAATAGCCCCGCGCGAGCATTTGCGGCACCGCAATCGAGCCCACGGCCGCCACGCCGGCGACAGAGACGCCGGAGACTGCGCCAAAAACGGCAGAGGCCCCCACGGTGGATATGGCCAAGCCCCCTTTGAGCCATTGCAGCCATAACGCGGCGGCTTTGAAGAGATTAGCCCCCACCGGGGTGGCGCCCAAGAGATTGCCCATAAGAATGAAGAGCGGCAAAGCGATCAACTCAAAGGAATTGAGCTGCCCGAAGAATGAGGTGGGTGCAAAGAAAAATGCGATAGGGCCGCGCGCCATCCAAAGCCCCAAAAGCCCGCTGGTACCCAAGGCGAGAAAGATAGGCGCCCCTGCTCCGATGAGCGCAAGCAGAACAATCACGACGAGGGTGGGCTCGATCATGCAGCCACCTGCCGGGTTTTGACTTTTGTCACTGACTTCCTCCCCAGATCCAACCGCGCTTGGCGATCGAAACACGTATTTTTAAAGGATCTTGGACGCCTCTCCTGCATCGGAAAGACGTCCCGACTCCCCCCATCTCCCGAGGAGCATCAAACCAGAAGGTCGTACAGTTTGGTATACCTTTTTTCAAAGAAATGGGTTTTTATATAAAGAAGTTTCTTTTTCGGGAGTGGAATGAATACAAAACTGTGACAGACGCGGCGGGCGTGAGTTGGCTTAAAACACTACCTGAATACTATGTTGCGCCTTGTAGGTTCCGTATCCTTTTGCACGAGAGGGTCTAAAAGGGGCGGTCTCGGATCGATACAGGTACTGCGCATTATGTGTACAACGTAGGGCCTTCCCGGGTGGCAAAGGGAGATGAGGTGGAGTTGGATTAGGCGGACAATGCTTAATGCCGGATGACGCAGTAAAGCCTGGGGCGGCAGTGCTTGCCTATAAAGCCATCCGCAGCAGAATTCTGAAAGGCGATCTGTGCAAGGCCAACGCCTAACGGGACAGGCCGTGCCGCTGGAGTTGGGGTTTAGCACAGCGCCGGTGCGGGATGCAAATCACCGTTTGATCCATGAAGGCTTGGTGGAGCGGGGGAAGGGCTACAGCACCCGGGTGGCGAAGTTTCCCGAAGACGAGCTGGAGGAGATTTTTTCAAATCCGGCGTAGGCTGGAAAGCTATGCTGCGGGGCGCGCGGCCAAACCGGCCTCGCCCGAGCAGATTGCCGAGCTTCAGACGCTGGCCGAGCGGATGCTGGCGTATACCCCGTCTAAGTCCCCAGATGACTACCGGATCATTTCCGTGGCCAATGAAGCCTTTCACCGCACGATCTATGAAGCGGTCTGTTCGCCGCGGCTGATGACGGTGATTTCTGTTGCGGTGGACATCGGTGTTGTAGCGCGGACTTATTACCTCACGGGGAAGTGAATCTTTTGCGCAGCGCGGAGCATCACCGCGAAATCATCGTTGCGATAGCGGCAAGATCGCCTGAATGGGCGGCTAATGTGATTTCAGCACATGTACTGGCCGCGGCCGCCGCGGCGATGCGAATTGCACTGCGCGGGGATGGCTCACCAGAGTAAGGCGGTCGCTACCGCCATGGTCTGAGCCGAAGAGAGTTATCGATCGGGCAAAGTTGTTGTCGGTAGAAGGCTTGAAAGCCTCTATCGCGGGCATTCGATGGGCGGCATCAAGTATTTGGTAAGGCTGAGATGGGCCCTTCAGTAGGCGTCGACCTTGTCTCCGACACCTGGAAGCTCGGGGGACCCTATTGAACGCGCAATCGGCGTAGATTAACTCGAAATTAGAGTTGATACTTGTCCAAGCTGTATGTGCGGCTTTCGAAAATTTGGTCAGGGGTTTCGACACGAAATGCCACCACAGCGACAATATATTTCAACGCAGAATGCATGATGAAGTGCCAAGGACTGGTCGCCCTGCCTGCGTTCTTCCAAACGGAACTCTGGCGTAGGTGCGTCTCCAACCCGTCTTTAGGTTCTGGATTTCTGAACATGCTTTTGCTTCAGCCAGGCTTCATGCGACCGAGCGTTCTTATCCAATCGCTTGCTGGTTTCCTCATAGTTGTTTCTGGACTGCTCAAAGTCGCCTTTCTCCGATCGGATCATAGCTGCGGCGAGGCTGCGCCTAACCGGCGCGGTGTGCATTCCGCTGCATCGTGGGGGAGCCAGCGAAAACAGTCCAGCAAAAACCGCTGGTTACTGCGAAGGAGCCCCATGTCTGTAGAGAAATCGGCACGCTTTTTCCTGGAATGAACTCCTGGTGCTGGGGGCCGTTCTGCAGCGTTTGGGGAGGGCGGGTGCTGTGCTGGAATTTCTCCCTAAGAGGGAAAATAAGTTGCCATAGCAATTAAGTCTTCGCATTATGTTTCCAAACGGAGCGTTTTTCGCTTCGAGAACATGTTATTTCAGGGAGGGATGATATGACGCATGACGACCGGTTCCCGGCTTCCAGATATGGCCCGGCAGAACGACATATGGCCGAAAGCCTGGTCGAATTAGAGAGCCAGCTACTCAACCCCGACCAAGATGAAGATTGCGACTGCAAGGAGGGCATGTTCAACGGGTTGTCCCGGCGCGGCCTCTTGTCTGGCGGGCTGGCCATGGGCGGCGCCGCGTTTGTGGGCAGCCGCGCTGCGGCAGAGGTCCCTCCCGGTGCGTATGACTATTTCGTTCAGCCCGATCCAACAAAAGAGCAGGGCAGGACCATTCTCGAAGATGGTGGCTATGGTTCCCGCTCGCAATTTGAGAACGAAGTGCGCTGGCGCTACCCGACAGCGAGTTTGGACTCCAGCTGGTCGATGACACCCTTGGGGTCAAGCCACGGCATCATCACGCCTTCAGGGCTACACTTCGAGCGCCACCACGGTGGCATCCCCACGATCGACCCGGAAACCCATTCGTTGATCCTTCACGGTATGGTCGATGAGCCCATGCGCTTCACTATGGATGATCTCAAGCGACTGCCCGCGGTAAGCCGCATCCATTTCATCGAGTGCTCGGGAAACGGCCTTACCGAATGGGTCAAGCCAACGCTGAAAACAGTGCAGGGGACCCATGGCCTGACATCGACCTCCGAATGGACCGGCGTGCGCCTGTCGACGGTGCTTGAGATGGCTGGCATCAAGGGCAATGCCACCTGGATCCTCGCAGAGGGCGCAGATGCTGCAGTCATGACGCGTTCGGTGCCGATCGACAAAGCCATGGACGACGCCATCCTTGCCTATGCGCAAAATGGCGAGGCGCTGCGGCCGGAGCAGGGCTACCCGCTCCGGCTTTTGCTGCCGGGCTACGAGGGTAATACGCACATCAAGTGGTTGCGGCGCCTGGAAGTAAGCGACAAGCCCTTCATGACCCGCGAAGAGACCTCGAAATACACTGATCTCATGCCTGATGGCACGGCGCGCCAATTCAGTATGGAGATGGACACGAAATCAGTTATCACCTTTCCCTCTGGCGCGATGAAGCTGCCGCGGGCCGGTTTCTACGAGATCACTGGATTGGCGTGGTCCGGCCGAGGCGCCATCAAGCGCGTCGAGATCTCCGTCAATGGCGGCAAGACCTGGCAAGAAGCCAAGCTCGAAGGACCGGTCCTTCCCAAGTGCCACACGCGGTTCAGACTGCCCTGGACCTGGACTGGTGAAGAGGCTGTCATTCAAAGCCGAGCTGTCGACGACACCGGTTCGGTCCAGCCAACCCTTCAGGAGTTGGTTGAGGTGCGCGGCACCAAGTCCGTCTACCACCTGAATTCCATTCAAAGCTGGCACATTGCAAAGGACGGGGAGGTGACCAATGTTCACGCATAAACTGCTGCTCATCGGGGGACTGACTTTGGCCGGCTCTATTGCTCTTGCCCAGAGTAATTCTGAAACCCGGACGTCCGCCGCACTGCCCGACATCATTGAAGAGACCGGTGAACGCGCGCCTCAGCCCGTCCCGGTTTCAAGTTCGGAAAGCAACATCGGGCTGGCTCCTGAAAAAAACCGGTTTGGTATTGGAAGACCCGCATCCAAAGAGGAGGTCGCTGCGATCGATATCGACGCAATGCCAGACGGGAGAGGGTTTCCCGAAGGCAGTGGAACCTACGCGGAGGGCGCGGAGATCTATGAGTACGAATGCTCTTCGTGTCATGGGGAAAACTTGGAAGGTATCTCAGAGCTCGGTGCTCCGAAATTGATCGGGGGGCGTGACAGTCTGGCGAGCGACAAGCCCATTAAAACGATAGAGAGCTATTGGCCTCATAGCTCGACGCTCTTCGACTATGTGCATCGCGCGATGCCGTTACACGCACCCGGGTCCCTGACGGCCGACGAGGTTTATGCTGTGAGCGCCTTTATCTTGGGGCGCGCGGGTATCACCTCTAATGAACCGGATTCGGTGCTCGATGCCGAAACCATGCCTAAGGTCGTGATGCCCAACGCCGATGGGTTCGTGCCTGACCCGCGGGACGGCACACCCGGGAAATAGGAATCAAGCCACTCCTACGACCGCCTATTCCACTTCGGGGTGCAGGTAAGCTGTGCCAAGGACTCGAAGCGCGATTTCCGCTTCGAGCTCCTACTGGTTTCAAATACAAATATTCTTAATTGGAGATTCGCGGTCGGCGCCCCGAACTGGCCTTACCGGTCATGGACTCCCATGTTTTGCGGCGGCACCGCGGTCATTATGGGAAGCTACTCCGTAGCTAAATTGACCTAAGTCCCAAGTTTCCGCCAGCATTGCGCGGTTTTCTTGGGGGTCGCGCTGCTACCCATCTTTATGAGCGCCAAACTTCAAGGTTGATGAAGATCTGAAGCGAAAAACGGGCAACAGTCTCCTGTCGCCCGTGTCCTACAATTTGGAATATCTCGAAGCTCCCGGCCGGTTTTTCCGTTGTCTCGTCGCCTGTGCGTCAAAGCTTTCCGGGCAGCCAAAGCGCGATCTGCGGGAACAGCGCCAGCAGCACTGCGACGCCAAGCATCATCAGCACGAAGGGCAGCACGCCCTTGACCACGGTCGAGAGGGGCGTTCCTGCAATCGCCTGGATGACGAACAGGTTGAGCCCCACCGGCGGTGTGATCAGCGCGATCTCGATCAGCAGCACGAAGTAGACGCCGAACCAGATCGGGTCGAGGCCGAGCCCCAGCACTGTCGGTAGCAGCACCGGCACCATGATCAGCAGCATCGACATGCTTTCGAGGAAGAGGCCAATGAACAGCAGGATCAGCGACACGATAATGATGAATCCGAGCTGGCTGGGGACGTGAGTCTCGAACACCTGCGCGATTTGCGCGGGCAGCTGGTAGAGCGTGATGGCTTTGCCGAAGATCTTGGCGCCCACGACAATCAGGAAGATCACCGATGTCGTTTTGACGCTGTCCTTCACCGCGTGGAGGAAATCCTGCCAGCTCAGGCTGCGCTGCACGACGGTGATCAGCAGCGCCATGGTGGCGCCGATGGCCGAGGCCTCGGTCGGGGTGAATGCGCCTGCGTAGATACCGCCCAGCATGACCACGGCCAGCAGGATGGTGGGGAAGGCGCGCGAGGTGGCGGCCATGCGCTCAGACCAGCTCGACTTGGGGCTTGCTTCTGCCTGGCTTCCGAAGGCCGAAACCAGAATGGTGTAGATCGCGAAGACGGTGATCAGCAGGATGCCCGGGCCGACACCTGCCAAGAACAGCTTGCCGATGCTTTCTTCCGCGATCACGCCGTAGACGATCAGCGGGATCGAAGGCGGGATGAGGATGCCAAGCGTACCACCCGCTGCGAGAAGGCCCAGCGTGAATGAGGGCTTGTAGCCGCGGCTGGTCATCTCAGGCACGGCCACGGTGCCGACGGTGGCCGCCGTGGTGACCGAGCTTCCGGAGATTGCCGAGAAAATGCCGCAAGACAGCAACGCCGAAACGCCGATGCCGCCCGGCCAGTGGCCGACCCAGCTCTGAACCGCGCGGAACAGGTCACGGCCCACGCCGCCGCGCAGCAGGATGTTCGACATCAGCAAAAACAGTGGCACCGCGAGCAGCACGAAGTCGTTCAGTGAGCCAAAGAGGTTGGTGGGGATCAGCGCAAGGGGCAGGCCTTTGAGTACGATCAGGCCAGTCCCGAGCGCCGCCAACGAGAAAGCCACGGGCAGGCCGGTGAGCATCAGTAGCACCAGGACGGAAACGATGTAGACGGGGATCATTTGCCCTCCTCGGCCAGACCGTGTACCTCGGCCTCTTCGTGCGATATGAAGCTGGGAGCCGGCCGGAAAGGCAGGCGGACGAGATCGGCAAACGCCTGCAGCGCGAGGCAGGCATAGCCCGCGATGATCGGCGCCTCGGCGAGCCATTCAGGCATCTGCAGCATGGTGGGCTGGCGGCGGCCCGTGGCGACGCTCTCGATGAACTCGCCGATGCACAGCCAAACGGCCAGGACCGCGAAGCCGCCCACCACCAGCAGGGTGAAGGCCTGGCTCAGTTTGCGCATGGCGGGGCGGGCATTGCCGACCAGCGCGGTGATGCGGATCATGGCGTTGGTGCGCAGGGTTTCGGCCATCGCGATGAAGGTCAGCCACATCATCAGCGTGGTGCCCACGTCGGAGGTCCACCGCGTCGGTGCACGGAAGATGTAGCGGGCCGTCACCTCGTAAGCGAGGATCACCGCGATCACCACGATCATCACGGCCCCAATGCGTGCCGCCGTTACCGAGATCAGGTCGGCAACCTTCAGGACCCTCAGAGGCTTCGGCAACGTGCGGTGCTTCGCCTGCGCCGGGGCGGGGCCGGCGCTGTACCGGCCCTCATCGTTTGTGGTGTCATGCATCATGAAACCTGGCCGGGGCTCAATGGAGGGCCTGGACGGCATCTACCAGGTTCTGCGCGGTCTCGCCGCCGTCCTCGATAAAGACGCCCACCGCAGGGGCTGCCGCTTCCTGCCACGCCGCAAGCTGCTCGGGCGTGAGCTCGGTCACGGTAGCCTTGCCGTCTGCAAGCCATTCCTGCGAGGCGACGTTGTTGTCCTCGGTTTTCTCGCGCAGGTCCTGCTCGGCGGTCATCGCGGCCTCGGTGACCCATTCCTTTTCCTGGTCCGAGAGGTCCTCGAAGAGATCGTTGTTGATCACTACGATGAACTCGGCCAGCGAGTGGTTGGTCATGGTAACGTTGTCCATCACCTCGTACAGGCTGCGCGATTGCACAGCGGTGGTGCCGCTCATGCCGACGTCGACTGTACCGCGCTGGTAGGCCATGAACTGCTCGGAGCCGCCGATGACCACCGGGGTACCGCCCACGGCGTCGATGAAGTCGCCCGAGGGCTTCCCCATGGCGCGCACCAACAGGCCGTTCATCTGTGATGGCTCCGTCAGGGGCTCGTCCTTGGACAGCAGTTGCACCGGGCCATAATCCTGCCACCACAGCACCCTGGTGCCGGTCTCGCCGATCATGGCGTCGAAGGTCTGGCGGAACTCGCCCTCGGGATCGGCAGCCTTGGCCAACACCTCGTAGCTCGGGAACAGGAACGGCACCGAGAAGATGCCGGCGGCGGGGATGGTACCCGAGTACTCGTCGGCCAGCACCACGCCCATGTCGATGGCGCCGCTCGCGACGGCCTTGGGCACTTGGCTGCCCTTGTAGAGCTGGGCGCTGTCGTAGATCTCGACGTTCATCTCGCCACCCGAGATCTTTTCAAGCGCGTCCTTGAAGGTCACGACGTTGGCGCCGATCGGGTGGTTGGTGGCTACCTGCACCGTAGCGCGCAGCGTGCGCTCGGCCATCGCTGTGCCGGACGTTGCGATAAGCGCAGTGCTGGCCAGCAGCAAGCCGGTGAACAGGGTGCTCTTCTGGGGTTTCATGCGTATTTCCTCCCTTGATGCCCGCGGGCTTATGCCTCGACGGTTTGCCCGGTCTGGGCGGTTTGGCGGCCGGCGGATCTCCTCCAGACCCGTCCCGCGCGCAGCTATTTTGCGGTTCGTAGCGCTCAGACGATTCCTGCGGCGCGTAACTCCTCGATACGATCTTCGGTGGCGGACAGGATGTCACGCAGCACGTGATCCGTGTGCTCACCAAGATCAGGGCCGGCGTGGCGCACGGCACCCGGGGTCCGCGACAGGCGCGGGGCTACGTTCTGCATCCGGATCGAGCCGAAGTCCTTGTGCGGCAGCTCTACGATGGCCTCACGTGCCTTGAAATGCGGATCCTCAAGCATGTCGGCGGCAGTGTAGATTAACCCGCAGGGCACGCCGTTTCTTTCCAGCAGGTCCTGGAGCGGCTCCAGGTCGATAGTCTTGGTCCAATCGGCGATCATGCCGTCAAGTTCAGTCATGTTGGCGCCGCGTGCGGTGTGCGTAGCGTAGCGGTCGTCGGTGGCCATCTCGGGCCGACCCATGGCGGCGGCGAGGCGACGAAACACTGTGTCCTGGTTGGCGGCGATCAAAAGCATTTTGCCGTCGCGGGTCTCGAAGACGTTCGAAGGCGAGATGTTCGGCAGCGTCGCACCGGTCCGTTCGCGGGTGTAGCCGCCCACGTCGTATTCACTGACAAGGCTTTCCATCATCGCCAGCACAGATTCGTAGATGGCACTGTCGACCACCTGTCCCTCACCGGTCTCGTTGCGGTGATGCAGCGCCATTAGCGCGCCCATGCAGGCGTAGGTCGCTGCCAGCTCGTCACCGATAGAGATGCCTACGCGGCTCGGCGCGGTGCTGGGATCGCCCACGACGTAGCGCAGCCCGCCCATCGCCTCGCCGATGGAGCCGTAGCCGGCGCGCGTTGAGTAGGGGCCGGTCTGGCCGTAGCCGCTGACCCGCACCATGATCAGGCGCGGGTTGATCGCCTTGAGCTCCTCGTAGCCGAGGTTCCAGCGCTCCATCGTGCCGGGGCGAAAGTTCTCAACCAGAATGTCGGTGCTTTTGATCAGCTCCTTGACCAGCTCCTGGCCCTCGGGCGTGCGCAGGTTGATGGTTAGCGACTTCTTGTTGCGGGCCACCACGGGCCACCAGAGCGACTTGCCGTGCGGCTTCTCTTGGCCCCAGACCCGCATCGGATCGCCGAGGCCGGGCTGCTCACACTTGATTACTTCCGCGCCGAAATCTGCCAGAAGCTGCCCGCAGAAGGGGCCTGCCAAGAGTTGTCCCATCTCAAGTACACGAATGTTAGAAAGCGGTCCTTGCCGCGTCGCGTCTGCCTGTTGCATCCGCTGCCCTCCCGTCTGTCGTTCCGCAGTCCGGCCACCACTTGCCGGAAGACTGCTCTTGCCAGCAATGGATACATTATGAGATGAAATGTAAACAGAGAAATTCGCGTGCTGGTGTGTGAGGTTGATTATGAGCGTAGAAAAAGTTGAAATTGTTGAAGTTTCACCGAGAGATGGTATCCAGAACGAAAAGCACATTTTAAAATTGGATGCAAAATTACTTTTGGTTCAGCATGCGATTGCTGCGGGTGCACGCAGGATCGAGGTCACCAGCTTCGTGAACCCGAAGAAGGTTCCGCAGATGGCCGACGCCGAGGATCTGGCCGCCATGCTGCCGCGCGGGCAGGCGCGCTACATCGGACTCGCGCTGAACCGGCGCGGCTTCGACCGGGCGGTCGCGGCGAAGCTTGACGAGGTGAACTTCGCCGTGGTGCTGAGCGAGACCTTCAGTCGCCGAAACCAAGGCATGTCGACAGAGGATGGTATTGCGCTCTGGCATGACGTTGCTCGCGTGGCCGAAGGGCAGATCTGCGCCGGGCTGACACTCGCGGCGGCCTTCGGTTGCCCGTTCGAGGGCGAGATGTCTGTCGAGCGCATGATGGCGGTGTTGGAGAAGGCGTTGAAGATAATGCCCGCCGAGCTGACACTGGCCGACACCATCGGTGTTGCGGCGCCTTCGGACATCCTCGAGCGTGTGGATGCGGTGAAGGCGCGCTGGCCGGACCTGCCGATCCGCTTGCACCTGCACAACACTCGCAACACCGGCTTTGCCAACGCTTGGGCCGGGCTGCAGGCGGGTGTGCGATCGTTCGATGCTTCGCTGGGCGGGGTAGGCGGCTGCCCCTTCGCGCCGCGAGCCACCGGCAACATCTCAACCGAGGATCTGGCCTACATGCTGGAGCGGGCTGGGTACGGGACAGGCTGGAACATCGAGCGCGCCACCGAGGCTGCCCTTTGGCTTGAGGCGGAGCTTGGCCACGATGTGCCGGGTATGGTAATGAAGGCCGGAACCTTTCCGTCTGCCAGCCAGCAACCTATATCAGCTGTATGACCCGTTCCTCCGTCCCACCCGCGCCTGCAGCGCCCGATACGCAGCTCGCGCAACCTGCCGCACCGAAAGGTCCGGCAGCAGAACAGGCCTACGAGACGATCCGAGACCGGATCTTCTCGGGGGGCCTGAGCGAGGACGACCGGGTGACGGAGGTGGATCTCGCAGAGAGCCTGAACATGTCGCGGACACCTGTGCGAGAGGCGGTGAAGCGGCTGCTGCTCGAAGGCCTGCTGACTCGTGATGCCGGGCCGGGACTGCGGGTGGTGGCGCTGGCCGATGACGAGATCATGCAAATATTCGAGATCCGCATGATGCTTGAAGGTTACGCCGCACGTCGGGCCGCCACCCACGCGCTTCCGGAGGAAGCCGCCGAGCTGCACCGGCTCGCCGAGCTGATGGCGCGCCACGTACCGCCGCGCTCCGACGAAGACTTCCGCATCATGTCGGAGGCCAACGAGGCTTTCCACAACCTCGTGCTCGAGGCTGCGCGGTCGTCACGGCTCAAGGCGATGCTCTCGGTAGTGGTGCACCTCGCACTTGTGGCGCGCACCTTCCGCATGTACCGGGAAGAGGACATGCGGCGCTCAGCCCGCCATCACCTCGAAATCGCCGACGCGATTGTTGCGCGCGCGCCCGACTGGGCGGCGCTGGCAATGACCACCCACCTGCAGGCTGCCGCTGATCTCGCGAAGAAGGAGCTGGACCGGGCGGATGAGGGATAGCTGTCAACGTAGGGGCTAACTTGTGTGTGTGCGGGCGGGGAGCCCGTCCAACTCTGGGCTGAACGCCACTGATGAAATTATTTATTGACGAAAAGGGAAGGGGGCCAGGCGAGGTGAGCCATTTCGTACCATAGGCACACGCCCTGCCTGGCAATCAAGAACTAAGCATGCTTTTTACGTGTTAATCGCATCTGGTCTTTCCGCCGTTACGAGCGGAAAGACGGGAGCCTTGAATTCCCTGCAGTGGGCGCTCTCTTGCGGCCGGCTAAATTTGTTATTGGCCGGAATGGCCAGCCTTGTAGGTTTGCGAGATTTTGATCCAGAGACGGACGAAAGGACCGGAGAGGTTGGAGAGCTTGATTAACCATTCGCTCGCGCAACAAACCTACCCCTGTTAGCGGGTGTCTTTGTCTGATTGTCGGTTTCCCTTGAGTTCAAACGAACTCCAATAGAATCCCTGAGGAGTTTTGAGGGCAGAGATAAACACTCCCTAAACTGACAGAGTAGGGGATCTGAGACTCAGTTAAGAATGCTTTAAGTCGTTCGGTATCGCTTGTTTTAATTCTTATTCCAGCAAAGGCACCTCGCGCGGTCGAGTCAAAATCTGCGTCAGGAAAAAGTTTTGCAAGTTTTTCTTTAGTAAATAGCAAAAGCGCTGCTGAGTTCGGGCCCGTTGCTACATTATAGCAACCCTCGCTCTCTGAGACGCTGCCGTGGGCCCAAAGTCGGGCAAATTTTAGCGCATCCTGTTCCGGGGTATCTGATATGGCGAGCACCGCATCGAGGCCACAGGCGCCATTCGGATGATCAAGGAGTTCGGGCATCCAAACCACATCAGGTGTCTTATGTTCGCACATAAAAACCGATCCGAAGGGCACCTCGCTTGGAGAAAAGGTCAACGTAGAGAATGAAGCAACTTCCTCCGAACCATCTGGGCGTGGAACGGGGCGTGAAAAACTGTTGAGCTCCTGCGTTTTTAAGCCAAGGTCAGCCAAACCATTTGCAGCAGCATTTGCATTTTCGATCCTGCAGGAAATCGCATGCAATCCCTCCCCCATCGTGGCCAACATCTCACGCCGTGGGGCATTGACCTCAGTCTCAGCAATAAATCCAAGTATTTCAAAGTAATCTTGTGGGAACATGATGGTGTAGTTTGCTGAACCCTTTGCCTTAGAATGCGTACCTCTGGGGGAGAGCCTAAAGCCCATTGCGCGATACTTTTCAGCTGTGCTGTCAAGGTCCTGGGTCAGAGCGACGCAGTGATCAATGCCGGTAACGGGGTGGAACATTTTAAAAGATCTCCAGTGGGTATTCGCGCAAGTAACCTTGCATATCAAAGACCGATCCGGTCAGTCGCCTGGCGTGTAGAGCTCTGCAAACGCATTGCGAACGTTCTCGGTGACCGCCTCAAGCCTTTTTGTAAGGTGTTGAACCATCGCTTGCCGCGCAGCTTCGCTATCACCCTGTTTGACCGCCTGCAAAATCTCGGCGTGAGGACGAATAGTCACGACTTCGCCACCGCTTCTTTCTGCGAGTGTTCTGAGGTCGATGAGCCGAATAAAGCGTATCCGGTCGTTCACATTCTCAAGAAGGCGGATCATCTCTTTGTTGTCGGTCAATGAGGTCAGCCCAACGTGAAAGGCCTCGTCCATCCGCAGCAGTTCGGTAGGGGATGTACCCGGGGTGTAGTTGGCTTTTGATTCATCCAAGTACTGCTCAAGCTCTTTGAGCTTGGTTGGATCAGCTCGGTGAGCGGCCAAGCTTGCAGCCTCGCATTCAATTGCCGCACGCGCTTCGTAAAGATGCATGATGCCTATAGGGTTAAGCGACCTACAGAAAAACCCTTTGCCACTGCGGAAAGTAAAGAACCCTTCGGCGACCAAGCGGTTGAGAGCCTCCCGAAGTGGCGTTCGACTGGTCGCTAATTTCTTAGCCAGTTCAGTCTCGTTCAACCGGGAATCAGGCTTAAAATCATAGTTCACCGCCATCTCTTTCAGTTGGAGATAGGTGCGCTCGACGGTGGCTGGGGCTGTCTGCATCTGATTCCGAAATCCGCTCAAAACTATGTCAAAGCCGATAGTAGAAAGAGGATCAAAAGAAATCAATTGATTTGCGTTCAGACCTGTGTTTCGCTCTGTATACAGAAGTATCTACAGTTCGTATGGGAAGGCAAGCAATGAACATGAACGGGGCAGAAGTTATTCTGAGAATGCTTGAGTTGCATGGCGTTAGTCATGTTTTTGGCCTTCCAGGTGAGACCACTATCGGCTGGTATAAAGAATGGCAGAAATCTTCGACCATCGAGTATGTCCTTACTCGAGACGAGCGCACGGCCTCTTATGCCGCTGAGGCCTACGCGAAGATAACCGGCAGACCAGCGGTACTGGAAGCGCCGAGCCCCGGCGTGACCCATTGCACGCCGGGGATAACCGAAGCGTTTCTTTCTTCTGTTCCTGTCATCTATTTCAGCTCTGATGTACCCATGAACCAAGACAAAAAGCATGGGCTTACCGGGGTCGACCAAACTGCGATGTACGCAAGTATTTGCAAGGAGTCATTCTATCTAACTAATGTGAAGGACATTCCGCTACTGCTGCGCCGGGCTTTCCGGGTCGCGACGTCGGGACGCCCGGCACCGGTTCATATTCGTGTGCCAATCAATGTGTTCCACGATGAAGCTGAGATCACCGATCTCTATGCGGAAGAAGATTACCAATTCTATCCATCTCATCGGCCAGTGGCCGATCACAAGAAAATACGCAAAGCAGTTGATGCGTTGCTCTCCGCCGAAAAGCCGGTGATCATTTGTGGTCAGGGGGCATTGATCTCCAAAGCTACGGATGCGGTTCTTGAACTGGCGGAGCTGCTGCAAATTCCGGTGGGCACTACTACTCCGGGCAAGGGAATTATTCCCGAAACTCATCCTCTTGCGCTCAGAGTTGTGGGCGCGCGTGGCGGAATGGAATATTCCAATGCCTATGCAAAGGAAGCGGATTGCGTTTTCTTCATTGGTTCAAACACAGACTCGAGCGGGACCAATCATTGGAAGCTGTACGGTGATCCGGAACATACCACCTTCATGCACCTTGATATTGCTGAAGCGCATGTCGGAAACAATTACCCGCTGAAGGTTGGTATGGTCGGGGATGCGCGCGCAAGCCTTGAATACATGACAGCTGTAATCCGTGACGAACGCCCTACGCTTGCACGAAACAGAGTTGATCTTACCGAGCTGAAACGCACTGCGCTGGATGCAGTATTTAACTCTAACATTGAAATGCCTGCGGGAACCGTTTCTCCAGTTAAGCTCACGCAAGCGCTGGACAAACTACTTCCGACCGATGCGATCGTCACGGCGGAACCAGGAGTAAGTGCAATCTACCCTTCGGCGCTGCTTTCCGTGCGGGAGGCCGGTCGGCGCTATATTACAAATTACTCTATGGGCGCCTTGGGCTATTCCGTGCCTGCCGGGATCGGTGCGGCATATGCAAATGACGGCCCAGTAATCTCCTTCACGGGTGATGGTTCTATCGCATTTGTGCTGGGAGACTTTGAGACAATCAAGCGCAGTAATAAGAATATCACCGTCATCTTGACCAGAAATGATAACTACGGCTGGATCCGGGCTGAAGCCATCTTGCTGGATGATGTTGATGCCCCTTGGACCACTGATTTCGGCGCTGTTGATTATATCAAGATCGCAGAAGGGTTCGGATTCGAGACGGCACGGATCACATCAGAAGATCAAATCGAAGCGACCTTGGCTGAAGCGATAAACAACCCGGGCGCGAACTTTATTGAGATGATGGTCCCTTCCCAAGATAAGATTATCCCCTTTGTTCCTCCGTGGGTCGACGTCGCCCGCGAAAGGAAGCTGCCGTATTTCTACTAAAACCGACGTCCCATCGCCATTAGAACCGGTCAATCAACAGGAGAGAAATAAATGCAAATATTCACCTTGGTCAAATCCGCTGCGGCCTCTGCTACTATCGTCATGGGGCTCGGGTCAGCCGCACTGGCACAGGACTATCCACAAAAAGACATTATGCATATCATGCCATGGAGCGCGGGAGGCGGCACGGATACCGTCATGCGCACCTTCATGAGCTTTGCCGAAAAGCCTTTGGGCGTGGGTGTGAATACGCAAAACGTGACAGGCGCTCAGAGTGGCGTGGGCACGTTGCGTTTGATGAAGTCTCGCCCGGACGGCTACACAATTGGGTCGCTTACATGGGATAGCGTCATCACTGTTCCCTATTACGAACTGGTACCGGGCTACGACACCGAAGAGCTGGCCTATCTTGGGTCGGTTACAGTGCATCCGACTGCACTGGTCGTGCGTGCTGATGCGCCTTGGACAACGCTCGGTGAGATGGTCGAAGCTGCTCGTAAAGCGCCGGGGACTATCAAGATATCTAACGTGGGTACCGGCGGTGTGTGGCACTTGCCTGCGCTTGACTTCGAGCAACAGGCTGATGTGGAATTTCTTCACGTCCCTTACCCTAAAGGCTCTGGCCCCCAACGTGAAGCTTTACTGTCCGGCGAAACCGATGCTGCTTCGACCAGCATCTCGGCGGCCTATTCTGCAGTGGAATCAGGACAAGCCCGCGTTTTGGCCGTTATGGCCGATGAACGCGACCCAAATTTCCCTGATGTGCCGACCTTCAAGGAAGCGGGATACGACGTCGTATGGGGCGGCTTTCGGCTAATCGCCACGCAGGCTGCTGTAGATGCTGAACAGCAGGCCACTTTAGAAGCCGCTTTTGAGAAGGTGTTTCAAGACGAAGCCTTCCTCGCGAAAGCCGAGGAAACCGGCATGGGGGCCGTTTGGATGGATGGTGAAGAAACTGAAGCCTATATCTCCTCCTCGCAGACGAAAGCCTTTGCGCTGATGGATAAGCTGGTGGCCGACGGCGTGCTGGACAAGAATTGACCCACAAGGGCTGGAGTCAACGCTCCAGCCCTATCGCGGCGTGACTAAATAGCTTCGAGACGAGGGGCGACACATGACAAAATTACTCCGAGGCCAAATTCTCTTCGCCTTTGCATTGACGGTGCTAAATACCGTTTATGCAAGCCAGTTGCTGGGAATGGACAGGCCTTTCGTGAATGGCGAGCCGGGGCCTTCGTTCTTGCCAATCATCCTATGTGGATTTGTTTATGTGGCGACCTTTCTTATCATCCTGAAAGAATTTAAGGCCCAGCAGGATATAATTGCAGCAGCCGAAACATCGGATAACATTCCTCGCATTGTCATACTCGGTCCTGTCATTGCGGTAGGGCTTACGGCACTCTATATCTTGGCTTTCGTTTATGCGGGCTACATGACGGCGACCGCCGGATACACTTTCCTGATTGCGATTTATTTTAACTTTGAGCGCAACGGGAAGTGGGGGGCTTCGGCCCTTTCATCGGCAATCATCGCGCTGTTCATCACGGTTACCGGTTGGCTCTTCTTCGTTAAATTATTTGGCCTCTATTTGCCATTGTGGGAGTTCTAAGATGATCGGTCAAGTTGCTGATGGTTTCCTCGCACTCGCCAACCCCGGCACGTTCCTTCATCTTGTCGGTGGTTTTCTTTTGGGGTTGGCGTTTGGCGCAATTCCTGGCCTTACTGCGACGCTCGCCATAGCGCTTTTATTGCCGTTTACCTTTGGTATGGAAGTTAAAGACGCGCTGGTCATGGTAGCTTCTATCTATATGGCGGGGATATACGCGGGATCGATCACCGGCATCACCTTAAATATTCCCGGCGCTCCGTCAGGCGCCATCACAACACTCGACGGCCACGCACTGATGAAAGCCGGCAAAGGCACGCAGGCCCTTGGCCTCAGTGCTTTTTCGTCCTCCATCGGTGGGCTCATAGGGGTGGTTGTCCTGATCGCGCTCGCTCAGCCAATCAGTGCGTTGGCCTTGCTGTTCCAGACGCCGGATAAGTTCTCTTTGGTTCTGCTCGCGGTGGTCACCGTCACGATTGTTGCGTCGGGGTCGTTACTTAAGGCGATGTTGGCCATGGCAATCGGCTTAATGATCTCCACCGTCGGAATCGATCCGATGGTCCCAGTCGGCCGTTTTGATTTCGGCAGCTATCATCTGATTGAGGGCATTAACCTTTTACCCGCAGTCATCGGTCTTTTCGCCACCTGCGAGCTGATCGCACAAGCATCTATGCCTACCAAGGTTGGAAAGCCTGAAGCCGTGGCCAAGATACTACGTCCAAAACGGAGAGATTTTCTCCCTAATTGGACATTGATCCGCGAGGTCGGATTTTTCACCTATATTAAAAGCGCAATTATTGGCGTCTTGATTGGTATGTTGCCAGGCGGTGGCGCATCAATGGCCTCATTCATTGCCTACGCCGAAGCAAAACGTTCTTCTCGTCATCCCGAGAAGTTCGGCAAAGGGTCTTACGAGGGGTTGGCGGCCTCTGAATCTGCCAACAACGGCATGTGCGGCGGTGCGATTATTCCTTTGCTCACGATGGGGATTCCAGGCGACGCGGTAACCGCCATCATCTTCGGCGTGCTGCTCATCCACGGCCTTGTTCCTGGACCTGCGCTTTTGGGTGAGAATTTTGCAATCATCGCCCCCATGTTCGCCGCACTCTTTGCTGCGGCGATCTTTGTGTTCCTATCAGTCATTGCATTCGGCCCGATTTACTTACGTCTGTCGCAGATAAATCGAGGTCTACTCTACGCATTTATCGGCATGATTTCGATGGTCGGGGTCTATGCCTCATCCTTCTCTTTTTTCCAAATGTGGATGGCTCTCGCGATTGGTGTGTTAGCTTTTCTCCTACGCATTTTTTCCTATCCTGTAGTGCCAGCACTAATGGGGGTAATCCTCGGCCCCTACCTGGAAGAGTTTTTGCGCCGGTCACTTATCGTATCTGAGGGAGATCCAACCATTTTCCTACGTAGCCCAGGCAGTGCCGTTCTATTACTTCTGACCCTTGGTTTTATTTGGCTATTGAGAATTAGACCTGCCTTGCGCAGCAAAGTGCAAAACGCCTCAAATTGAGAGTTTACGGGTGAACCCTACAACCGCCCAATAGGGCGGATGATTGGCATGAGTTGCAATCAGAACGGCTGGCAGCTTTTCAAGTAACTCACGCGCTTCAACCGGCGCATCTGTGAAGGTATTCTCGCTTGCCAGCTGTCGAGATACTTCAAAATGCATAAAATGGCGGCTATCGAGCATCGTTCGTCCTCTGAAAAAGCGATTGAAAGTGGGCTCAAAGCTCGAAGTTGCGAGATTTCCTGAAGCGAAAATGATCGCCTTCCGTCCAGCCATTTGGGAGTGTATACCTCTGTTCAGAGGGTGATCTACTGATGCTGACTGATGCAGTAAGGTGAAAAATATTAAGAAATTCAATAAGCTTCGGCTATATGATAATCACATGCATGACGTGCAGATCACCCGCGAAAGCCCGAACTACCGTATCGGTTAACCCATAAAAGCAACGGCTTGAGCGCCGTTCTTTACCTAAGGAAGATGCCATGACCCCGGGCGCGCGCGTATCGGCTGCGATAGAAGTTTTAGATGCGATCGCCGGGGGGCTGGCCGCCGAACAGGCGCTGACCCGTTGGGCGCGGCAAAGCCGTTTTGCAGGCTCCAAAGACCGGGCCGCCGTGCGGGACCATGTCTTTGACGTGCTGCGCCAGAAACGGACGGCGGCCCATTACGGCAGGGGAGATACGGGCCGTGCCCTGATGATCGGTGTGCTGCACGGGCAAGGGGCTGACCTTAAGGCGTTGTTCACGGGTGAGGGCCATGCGCCCACGCCGTTGAGCGACGCGGAACGTGCTTTCCCACAGGCGCCCGAAGACCGCGCCACAAGGTTGAACCTGCCCGATTGGCTGCTGCCGTTGTTTGACGCAGCGCTTGGGGAAAAGGCGGATGCCGCAGCCATGGCGCTTCAGGAACGCGGGCCGATCTGCCTGAGGGTCAACACGGCGCGGATCGCGGTGCCTGCCGCGCAAGAACTGCTGGCGGAGGAGGGCGTTCAAACCCGAGCCAACCCGCTTGCCGATGCCGCGCTAACCGTAATCGAAGGTCAACGCCGGATCCGGAATTCCTCTGCTTTTGCAGATGGCTACGTTGAATTGCAGGACGCGGCGAGCCAAGCAGTTGTCGCCGCCCTGCCGCTGGGGGGGCGGGTGCTGGACTACTGCGCCGGGGGCGGTGGCAAGGCCTTGGCTCTGGCCATGGACCCCACGCGCGAAATCACGGCCCATGACATCGACCCACGTCGGATGAGCGACCTTTCCCCCCGCGCCGCGCGCGCGGGCGTTGAGATTTCCTTGGCCGATACTGAAAAAGCCGAAGCTGGCGCACCCTATGACCTGGTGCTCTGCGACGCGCCCTGTTCGGGGTCTGGCGCATGGCGCCGCGCGGCTGAGGGGAAGTGGACTCTGACCCCCGACCGGCTGGCTGAACTAACTACCATTCAAGACCAGATTCTCGATACCGCAGCGGCGCTTACGCAACCCAACGGCGTTTTGGCCTATGCCACATGCTCGCTTTTTCGAGAGGAAAATGAGGCGCGGGTTGAGGCATTTTTGGCCCGTCACCCGGGCTGGAAAATCGCCCGGATGGACCGTTATGCCGTGACTGCAGAGGGCGACGGCTTTTTCTCAGCACAGTTGACGCGCGAGTAATTTACCCCATAATCAACCAATGCGTGCAAGTGTTCTAGGGTTAAAGCCTGCTTAACCTCTCTCGCACGTAATAGTCCTATGATTCGGTTGTTAGGGGGATTGCGTGCAGCAGGGCGTAGGGGATTCAGGGATAGGCGAGCAGGCAGGGCTCACGCGGCTATGGCTGCTTGGGGCGATGGCCGTGGCCACCGGTGCGCTCGCGCAGCGCAGCGCAGAGGCTTCGTTGAAGCTTGGCCTTACCGCAGCGGCGGTGACGCTCGGCTTGATTTTGATCGGTTTCATGGCCCTCCGCCTGCGGGCGCGGACGTTGAACCAAGCCAGCACCGACGGGGTCGCCGATTTCATCGCAAAAGACGGCACGCCGAGCTTTATCGCGTCGACCGACCGTCAAGTCATCTACCGCAATGAAGCGGCTCAAAAGCAGTTTGGCGACGGTGGCGGAGAGACCCTGGCGCAGGCCCTGCGAACGCATTTCTCCAATCCAGTGGGCCTTCTCTACCGTCTGCAGTCCCGTGCCACGGCAAGCGGTAACGCACGGGAAGAAGTGATCACCCGCGTCGGCCCGGTGCGCATATCCGTACACCATGTGTCGGCTGACCGCTTGCTTTGGCGGATCGAACCAGCACCAGCTCGCACGGGCCCCCGTGCCAGCCAAGATAGCATGGCCTTGCCCATGGTCATGGTCGGTCGGGGCGGGACGATCCTCTTTATGAATGAGGCGGCTCGAATATTCGTCGGGGACCGGGTGAAGTCCTTGGACCGATTGTTTAATTCCCTACCGCTGACATCGGGAACCGTGGCGGAAATATCCACCGCACAGGGCAACCGTCAGGTATTGGTGGCCGAAGTCGACGCCGGTGCCAACCGCCGTGCACTCTACCTTGTGCCCCCGCCCGATGGGGGTTTCTCAGCCAGTGAATTGGGATGGGAAACTTTTCAAGACCTCCCCGTGCCGATGATCAAGCTGGGGCCGGATGGGACCGTATTGGCGTTCAACCGAATGGCGGCCAAACTAATCGGCGTATCCCTGCGACGCGGCGCGCATCTTTCACAACTAATGGAGGGGCTGGGCCGGTCTATCTCGGACTGGTTGAATGACAGTCTCGCAGGGCGATTGGTGCAGAAATCCGAATTTCTCAGACTTACCCGCACGGATCAGGAGATTTTCGTACAGGTCTCGCTGAACCGGATATCCGAAGGCGGAGAGGCCGCCCTGATCGCGGTGCTACAAGACGCGACCGAACTGAAATCGCTAGAGGCGCAATTCGTGCAGAGCCAAAAAATGCAAGCCATTGGCCAGCTGGCTGGCGGTGTGGCGCATGATTTCAACAACCTTCTGACCGCAATCTCAGGCCATTGCGATCTCCTCTTGCTGCGCCATGACCAAGGCGATCCGGATTTCAGCGATTTGGTTCAAATCAACCAGAACGCCAATCGCGCAGCGGCGCTGGTGGGGCAGCTCCTCGCCTTCTCCCGCAAACAAACCCTCCGGCCCGAAACGCTGGACATGCGCGATACCTTGGCCGACCTTACCCATTTGCTGAACCGTCTGGTGGGCGAGAAGGTAACGCTAACCTTGAGCCATGACCCGGTTCTTGCGCCAATCCGTGCGGATAAACGCCAATTGGAGCAGGTGTTAATGAACCTCGTCGTCAATGCCCGTGATGCGATGCCCGCCGGGGGTGAGATTCGCATCCTGACCGAAGTGACGACACTCGACCAACCGCTCGAACGGGACCGGGTCAGCGTTCCCGCCGGGCGCTATGTCACAGTGCAGGTCCACGACGATGGCACCGGCATCCCGAAAGATAAACTGCAAAAAGTGTTCGAGCCGTTTTTCACTACCAAACGGACCGGCGAGGGGACCGGCCTTGGCCTTTCTACCGCCTATGGGATCGTCAAGCAGACGGGCGGGTTTATCTTTATCGACAGTGAGTTAGGGCGTGGAACTTGTTTCACCTTATACTTTCCAGTGCTTGAGGGGCAGCCGCGTACGGTTTCTCGGAAGACCGCCCCGCAGCCCGATCAGGGCCCGCTGCAGCGTTCCGATGGGGTAATCCTGCTAGTCGAAGATGAAGCGCCGGTGCGGGCATTTGCCAGCCGAGCCCTACGCCTCCGCGGCTACACGGTACTTGAAGCGGAATCCGCCGAAGCCGCACTGAAGATGCTCGAAGATCAGGAACTCGATATCGACGTCTTTGTAACGGATGTCGTCATGCCAGGCATGGACGGGCCAAGCTGGGTACGCCAAGCTTTGAAACAAAGACCGGACGTGCGGGTCGTTTTCGTTTCTGGCTATGCGGAGGATAATTTTGGTCAGGAACAGTCAAAAATTCCCAACTCGGTTTTCTTGCCCAAACCCTTCTCCCTGACCGATCTGACCAATACGGTACATAACCAGCTACACTAGGCTGAGGGGAGGACTAAGGGATCGACTCATAAAGCTCGAATTCCGCAGCGAATTTCCGGCGAAAGCGTTTTTCGACGTTTGGGGAAAGCACCAATTCCATCTTGGGCGATACATTCTCTCGGCCCAAAGACAGGGTCACGTCGAGCCGCTCTTCCAAAAAATGACGCAGCCGGGGCTGATCTTCATAGCGGAAGTAGTGGGTGATTCCGGTGCCGTTTGGTTGGGTCTCCATAAACTTCAACTGGCTTCCAACATCGGCAAAACCCGGCTTGTCGCCTTTCATATAGGCGAGCACGAATTCGTCGAAAGTAATCCCAAAGGTGTTGTTGGGCTTACCCTCCATGAAAGGGCGCTGCCGATAGCGGTACCAACTGCCCAGCCAAGAAATCGGCTCGCGCATGACGGCCATAAGTTCAAGCTCGGCATCGCAGACTTTAAGGAACATCGGCCGAACGAACCGATTATACCGATAAACTGGCGCGTGTTTCAGGATGGGGGGATCGGAGATCACCATGTCCGCGCGGGGCGCGAGCGCCTTTTCATAGGCGGTGGTTCCGGTTTTGGGCACTGACAGAAAGGCCAGCCGTTCTTTGAAAAAAACAATCACTCGCGTCTTATCCCAAGCTGCACATGGTCCCATCTATGTCGGGTAAACCATTTCCTTACCATTCCCGAGAAAACTTAAAGTGCAAACAAAATCATTGAAATGTTCTTCATTTACCCTCATATGGAACATTAGAAGAACATAAGCGACACAGCGTGCAGGCGATTGCCGCCGGTGCGCCACTGTGACACTAAGGGATGAACCTAATGGCAACGGCAGATCTTTTGACAATGGACAGCAAGAAAACCGCAGAAAAGCAAAAGGCGCTCGACAGCGCGCTGGCCCAGATCGAACGTCAGTTCGGCAAAGGGTCGATCATGAAGCTGGGCGCCGAAGGGGCGATCCAGGACATCAAAGCCAGCTCCACAGGCTCGCTGGGTCTTGATATCGCGCTCGGCATTGGCGGTTTGCCGATGGGGCGTATCATTGAAATTTATGGTCCGGAATCCTCGGGTAAGACAACTTTGACCCTGCACTGCGTCGCTGAACAACAAAAAGCTGGCGGCGTCTGCGCTTTTGTCGATGCGGAACACGCGCTTGATCCGCAGTATGCGAAAAAGCTTGGCGTGGACATTGACGAACTGCTCATTTCGCAGCCTGACACGGGCGAGCAAGCCCTGGAGATCACCGACACTCTTGTGCGATCTGGCGCGGTCAACATGGTTATCGTCGACTCAGTCGCAGCTCTGACGCCGAAGTCCGAGCTTGAAGGTGAGATGGGCGACAGCAGCGTCGGCGTTCAGGCCCGTTTGATGTCCCAAGCCATGCGCAAGCTGACGGGCTCGATCAGCCGGTCGAACTGTATGGTCATTTTCATTAACCAAATTCGGATGAAAATCGGCGTCATGTTCGGGTCACCTGAGACGACAACGGGCGGTAACGCGCTGAAATTCTACTCTTCTGTTCGGCTCGACATTCGCCGCATCGGCGCGTTGAAAGACCGTGATGAGGTTGTCGGCAACGCGACAAAGGTGAAGATCGTCAAAAACAAAGTTGCGCCGCCGTTCAAGCAGGTCGAGTTCGACATCATGTATGGCGAAGGCATCTCCAAGATGGGCGAGTTGCTTGATCTTGGGGTCAAAGCGGGCGTGGTCGATAAATCGGGCTCATGGTTCAGCTATGGGGATGAGCGGATCGGGCAGGGACGCGAGAACGCGAAGAACTTCCTGAAGCAAAACACCGCTATGGCGTCGGAGATTGAGGATAAGATCCGCGCAGCCCATGGTTTGGACTTCGAAGGGTCCGGCGGCGATGACGCGGATATTCTCGAAGCGTAAATACGCTTTGGGTATTTAAGATACTGCAACGGGGGCGTGGCCATGGGCTGCGCCTCTTTTTCATGGGCAGGAACGGTGGACAGCACCGAGGCTGAGGGGTATTTGGGACCGATCAAATCTGCCCCGGAAGGCCTCGCCCATGAAGACGCTGAATGAAATTCGCTCAACTTTTCTGAATTATTTCGATGCGCAGGGGCATCAGATCGTGCCCTCCAGCCCGCTGGTGCCGCGCAACGACCCGACACTGATGTTCACCGCTGCTGGTATGGTGCAGTTTAAGAACCTTTTTACCGGGGTGGAGACACGTGATTACAGCCGCGCCACGTCGGCGCAGAAATGTGTGCGGGCGGGCGGTAAGCACAATGACCTCGACAACGTGGGCTATACCGCGCGGCACCACACGTTTTTCGAGATGCTGGGCAATTTCAGCTTTGGCGACTACTTTAAGGCCGAGGCGATCCCCTTCGCTTGGGACCTGCTGACGAAAGAGTTCGGCATCGACCCGAACCGGCTTCTGGTCACGGTGTACCATACGGATGAAGAAGCGGTTAAAATTTGGAAGGCGCACACTGGCCTGCCGGACGAGCGGATCATTCGCATTGCGACGGATGATAACTTCTGGTCCGCTGGCCCAACTGGCCCCTGCGGACCCTGTACCGAGATTTTCTACGATCATGGGGATCACATCTGGGGTGGCCCTCCGGGATCGCCGGAGGAAGACGGGGACCGTTTCGTTGAGATCTGGAACCTCGTTTTCATGCAATACGAGCAGTTCGAAGATGGGACGCGCCAGCCGCTGCCCAACCAGTCGATCGATACCGGCATGGGGATCGAGCGGGTTGCGGCGCTGTTGCAGGGCACGAATGACAACTATGCCACGGACTTGATGCGCAGTCTGATTGAGGCCAGCGCACATGCATCTTCGACCGATCCCGATGGACCGGGAAAGACCCATCACCGGGTGATTGCCGACCACTTGCGGTCGACCTCTTTCCTGATTGCGGATGGGGTGATGCCTTCGAACGAGGGCCGGGGCTATGTTCTGCGTCGGATTATGCGACGCGCGATGCGCCACGCGCATTTGCTTGGCGTTAAGGACCCTTTAATGCATCAGCTGGTACCTTCGTTGGTGCAGCAGATGGGCGCGGCTTACCCTGAATTGGGTCAGGCACAATCGCTCATCCGGGAGACGTTGTTGCTGGAGGAAACCCGTTTCCGCCAAACGCTGGATCGCGGTTTGAAGCTGCTGGATGATGAATTGAGTGGTCTACCCGAGGGGGCCACACTGCCGGGGGAGGCGGCGTTTAAGCTATATGACACCTACGGGTTCCCGCTTGACCTGACACAGGATGCGCTGCGCGAAAAAGGGCGCGCGGTGGATACCGACGGGTTCGACACCGCGATGGCGGCGCAGAAAGCGAAAGCCCGCGCGGCTTGGGCTGGGTCGGGTGAGGCTGCGGACGCCGCCGTCTGGTTCGACGTGGCCGACAAAAGCGGCGTAACCGAGTTTTTGGGCTATGACACCGAAAGCGCCGAAGGGCAGATCGTGGCCTTGGTGCAGGGCAGTGATCAGGTGGATGCTGCCGCTGTGGGCAGTGATGTGCAGGTCGCGCTCAACCAGACACCGTTTTATGCGGAGAGCGGCGGGCAGGTCGGCGACACCGGCGTGATCCGCACGCAAACCGGTATCGTGAATGTGACCGACACACGCAAATCTGCAGGTGTCTTTGTGCATTTCGGCCATGTGGTTGAAGGCGAGGTGAAACCGGGTCAAACGGCTGTTCTTGAGGTCGATCGTTTGCGGCGCAGTGCCATCCGGGCCAACCATTCGGCCACGCACTTGCTGCATGAGGCCCTGCGCAATGCGCTTGGGGATCATGTGTCGCAGCGTGGTTCGCTCAACGCGCATGACCGTCTACGGTTTGATTTCTCGCACGCCAAGGGGCTGTCGCAGGAGGAACTGACACAAGTCGAGCGCGAGGTGAATGACTATATCCGCCAAAATACGCCGGTGGAGACGCGGATCATGACGCCGGATGACGCGCGGGCCATGGGCGCGCAGGCGCTTTTTGGTGAAAAATATGGCGATGAGGTGCGTGTCGTCTCGATGGGTCATTTGGAAGGTTCCGGCAAGGGCAGCGACAAATCGACCTATTCGCTTGAGCTTTGCGGCGGCACCCATGTGCGTCAGACTGGGGATATCGGCGCCTTTGTTCTGCTGGGGGACAGCGCCAGCAGCGCGGGTGTGCGTCGGATCGAGGCGCTGACCGGGTCCGAAGCTTTGGCTTGGCTGCGCGAGCAGGAGGCGGCGCTGAGCCGGGTTGCGGCAGAGTTGAAAACAGCGACCAGCGACGTGCCCGAACGGGTGCGCGCCCTGCTTGACGAACGCCGGAGCCTGTCCAACGAAGTGGCGCAGTTGCGGCGCGAATTGGCGATGTCGGGCGGCGGTGCGGCCGCACCCGAAGCGCGTGAGGTAAATGGCGTTAAATTCGTGGGCCAAGTGCTCAGCGGTATCACGGGCAAAGACCTGCCCGGTCTGGTGGATGAGCATAAGGCCAAGCTGGGCTCTGGCGCGGTGCTGCTGATTGCCGATACCGGAGGCAAGGCCGCGGTCGCAGGCGGCGTGACACAGGATTTGACAGATCGTGTTTCGGCAGTCGACATGGTCAAAGCGGCGGTGGCCGAATTGGGCGGTAAGGGCGGCGGTGGTCGGCCCGACATGGCTCAGGGCGGTGGTGCTTCGGCTGAAAATGCAGAAGCGGCGATTGCCGCGGCTGAAAACATCTTGAAAGGATAAGGCCCATGGGCGCACTCTGGATTGCACATGTCACCGTCACCGACGAAGAGGCATATAAGAAATACGCCGCCGGCGCCACTGAGGCCATCGCGGCCCATGGCGGCAAGTTCATTGCGCGGGGCGGGCGTTTCGTTCAGCTTGAGGGCAAGGAACGGCCGCGCAATGTCGTGGCGCGTTTCCCCGATGTTGAAACAGCGGAAAAATGTTACCATTCTGATGCTTATCAGGCTGCGTTGAACTATGCGCGCGGCGCGTCTGAGCGCGAATTGATGATCGTCGAAACCGAGGAATGATTGGAGAGCGCCCCGCCTGAATAGCAGGTGGGGCGTCTTGCTTTGATGGGGAACCTTCGCCCCGAACGGCGGTTGACCCATATGAACCTCAACCGACTATCTGCTTTCGCCCAATGGTGCCGCCGCCACGTGGAGGTGACCACTTTGGCCCTGATGGGCCTTTCGGTCATCGCCGTCTGGACCTTGGCCGAACTCACCGAAGAGGTCGTGGCCGGCAGCACCAGCAATCTTGACCGTGACATCCTATTGTTCCTGCGCACGCCGGGCGATCTGTCGGATCCCATCGGCCCGTGGTGGGTGGAAGAGATCGGCCGTGACCTCACAGCCTTGGGCGGTGTTGCAGTCTTGCTGCTGACGACCGTTGTGGTCTCGCTCTTTTTCTTGTTGCAACGGCGGTGGTCTACCGCGCTCTATATTCTTGCGACTGTTGGCGGGGGGATCGTCTTGAGCAGTATCGCCAAGGAGTTCTTTGACAGGCCACGCCCCGACCTTGTGCCGCATGGGTCATTGGTCCACACGGCGAGCTTTCCTTCGGGGCATTCGATGATGGCGGCTGTCGCTTACCTTACGCTAGGAGCGATGGTGGCACGGGCGCAGAAGCGCCGGGCGCTCAAGGTCTATACGCTGGCGGTTGCCGTCTTGCTCACCCTGCTCGTTGGGATCAGCCGTGTCTATATGGGGGTGCATTGGCCGACGGATGTGGCGGCAGGCTGGCTTGGGGGTGGTGCTTGGGCCATCCTTTGCCTGTTGGCCGCGCTCAGTCTGGCGAAACGCGGGCATATCGACAAAGAGGAAAGCGATAGATAATTTCTCCGATTTTTTCGGCGTCAGATGTGAAAACGGCAGCGCATCTTGGGATGCGCTGCCGTTTTTGTTTACCGAAATTCGTGGCTTAGCCAGCTTTCGCCATGCGCTTGCGCTCATGCGGGTCAAGGTAACGCTTGCGCAGGCGGACCGCGTTCGGTGTCACTTCAACAAGCTCATCGTCGTCGATATAGGCGATGGCTTCTTCAAGGCTCAGCGTCATCGGCGTGGTCAAACGTACCGCTTCGTCGGTGCCCGAGGCGCGCACGTTGGTCAGTTTTTTGCCCTTCAGCGGGTTCACTTCGAGATCGTTCTCGCGGCTGTGCTCACCGATGATCATGCCGGTGTAAACGTCAGCCTGCGCGCCGATCATCATTTTGCCACGCTCTTCGAGGTTCCACAGGGCGAAAGCCACCGAGGAGCCGTTTTCCATGGAGATCAGAACGCCCGCGCGTCGGCCCGGAATCGTGCCTTTGTGCGGTGCCCAAGAGTGGAAGACGCGGTTGATGACGCCTGTGCCGCGCGTGTCGGTCAGGAATTCGCCGTGGTAGCCGATCAACCCGCGCGAGGGGACATGGGCGATGATGCGGGTCTTGCCTGCACCGGCTGGTTTCATCTCGACCAGTTCACCCTTGCGGGTGCCGGTGATCTTTTCGATGACCGCGCCGGAGTATTCGTCATCCACGTCGATGGTGGCTTCTTCAATGGGCTCATGACGGACGCCGTCGATCTCTTGAAAGAGAACCTGCGGGCGAGAGATCGAAAGCTCAAAACCCTCACGGCGCATGTTTTCAATCAGAACGCCCATCTGCAATTCGCCACGACCAGCCACTTCGAAAGCGTCGCCGCCCGGTGTGTCGGAGATTTTGATTGCGACGTTGGATTCGGCTTCCTTCATCAGGCGCTCACGGATCACGCGCGACTGCACTTTTTTGCCATCACGGCCTGCCAGAGGGCTGTCGTTGATGCCAAAGGTCACTGTGATGGTCGGCGGGTCAATCGGCTGGGCGGGGATCGCCTCGTTCACGGAGGCATCGGCCAGCGTGTCGGCCACGGTCGCCTTGGTCATGCCCGCAATAGAGACGATGTCACCGGCTTCGGCCACGTCGATGGCGGTCTGCTCCAGCCCGCGGAAGGCGAGGATTTTGGTGCAGCGGAAGTTCTCGATCAGAGTGCCATCACGCGACATGGCTTTGAGTGTCTGACCTGCCTTCAGAGTGCCGGTTTCCACACGGCCGGTCAGCAAACGGCCCAAGAAGGGGTCGCCGCCAAGCGTGGTGGCCAGCATGGTGAAGGGTTTGTCGGCGTTTTCGATCTGCTTGGGGGCAGGGACGTGCTCAAGGATCAGATCAAACAGCGCGGTCAGGTCTTTGCGCGGCCCGTCGAGTTCGGCATCCGCCCAGCCGGAACGGCCCGAGGCGTACATATGCGGGAATTCAAGCTGCTCGTCGGTGGCATCCAAGCTGGCGAAAAGGTCAAAGCATTCGTCAAGCGCGCGGTCAGGCTCGGCATCGGGCTTGTCGACTTTGTTCAGCACAACGATCGGGCGCAGGCCCAGTTTCAGCGCTTTGGAGGTCACGAATTTGGTCTGTGGCATCGGGCCTTCGGCGGCGTCGACAAGCAGGACCACACCGTCGACCATCGACAAGATACGCTCAACTTCGCCACCAAAGTCGGCGTGGCCGGGGGTGTCGACGATGTTGATGCGGGTGTTGTTCCACACGACCGAGGTCGGCTTGGCGAAAATGGTGATGCCGCGCTCGCGCTCCAAATCGTTGCTGTCCATGGCGCGTTCGGTGGTCGCCTGGTTTTCGCGGTAGGTGCCGGATTGTTTCAGAAGCTCGTCCACCAGCGTCGTTTTGCCGTGGTCGACGTGAGCGATGATTGCGATGTTGCGCAGGTCCATTAAGTTAGCCTTTGGATAGGGGAGGGACGCGCCAACCTGAAGCTGCGCGTATAATTGCGCCGCCCATACCGCGCTCCGGCTACAATTGCTAGCCCTAATGGCGCGCGGTGCCTGTTACTGCGCGAACCTGTGCCGCCGCTGCGGCCTTAATGGGTGGCGCTGTTCGAGAAGAGATGGATGACCAGAATGCCGCTGATGATCAGCAAAAGGCCGAGGACAGCGGGCAGGTCCAGCCGTTGGCCGAAAAGCACGAAGCCGATAAGCGCGATCAGCACGATCCCGAGGCCCGCCCAAAAGGCATAGACGATTCCAACCGGCATGACCTTCAAAGCCAGCGACATGCAGTAGAAAGAGATCATGTAGAAAACCACCACCGCCACCGAGGGCCAGAGCCGGGTGAATTGATGCGAGGCCTGCACCGCGGTCGTGCCAAGGGTTTCCGCCACCACGGCGATGATGAGCCACAGGTAATGCATCTCGGTCTTCCTCAGAGCGGGAGTTCGGTGGTTTCTTTGATTTCCTCCATCACGAAACTGGCCGAAACATCCGACAGCGGCACCCGGCGGATCAGGTCCTGATAAAGGCGATCATACCCCGCCATATCCCGAACCCGCGCGCGGATCAAATAGTCCAGATCACCGGTCATCCGGTAGACGCCGAGAATTTCGGGCATGGCCTGCGTGGCCCTTGAGAACTTGTCCAACCAATCGGGCGCATGGGCGTTGGTGCGCACCTGAATGAAGACGCTGAGGCCGAGGTCAAGTTTCGCGGCATCCAAGAGTGTGACACGGTTCTTGATCACGCCTGCCTTCTCAAGCGTGCGGATACGGCGCCAGCAGGCATTGCGCGAAAGATGAACAGCGGCCCCGAGCGCTTCGAGTGATTGGCTGGCGTCGCGTTGCAGTTCGACCAATATGCGGCGGTCAATGTCATTAAGTGTCATCATTGTGGGAGTTTGGTGGGAAATTTTCTCATGGGCAAGGGGTTGCGGGGCGGGATTTGAGAAAACGTCACAGAGGGATTGGGTTAAGGTGCTGCAAAGGCAAAGACAGGAGCTCCCCATGATCGCACGCATCTTTCTCGACCACCCCGCAAAGGTGGAGGAGACGTTTTTTGAACATATGGCCTTCGCGCTGAAGTTCTCTGGCCTGCTGTTCGCGGCAGCGGGGGCGGCGCTGGTGCATGCGCTGATCCCGTGTTTGTTTGAGAAGACGGCGAGTGGGATCATCGCGAAGCTTTATGCCCGGACGCATCATCGCGGGCAGTGAGCGTCAGCGCGGCTCCAATTTCGCGGTGAGGGCCGGCGCCTGCCCGCGGGTTGGCGATCCAGACGGTGCTTTAAGCCACTTGATGGCTCTACCGTGATGTGCGCTCGCAAAGTCGCGCCCAGCCTCACCAAATCGCCTACCCGGTCGCACCAAAGGTGCGCCCATATATAGCGGCACGCCTCCGGCGTGACGGGCAGGCAGGCGATGGCCCGGCGCCTACGGCTTGATTCCGGGCTGGGTGGCAGGAGCAAACGAAAAAAAGGGCCGCATCGCAGCGGCCCCTTTTGTCGTCTCAGTATCCGACCGGCTCAGCCAGCCAACGCCTTGTTCAGGTTCTCATCCACCTTCTCCAAGAAGCCCATGGTTGTCAGCCAGCCCTGATCCGGCCCCACCAACAGGGCAAGGTCCTTGGTCATGAAGCCCGATTCCACCGTGTCCACGACAACCTTCTCAAGTGTCTCGGCGAAATTGATCAGCGCCGTGTTATCGTCCAGCTTGCCGCGGTGCTTCAATCCGCCCGTCCAAGCGTAGATCGAGGCGATGGAGTTGGTCGAAGTCTCTTCGCCCTTCTGGTGCTGACGGTAGTGGCGCGTCACGGTGCCATGCGCGGCTTCGGCCTCAACGATTTTGCCATCCGGGGTCATCAACTGCGAGGTCATCAGCCCGAGCGAGCCAAAGCCCTGCGCCACGGTGTCGGACTGCACGTCGCCGTCGTAGTTTTTGCAGGCCCAGACATAGCCGCCCGACCATTTCATCGCCGAGGCGACCATGTCGTCGATCAGGCGGTGTTCGTACCAGATGTTCTTTTTCTTGAAATCCTCGGCGAACTCTTCGTCGAAAATCTCTTGGAACAGGTCTTTGAAGCGCCCGTCATAGGCTTTGAGGATCGTGTTTTTGGTCGACAGATACACCGGCCAACCCCGGTTCAGACCGTAGTTGAAAGAGGCGCGCGCAAAATCCCGAATCGAATCGTCAAGGTTGTACATCGCCATGGTGACACCGGCGGACGGCGCGTCGAAGACTTCCTTCTCGATGGTTTCCCCATCGTCACCGACGAACTTGATCGTCAGCTTGCCCTTGCCGGGAAAACGGAAATCGGTGGCGCGGTATTGGTCGCCAAAGGCATGGCGGCCCACGACGATCGGCTGGGTCCAGCCGGGCACAAGGCGCGGCACGTTGCGGCAGATGATCGGCTCGCGAAAGATGACGCCGCCCAGAATGTTGCGGATGGTGCCGTTGGGGCTGCGGTACATGCGCTTGAGGCCAAACTCTTCGACACGCGCCTCATCGGGGGTGATGGTGGCGCATTTCACGCCGACGCCATGCTCGCGGATCGCATGGGCCGCGTCGACGGTGATCTGGTCGTCGGTCTCGTCCCGCACTTCCATACCGAGGTCGTAATACTTCAGGTCAACGTCAAGATAGGGCGTAATCAGCTTTTTCTTAATGAAATCCCAGATGATCCGGGTCATCTCATCGCCGTCGAGTTCGACGATGGGGTTTTCTACCTTAATCTTCGACATGACGAATTCCTTTGGTTGGGGATGTATTTAACCGTGCTTTAGCCTATCGGGGGCCAAAGAGAAAGATCGTATACCATGGTATGCCGAAGCTCGCGGTCAGGCGCCGACCCCGGCGAAAAAGCTGCTGATACGGGCCCGGGCGTAGGACCAAAGCGCAGGGGCGCCGATGGCGATCTTGCGGCCAACCTTCTCTTCGATCTGCGCTTCCGAAACATTGTAATCGGTCCAGCTGCCCCCGCCTGAGGCGAGGTTTTGCATCGGGGGTTGGAACCGGTCGAGCGATTTGGCAAAGCGGGCCGAAGGGCTCTCGGCGGCTTCGAACTCTTCCCAGATGCTGCGCAATGCGTCCCGCAGATCGGCGGGCAGCAGGCCAAAGATGCGGTCGGCGGCGATTTGTTCCTGCGCTTCCATTTCAGCGGCGTCATAATCGCCGAAGATCGGGTTGTCGCCCGCGTCGATCTCGACAAGATCGTGCAGGATCAGCATCTTGATGACACGGTTGATCTCCACCTCCGGACCGGCCTGATCGGCCAGAACCAGCGCGTAGAGCGTCAAATGCCATGAATGTTCGGCTGAATTTTCCGCCCGGCTTGCGTCGCACAGCGTAGTGCCGCGCAGGATTGTCTTGAGCTTATCGGCCTCATTGAGAAAGGCGATCTGCTGGTCGAGCCGCTCGGTCATGCGCCTGCCTTGCCGCGATGATCGCGCAGTTTGCGGGCAAGAAAACCGCGGGCCTTGTCATTGGCCATCCGCGTCCGGATCGCCGTCAAAAAGGCTTCTTCAAGGGTTTGTGACGAGGCGCCAAGCACCTCGCCAACTTCGATAAACAGCCGCTCCTCACCGGTCTCGGCCTGCACGGCGAGACATTCCTCGGCAAGCTTGTTGGCCAGTTCGATAACGACCGCATCCGCCATCAGCGCGTGGATTCCGTCAGACGGCGTTTCACATAGTCGCTGGTCGAGGTGATCAACGTGTCCATATGCGGCTCTTCAAAGAAGTGCCCGGCGCCTTCGACTTCCTGATGGGTGATCGTGATGCCTTTTTGCTCATGCAGCTTGCTGACCAGATTGGTCGTGTCCGCAGGCGGCGCCACGCGGTCGGCAGTGCCGTTGATGACCAGACCTGAGGCCGGGCAGGGCGCGAGGAACGAAAAGTCGTACATATTCGCGGGCGGCGAGACCGAGATGAAGCCGGTGATCTCAGGCCGGCGCATCAGTAGTTGCATGCCGATCCATGCGCCGAAGGAAAAACCAGCAACCCAGCAATGCTTGGAGTTGTTGTTCATCGACTGCAAGTAATCAAGCGCCGAAGCCGCGTCGGACAATTCGCCGATGCCTTGGTCGTATTCACCCTGGCTGCGGCCTACGCCGCGGAAGTTAAAGCGCAACACGGTGAAACCCATGTTGTAGAACGCATAGTGCAGGTTATAGACGACCTTGTGATTCATCGTGCCGCCGAACTGCGGATGCGGATGCAGCACGATGGCAATTGGGGCGTCACGTTCTTTTTGGGGGTGGTAGCGGCCTTCAAGGCGGCCTTCGGGTCCGGGAAAAATAACCTCGGGCATGGGTGTCCCTGTCTGGGGGTTCAAAGATCGCCGCGAATAGTTGACGAATTCGCTAGGCCACCTTAGAACGGTTCTAATCTGGTTCCGCGCAGTGTCGCGTGGGTCAGTCTTTGGACTTAGGCATTTAAGCCGCCCACGTCAATCAAATGGCACGGCGAGTGAGGGTAAGACGATGAAGCTATCCACCAAAGGGCGCTACGCGATGGTCGCTTTGGCCGATATTGCCCTACAGCCTGCGGGGACGCTGGTGTCACTGGGTGACATTGCCGAGCGACAGTCGGTGTCTTTGCCCTATCTCGAACAGTTGTTTGTCAAACTGCGGCGGGCCGAGCTGGTGACCTCTGTCCGGGGGCCGGGCGGGGGCTACCGTCTGGCGCGCCCGGCTACGGATATTCGCGTGGTCGATGTGCTTTCCGCGGTGGATGAGACGGTGGATGCGATGCACAAGGGGGCAGGTGCCTCGGGCGGGCTTTCGGGCAGCCGGGCGCAATCGCTGACCAACCGGCTTTGGCAGGGGCTGAGCGCGCATGTCTATGTTTTCTTGCACCAGACCCGCCTGTCGGATGTGGTGGATAACGAGTTGGCCCCCTGTCCGGCGGTGCCGACCCTCTTTGCCGTGGTGGATGAGACGTGAGGGTGGTTTTGGGCAGCGGGCGCGCTTTGGCCGTTGTGGCCTGCGCGGGTGGCGATGTTGGATTTCGGGGGCGCTGCCCCCGGACCCCCGCGGTATTTGGAAAAGGATGAAGGATGCGGGTCTACCTCGACCATAACGCGACCACGCCGCTGCGGGCGGAGGCGCGCGCGGCGATGATCGCGGCGATGGATCTGCCCGGCAACCCCTCCTCGGTCCATGCCGAAGGCCGTGCGGCCAAGGCTGTGGTCGAACGCGCGCGGGTGCAGGTGGCTGGGCTTGTGGGTTGTGACCCTGTCGATGTGATTTTCACCTCTGGTGCAACAGAGGCGGCGGCGCTGGCGGCTGCGATGGGCGCGCGGGTGGTGACATCCGCCGTGGAGCATGACGCGGTGCTCTCATGGGGGCAGGCGGATCGTTTGGGCGTCGATGCGCATGGCGTTTGGGACGGTGATCTGACCGCTGCGGCGGGCGCTGATCTGGTCGCTCTTCAGGCTGCCAACAGCGAAACTGGCGTGCTGCAACAAACCATGCCCTTGGCGCAACAGTGCTGGGCGATGGAGAACAGCCCCTATGTTTTGGTCGATGCGGTGCAGGCCCTTGGCAAAACGCGGTTCAAAATGGCCACGTCGGGGGCGGATTTCATCCCTGTCTCGGCGCATAAGCTGGGTGGGCCCAAGGGCATCGGCGCGTTGATCGTCAAACGCGGCATCGATTTGGCCGAACACGCGCTTTTGCGCGGCGGCGGGCAGGAGATGGGGCGCCGCTCGGGGACCGAAAATATCCCCGCCATCGCAGGTTTCGGCGCGGCGGCAGAGGCTGCGGCGGCAGATGTCTCTGCGGGGCGGTGGGAAGAGGTGGCAGAACAGCGTGATTTGTTGGAAGCGACCCTTGCGGATGCCACAAGTCTGACTATTTTTGTAGGGAAAAGCGCTGCGCGCCTGCCCAACACTTCATGCATCATTACGCCCGGCTGGAAGGGCGAGACCCAAGTGATGCAAATGGACCTCGCCGGTTTTGCCATTTCGGCGGGATCGGCCTGTTCCAGCGGCAAGGTCCGCGCCAGTGCCGTGTTGCGCGCCATGGGCTTTGATGAAACACAGGCTGCCAGCGCGATCCGGGTGTCGCTGGGCCTGAACACCACCCGGGAAGATATCCTGCGGTTCGCCACAAGCTGGACCGCCAAACTGAAAAAGCACGAAACGCGGGCCGCCTGAGCGCCGCCACGGAAAGGAACTGAAACCTTGGAAAATATGACCCTGAAAGAGAATGATGGCGTCAAGGAAGGCGTCGACCAGGAAACCGTGGATGCCGTGCGCGAAGTCGGCGGCAAATACAAATACGGCTGGTCCACCGACATTGAGATGGAATACGCCCCCAAGGGGCTGACGCCGGACATCGTGCGGCTGATCTCGGAAAAGAACGAAGAGCCGGAGTGGATGCTTGAATGGCGCCTCGCGGCTTATGATCGTTGGTTGACCAAGAAAGAGCCCGACTGGGCAATGGTCGATTACCCCGAGATCGACTTTCAGGACCAGTATTACTATGCGCGTCCGAAAAGCATGGCGGAAAAGCCCAAGTCGCTTGATGACGTGGACCCCAAGCTGCTGGACACCTACAAGAAACTGGGTATTCCGCTGAAAGAGCAGATGATCCTTGCTGGTGTCGAAGGGGCCGAAGATGCCCCTGCGGAGGGCCGCAAAGTGGCCGTCGATGCGGTTTTTGACTCAGTGTCGGTCGGGACGACCTTCCAAGAGGAACTGAAAAAGGCTGGGGTGATCTTCTGTTCGATCTCCGAAGCGATCCGCGAGCATCCCGAACTGGTGAAGAAGTACCTCGGCTCGGTTGTGCCCGTATCGGACAACTTCTACGCCACGCTGAACTCCGCTGTCTTCTCTGATGGTTCCTTCGTCTACGTGCCGCCGGGCGTGCGCTGCCCGATGGAACTGTCGACCTACTTCCGTATCAACGCCGAAAACACCGGCCAGTTCGAGCGGACGTTGATCATCGCCGACAAGGGCTCTTACGTGTCCTACCTCGAAGGCTGCACCGCGCCCCAGCGTGACGAGTCGCAACTGCACGCCGCCGTCGTTGAGATCATCATCGAAGAAGATGCCGAGGTGAAATACTCCACCGTTCAAAACTGGTACCCCGGTGACGAGGACGGCAAAGGCGGCATCTATAACTTCGTGACCAAACGTGCCGACTGCCGCGGCGACCGCGCCAAGGTGATGTGGACGCAGGTCGAAACCGGCTCTGCCGTGACGTGGAAATACCCCTCCTGCATTCTGCGCGGCGACGACAGCCAAGGCGAGTTCTACTCCATCGCCATCGCCAACAACATGCAGCAGGCCGACACCGGCACCAAGATGATCCATCTCGGCAAGCGCACCAAGTCGCGCATCGTGTCCAAGGGCATCTCGGCGGGCAAGGCGCAGAACACCTACCGTGGCCTCGTGTCGATGCACCCTAAGGCCAAAGAATCGCGCAACTATACCCAGTGTGACAGCTTGCTGATCGGCTCAGAATGCGGGGCGCATACTGTGCCTTACATTGAAGTCAAAAATAACAGCAGCCGGGTCGAGCATGAGGCGACCACCTCCAAGGTGGACGACGATCAAATGTTCTACTGCCGCTCGCGTGGGATGGACGAGGAAGAGGCCGTGGCGCTGGTTGTAAACGGTTTCTGCAAGGACGTGCTGCAAGCCCTGCCGATGGAGTTCGCCATGGAAGCGCAAGCGCTGGTGGCCATTTCGCTGGAAGGCTCCGTCGGCTGATGAGCCTTGCTGCGGCGCATACCCCCCTCCGCCTGCATTGGTGGAAGGCGCAGCCGAATTTCGGCGATGCGCTGAGCCCGCTGATCCTGAGCCATGTCTCAGGGCGGCGGGTGGTCCATGCGTCGGTGGACGCGGCGGATGTCTTTGGTCTTGGCTCGCTCTTGCAAATCGTGCGGCGCACCTTCGACACGCCGCGCGACGGGGCCAAGCCGGTGATCTGGGGCAGTGGTCTGCTGCGTCCCGCAGGGGGACGTGCGTTTTTGAAAAACATCGAGATCGCATTGCTGCGCGGTCCGGTGACCGCGGCGCTTTTGGGGGTGGAGACTGACGCTTTCGGCGATCCCGGGCTTCTGGTGAACGAGGTTTTGCCAAGCGATGCACCGCGCGGCGACAAGATCGGTATTGTGCCGCATCATACGCTCGCCGATGCTCCCGAACTGCTGGACCTCGTGGCCTCCGACAGCGCCTATGTGCTGATCGATCCGCGCGACCCGGTAGAGCATGTCTGCGCCGCCATCGCATCCTGCGCCCATGTCTTTGCCTCATCCCTCCACGGGCTGATTACGGCGGATGCCTACGGCGTGGCGAACACTTGGGTCGCACCCGAAGGGCAGGGACGGCTCAAGTTCCACGACTACGCCGCCTCGGTGGGCCGTGACATGCGCGTGCCGATGGCCTTGACCGATATTCCGGCGGCCCGCAAACCCGATGCGCCGCTGGCCTATCACGACGGCATTGCTGCCTGCCGCGCGGCGCTGATCGAACACTTTCCCGCCGCGCTCTGTGCCCATGAGGGGGCGGCATGAACTTTAACACGCAGGGGCAAGCCCCTGAGATAACACTGAAATAGCATGAATTGCGGCGCAAATCGCGCCAGAAGGAGACCGAAATGCTGAGCATCAAGAACCTGCAGGTGAAACTGGAAGAAGAGGACAAGCAGATCCTCAAAGGCGTCGATCTGGAAGTCGAAGCTGGCAAAGTACACGCCATCATGGGGCCGAACGGCTCGGGCAAGTCGACGTTGAGCTATGTGCTCTCGGGCAAGGATGGCTATGAGGTCACCGAAGGCTCCGCCACGCTCGAAGGCGAAGACCTGCTGGACTTGGAGCCCGAAGAGCGCGCCGCGGCGGGCCTTTTCCTTGCCTTCCAATACCCCGTTGAAATTCCCGGCGTTGGCAACATGACCTTCCTGCGCACAGCGGTGAACGCACAGCGCAAAGCGCGCGGCGAAGAGGAAATGTCGGCGGCAGACTTCCTTAAGGAAATCCGCGCCAAGGCGAAGGATCTAAAGATCGACGCCGACATGCTGAAGCGCCCCGTGAACATGGGCTTCTCGGGTGGTGAGAAAAAGCGCAATGAAATCCTGCAGATGGCCATGCTTGAGCCGAAGATGTGCATCCTCGACGAGACGGATTCGGGCCTTGACGTCGACGCCATGAAACTGGTCGCCGAAGGCGTGAACGCCCTGCGCACCGAAGGCCGTGGTTTCCTTGTCATCACCCACTACCAGCGTCTTTTGGACCACATCAAACCTGACGTTGTGCACATCATGCACGACGGTCGCATCATCAAGACCGGTGGCCCCGAGCTTGCTCTTGAAGTCGAGAATAACGGTTACGCAGACATTCTCGCTGAGGTGGCATAATGGCCGAAGCGAAACTGCAAGAAACCCCGACCGAGGCGATGATCGCACGGCTCAGCATGCCGCAGGGTGGCTGGGCCCAGGCGGCGCGCGAGGACGCGCTGGCGCGGCTCCGTGCCATGGGCCTGCCGCAACGCCGGGATGAATATTGGAAGTTCACCCGCCCCGACACGCTGACGCAACCCGAGGCACTGCCCGCTGCGATTTTCGATCACGGCGAGGCACCGCTTTTCGACGATACCGACCGTCTGCGGATCGTCTTCGTCGACGGTGAATTCGACGCCGAAGCCTCCGACGATCTGTCGCTGGAAGGCGTCAGCATCGAACGGCTTGCGGCGACGGACAGCGACCTGCATTGGGCGCGTGACCTCTATGGTACGCTGGAAAAGAACGGCCAAAAACCGGTCCAACGCCCGCTGGCCGCGTTGAATACAGCCTTCGCGAGTGACGGTGTGCTGATCCATGTCACAGGCCAAGTGAGCAAGCCGATCAATCTGGTTTATACCCATAAATCAGAGACTTCGGATGCGATGTTGCACCACGTTGTGAAGCTTGAAAAAGGCGCCGAAGTGACGCTTTTGGAGAACGGCCCCGCTGCCGCGCGCTTCAACACCGTGATGGAGGTTGAAGTGGCCGACACCGCGCGCTTCCACCATGTCCGTGCACAGGGCCGCGATCATGAGCGCCGGGCTGCGACACATATCTTCACCCGTCTCGGCAGCGAGTCGCTGTTCAAGAGCTTCACCGTCACCGTGAACGGCGCGCTGACGCGCAACGAATGCGTGATCGAGCTCACCGGCGATGATGCCTCGGCCCATGTGGCCGGTGCCTGCGTCGGTGATGGTGACTTCCATCATGACGACACGGTTTTCATCACCCATGACGCGGTGAATTGCGAAAGCCGTCAGGTCTTCAAGAAGGTGCTGCGCAATGGTGCGACAGGCGTGTTCCAAGGCAAAATCCTCGTTAAGGAAGGCGCGCAGAAAACCGATGGCTATCAGATCAGCCAGTCGCTTTTGCTGGACGGCGACAGCCAGTTCCTCGCCAAGCCTGAACTTGAGATCTACGCCGATGACGTGGCCTGTTCGCATGGCTCGACCTCTGGTGCGATTGACGAAGAGGCGCTGTTCTACCTCCGCGCCCGCGGCGTGTCCCATGCCGAGGCGACCGACCTTCTGACACTGGCCTTCCTTGCCGAAGCGGTGGAAGAGATCGAAGCAGAGGGTCTGCGCGAGGAGATCAACGGGCGTCTCAGCGCGTGGTTGGAGCGTCGTAGCGCCTGATGGCTGTCACCAGCGATATCGTTGCGACCTATCGCGGCCCCGGCAAAGTGATGTCGGGGCTGCTGGCGCAAGGCCGCAACGAGGTGCGCGTGCTGATGTTCGCGCTGATGGCGGGGCTGCTGATTTTCGTGGCCCTGTCCCCTTATCAAGCCCGCGCGGCGCATCTTGACCCCGAAGGACCGCTGGCCGTGCGGCAGTATTGGAGCGCGTTCTTCTGGATCTTCGTGATGCCGATGCTGCTCTATGGTCTGGCGGCGATGGTTTGGGCGATCAGCCGCATCGCGGGGCAGCGGCTCACCGGCTATGCGGTGCGGTTGACGTTGGTTTGGTCGCTTCTCGCCTCCGCGCCGATCCTGCTGTTGCTGGGCCTTGCGCTAGGCTTTATCGGGCCGGGCGTGCAGGCGCAGATCGTGGGCGTCGTTTGGTTGGCGGTCTTTTTCTGGTTCTGGGTCGCGGGCCTGCTTGCGGCGCAGCGGGGCTGAGATGGACATTGCTTCCCTGACCCAACTTGCGCAAACCACGCTGCGCAGCCCCCGTACAGCGGCGCAGACGATCGCGGCCCTGCCGTTGGGGCGAGAGGTGATTTGGACATCGCTCGCCTTGGTTGCGGCGCTGAACGCGCTGGTGATCTCGGCGATGTTTGTGATCGCGCCCCCCGCCATGGCGCTCCCGACCTATTTTCAATCGCCACTTGTGCTATTTGCGCTGCTGGCAGGGTTGATGCTGCTCTATGTGTACGCGCTCTCTTGGGTCGGCAGGGCTATGGGCGGGCAGGGCGCGGTTGAACCGCTCTTGGCCGCTGTTGTGTGGCTGCAAGCGCTGCGGCTCTGTGCGCAGCTGGGGATCCTTCTGCTGACCCTGGCCCTGCCACCTGTCGCGCTGCTGGCCTCTTTCGTCGTTACCTTTTGGGGTCTTTGGATCCTGCTGAATTTCGTGGCCGAACTGCTGCAATTGCCGGGGCTGTTGCACGCTGCCGCCGTGCTGGCAGGGGCTGCGCTTGGGGTCTTGCTGGGTCTTGGCCTCTTGCTGTCTTTGATCGGGCTCACCGCCCAAGGAGTTTAAGTCATGTTCGACGTTGAAGCCGTCCGGGCGCAGTTTCCGATCCTCAGCCGCGAGGTAAACGGCAAGCCGCTGGTCTATCTCGACAATGGGGCATCAGCGCAGAAGCCGCAGGTGGTGATCGACGCGATCACCCAAGCCTATGCGAATGAATACTCCAATGTTCACCGTGGCTTGCACTACCTTTCTAACCTGGCGACCGACAAATATGAAAGCGTGCGCGGTACTGTTGCGCGGTTTCTCAATGCCGGATCAGAAGACGAAATCGTGCTAAACACCGGTGCCACCATGGGGATCAACACCGTGGCCTATGGCTGGGCCATGCCGCGGATGCAGGCCGGTGATGAAATCGTTCTGTCGGTGATGGAGCATCACGCCAATATCGTGCCATGGCATTTCCTGCGCGAGCGGCAGGGCGTGGTGCTGAAATGGGTCGATGTAGACGCCACCGGCGCACTGGATCCGCAGGCGGTGATCGATGCCATCGGGCCAAAGACCAAGCTGGTTGCAATCTCGCATCTTTCCAACGTTTTGGGAACCAAAGTTGATGTAAAATCCATCACCGCCGCGGCGCATGAAAAAGGCGTTCCGGTGCTGGTCGATGGCTCGCAGGGGGCGGTGCATATGCCGGTGGATGTCCAAGACATTGGCTGTGATTTCTATGCTGTCACGGGGCACAAACTCTACGGCCCCTCCGGCTCAGGCGCGATCTACATCAAGTCTGATCGGATGGCCGAAATGCGCCCCTTCATCGGGGGCGGCGACATGATCCGCGAAGTCAGCAAAGAGACGGTCAGCTACAACGACCCACCAATGATGTTCGAGGCGGGCACCCCCGGCATCGTGGCCACCATCGGCTTGGGCGTGGCGCTGGATTTCATGATGGACCTGGGGATGGAGAATATCGCCGCCCATGAAGATGATCTGCGCGACTACGCCGTGTCCCGTCTCAGCGGTCTGAACTGGCTTAACCTTCAGGGCACGACACCGGATAAGGCTGCGATCTTTAGCTTCACCTTGGATGGCGCGGCCCATGCCCATGACATTTCAACCGTGCTCGACAAAAAGGGCGTAGCGGTGCGGGCCGGGCACCATTGCGCGGCACCTTTGATGACGCATCTGGGTGTTTCTGCCACCTGCCGAGCGTCCTTTGGCATGTATAACACCCGCGCCGAGGTCGACACTTTGGTTGACGCACTTGAATTGGCACATGATCTTTTCGCCTAAGCTCAATTTCGCCGCCCTTGCGCCCGGATTTCCCATTGCAGGGGCGGCTCGCTCTGGCTATACCGCCCCTCAGTGGACCCTTAGCTCAGCTGGATAGAGCGCTGCCCTCCGAAGGCAGAGGCCAGAGGTTCGAATCCTCTAGGGTCCGCCACTAAATCAATCACTTAATCGATCCGACTGTTCCGCGTTGCTGTTGCGGGCGACGGTTTGCGCTAATATTTCCGCCTGCGGCTCCGTGGATTGGGATGTTTTCCTCGCTGGCAGCGTGAAATCTAGTGGGAAACGCGAAAAAGATTTTGGGACGATCTATCTCATCATCCGCCACCGGGGGTGGGAAATCGGTGGCCCAATCGTTCGTTAAGTGGGCTGTCGACATGGCACGGAACCAATAGCCCCGCGCAGGCCGTGAAAGCCCGGACATAACGATTTCAGCGCCCTTTCCAGACCGGATTCCGCTTTTCTGCAAAGGCGCGCGCACCTTCGGCGTTATCCTCAGACCCGTAAAGCACATCGACAGTCTTTAGCTGGCGTTTGGTAACCCGGTTCATAGTGTCCAGAAAATTGCTATCCTCAGCATCACGCACGATTTCTTTGATCGCGGCATAGACCAGCGGCGGACCCGAGGCCAAAAGGCGTGCCATATCCCATGCCTGCGCCATCAGATCGTCCGCCGCGTGAATGCGGTTCACAAACCCCCAGCGGTTGGCCTCTTCGGCGTCCAGCCAGCGGCCTGTGAACAGCATTTCCATTGCGATGTGGTAGGGGATGCGCTTTGGCAATTTGATGGAGGCGGCATCAGCCACCGTGCCAGACGTGATTTCGGGCAGCGCAAAACTTGCATGATCGGCCGCCAAGATAACGTCTGCCGACAACGCCAATTCGAGCCCGCCGCCACAACAAATACCGTTTACCGCAGCGATCACCGGTTTGTTCATGTCGCGCAATTCTTGCAGTCCGCCAAAGCCGCCAACGCCGTAATCACCATCCACCTCATCGCCATCTGCGGCAGCTTTCAAATCCCAGCCGGGGCAGAAGAATTTCGACCCCGCGCCTGTGATAATCGCAACGCGCAAATCAGGTTCATCGCGAAACGCAGCAAAGGTTTCGCCCAGGACACGGCTGGTTTGCAGATCAATGGCATTGGCCTTTGGGCGGTCCAAAGTGATTTCGAGGACGGCACCCTCGCGGCGCGTTTTAACGGGACTTGTCATGTTGTTCCTTTCACCAAAAGCGCATCGGCGATGATCGCACGGTCTTTTGTACAAATGAGTGGATTGATTTCGATTTCGGCAAGCTCGTCGGCGTAGTCAGTGACAAAGTTTTGCAGCCTTAAGACCGCGTCAACAATGGCATCTATGTTTGCTGTTTCACCACCGCGGAAGCCGATCAATAGGGGGTTTATTCTTAACTGCCCCAGGGCGTGTCGAATATCGGCATCCGTCGTGGGGAGCAGCAAGGATTGACCGTCCTTCAGAATTTCCGTCAGCGTACCGCCCGCGGCCAAGGTCAGGACGAACCCGTGGGCAGGGTCCGCGACAACACCAATCAAAAGTTCTGCGACTGTGCCGTTAATCATTTCGTCCACAAGGAAGGTAGTGGATTGCATCTTCAGCGCCGCCGCCTCAACCTGCGCTGCGTCAGCAAGGTTCAGTCTCACCGCGCCGGCCTCCGTTTTGTGGGCAACCCCTTCGCCCTTTAGGGCCACGGGAAAACCGATCTTTTTGGCGCAATCGACCACATCCGCTCGCCCTACGCCTCCACGGCTTTTGGGCACGTCCATGCCGTATGACGCAAGGGCCAGTTTGGCATCGCCTTCGGTAACCGTGGTGGTGGTTGCCAAGCTTTGCGCGCGCAGCAGGGGCTGATGATCTTGGTTCATCGACATGCGCGCGGCGCTGATCGCTTCACAGGTCGTGCCAAAGTCGCAGAGCGGCACGATCCCCGCGCCAAGCAGGCGTTTTGCAACGGCTTCAGGAAGGTTTTCGACGATCGACCCGACCACCCCAAACGGGCGGCCCGTTTGACGGGCTGCCTCCTCAATCGCCTCAATCGCAATCATCCAATCACCGGCAGTACAGCTGTCCAAGCGGGGGAAATCAAGAACCACAAGCGTCAGATCGATATCATCGCCCGTCATGGCCGCGAACACCGTCGTCATAGCCGCCTTATCGCGCCAGATTTGCGTGTGGTAATCCAGAGGGTTCGCCAGATTGACCAGCGAACTGAGGTGTTGCGAAAGTGTATCTGTCTGCTCGGATGTCAGCGGTGGAAACGTCAGGCCATATTGCGCGGCGGTATCCGCCATAACGCTCGCCTCGCCACCTGAACAACTCAAGGACGCAATTCGCGCCCCGGACAGGCGGCCATGGCAGTGAAACAGCTTCAACGTTTCAAGCAGTGCGGCGGGGGAACCGACCCGCGCAATGCCAAGCCGCGCCAATACCGCGTCCGAACCAGCGCTGCTGCCAGCGAGCGAGGCCGTGTGCGAAATGGTCGCCAGTTGCGATTCCTGCGAACGGCCAACCTTCAACGCCACGATCGGTTTGCCGAGCGCGCGCGAAAGCCGCGCCAGTTCTTCGAAGGCCGCGATGTCGCCAAAGCTTTCGATGTAAAGCCCAAGCGCCGTCACGCGGTCGTCGCGGATGACTGTTTGGGCAATGCTGGCAAGTCCTTGTTGGGCCTGATTGCCCGCGGTGATGGTATAGGCGATGGGCAACCCGCGTTGCTGCATCGTGAGGTTAATCGCGATATTGGACGACTGCGCAAGGATCGCCACGCCCGTTTCCACGGGAGCCAACCCATGTTGATCAGGCCAAAGCGCCACCCGATCCACGGCATTCAGAACCCCGTAGCAATTTGGCCCCAGAATGGGCATTCCCCCTGCTGCGGCCAGCAATTGGTCGTGCAAATCCGCACCGTCGGCGGTTTCTTTGAAGCCACTGGCAAAACACACGGCACCCCCGGCACCCATCTGGTTCAACTCGCCAACCAGATCGATGGTTGCGCTGCGGTTCACTCCGATGAACGTCGCATCCGGCGCGTCTGGTAAATCAGCAAGCGTCTTAAAGGCTGGCAACCCGCCGACACTGTCTTTTTTGGGATGCACGGGCCAGATATCACCTATGAACCCGATCTTCTGGTTCTGTTCGATCACGGAGTCGCACCACGCCCCACCGCCGACAACGGCAATGGAGCGGGGACGAAGGAGGCGCTCAAGATCACTCATGTCTTGGTCCTAGGCGCCAAGGGGGCGCAATAGATCGCGGCTGATGATGTGGCGCTGGATTTCAGATGTGCCATCCCAAATCCGCTCGACCCGCGCATCGCGCCAGAAGCGTTCAATCGGAAAGTCATCCATCAAGCCCATGCCGCCAAAGATTTGCAGGGTGGCATCCGTCACCCGCGCCAGCATTTCGGAGGCGTAGAGCTTTGCACTGGCGATTTCGCGGTTCGCGGGCAGGCCTTGATCCAACCGCCACGCCGCTGCCAAAGTCAGGTGATCCGCCGCATCGATTTCGGTGATCATGTCGGCAAGCTGAAAGCTGATGCCTTGATATTTGCCGATCTGTTGCCCGAACTGTTTGCGTTCAGCCGCGTAATCCAACGCCATGTCAAAACAACGACGTGCGCGTCCCACAGACATAGTGGCGACCGTGATCCGCGTGGCGTAAAGCCATTCGTTCATCACCGCAAAGCCACCATCAACCTCGCCAAGAACCTGTGCATCCGGCAGGCGGCAGTTGTCAAATTCGAGGATCATGTTCTTGTAGCCACGGTGCGAGACCGATTTGTAGCCATCGCGAATGGTGAAACCGGGCGTGCCACGGTCGACCAGAAAGGTGGTGATGCGTTTTTTGGGGCCGCGCGGCGTGTCGTCTTCGCCGGTTGCCACGAAGACGATCACGAAATCCGCATGGTCCGCGCCAGAGATGAAATGCTTGGTTCCGTTCAGAACCCAGTCTCCGCCATCGCGTTTGGCCGTACATTTCATGCCACGCACATCGGACCCGGCATCGGGTTCGGTCATGGCTAGCGCATCCATCTTTTCGCCGCGGATGGCGGGGGTGAGGTAGCGGTCAATCTGATCGTCCTTGCAGGCCATCAAGATATTCTGCGGCCGCCCGAAGAAGTGGTTCAACGCCATAGAGCCGCGGCCCAATTCGCGTTCTACCAGCGCGAATTCAAGATGCGACAGACCGGCCCCACCCACGCTTTCGGGAAAGTTGCAGGCATAGAACCCAAGATCGATGGTCTTTTGCTTGATCGCCTGCGCGACGTCATCGGGGACTTCGCCTGTGCGCTCTACCTCGGCCTCGTGGGGGTAGATTTCGTTTTCCACGAAGGACCGCACGGTGGAAACGATCATCTCTTGTTCTTCGGTCAATCCAAAATGCATCAGGTAAGCTCCGGCTTTGGCAGGGCGGCCTGGGCCGCGATGATCGAGGTTAGTTTGTCACTAATATGCGCCGCAGGGTCGCAGGATTTGCGGGTTTCCAAACTGACGTGCAGCAGGAATTGATTGCAGGTTGCCACCACATCGCCATCGGTATTTTTCAATTCATGGAAGAGCCGCAGCTTTTTGCCCGCACCCTCAAGAATGGTCGTGACAACTGTGACATTGTCGCCGGCATGGCATTCATTGCGGAACTTGGTGTGGGTATCGGCGGTAAAATAGCTGAAGCCCGATTTGATATAGGCGGCATCGGCCCCGATCATGCGCATGAGCGCATCGGCGGCATCCGACCACAGCTGCCCATAGCGGCTTTCATTCATATGGCCGTTGTAATCCGTCCAATCGATTGGAATGGTGCGGGCGACAGTGATGATGGGTTTGGTGAAGTCAGGGTCGGCTTTGCCCTCACGGCGGGCGTCATGCGCGTTCAGCAGTGCGCCCGCACCCCAGTCACGGCCCTTCAGGGCCCGCATCATGGACACCAGATTGTCGTCGCGAATGCGTTCAAGCTCGCGGATCGTATATGCGCCGGATTGTTGATCCGATTGGCTGGCGATCATCTGTACCAATTCATCGGTCAGCTCGGGCACATCCATCAATTTGGTCCAAGGCCACTGCAGGCAGGGCCCGAATTGTTCGATGAAATGGGCCATCCCGGCCTCGCCGCCCGCAACGCGGTAGGTTTCAAACAGACCCATCTGACCCCAACGCAGCCCAAAGCCAAACCGGATCGCGTCATCGATTTCCTCGGTCGTGGCGATGCCGTCCTTGATCAGCCAAAGCGCCTCGCGCCAGACCGCTTCGAGAAAACGATCGGCCACATGCGCGTCGATTTCTTTGCGCACCTTCAGGGGCTTCATGCCGATCTCAGCAAGCACCGCATGCGCGCGTGTGGTCGTGGCATCGTCACCGACCAGTTCGATAAGCGGAAGAAGATAGACAGGGTTGAATGGATGCGCGACGAAAATCTGGCTGGGCCGCAACGCCCCTTGCTGCAGTTCAGACGGTTTGAACCCCGAGGTTGAAGAGCCGATCATTGCGTCTTTGCGGCAATGGGACTGAACCTCGGTGAAGATCTTGTGCTTCATCTCAAGCCGTTCCGGCGCGCTCTCTTGAATCCAGTCTGCGTCCGCGACGGCGCCGGCCAATGTGGGGACGATTTTCACCTGACCTTCGGGCGGTAGGGCCACCTCGGACAGGGCAGGCAGGGACCGGCGCGCGTTCGCCATGACTTCGCTGATTTTGCGTTCGGCTTCGGGATCGGGGTCGAAAATAGCGACGTTCCATCCAGACAAGGCAAAGCGCGCGGCCCAGCCGCCGCCAATGACACCACCGCCGATGATTGCTGCTGTTTTGGTCATCGTGGCGCCTGCTTTGTCAGGCCAAGTTTTTGGCGCACGGCATCGGGGCCCATGATGGTTGCCCCCATGTTTTCGATGATCGACACGGCACGCGAAACAAGCGCCTCATTGGTGGCAAGCTCGCCTTTGCCCAGCCACAGGTTATCCTCAAGCCCGACGCGCACATGCCCGCCTGCCAAAACAGATGCGGCCACATAAGGCATCTCATCCCGGCCAATCGAGAACGCGGACCAGTTCCAGTCGTGGGGGACATTGTTGACCATCGCCATGAAGGTGTTCAGGTCATTGGGCGCGCCCCACGGAATGCCCATGCACAGCTGCACCAGCGCGGGCGAAGACAGCACGCCATCCTTAACCAGTTGTTTCGCATACCAAAGGTGGCCGGTATCAAATGCCTCAATCTCCGGCTTCACGCCAAGCGCTTCCATACGCGCGCCCATTGTCGTCAGCATGCCGGGCGTGTTCGTCATCACATAATCGGCTTCGGCAAAGTTCATCGTGCCACAATCGAGAGTGCAAATCTCGGGAAGGCAGTCTTCGATATGGGCCAGCCGTTCCTCGGCGCTGACCATATCGGTGGCATCATTCAGCGGCAGCGGCGCGGAGGGCGGGCCAAAGACCATATCGCCGCCCATGCCTGCGGTCAGGTTCAGCACCACATCGACTTCGGCATCGCGGATGCGATCGGTCACTTCGCGGTAAAGTTTCGGATCGCGTGAGGGCACGCCGGTCGCGGGGTCGCGCACGTGGCAATGCACAATCGCCGCACCCGCTTTGGCGGCGGCAATGGCTGAATTGGCGATCTGTTCAGGGCTGCGAGGAACATGGGGTGACCGATCTTGGCTGCTGCCGGAACCGGTCACGGCGCAGGTGATAAAGACCTCACGGGTCATCTGCAGGGGCATCTTGGTCTCCTTTTAGCTTTAACTGCAGACTACCCGGATTGATCGGCGGACATGTGCAGTGCTAGACAGAAACATGCAGGAAATGACAAAATCAACGGGCGAGACGGTTAAGATCGACATTCTGCTTTTCGATGGTTTCTCGAACCATTGTCTGGCCAACACTTTGGAGCCGTTTCGCGCCGCGAACAGCATCACCGGGCAGGCGCGGTATGACTGGCGCCTGCTTTCGCTTGAGGGGGGGCTCGTGCGGTCTTCAAGCGGGATGTTGGTACAGACCGAATTGGCCACGGCGACAAAGCCCCCCTCTGATTACCTCATGGTGACCGCCAGCTATGGCCATCTTGCGCTGAGCTGCAGTCAGGTGCTCTCCGCGCTGCGGGGGCTCTGCGCGAATGCGAAATGTCTGGTGGGGCTCGATATGGGGGCCTGGCTGCTGGCGGCTGCAGGGCTGTTGGACGACAGGCCCGCGACCATCCATGGGCATCTTTTCGAAAGCTTTTCAGAGACATTTCCGCAGGTAGATGCCCGGCAAGAACGGTTTGTGATAGACGGCAACCGGATCACCTGCGGTGGTGCCATGGCGTCCTTTGACTTGGTTCTGACGTTGATCGGGGCGCACTGCGGTGAAATCACACGGCTCGATGTCGCGTCGCTTTTCTTGCATGAAACTAATCAGCCGTTGGGGGCCACGAATAGCATATCTGTGCGGTCCAAACTGGTGTCTCGGGCGCTTGTCCTTATGGATGAGACTATCGAAGCACCCGTGCCGATCCCGACGATTGCACGTCACTTGGGGTGTTCGCTCAAAAGCTTGCAAAGACGGTTTGCACGCAGTCTGAATGCGACGCCGGGCCAAGTCTATCGGCACCGACGCCTGATCGCCGCGAAGAGTCTGGCCGAAGGCACCAACCTGTCAATTTCTGAGATCGCCACGCGCTGCGGTTACGAAAACGCAAGTGCCATGACGCGCGCCTTCAAGACCCAGTTTGGCACGACGCCCATGGATTTGAGGGCGGACTGATCGCGTTCCCGATCCCCGTTTGAGAAGTTGGATCTCATCCAACCGCTGCCGCCCCTATCCCGGCACTTGGTTCTCGAACCGTCGAAACAACAAGGCGATGACCCCGGCGATGATCATGTAAAACACAGCCAGCAAGATCAGCGGTTCATAGACGATAAACGTGTCCGAGCGCACACGCGAGGATACAGCATAAAGCTCGACCACCGTGATCGTCGCGACCAGAGGTGTGGCCTTGAGTTGCAGGATGGTTTCGCCCCCAAGCGTCGGCAGCACGTTGCGGATCGCCTGCGGCAGCCAAATGCGGCGAAACATGGTGAAACGCGGCATGCCGAATGCGTTTGCAGCCTCAAGCTGCCCCTTGTTCACACTAGAAAACGCGCCGCGCATGACTTCGCCTTCGTAGCCCGCATAAGACAGTGTCAGCGCCAGCACCGCATAGGGCCAAGCTTGGCGCAGGTAGGGCCAGAGTTCACTGCCGCGGATCCAAGGAATTTGCGGGAAAAGCGAGCCGAGACCGTAGTAGAGCAGCCAGATCTGCAAGAGCAGCGGCGTGCCCCGGATGACGGTGCAGAATATCCGGGCAGGGGCAGACAGGTACCAAGGCCCGATGGCCTGCGCGAGGCCCAGCGGGATGGCCAAAAGAAACCCTAGCACACAGGTCACGACCAGTATCCAGATCGTGCGCCAGAGCCCTTCCAATGCCAGCGGGGCATATTCCGGTATCCAATCCCACCGCAGCGCCACGGCGCACCAGATGACTACGACCAGCAAAAGCGCCAGCATGACAATGCGGTGGGGCTGCATCAGAGCGCGAAAGGGGATCATCGGCTCGCTCCTTTCAGCGACGGCTGACCGCGCCGCGCCCATTTTTCGATCCGGGCAAAGACCGCGCCCGAACATAGCGTCACGATCAAATAGAGCGCGCCCGCGGCGAGGAAGAAGGTGAAATAGGCGCGCGTGCTGGCGGCGGCCTGTCGGGTCTCCAGCGTCAATTCGCTGAAGCCGACGATGGCCAGAAGCGCGGTATCTTTGGTCGCAATAAGCCACAGGTTCGCAAGGCCCGGCGTGGCAAAGGACATCATCGCGGGGATCGTCACCCGGCGCAGCAGCATCAGCGGCGGCATCCCGTACGCGCGCGCGGCCTCGATCTGGCCCGCGGGCACGGCTTGGATCGCGCCGCGCAGCACCTCGGTGGCATAGGCGCCCTGCACCACGCCGAGCACCCAGATCCCGGCGACGACACCGCTAATCTCGACCCGGCCATAGCCCATGGCGCCTGAGACTTTGTTAATGAGATCGGTGCCGACGTAATAGAGGATCAAGATCAGCACCAATTCCGGCACGGCCCGGATCACAGTCGTATAAACGGCGAGGAGGTCGCGCAGGACCACCCCGCCATAGAGCTTGCCGTAGGCCCCAAAGAGCCCGATCAGCAGACCGAACCCAAAGGCGCCGAACGCGATCTGCAGAGAGTTCGCAAGCCCACGCAACAGGTTGCCGCCCCAGCCCGGTGGGCTGAGGGATAGTAGTTTCGCGCTCTCGGCAAGCCCGAGCGTTTCGAAGATCATCTCCACAATACGCGCTTACTCTGCGTAGATGCTGGTGTCGAAATAGCGCCCGGTGATCTCTTCGTGGGTCCCATCTTCGAGGATCTGCGCGATGCCTTTGTTCAGGCTTTCACGCAGCGCATCATCGCCCTTGCGCACGCCAGCGCCGACACCTTGTCCCAAGATGGCCTCGTCATTCTCCACCGATCCTTTGATCTCGCAGCAGGTGCCGATGTCGGAATTGACGAAATCCGCCATAGCGATGCTGTCGGCCTGTGTGGCGTCGATCCGACCCGAGACCAGATCCTGATTGGCTTCGTCCTGCGTCTGATAGACCCGAATTTCCGCCGCATCGCCGAAATATTCATTGGCATAGGCTTGGTGGATGGTTGAGGCTTGAATGCCGATGATCTTGCCAGCCAGCGACTCGGCCGTAGGTTCGATGTCCATCGACTTATCCGCCACGATCACCGCGGGTGTGTTGTAGTAGGGATCAGAGAAATCGATCGTTTTCTGACGCTCTTCGGTGATCGACATGGAGGCCATGATCGCATCGACCTGCTGGCCCGTCAGCGAGGGGATGATGCCGTCCCAAGCCACGGGGGTGATCACACAGTCCAACTCGGCGGCCTTGCAGACCGCGTCGATGATCTCAACTTCCCAGCCTTCCCATTCACCGGAGGCATTGAGAGAGGCGAAGGGCGGGTAAGGTTCGGCTGCGATGCCGATCTTGACCTCTTCGGCGGCCACGGCACCGGCGCTCAGCACTGCTGTCGCGATCGCACTCGTCATGAGTTTCTTAAATGTCATTGGTAGTCTCCCTGTTTTTTTCTTGGTGGTTTAGCCGACTGTCTGCAAAAACTGCCGCAGCCGAGCGGATTGAGGGTTGCCGAAAAGCTCTTCCGGCGGGCCTTGTTCTTCGATGCGCCCCTCAAAAAGGTAGACGACATGTGTCGCCACCTCGCGCGCGAATTTCATCTCATGGGTGACAAGCAGCATGGTCCGCCCTTCGGCGGCCAGATCGCGGATCACCGTGAGCACCTCGCCCACCAACTCGGGGTCAAGCGCGCTGGTGGGTTCGTCAAACAGCATCACGCTGGGTTCTACCGCAAGGGCGCGCGCAATTGCCGCGCGTTGCTGCTGACCGCCCGACAGAAACGCAGGAAATGTATCAGCCTTATCGCCCAGTCCGACCCGGTCTAGCAGCACCCGTGCGCGCTTGATGGCCTCATCCCGCGGCACTTTGAGGACATGGACCGGCACCTCGATGACGTTTTCCAGCAGGGTGCGGTGGGTCCAGAGGTTGAAAGCCTGAAACACCATGCCAAGGCGGGTTCGGATGCGTTCGATCTGGCGGCGGTCAACGGGGGAGCCGTCTTGGCGCATCTTGATCTCTTCACCGTTGACGATGATCTGACCCGCACTTGGGGTTTCGAGGAAATTGATGCAGCGCAGGCAGGTAGATTTGCCCGACCCGCTGCCGCCGATGATAGCGACAACATCGCCCTTTTGCGCGGTCAGTGAGACACCTTTGAGAACCTCCAACGCGCCAAAGGATTTGTGCAGGTCGGTTATTCTTATGGCCTCATTCTCCGCCGCGCTATCGGCACTGGCGTCTTCGGCTGCTTGTGTGGCTCTGATCGGCTCTGTCTGCAAAGCGTCCGCGCCCCTCATTCGATGTGTCCCAAATTTGTGTCTTGTAGTAAGGCCCGTATTTCGTAATCATGCAAGTGTATAATTAGGAGGTTCGGAAACCGCCTGTGTCGGACAGCACGCCTAAATTTAAACGTGAGCCAGCGGAGCACCGCAGGGAGGCCCTGATAAAGGCCACCCTGTCGCTGATCGCCGAAAAGGGTGTTCAGGCCGCGACGGTCCGGGCAATCGCGGCTCGTGCCGATGTGTCACAGGGTATGATCAGGCATCACTTTTCGTCGAAAGAAGACCTGATCACCGCGGCCTATGAGCATCACATGGACCGGCTCACCGACCTGACATCGGCCTTCGCGGGGGCCGATTGTAACGCGCCGGTGGCACGGTTGGCGGCTTTTGTCGTCGGCAGCCTGACACCGCCGGTTGTCGATGCGGGATCGGTCAGCCTTTGGGCGGGGTTTCTGACCAAGGTCCATGACGACGCGCAGATGCGCGAAAGTCACAAGCGGACCTATTACAATTTCCGCAACCGCCTTGAGGCGCTGATCGTCGCCGTATTGAACGAGGCGGGTAAGCCCCGCACAACACAAGAGCTGCGCCATTTGGCCATCGCCTGCAACGCTGTGATTGATGGATTGTGGATGGAAGGCGGTGTTCTACCGAGCGCTTTCGCGCCGGATGAGCTTGCAGAAATCGGAATTCGCTCCGTCGGAGCACTCCTCGGGATAGACCTCACAAAAGCAGGGCAACAGACATGAAAACGACAGATATCACCCGACGGCTGGCAGGTCTTGGCGGCGCAAAATGGGAAGTGCATCTAAAGGCGCGCGAGCTTGCCGCACAGGGCCGTGATATTATCGAGTTGACCATCGGCGAGCCGGACGTGCCGACGCCGGATGCGCTCATGGATGTTGCGGCCGATGCGATGCGCCGGGGCCGCACTGGCTATTCCGACGGTCGGGGTGAGACAGGTCTGCGCGCTGCATTGGCCGAGCGTTATTCGCGCCGCGCGGGCCGTCGCATCACGCCGGACCAAGCGATGTGTTTTCCCGGCACGCAGACGGCGCTTTATGCCGTGCTGTTGGGCGTGGCCGAGGCCGGGCAGCAGGTTCTGGTCGGCGATCCGATGTATGCCACTTACGAAGGGGTTATCCGATCCAGCGGTGCCGAGATGGTGCCCGTCCCGCTGCGCCCGGAAAACGGCTTTCGCCTTCATGCGGATGACATCGCCGCAAGGATCACCCCGCAGACCACGGCAATCTTGCTGACCACGCCGCATAATCCCACCGGCGCGGTCCTGACCCGCGCGGAGATAGACGCGCTTGGTGAACTGGCCATTGCCCATGATCTGTGGATTATCTCTGATGAAGTGTACGAAGAGCTTATCTTCGACACCTCTGAATTCTGCTCGCCTCTGTGGCGTCCGCAGCTGGCTGACCGCACCATCGTCGTATCCTCGATCTCAAAATCCCACGCCGCACCGGGCTTTCGCAGCGGTTGGTGCATTGGCCCCGAAGCCTTTACCGAGGCCCTCTTGCCGCTGTCGGAGACCATGCTTTTCGGCAACCAGCCCTTTATCGCTGACATGACCGAAAAAGCGGTGCGCGAAGGATCCCCTGTGGCGGATGGCATGAAGCAGCGCTTTGCCGCCCGTGCCGAGCGTTTGCACCGCCGTCTGTCGCAAGAGAGCCCGTTCAAGGTTCATCAACCGGATGCAGGCATGTTTGCAATGATCGACGTGTCGGCCACCGGAATGAGCGGCACCGACTATGCCATGCACCTGCTTGAGCAGGTTGGCGTGGCGGTCATGCCCGGTGCGTCCTTTGGGGAAACGCTCGATGCTTGGGTGCGTGTGGCGCTGACCACCGGCGACGCGGCCTTTGATGCGGCCTGTGACCGGATCATCCGGCACGCGGCGCAACTGCAGCTGGAAACGGCATGACCAGCCTCGGCGAGGCGCTGGTCGCCCAGCTTTCACAGCGCGGTGTCGACTGTGTCTTTGGCATCCCCGGCGTGCACACGATCGAGCTTTATCGGGGCTTGGCGGCCTCGGGCATCCGCCATGTGACGCCCCGGCACGAACAGGGCGCGGGCTTCATGGCGGATGGCTATGCACGGGTCTCCGGCAAACCGGGTGTTGCCTTTGTCATAACGGGGCCGGGGCTGACCAATACGCTGACCGCAATAGGCCAAGCCCGCGCGGATTCTGTGCCGATGCTGGTGATCTCTGGCGTCAACACGCTGCCCAGCCTTGGCAAGGGCAGGGGCCATCTCCACGAACTCCCCGATCAGCGGGCGATGGCACGGACCGTGGCGCTGATCTCCGAGCGGGTTGAGACCGCCGATGAACTTGCCCCCATGCTCGACCGGGTATTTGAGCCGTTCCAGTCCGGCCGGCCGGGGCCCACACATCTTGAGATACCGCTGGACGTGGCCGGCGCTCCCTATACCGCCGAAGTGCCCTCTATTTCCTCTACCGTTTTGACACCCCCGTCTGCCGAACAGCTTTCAGATGCCGCCGCGATACTCGCGCAGAGCAAAGCACCTTTGATCCTTGCCGGCGGCGGGGTCCGAAAAGCCGGGAATGCCCTGCGGACCCTTGCCGAAAAGCTAGGCGCGCCGGTGGTGCAAACGGTGAATGCCCGCGGCGTAATGTTCGAGCATCCTTTGGGCGTTCCGGCCAGCCCCAGCCTGCAAGCCGTGCGGGCACTGATCGCGCAGTCGGACGTGGTTCTGGCCCTGGGCACCGAACTGGGTCCGACCGATTATGATATGTACGCCTCCGGCACCATGCCCGAGATCCAAAGGCTCATCCGCGTCGATATTTGCGCTGAACAGCTTTCCCGCCATGCCGCCGAACTGTCGATCCACGGCGATGCGGCTTCCGCAATCGACGCGCTGAATGCCGCAATCGACGGGGCTGCCGCGCCAGACGGGGCCGCGCGGGCGGCCATGGCCCGCCGCGAGGCGTTTGAAGAGATCGGCCCGGAAATGCGCGCGGCTTGCGACACCCTCGCTGAAGTGCGCGGCGCCGTTCCGGGGGCGATCATCGTCGGCGATTCCGCCCAGCCAATCTATGCGGGCAACCTTTACTACGACCACGACCGCCCCGGCGGCTGGTTCAACGCCGCCACCGGCTTTGGCGCGCTTGGCTATGGCATCCCCGCTGCAATCGGGGCGGCGCTCGCGGCACCCGACACGCCGGTGATCTGCATTGCAGGCGATGGCGGCGCGCAGTTCAGCCTTCCGGAATTGATGTGCGCGGTGCAAGAAAACCTGCCGATTTGCTTCATCATCTGGAACAACCACGGCTATCAGGAAATCGCTACCTCCATGCAGGACGCGGGGGTAAGCGTCGTCGGATGTGACCCGGCCCCGCCGGACTTCGCCGCCGTCGCCCAATCCTGCAGCTTGCCCTTCTGGCGCTGCGATACGCGGCCCGGCGCCGTTGCAGATGCGCTGCGAGCGGCCAGCGCGACTGGCGGGCCGACGCTCATTGAGATTCAGGCACAGCCGACCCCCGCGCAAGCAAACAAGAGAGCATAACATGACAGACCCCATCTATGAATTCACCCGCGCCGTCACCCGTCGCCCCGCCGCCAGCATCGTCGACGGTCTGCGCGCCGAGGACATCGGCACCCCCGATCTTGCGCAGATGGAAAAGGCCCATGCGCATTACGTTGCCACATTGAAAGAAACCGGCGCTGAGGTGATCGAACTGCCTGCGCTGGAAGCCTTTCCCGATTCCGTCTTTGTTGAGGATACCGCGCTTTGTTTGCCAAAGGGTGCCGTACTCATGCGCCCCGGCGCACCGAGCCGCATGGGAGAGGTGGCCGAAATGGCACCGACCTTGAGCACCCTTTACAGTGACCTGCGCCAGATCGAAGGCCCGGGCCATATCGAGGGAGGCGACATTCTGGTCACCGGGCGCGAGATCTTGGTGGGCAGATCAGACCGCACCGATGCCGAAGGCGTGGTCGAGCTCACGCGGATCGTCTCGGACTGGGGCTATAGCCTCCGCGAGGTCGTTACGCCGCCGGGCGTGCTGCACTTCAAGACCGATTGCTCACTGCTTGACGGGGACACCATCCTCAGCACCAAACGGCTCGACGCTTCGGGCTGTTTCGAAGGCTACCGCGTTCTGCACACCGCCGAGGGCGAAGAGGCCGCCGCCAATAGCATCCGGTTCAACCAATATGTGGTCTGCCCTGCGGGCTTCCCCCGCACCGCGGAAATGTTGACGAAGGCAGGCTTTGAAGTGGTCGAGATCAATAATGCGGAATGCGCCAAACTGGACGGCGGCATGTCGTGCCTGTCGCTAAGGTTCTGATACTGAGGGTCGCTTGGAAGGTTTGATCCCCTCGCATGAGTGCAGCGTCCTGCGGTGACGAATGTTTTCGGGTAGAGGGGGCGAAGGACAAACTTCCGGCGATATGAGTTGATGCGGTTTAATCGTTCTGCAGTCGACTGCATCTGACCTTGAGAGCCTCTGGGGAGTGCGCACCGCGCAGGCGCTTGGCGCGTTCCCATTATACTGCGTTTCGATAAACTCAAATTGGTTTCGCCCCGGTTTATACAGGCCAGCAAACTGATACCTTCTGTCCAACAACGTAATTCGGGCAGAAGGACAATCGAAATGAAAGCCATTGGCTATAACACCACCGGCGCGGCAGAGGTTTTGGAGGCGTTGGAAATCGACCGCCCCACCCCGGGACCGGGCGATCTTTTGGTCGAGGTAAAGGGCATCTCTGTCAATCCGGTGGATGTGAAGCTGCGGGCGCTTTCCGCCCCCGATGGCGGCCCAAAGGTCTTGGGGTTCGACGCGGCAGGGGTGGTCGTCGACTTGGGCTCAGAGGTTACGGATTTCGCAGTCGGGGATGCGGTGTTCTATGCCGGGGATGTGACCCGTGCAGGCACCAACGCCGCCTTTCATGCGGTTGATGCGCGGATCGTGGGGCGAAAGCCGGAAACGCTCGATTTTGTTGAGGCCGCCAGTCTGCCGCTGACTGCGATCACCGCATGGGAAATGCTGTTCGATGCTTTCCGGCTGACGGAAGGGGCCGGTAAGGGGCAGGCGCTTCTGGTGATTGGCGGGGCCGGGGGCGTAGGATCGATCCTGATCCAATTGGCCAAAGCGCTGACCGGATTGACCGTGATCGCCACCGCCTCGCGTCCGGAAACCCAAGACTGGGTGCGCAAGATGGGGGCGGATCATGTGGTGGATCACCGGGGTGATCTGGTGGCGCAGCTGGCTGACCTCAACCTCACGCCCAGCTATGTTGCCGCGCTGACGGCCACGGACATGCATTGGCCAGCCATCATCGAAGCAATCGCCCCGCGCGGCCAGATCGCATTGATCGACGACCCCGAAACGCTGGACATGAAAGCGGCGAAACCCAAAGCTCTGAGCGTGCATTGGGAGTTTATGTTCACAAGGTCGATGTTCCAGACCGAGGACATGGCCGCGCAGCGTGACCTGTTGAACCGGGTGGCGCAGATGATCGACGCAGGCAGGTTGCAATCTACCGTGACCGAACATGCGGGCGTGATAAATGTAGAGAACCTTCGCGCAGCCCATCTGCGCCAAGAAAGCGGGCGGGTGATCGGCAAGCAGGTTTTGGGCGGTTGGTGATCGCCCGAACGATGCATCCCGCGCCATCGCAGAGACGCACAGAGACCCCGATAAGGAGAAAGCCATGACCAAGACCATCCTCATCACCGGCGCGACCGACGGCATCGGTCTGCTGACGGCAAAGAAACTCAGCGGGCAGGGGCATACTGTCCTGCTGCACGGGCGCAGCGCCGAAAAATTAAGCGCAGCGGCGGCAGAGGTGGGCGGCACGCCCCAGACCTACCGTGCAGATTTGTCGCGGTTGGATGAGGTCGCGGCATTGGCAGAGGCGCTGCGCATTGATCACAGCCAGATCGACGTAGTGATCAACAACGCAGGTGTCCTGAAACTGCCCGATGCGCGCACCGAAGCGGGGTTGGACGCGCGCTTTGTGGTCAACACTTTGGCGCCCTATCTGCTGGTGCAACTCTTGCTGCCGGTACTGCCCAAAGCGGGGCGGGTGGTGAACCTTTCATCTGCCGCGCAGGCACCGGTGGATCTGGCCGCCCTTCGGGGCAACAGCACCTTGGACGATATGGCGGCCTATGCGCAGAGCAAATTGGCGATCACGATCTGGACGCAGGAAATGGCCCGCGCGCATCAGGTTGGCCCGCTCTTCATCGCGGTCAATCCCGGGTCGCTGTTGGCGTCCAAAATGGTGAAGGAAGGCTTTGGCGTTGCTGGAAATGACCTGAGTATCGGCGCCGACATCCTGTGCCGTGCCGCGCTTTCAGACGACTTTTCAAAGGCCTCGGGAAAGTATTTCGACAATGATATGGGCGGCTTTAATGAACCGCATAGCGCCGCAGCGGACGCCGACCATGTCGCGGCGGTTATGGCCGCGATCCAAGAACTCGTGAGCCAGAACCGGGCGGATTAGATTTTGCAGGGGCCGTCGGGATGGCGCCCGATTTCCGCCGTTTGCCTATCTGAAAAACGGCTCTCCATGAATGTCGACAACAAAAGGCCCCGTGCAGCGATGCTGGCGGGGCCTTTCATCGTTCCGAGCGGGCTCAGCGGCGGCGGCGGCCGCCGGTGCGGCCCGCGCGGCCTCGGCCTTCTTGACCGGCTTTGGGGGCGACCTTGTTGAACTCGATCCATGCGCTGCCATGGGGGTCACGGTCAAAGAGGAAGTTGGCGGCGCGGATGGCCTCCATCTCCTTGCCCGGGCGGGGCTTGGTTGATCCCAGATTGAAGAGCGTCACGAAGGTCTCGTCATCCATCTCTTCGGGCAGGATGATCCCCGCGGCGGCCATCTCGGCGCGCTTCTCGGCGATCTTGGTGGCGTTGAGCGGCACGGCCACCGGGTTCATTATCGCGCTTGTCATGCCAGCACCCATTGCCATTGGCAGGAAGGCGTTGTTGATGCCGTGACGATTGGGCAGACCGAAAGAGATGTTGGAGGCGCCGCAGGTGGTGTTCACGCCCAACTCTTCGCGCAGGCGGCGCACAAGGGTAAAGACCTGATGGCCCGCCGTTGCCATGGCGCCAATCGGCATGACCAGCGGGTCGACCACGATGTCATGGGCGGGGATGCCGAAATCGGCGGCACGTTCGACGATCTTTTTGGCCACGGCAAAGCGCACATCCGGGTCTTCGGAAATGCCGGTGTCGTCGTTAGAGATCGCCACCACGGGCACGTTGTATTTCTTGACCAGCGGCAGCACGAGCTCAAGCCGCTCTTCCTCTCCGGTGACGGAGTTCAGCAGCGGACGGCCTTCGCAGGTCTCAAGCCCCGCCTCCAGCGCGCCGGGCACGGAGCTGTCGATACAGATCGGCGCGTCGACGGCATTTTGCACCACTTTGATCAGTTCCGGCATCAGCATCGGCTCGACAAAGTTGTTGTCGGCATAGCGTGGGTCTTCGGCCATTTTGTTGGAAAAGACCGCGCCCGAGTTCACATCCAAAACCGTGGCCCCAGCGGCAACCTGCGCGATGGCGTCGGCCTCGACCCGCGAAAAATCGCCTCGCTCTAGCTCTTGGCTGAGGATCTTGCGGCCCGTGGGGTTGATCCGCTCTCCGATCACGCAAAACGGCTCGTCAAAGCCGATGACGGCGGTCTTGGTCTTGGATTCGATGACGGTTCTGGTCATGTAACTTCCTTTAGGATGCGTCGGCGGGCACCCCAGAGGCGCCGCCATTCTCTTGGACCCATGTGGCGCTGCTTTTGATCCCGCCCAGCGGGAAAAGATGCACATGGGTGATGTTAAAATCCGGGTGGGCCGCTTTGTAGGCGGCCAGGTCGCTGATCACATCTGCGGGCTCATAGGGCAACAGCAGCTTGGTGACGTCCATCGCACGTTTTTGCAGCACCTTGAGCGAGGGGCCGACGCCGCAGGCAATGGCGAATTTGATCAGCGTTTGCAGCTTGGCAGGCCCTGCGATGCCGATATGAATGGGCAGGGTGATGCCCGTAGCTTTCAGACTGTTGGCCCATTCGATGATCGGCTCTGCGTCAAAGGAAAATTGCGTGGCGATGGCCATTTCGGCGTCGGTGCGGGTCTGGAAATCGTTCTTCCATTTCAGCGCGGCATCAACGTTCAGACGGCCTCCGTCGGCATCGATATCACGGTTGCCTTCGGGGTGGCCGGCGACATGCAACCGGGTGAATCCGGCCTCGTCGAAAAGCCCCGTCTCCATCAGCTGCATGCTGTCGGTAAAGTCGCCCACGGGCGCGGTGACACCGCCTGCCAGCAACAGCGCTTGGCGCACATCGGCTTCGCCCTGATAGCGGGCGATCCAGTCGGCCAGCGTGGCGCGATCTTTGATGATGCGGGCCGGGAAATGCGGCATGACTTTGAAGCCATCGGCGTTCAGCCGCGCGGCGGTGGCGACCATATCCTCGATCGGGGTGCCATCGATATGGGCGATATAAACACGGGTGCCCTCTGGCAGCAGGGCGCGAAAATCCTCGACCTTCTCGGCGGTGCGGGGCATCACCTCGATCGAATAATCTTTCAACAGCGCCTCGACTTCGGCCACCGGCGCCTGCGGGGCCGGTGTTTCCTTTTTGCGGAAGTTCAAAAGTGCCATGAGCGTGTCCTTGATCATAGGGCTGGCAGGCTATGCCCAGCCGTCGTTGTCAATCAGTTGCTTAATCCGGTCGCGGTCGTATTCCGCGTCGATCCGGGCGGCTTCGGCGTCGGCGATGGCATCGGGATCGCCTTCAACCTCAAAGGGGTCCGCCTTGCGCCATTCCGCCAGATAAGCGTCGGTATCCTCGGCGCCGATCTTCATCGCCGCGCGGTCAATCGCCTGTTCAAAGCGTTCGGGCAGGGGGCGTTTCGACCCACGGCGGCCCTTGCCGACGATCACCTGAGCGGGGATATCGCGCCAGTAAACGATGGTGACTGCGGGCATGGGACGATTCCTCCGGTTTAAACCTGTCTAACGAGCGTCGCGGTCAGGACAGGGCCGTTTTTCGACGAAACACGACCCATCCGCGACTTGGGGCTCGTGATAGCTCATCGGGCGGGCCATCACGAGGGCCCTGCGCCCCCATTATTCTCAAGATGATTGTGAGGTGGTCCTGAGATGCCGAAAGGTAGGGGCATGGCGCAGGACGCCGCGGAAATTGGCCCAAGGCACTGCGACCACTTGCACCGGCCCGGCGCAGGGAATACCTTGGGGGCAACTCGATATGAAAGGCGCGTAACCATGGCGCCACAGCGTCCCAAAGGTGCGGGTGCGCTCGACAAAGACATCCCGGCTCTGAGCCCCGCGCCAGTTCCGCCCAGATCTAATGAGCTATATGCGGCCCTAGATCTGGGTACAAATAGCTGCCGCATGTTGATCGCCCAGCCTCGTGGCAGCGGTTTCCATGTGGTGGACAGTTTCTCAAAATCGGTACAATTGGGTGCCGGTTTGGAAAAAACCGGGCGTTTGTCGCGCGGATCGATGGCGCGCACCATCCAAGCATTGCGTATTTGTCAGCAGAAATTGCGCCGCAACAAGGTGCAAAACATGCGACTTGTGGCGACCGAAGCCTGTCGCCGCGCGCAAAACGGCGCAGAGTTCATGCGCCGTATCCAGCGCGAGACGGGTCTCAAGCTCGATATCATCCGCCCCGAGGAAGAAGCCCAACTTGCCGTGATCTCTTGCGCGCCGCTGGTCAGCCGCAAGACGGAGAACCTGCTGGTTGTGGACATCGGCGGCGGCTCGACCGAGTTGGTCTGGATCGACATTTCCAAAGTCCCTCGGGCGGATCGCGCCCGGTCGATCATGCGGCTTCAGGGCGGCTTCTATCAGGCGAAATCTGATGTGCCCGCCGCACGGGTAGTAGATTGGATCAGCGTGCCTCTGGGCGTGGCGACGCTGCGCGACCAATTCTCTGATGTCGAAGACGATGCCGCGCGTTTCGCCCTGATGAGCTGGTTTTTCGAAGAGAACCTCACCGATTTCACGCCCTATCAGACGATCCAGTCGCAAAAGCGGTTTCAGATCGTCGGGACCTCGGGCACTGTGACCACCGTGGCGGCAAGCCACTTGAACCTGAAGCGCTATGACCGCACCAAGGTCGATGGCCTCAGCATGACCAGTGCGCAGATCGACAAGGTGATCCACTCTTATATCGCCATGGGGCCGGGTGGACGTCGCGCGGACCCGCGGATCGGCCAAGACCGCGCCGCCCTGATCATGTCGGGGGCTGCGATCCTGCAAGCCTTGATGCGCTGCTGGCCGACCGACAGGTTGTCAGTTGCGGATCGCGGTCTGCGCGAAGGCCTGCTATATGCACAGATGAGCGCCGATGGCGTATTAGAAGAAGGGGTCTTTTGATGGCCAAGACACCGGACGGAAAGAACACCTCGGGGCGCGGTCAGCGTGACCTCAAGGTCAAGGTGAAATCCGCACGCGGGCGCAAGCTCAGTTCGACCCGCTGGTTGCAGCGGCAATTGAACGATCCATATGTCAAACGCGCGCAGGCCGAAGGCTATCGCGGGCGGGCGGCTTATAAGATTATGGAACTAGACGATAAATATCGTTTTCTTGTCCCCGGTGCACGGGTGGTGGACCTTGGCGCCGCGCCGGGTGGTTGGTGTCAGGTCGCGGTCAAACGCTGCAATGTGCTGGGCGAGAAGAAGGGCAAGGCGCAGGGCACCATTCTGGGCGTCGACCTGCAAGAGATGGAGCCGATCGCGGGCTGCGAGCTGCACCAGCTCGACTTCATGGAAGACGACGCAGACATCAAGGTGAAGGAATGGCTGGGCGGCAAGGCGGATGTGGTCATGTCCGACATGGCGGCGGCCTCTTCGGGGCACAAGCAGACCGACCACCTGCGCATTATTTCGCTCTGCGAGGCAGCGGCCTATTTCGCTTTCGACGTTTTGGAAGAGGGCGGCACATTCGTGGCCAAGGTGCTGGCGGGGGGCGCGGAGGGCGAGTTGCAAAAGCTGCTCAAGCGCCGTTTCACCAAGGTTGCCAATATCAAACCGCCCGCAAGCCGACCGGATTCATCAGAGAAATTCGTTGTGGCAACGGGGTTTAAGGGCGAAGAGGTTTAAGCGGCCATCGCCGTTCATGAGGCGTAAACCAATCGAACGCTAGGGTGTAGCTCTCCCGCGGTCTTTGCGCCGCCAACCTCATGAGGGCTCCCCGATGCTTCGACATTTGCCACTTGTATCGCTCATCTTCATCCTGTGTTCCGGGCTCAAGGTTACCGCGTCCGAAGTGCCTTGGGCGCTGAACGATTATATCGACCGGGATCTGCTGTCTTGGGTCAATGATGCCCGCATCGTGGACGCGATTGCCCAGCAGAACCAACGACACCGTGAGATGAATGTCTTGGCCGCCGCGTCTGCGGCAGTGACCGCGCAGGCCACCCCGAAAAGCCAAGCAAAGGCCCCTGTCGCCGCCGCCTTCTTAGCGGCGCAGATTGCCCGCGCCAAAGGTCAGATTGCCGAAGTGGCGCTGCTTGATGCCTATGGGTTGACCGTGGTCACCAGCGGCACCGCATCGGTCTATTTCAAAGGCGGCAAGCCCAAGAACAGCAATCGTTTCACGCCCCCATCGGGGATGTTCGTAATCGATCAAGTGGCCATTGATGAGAGCTCCAAAGTGCATCAAAGCCGCGTTTCGATGCCGATTACAGAACCATCCAACGGCGCGATTATCGGGGTAATCACGGTAGAGTTGGAAGCGGCTGCCTTTTTCTGATGTCACATTTTGCGTGGGCGTGATCTGTCATCGGATCCTTAGGGTTCGCGGGACCGAACTGCTGCTTAAGAGTGCCCTGGCAAGGACTATCGAAACATGACAGTGAAGTATGGGATTATTGAATACAGCGAAACAACCCCGTCGCCGGTCGCGATGAAGCTTAGGTCGTTGTTATGGCTCGCGTTTTCATAGGTTTGCGGTGCGGTCGCGCCCATGGCAGAGCGCGCGCCGGGGACGACCGCATAGGGTTTGTCGTAGATCGGCGAGCCGGGGTATCTGTCCGCAATATTTACTGGTCGTGGCGTATTAGGCGAGCAGCAGGGAGGCAATGCAAGCTAGCCGCTTCACTACTCAGCTCCGACGAAACGATAGCTCTCGCCACGGCGTTCAACCCGGCCCAGACCGCCCTGCGGCAGGTGAAACCCCATCAGCCAGATCTGTTCATCCGCCAGCCGCTCCAGCAACCGCTGCCGAGTCTTGGCGCCGCGTTCGGGGCCTTGGTCCGAGCCGCTGGCCCAACCGGGCCGGGCGAAGGCGAGATGGTGGTTGCCGATGGCATCGCCGCCGATCATCAGCGCGTCACTGCCGCCGCCCAGTAGGAACGACATATGCCCGGGCGTATGCCCGAAACTCGCCTGTGCCACGATGCCGGGCAGCTTTTCATCGCCGTCGGAGAAAAGGGTCACCCGGTCCTCGATCACCGCCAACCGCCGCGCGGCTCCGACGGCAAAGGCGGCGCGGGCTGCGCCGATTGTGTCCACGGTCGCCGGATCGCGCCAATAGTCCCATTCGACCTGACCCATGTGGTAGCGCGCATTTGGAAAGACCAGATCGTCGAAATCGTCCAGCACGCCCCAAAGGTGATCCGGGTGGCCATGGGTAAAAACAACGTCGGTCACCGCCTCCGGGGCGACGCCCGCGGCGTCCAAACTTTCTGAAAGCGACCCGGCCGACGGCATAAAGGCGGGACCAGCGCCCGCGTCGAAGAGGATCACACGGTCCTCATTGCGCAAAAGCGTCAGGTTGCAGGGCGGCGCCAACTGGTCTTGAGGGAGCTCGAAAGGCGCCAAAACCTGCGCCAGTTCCTCCTGCGGCAAACCTTCAAAAAAGAAACTCCGCGGAAGCACCAGATTGCCGTCGCTCACACTGACAAACTCATACCCACCGAACTGAGCAGAGGTTAGGGCAAAGGCACGCAGCGGGCCATGGGCAAGGGCCGCCGCGCCCATCCCTGCCAGCACCGTCCGTCTGTTGACCTTCATCTTATGCCCTCCCCGCATTCATTCCGATTCATGAATATAACTATCCTCATCGGATGACGGCACAAGGGGCGAATGCCCCGGCAAGAGATAAGTGTGCAAAACAAGGCAGCTATGCATGATCGTGGCTTGCATCGGGGGCAGGGGTTCTATCTAGGGGACACCACTCGAAACCCACCCCGACCCGGACGGAAAATGACTGATATCACAATAGAAGGTGCCTCGATCGCCTTTGACAAGGTCGGCAAGGCCTTTACCAAAGCAGGCGGGGCGACCGTGAATGCACTTGAGGGGATATCCCTCGACGTGGCACCGGGCTCAATCACCGGGATCATCGGGCGTTCGGGGGCGGGCAAGTCGACTTTGCTGCGCATGGTCAACGGGTTGGAACGCCCGACCACCGGCAAGGTACTGGTCGGCGGTGAGGATGTCGGCACCGCCAAAGGCGGCAAGTTGCGCGCGATCCGACGTGACGTTGGCATGATTTTTCAACACTTTAACCTGCTGTCTTCACGTAGCGTGGCGGGCAATATCGCGCTGCCGCTCGAAGTGGCCGGGATGCCGAGCACGCAGATCAAACCGCGTGTGGCGGACCTTATCGACCGGGTCGGGCTGAGCGCGCAGGCGGGGCGCTATCCAGCAGAGCTTTCGGGCGGACAGAAGCAGCGGATCGGCATTGCGCGCGCCTTGGCCACCGGGCCAAAGGTGCTGCTCTCGGACGAGGCAACCTCGGCTCTGGACCCTGAGACCACCCAAACGGTTCTGTCGCTTTTGAAGGACATTAACCGCGATCTGGGGCTGACGATCTTGCTGATCACCCATGAGATGGCCGTGGTACGCGACATCGCGAGCCATGTGGCGGTGATCGACGCGGGCCGGATCGTCGAACATGGGGCCACCTATGACATTTTCACCGCGCCGCAACACGCGACGACGCGGTCCTTCCTTTCGGGCGTGACCGGCGTCACCCTGCCTGCTTTCGTCAAAGAACGGCTGACCCAAACCGCCCCTGCAACGGGCGGCGAAGAGGTGATCCGCGTCACCTTTGCAGGCGCCCATGCCACCGATCCGATGTTGGCGCGGCTGACGCAGGATATGGGCATTCCGGTCAATATCCTTGCGGGCGCTGTCGAAGAGATCGGAACCCGGCCCTTCGGCAACCTGCTGGTGTCTCTGCCGGTGGCGCAGGCCGCCCAAGCGCGCGCCTTTTTGGAACAACACGGGCTTCTGACGAAGGTGCTGGGCTATGTCGGCTAATCTGATTAACCTTTTGATCGAAGCGACGGGGCAAACGCTCTATATGGTGGCGGTATCCGCGATCCTTGGCACGGTCTTTGGCCTCCCGCTGGGGCTGTTTCTGGCCACCTCGCAACGCGGGGAACTGCTGTCCGCGCCTTGGGTGAACAAGGTGCTCGGGCTGGTGGTGAACGCCACGCGCTCCGTTCCGTTTATCATTCTCGTTGTGGCGATCATTCCCTTTACCCGCATGGTCGCTGGCACCTCTATCGGCACCACGGCGGCCATTGTGCCGCTGACCATTGCGACGGTCCCCTTCATCGCGCGTTTGGTGGAAAACGCGATCCGTGAGGTCGATTCCGGCTTGATCGAAGCCGCCCGCGCCATGGGCGCGACCCCGCTGCAGATCATCCGCAAAGTGCTGTTGCCCGAAGCGCTCCCCGGCATCACGCTGAGCCTGACCTTGGCGATTGTCAGCCTGATCGGCTATTCCGCCATGGTCGGGGCCGTAGGGGGCGAAGGGCTGGGAGACCTTGGTATTCGGTATGGATATCAACGGTTTATGCCTGACGTCATGGCAATCGTCGTGATCATCCTTATCGTCTTGGTACAGCTTGTTCAGTCCATTGGCGAGCGTGTCGCCAGCGCCGTGGACAAACGGGCCACCAAAAGCAGCGGCCAATAGGCCGCGCCTTACACCCGCTCTCTCAATCTAAGGAGACTACTATGCTTCGTCTTACGACACTCACTTCCGTTCTGGCGCTGATGGCCACCGGTCTTGCCGCCGAGGAAATCAAAGTCGGCGTTTCCCCCGGCGAACACGCCGAGATCATGGAAGAAGTCGCCCGCATCGCCGAGCCGATGGGCTTGGACATCGACGTGGTCGAATTCTCTGACTACGTGGTCCCGAACCAAGCGCTGGCCGATGGCGACATTCAGGCAAACTCGTTCCAGCACGTGCCCTATCTTGAAGCGCAGATGAAAGACCGCGGCTTTGAGTTGAGCGTCGTAGGCAACACCATCACGACCCCCATGGGTGTTTATTCCGACAAGATCACGGCGCTTGCCGATCTGGAAGAAGGGGCCACATTCGGCATCCCGAACGACCCTACAAACGGTGGCCGCGCGCTGCTGGTTCTGCAAGAACTGGGCCTGATCAAAGTTGATGAGGTCGCAGGTCTGGTGCCGACCGTGCTTGACATCACCGAGAACCCCAGGGACCTGTCCTTCAAAGAGCTTGATGCCGCCCAACTGCCGCGGTCGCTGGCCGATCTGGATGCGGCTTTGATCAATACCAACTACGCGATTGCCTCGGGTCTGAGCCCCAAGGAAGATTCCATCGCGATGGAAAGCGCCGAGAACCCATATGTGAACGTCATCGCCGTGCGCAAAGGCGACGAGGAAGCCGCATGGGTTGAGACACTGCTCAAGGCCTATCATTCCGATGAAATCAAAGCCTTCATCGATGAAAGCTATCAGGGCACCGTTATCACCTCCTGGTAAACGCGGCTTTCAGAGTATCACGACAGACTTGACCCGCCCCGCGCGGGTCAAGATCACAATAGCCCCAAAGGGGCGCTTTTCGCCAGGTTAAGACTCCCTCTCCAGATCGGTTGAGTCTGACGGTCGGCCAAAACAATTAAATTTCTGTTTAGGAATACCGCATAGATCTCGTCTATCGTTGCGAGGGGCAAAACTGTCCGCGGCTAAATTCTACGCAAACTCATTAACATGGAAATTATGTTGCGTTGCGGCGTGAGAATTTTGTTGAAAAGTTCAATTCCACCCGTATCGTGAAATGACGAAGGGTTTTTTCACATGACCCGGGGCTTGCCCTTCCTGATGTCTGACAAGGGCCGATGGTCGCGAAACATGTGGACGGGACGTTCAATTAGAAGAAGCGACCATAACAGACCTAGGGAGAATATCATGAAGACCGTGAAACTGATGGGCACCGCCGCCAGCCTGCTTGTGATGGGTGTCACCCAATCTGCCGCGCAGGATTTGACCGTGGGGTATTTCCTCGAATGGCCGATGCCGTTCCAATACGCCAAGGCCGAAGGAATGTATGACGAAGCACTCGGCACCAGTGTGAATTGGGTCAGCTTCGATTCCGGCACCGCCATGTCGGCGGCGATGGCGTCGGGCGATGTGCATATGTCGGTAAGCCAAGGCGTGCCGCCCTTCGTGGTGGCGACCTCGGCGGGGCAAGATATTCAGATTCTCGATGTCGCGGTCAGCTATTCCGAGAATGATAACTGCGTGATCCGGGAGGAGTTGGAGATTGATAAATCTTCCGTTGCGGAACTGGCAGGCAAGAAGGTCGCAGTGCCGCTCGGCACCGCTGCACACTACGGTTTTCTCAAACAAATGAGCCACTTCGGCGTGAATGTTGGGTCGCTTGATGTGGTCGATATGGCGCCGCCTGATGGCGCTGCAGCCATCGCGCAGGGCTCGGTCGATATGGCCTGCGGCTGGGGTGGCTCTCTGCGGCGGATGCTGGAGCATGGCAATATCCTTATGACCGGCGCCGAGAAAGAAGAGCTGGGCATTCTCGTTTTCGACGTGACCTCTGGCCCGGCGTCTTGGGTGGCTGAAAATTCCGATACGGTGTCTGCTTTCCTAAAAGTCACGGCAGAAGCGAATGCCATGTGGGCCGATGAGGCCAACCAAGCCAAGATGCTGCCCGTGATCGCCAAGGACGCCGGCATGGACGAAGACGCCACGATGGAAACGATCGCGACCTTCACCTTCCCCTCGGTTGAGGATCAGATGGGAGAGAAATGGCTCGGCGGTGGCGCGCAGGAGTTCATGAAAGGCGTCGCCGATGTCTTTGTCGAAGCGGGCGCGATCGACGCGGCACTCGACAGCTACGACGACGCGGTCAACACCGGTCCGTTGCAAGCCGCAGGCGAAATGTAAGTTAAGACGGCTCAATAAGGGGCCGCCCTCCGTCTTTGCCCGGTTCTTTGTAGCCGAAGAGCCGGGCAGGGCGGGGGGCGGCCTTACAAAAATAACAGGGGGCACCGGGGCGGCATGTCGGGACTAAAAATCGAAAATCTGTCGATGCGGTTCGACCTGCCCAATGGCGGTCACGTACAGGCGCTTGAAAACGTATCGCTTGACCTTGCCGAAGGCCAGTTGATGTCAGTGCTGGGCCCTTCGGGCTGTGGCAAGACGACGCTTCTGAACATCGTTGCGGGCTTTCTTGCGCCAACCTCGGGCAAGATCGTTTTGAATGGCCACAACGTGACCGGGCCGGATGCAGAGCGGGGCATGGTCTTTCAGCAGGGTGCGCTGTTTGAATGGATGTCGGTGCGCGAGAACGTGAGTTTTGGCCCTCGGATGAAGGGGCAGAGCGAAAAACAATATGGGGCCGAGGTCGACCACCTGCTCGACATCGTCGGGCTGCGGGACTTCAAGGAAAAGGCGATCTATGAGCTTTCCGGCGGGATGCAACAGCGGGTGGCGTTGGCGCGTTGTCTAGCAAATGATCCCGACGTGATCCTGATGGATGAGCCTTTGGGCGCGCTTGATGCCCTGACCCGTGAAAAGATGCAAAGCCTTGTGCTGAAGCTTTGGAAAGAGACGGGCAAGACCATCATCCTCATCACCCATTCGGTCGAAGAGGCACTGCTGCTGGGCGAGCGGCTCTTGGTCATGGCGCCGCGACCGGGGCGCATTCACCGCGAATACCGTCTGCCCTTTGCCGATTTGGGCGTGGGCCACGATCTGCGCGAGGTTAAGAAGCATCCCGAATTCGCCGAAAGACGCGAAGAGATCCTTGGTATGATCTGGGACATGGAAGAAGAGATTATGGGCCGGACGGAGGACGCATAATGGTTATCCTACTGATTTATATTGTTATCTTCGCCGTCTCATTCTTTCTGGTGCGTCTTGCCGTCGACCAGACTGCGAATGGGTTTGTTGCGCGCAAGACCGTCACCTTTGGCGATGAAAGTGCTGTCACTTCGAACCGCACCGCCAGCGTAATCTCGATCCTAACGATCTTTTTGCTGTGGGGCGCTTTTACCGGCTCGTCGCTGCTGCCCCGGTTTTTGCATGCGCCCGGCCCCTTTGAGGGGCTGGCCGAGCTGACCTATACTGCAGAGGTCGAAGACGGCAGCCGCGATGATGCGACGATCACCGTCTTGGTGCATCCCGTGGGTGAAAACGCCGACACGCCGCAGGTCGATCCCGGGGAAGGCTGGGCCAAGAATGATGCTTTCACCATCGGCGCATGGCGGTCGGGGCTTTTGCGCGTCGATAAGAATGACGACAAGGGCCGCGATGTCGGGCACCGCGTCGTCGCGGTGAACGGCCAGCAGATCGTGCCGGGTGGGGAGGTGCTGACTGATTTTGGCCGCGTCGGCATGTCGCCCAAGGGCACGCTTAATTTTGAGCCTGCGAAGGGCTGGCAGATGGAGCCGATTTGGCTGCCGCCACCTGAGGCCGTGGTCGCCCGGTTGGGTGAGATTTCCAGCCAAGGTTACCGGGACAGCACCCTGTGGGAGCATTTGGGCTATTCGCTTTTCCGCGTTGTCGTGGGCTTTGCCCTTGGGGCGCTGGTGGGCATTCCGCTGGGCTATGCCATGGGCCTGTCGGGCTGGTTTCGCGGCTGGTTCGATCCGATTGTCGAATTCATGCGCCCCGTGCCGCCGCTTGCGCTGATTCCGTTGGTGATCATCTGGGCGGGCATCGGCGAGGTGGGCAAGATCATCCTGCTGTTCCTTGCGGCCCTATGGATCATGGCCATCGCTGCGCGGTCGGGCGTGTCGGGGGTGAATATCACCAAGGTCCACGCGGCCTATTCGCTTGGCGCGTCCAAGGCGCAGATCATGCGCCATGTGATCGTGCCGAACTCTCTGCCCGAGATCTTTACCGGGGCGCGGGTGGCGATGGGCGTCTGCTGGGGCACGGTGGTGGCCGCCGAACTGGTGGCCGCAGAAAAGGGGGCTGGGATGATGATCATGGTCGCCTCCAAATTCCAGCTGACCGACATCGTTCTGATGGGGATCATCCTGATTGGCGTCATCGGTTTTGGCATCGACATGTTGATGCGCAAGGCCGAGCGGCTGCTGGTGCCTTGGAAAGGGCGGTCTTAACCCCGCCCGCCCCAGTCCTTTGCTTTTGAGGAGAAACACTTGCCAGACGCCGGATTCCGCGCCACAGTGAAAAAATGGAGGATATTTTCACATGACCAGAGCGAAAAGGCAGGGGGCCGAGGCCACGGCGCCGCGCTCACTGGGGGCCGATCTACGCGCGATCCGCAAGGGGCGCAGGCTGACCCTGACCGATATGGCCGAGGCGTTGGACCGTTCCGTTGGCTGGGTCAGTCAGGTCGAACGCGATATCTCGACCCCCTCCATCTCAGATCTGCGACGCATGGCCGAGATCTTGGACGTGCCGGTCTCTCTGCTCTTTGGCGAAGCGACAGTGACCCCCGAAGAACGCGGCTATGTCGTGCGCGCCGGGGCACGGCGGGCCATGGGAAGTGCGGCCAACGGGTTGACGGAAGAGTTGCTTTCCCCCGATCTGACCGACAGTTTCGAGGTCATCCATTCGACCTTCGCCGCCTATTCGGGGCTGGAGGCGCCCGTCATGCGCGAAACGCAGGAGGTGGGCTTTGTCATCTCGGGCCGGTTGAACCTGAAGATTGCAGAGCGCAGCTTTACCGTCTGCCCCGGCGACAGCTTTCGCATTCGGGGCGAATATTACACTTGGGACAACCCCTACGACACGCCCGCTGTGGTGGTCTGGGTGATCTCTCCGCCGGTTTACTGAACCGGGTTTTCATCAATTCAAATGGTTTCAAACTGACTGGGGGCGCCGTTGGTCAGCCTTTGGCAGTGCTTGGCGAGAGGAGCTGAACGTGGCTGATTTTCCAACAACGGCGCGGGTCGTCATCATTGGGGGCGGCGTGGTTGGGGTCTCAACCCTCTACCACCTTGTCCGTGCGGGTTGGACCGATTGCGTCCTGCTTGAAAAGAACGAACTCACCGCTGGCTCCACGTGGCATGCGGCGGGCAACTGCCCCAATTTCTCAAATTCATGGGCGGTGATGAACATGCAGCGCTACGGGCTCGAGATGTACCGCAGCTTGGGCGAGGCGGTGGGCTATCCGATCAACTACCACGTGACCGGGGCGCTGCGTTTGGCCCATAGCCGTGAACGGATGCAGGAGTTTGAACATGTCGCCTCCATGGCCCGCGCGCAGGGGCTGGGGATGGAGATGTGCACCCCCGCGGAGCTGAAAGAGCATAACCCGTTTGTAGAGCTACATGACCTCGCGGGCGGGTTGTGGGACCCCTTGGATGGGGACATCGACCCGGCACAACTGACCCAGGCCCTTGCAAAAGGCGCGCGGGAGGCCGGGGGGGAAATTCACCGCTTTACCCCCGCCACCGGCATAGATCGCGATGGGGACGAATGGATCGTCCATACCGAAAAAGGCGATATCCGCTGCGAGAAGGTGGTCAACGCTGCCGGCTATTACGCGCAGCGGGTCGGCGAATGGTTCCGCCCCCATGGCGGCCGCCGGGTGCCTGCGGTGGTGATGAGCCATCAGTATTTCCTGACCGAAGAAATTCCTGAGCTTGCCGCATGGACCGCCGAAAAGGGCCACAAAATGCCGATGGTCCGCGATGTGGACAGTTCCTATTACCTGCGCCAAGACAAGAACGGTCTGAACCTCGGCCCCTATGAACGCAACTGCAAGGCCCATTGGATCACCCCCGACGATCCGATGCCCGAGGATTTCAGTTTTCAGCTCTACCCCGACGATCTAGACCGGCTGGAATGGTATATCGAAGACGCCATGGCGCGGATGCCGCTTTTGGGCCAAAGCGGTGTGGGGCGGGTGATCAACGGGCCGATCCCCTATGCGCCTGATGGCTTGCCGATGCTCGGCCCGATGCCCGGCGTGCCGAATGCCTTTGAGGCGCATAGCTTTACCTTCGGAATCGCGCAGGGCGGCGGCGCGGGCAAGGTCATGGCCGAATGGATCATGGCGGGTGAGACGGAGTGGGACATGTGGGATGTCGACCCGCGCCGCTTCACTGCCCATGCCGATCACGACTTCACCCTCGCCAAGGCGCTAGAGACCTATGGTCATGAATATGCGATGCATTTCTCGCATCACGCATGGCCTGCGGGGCGCGATAAGAAACTGTCGCCGCTGCAAGACCGCCTGCGCGCGGCGGGCGGTCAGATGGGCGCTTACAACGGATGGGAGCGGGCGAATTGGTTCGCGAAACCCGGCGATGATACTTCGGAAGTGGCGACCCAGACATGGGACAGGGCTGGCCCATGGGCCGTCCGGGTCCGGGCGGAGGTCGAGGCGGTGCGCGACCATGTCGGCGTGCTGGACCTGCCCGGTTTCTCACGCTTTGCGCTGGCGGGACCGGGCGCTGCGGAGTGGCTGCTGGGGCGAATTGCAGGCGCGCTGCCCAAAGTGGGGCGGATGACACTGGGCTATTTCCCCGACAGCCGGGGGCGGGTGTTGACCGAAATGTCGATCCTGCGCCATGAGGAGGATGACTTCACCCTGATCACCGCCGCCCCCGCGCAATGGCATGACTTTGAACTGCTGCGCGATGCGTTGCCCAAAGGGGGGGCGATCAGCCTGACGGATCGGACGGATGCGGTCTCGACCCTGATCCTCTGTGGCCCGAAATCCCGTGCGCTTTTGGCACCACTGGCCCCCGATGCCGATCTGGCACTGCCTTGGCTCAGCCATCAAGAGGCATCGGTGCAGGGCAAACCCGCGCTGCTCGCGCGGGTCTGTTTCGCAGGCGAGTTGGGCTGGGAAATTCACGCGGCGCCCTTGGATATGCCCGCGATCTATGATGCGGTCATCGCGGGTGGGGCCGTGCCTTTCGGGATGTTCGCGCTCAATTCCATGCGGCTTGAAAAAGGCTACCGCACCTGGAAAGGCGACCTGTCGCAAGAATACACCCTGTTGGAGGCCGGGTTGGAACGGTTCATCCGATTGGAGAAACCGCAGGCGTTTCCAGGCAAAGCGGCGCTGGTTGCCGAGCGGGCGGCGTGGCCGCAGCGGCGCTTCGTCACGTTGGTCGTTGAGGGCAATCCACAAGACGCGCCAGCGATGGCCACACTGCGCCAGAACGGAGATGCCGTGGGTGAGGTGACCAGCGGCGGCTATGGCTACCGCGTCGATGCCTCCATCGCCCTCGGGGTGGTTCAGGCCGTGGCTGCCGTGCCGGGCACGGACCTCACGGTGGAAATCTTTGGCCAGAGCTACCGCGCCACGGTGCAGCCCGACGCGCCGCTTTGGGACAGTGAAAACACCCGCATCCGCGCGCAGGAGGTCTGAAATGGTACAACTGCCTTCCAAAGCCCGCGCCGTAATCATCGGCGGTGGCGTGATCGGCTGTTCGGTCGCGTACCATCTGACAAAGCTCGGCTGGACCGATGTCGTGTTGTTGGAACGCAAACAACTTACCTCTGGCACCACATGGCACGCGGCAGGGTTGATCGCGCAGCTTCGTGCGACCCAGAACATGACGCGGCTGGCGAAATATTCCCAAGAACTCTACGGCGCGCTTGAGGCGGAAACCGGGGTCGCCATGGGGTTCAAGCGCGTGGGGTCGATTACTGCCGCGCTGACGCCCGCGCGGCGCGAGGAAATCCTGCGTCAGGCCGCCATGGCCCGCGCCTTTGGCGTGGAGGTTGAGGAAATCACCCCCGCGGAAGTGCACGCCAAGTATCCCCATGTAGAAACCGAAGGCATGACCGGCGCGGTCTATCTGCCGAAAGACGGGCAGGGCGATCCGGCCAATATTGCACTGGCGTTGGCCAAGGGCGCGCGGGCGCGTGGCGCGATTGTGGCGGAGCGGGTCAAGGCCACCGGCGTGGTGCGTGCGGGGCGTAGGGTCACAGCAGTAGATTGGGCCGGGGAGGATGGCAGCGCGGGGCAGATCAAGGCCGAGCATGTCATCAATTGCGCGGGCATGTGGGGGCGGGACGTGGGCCGGATGCTGGGCAGCAACGTGCCGCTGCAAGCCTGCGAGCATTTCTATATCGTCACCGAAGCCATTCCCTCCTTGCGCGAATTGCCGGTGCTGCGGGTCCCCGATGAATATGCCTATTACAAAGAGGATGCGGGCAAAATCCTGCTTGGTGCGTTTGAGCCTGTCGCCAAACCATGGGCGCTGCAGGGTATTCCCGAGAGTTTCGAGTTTGACCAACTGCCCGAGGATTTCGACCATTTCGAGCCGATCCTTGAGATGGCCGTCAAACGGTTGCCGCTGCTGGCGGACGCGGGGATTCACACCTTTTTCAATGGTCCCGAAAGTTTCACCCCCGATGATGCCTATCACCTGGGTCAGGCCCCTGAGATGGACAATGTCTGGGTCGCCGCCGGGTTCAACTCCATTGGGATTCAATCGGCGGGCGGCGCAGGCATGGCGCTGGCGCAATGGATGGACGACGGGCAAAAACCCTTTGATCTGGGTGACGTGGACATCGCGCGGATGCAGACGTTTCAGGGAAATAAGACCTATCTGGCGACGCGGTCGACTGAAACGCTGGGCCTGCTCTATGCCGATCACTTTCCCTATCGCCAAAAGGCGACCGCGCGGGGCATCCGGCGCAGCCCGGTGCACGCGCATTTGCTGGAGCATGGCGCGGTCATGGGCGAATTCGCGGGCTGGGAGCGGGCCAACTGGTTTGCGGATGCAGGCCAAGAGCGCGAATACCGCTACGCTTGGGGGCGGCAGAACTGGTTCGACAACCAAGCCGCCGAACACGCCGCCGTCCGCACGGGCGTCGGGCTTTATGATATGTCGTCCTTCGGCAAAATCCGGGTCGAGGGGCCCGAGGCCGAGACTTTCATGAACCATCTCTGCGGCGCGCAGATGGCGGTGCCGGTGGGCAAAATCGTCTATACCCAGTTCCTCAACCCCCGCGGCGGGATCGAGGCGGATGTCACCGTGACGCGGCTCAGCGAAACGGCCTTTCTCGTCGTCACTCCCGCCGCGACGCGGCTGGCGGATGAGACATGGCTGCGCCGCCATGCGGGCGAGCGCCTCATTGTGATCACGGATGTGACCGCGGGTGAAGCGGTCCTCGCCATCATGGGGCCAAAGGCGCGGGAGGTGTTGCAGGCGATATCGCCCAATGACTTCTCTAACGAAACGCACCCCTTCGGCATGGCGCGGGAGATCGAGATTGGCATGGGCCTCGCCCGGGCGCACCGCGTGTCATACGTGGGCGAACTGGGTTGGGAGCTTTACGTCAGCACCGAAATGGCGGCCCATGTTTTTGAGGCGCTGATCGAGTCAGGCGCGGCCTATGGGCTGAAACTCTGCGGGCTGCACGCGATGGACAGTTGCCGGATCGAAAAGGGCTTTCGCCACTTCGGCCATGACATCACCTGCGAGGATCATGTGCTAGAGGCGGGCTTGGGCTTTGCGGTGAAGACCGACAAACCCGATTTCATTGGCCGCGACGCGGTGTTGCGCAAGAAGGAGGCGGGTCTGAGCCTGCGGATGGTGCAATTCCGTCTGACGGACCCGGAGCCGCTGCTGTATCACGCAGAGCCGATCCTGCGGGACGGGCAACTCGCGGGTTATCTCAGTTCGGGCAATTACGGGCATCACTTGGGCGGCGCGGTCGGGCTGGGCTATGTGCCCTGCGACGGGGAAAGCGTCGCCGATCTGCTGGGCTCGACCTATGAGATCGACGTCGCGGGCCGCCGGATCAAGGCCGAGGCGAGCCTGAAACCGATGTATGATCCCAGCGGGGCGCGCTCGAAAAGCTGAGCCGCGCGCCCGCCTAAAAACCGCGCCCTTCGCAGGCTTATGCCGCCCTCTTTGACATAGATCAAAGCGGGGGCATGGGCGGCATGCGATCCGTCTCCCAAAGATGAAGGGATTCGGAATATGGTCGATACGCTCAAGTTGATCGTGCTTGCGCTTATAGTGTTCTTTGCAGCACTCGGGGCGGATTGGGCGCGCGATCCGGCTTATATGGTCCATGCCCTGCTGATCATGCTGGTGGCGGCGGGGTTGTTCTTTTGGCAGTTGCGCCGCATGCCGGTTCAGGATGCACGGCCCGCCGCGTCCATGGCGCCGCAGGGCTATATGGATGGCCCGATCCGCTATGGCGTGATTGCCACCGCCTTTTGGGGCGTGGTGGGGTTTCTGGTCGGCACCTTCATCGCCTTTCAGCTCGCCTTCCCTGCGCTCAATATCGAATGGGCGCAGCCCTATGCGAACTTTGGCCGGCTGCGCCCGCTGCACACCAGCGCGGTGATTTTTGCCTTTGGTGGCAATGCCTTGATCGCCACGTCGTTCTACATCGTGCAGCGCACCTCTTCGGCGCGGCTCTGGGGTGGGAACGCGGCGTGGTTCGTCTTTTGGGGCTATCAGCTTTTCATCGTGCTGGCGGCGACAGGCTATCTGCTGGGGGCCACGCAATCCAAAGAATATGCCGAGCCGGAATGGTACGTCGACATATGGCTGACCATCGTTTGGCTGACCTACCTCGCCGTGTTTTTCGGCACGATCCTGAAGCGGCGCGAGCGTCATATCTATGTGGCGAACTGGTTCTTTCTAGCCTTCATCATCACCGTGGCCATGCTGCATGTGGTCAACAACCTCGCCATCCCGGTGTCGATCTGGGGTTCTAAATCGGTGCAGGTCTTTGCAGGCGTTCAGGACGCCATGACGCAGTGGTGGTACGGCCATAACGCGGTGGGCTTCTTCCTGACGGCCGGTTTCCTTGGGATGATGTATTACTTCGTGCCGAAACAGGCGGGCCGCCCGGTCTATAGCTACAAGCTGTCGATCATCCACTTCTGGGCGCTGATCTTTCTCTATATCTGGGCCGGGCCGCACCACCTACATTACACCGCCTTGCCCGATTGGGCGGCGACACTGGGGATGGTGTTTTCGATCATCCTGTGGATGCCCAGCTGGGGCGGCATGATCAACGGTCTGATGACGCTCGAAGGCGCGTGGGACAAGATCCGTACCGATCCGATCATCCGCATGTTTGTCGCCTCGCTCGCCTTTTACGGCATGTCGACCTTTGAGGGGCCGATGATGTCGATCCGCGCGGTGAACAGCCTCAGCCACTACACCGACTGGACCATCGGCCATGTGCATTCCGGCGCGCTTGGCTGGAATGGGCTGATCACCTTTGGCGCGCTTTACTTCCTGACGCCACGGCTCTGGGGCAGGGCGCAGATGCACTCCATGGCGGCGATCAACCTGCACTTCTGGCTCGCGACCCTTGGGATCGTTCTCTACGCGGCGTCGATGTGGGTCTCGGGCATTATGGAGGGGCTGATGTGGCGTGAGGTCGATGCCAATGGCTTCCTCGTCAACAGCTTTGCCGACACCGTCGAAGCCAAATTCCTGATGTATGTGGTGCGTGGTCTGGGCGGGGTTTTGTACCTCGCGGGGGGTGCGGTGATGGTCTGGAACATGTGGATGACCATCCGCGCCCCGCAAGCCCGCCCCGTCACCGTCGCCCTGCCAGCGGAGTAAGATCAATGGCCAAGAACCCCCACAGCCCGAACTATGACCCCGCTGACGATCCCAAGGTGGTGACCGCCAGCGGAGGCGTGAAGACGGGCAAAATCCCCAACGAACTGCCGCCCGAGACGCAGACGATCACCTTTCACCAGCGGTTCGAGCGCAATGCGACCCTGCTGCTGATTGCCTCGCTCGGGGTGGTCAGTATCGGCGGGATCGTCGAAATCGCGCCACTGTTCTGGCTGGAGAACACCATCGAAGAGGTCGAGGGCATGCGCCCCTATTCGCCGCTGGAACTGGCGGGGCGGGAAATCTATGTGCGCGAGGGCTGCTATACCTGCCACAGCCAGATGATCCGCCCGATGCGCGACGAGACCGAACGATATGGCCACTACAGCCTTGCCGCGGAATCGATGTACGACCACCCGTTCCAATGGGGCTCTAAACGCACCGGGCCGGACCTGGCGCGGGTCGGTGGGCGCTATTCGGATGAGTGGCATGTGGATCATCTGATGGACCCGCAGTCGGTCGTGCCGGAAAGCGTGATGCCGAAATACGCCTTTCTGATGGACGCCAAGCTTGAGCCTGAGGATGTGACCGATCTGGTGGCGACCCACCGGACGGTTGGGGTGCCCTATAGTGATGAGATGATCGCGAATGTCCGTGGCGATTTCCGGGTGCAGGTCGATCCCATGGGGGACTACGACGCGCTACTCGAACGCTACCCCGGCGCGCAGGTGCGCAACTTCGACGGGCAGCCCGGCATCAGCGAAATGGATGCTCTGATCGCCTATCTGCAAATGCTCGGAACGCTGGTCGATTTCTCGACCTTCGTGCCCGACGCCAACCGCTGAGGAGACCGCAATGGACACCTATTCCTTCCTGCGCGAACTGGCCGACAGCTGGGCGCTCTTGATCCTGACGCTGATCTTTCTCGGCGTCATTGCTTGGGCCTTTCGCCCCGGCGCGCGCGCCCTGCACGACGATGCCGCCGCCGTGCCCTTTCGCGGCGATGAGCCCAATCAAGCCCGCAATGACGGAGCCAGCTAATGACTGACGAGCGCAAAATCGACCCTGCAACTGGCACCGAAACAACCGGTCACAATTGGGACGGCATCGAAGAGTTAAATACGCCCCTGCCGCGCTGGTGGCTCTGGACCTTTTACGCCACCGTCGTCTGGGGCGTGATCTATACCATCCTCTATCCCGCTTGGCCGATGGTCTCGGGCGCTACGGCGGGGCTTTTGGGCTATTCCACCCGCGGTGAGGTCGCCGCCGAAATCGCCCGCGTGGACCTGTCGAACGCCGATCTGACGGAGAGCCTCGTGACCATCGATCTGGCGGTGCTGAAGGACAACGAAGTTCTGCACCGTTTCGCGACACAGGCCGGGCGGTCGGTCTTTGCGGCCAATTGCTCTCAATGCCATGGCGCGGGGGCGGGGGGTGTCGTGGCCTCGGGCTACCCCAACCTTTTGGATGACGATTGGCTCTGGGGCGGCTCGATGGAGGAGATCGCCTATACCGTGCGCCACGGTATCCGTAACGAGGATGACCCCGACGCGCGCTTCTCTGAAATGCCGCCCTTTGACTGGATGGAAGAGGCCGATCTCAACGCCACCGTGCATTTCGTTCGCAGCCTGTCGGGGCTTGAGCATGACGCGGGCGCGGCGCGGGCGGGAGCGGAAGTCTTTGCCGACAACTGTAGCGCTTGCCATGGGGAGCGTGGCCTTGGCGACCGTGAGATGGGCGCGCCGAACCTTGCCGATGCGATCTGGCTGCGCGGCGGCAGCCATGATGCGATCCTGCGGCAACTCAAAGCGCCCCGCATGGGGGTCATGCCGCCATGGCAGGCCCGCCTGGGCGAGGCCGAGGTGCGCGCTGTGACCGCCTATGTCCACGGTCTGGGCGGCGGCGAGGCCGCAGTCGCTGCCGAGGGCGCAGCTGCCGACTAAGCAGGTATGACAAAATGATCTGCGGATTGATGCAGATCAAAGCGGCGTGCGCCCCGCGGGTGTAGGCCGCAAGACGCAACCCCCCGGAGCATACCGCCGATGTCCAACGCCGCCCCCCCGCTTTTTGCCGCACGAGAGCCGATCTTTCCCCGCCGGGTGAGCGGCTTTTTCCGACGGTTGAAGTGGGTGATCCTGATCCTCACGCTAGGGGTCTATTACGTCACCCCGTGGATCCGCTGGGACAGGGGGCCGAACCTGCCGGACCAAGCGGTTCTGGTCGATCTCGCCAACCGCCGTTTCCATTTCTTCTGGATCGAGATTTGGCCGCATGAGTTTTACTTTGTGGCCGGGCTGCTGATCATGGCGGGGCTGGGGTTGTTCTTGTTCACCTCCGCTCTGGGTCGGGTCTGGTGCGGCTATGCCTGCCCGCAAACCGTCTGGTCCGATCTCTTCATGACCGTCGAACGCTGGATTGAGGGCGACCGCAACGCCCGAATTCGTTTGCACAACGCGCCGTGGAGCCTGCGCAAGGCGCGGCTGCGGGGGGGCAAATGGCTGGTCTGGCTGCTGATCGCGTTGGCCACGGGCGGGGCTTGGGTCTTTTACTTTGCCGATGCGCCCAGTCTGGCGCGCGACCTCGTGACCCTGCAAGCCACCCCCGTGGCCTATGCCACCATTGCCGTGCTCACCGCCACGACTTTTATCTTTGGCGGCTTCATGCGTGAACAGGTCTGCATCTACATGTGCCCTTGGCCCCGGATCCAAGGTGCGATGATGGACCCCGGAACGCTGACCGTCGGTTACCGCAAATGGCGGGGGGAGCCGCGCGGCAAGGGCGGGGTGAAACGTCAGAAAGCGGCGGCAGAGGCGATCGGCAGCAGCAATGCGGTGGCGCGCTACGGCGCGGCGCTGGACAAAAACACCGCAGGCGACCGCCAATCGCGGGATGGAGAGGTCTTGGGCGATTGCATCGATTGCAACGCCTGTGTGGCGGTCTGCCCAATGGGGATCGACATCCGCGAAGGCCAGCAGATGGAATGTATCACCTGCGCGCTCTGCATCGACGCCTGCGACGATGTGATGGCCAAGATCGGCCGCCCGCGCGGGCTGATCGACTACCTCGCGCTGGATGATGAGCCGCCCACTGCGCCTAAGGCAAGCGCCGCCGTGGCGGGCCTTGCCGAAACACCGGCGGGGGATGTCGCCGGGGCCAACGCGCCTCCGTGGCAACCCAAGCCGCTTTGGCAGCACGTCTTCCGGCCTCGGACGCTCATCTACACCGCTGCTTGGGCCGCCATAGGCGTGGTGCTTGTCGTGGCCCTGTTCATCCGGCCAGAGATCGACATGACCATCGCGCCCGTGCGCAACCCGATCTTCGTCACCCTGTCGGACGGATCGATCCGCAACGCCTATGACATCCGTCTGCGCAACAAACATGGGGAGGCGCGGGCGTTCCGGCTGTCTCTCGCGGGGGACCATGGCTTGAACCTGAGCGTCGAAGGCGCGCTTGGTCCGGTGGTTACTGTCCCCGCCGACTCCACCCGCCTGCAACGGGTCTATGTGATCGCCCCGGCCCAAAGTAACGCCGCCGCCGCGCCGCGCAGCAATCTGCGGTTCTGGGTCGAAGATGCCCGCTCGGGCGAGCGGGCCTTTGGCGATACGATTTTCAATGGAAAGGATAGCCAATGACCGCAGCAGAGTTGCAAAGGCAACGCCCCCTCACAGGCTGGCATGTGCTGGCGATCTTCGTGGGCGGCTTTTCGATCATCATCGCGGTGAACCTCGCGCTTGCGTTCAACGCGGTGCGCACCTTTCCGGGCAAGGAAACCGAGTCGAGCTACATCGCCTCGCAGAATTTCGACACGGACCGCGCGGCGCAAGAGGCGTTGGGATGGATGGTTGAAACAAAGCTGACCGCCACCGCGCTGCGCTTGGCGGTGCAGGACGCTGGGAAGGCGGTGGTACGGCCCGAAATCATCGCGGCGACACTGGGCCGTGCGACCACTGTGGCGGATGACATGACGCCTGCCTTCGCGTGGGATGGCCATGCATGGGTGGCACCGGTCACCGCAGGCGCTGGCAATTGGAACCTACGGATCGAAATGCGCGCCACCGATGGCACACTCTTTCGCCGCCGCATTCCGTTGCGGGTGACACGATGACTATCGCCGCCTGTCCGGGCTGTGTCGCAGCCGCCCCCTCGGCCGAGGCCGCGGCGCAGCGGCTTGCGGAGAACGACGAGGCGCTTCACCTTGCCTTGCCACAGATCCGCTGCGCGGCCTGCATTGCGGGGGTCGAGGGGGTTTTGGCCAAACTGCCGTCGATCAAAACTGCGCGGGTGAACCTTGGGGCCAAACGGGTGCGGATCGTCTTGATGCCCGGCCATGACGCCAGCGCGGCACTTCAGGCGTTGAACGATGCGGGCTTCGAGGCACATGAATTGGATGCAACCGCCCTGCGCCCTGCGGGGGATGACACGGGCCGCCGACTGCTGGCCCGTGCTGCCGTCGCGGGCTTTGCCATGATGAACGTGATGGCGGTTTCCGTCGCGGTCTGGTCCGGGGCGGGCGATATCACGCGAGAGATGTTTCACTGGGTTTCCGCGGCCATCGCGCTGCCTGCCTTGGCCTTCTCCGCGGTGCCGTTCTTTGCCTCGGCAGGGGGCGCCCTAAGGGCCGGGCGGATGAACATGGACGTGCCGATTGCGCTGGCGATCCTGCTGGCGGCAGCGACTTCACTTTATGAGACTTTTGCCGCCACGGGGGCGCATACATGGTTCGACGCGGCGCTGTCGCTGACCTTTTTCCTGCTCGTGGGCCGCTATCTTGAGCACCGCGCAAGGGCGACGGCGCGCTCTGCCGCGGCGGAATTGACGGCGCTGGAACTGCCGCGCGCCACCCGGCTGACCGCTAAGGGCCGTGAGACGGTGGAGGTGAGCGCCTTAATGCCCGACGACCGGATCGCCCTTGCCGCCGGGACCCGCGCCCCGGTGGATGGGATCGCCCTAGGGGCCGCGATGGTGGACCGTTCCGCCCTGACCGGAGAGGCCGACCCCCTTGCCGTGGCGGCAGGCGGGGCGATCTGTGCGGGCGAGGTGATCCTCGGTGCGCCGCTGAACCTGCGCGTCACCCGCCGGGCCGAGGACAGCACCCTGCGCCGCCTTGCGGCCCTCGTCGAAGTGGCCGAAACGGGCAAGCACCGCTACAGCGGGATCGCGGACCGTGCAGCACGGCTTTACGCGCCGGTGGTGCATGGGCTGGCGGCGCTGGCCTTCGCCGTTTGGTGGGGGCTGACGGGGGACCTCTATCAAGCGAATGCGGTGGCCACGGCGACGCTGATCATCACCTGCCCCTGCGCCTTGGCACTGGCCATTCCGGCGGTGACGGCGGCGATGACGGGGCGTTTGTTCCGCGCGGGCGTGCTGCTAAAATCCCCCACGGCGCTGGAGCGTTTGGCCGAGATCGACACGGTTCTGTTCGACAAGACCGGCACCCTGACCGAAGGCGTGGCGCGTCTGCCCGCGCTTGATGCGGTAGCCGCTTCGGTGGCACTTGCCCTCGCGCAGGCGTCGGACCATCCGGCGTCACGCGCTTTGGCGGCGGCGCTGCAGGGTCATATACCTTCCGAGTTGCGTGAAGTGAGAGAGGTGCCGGGGCAGGGGGTCAACGCTCTGTGGAACGGCGCGCCGGTTTCCTTGCGCCGGGGGCAGGACGGGCCGGAGTTGCACCTGCCGGAGCGTTCCATCCCTCTGCCGCTGATTGAGACACCCCGCGCCGGTGCCGCAGAAGCGGTCAGCGCGCTGCAAGAGCGGGGGCTGGAGGTTGCCATGGTCACCGGCGATACGGCGCAGCGGGCGGCTATCTTGGCCCGAACATTGGGCATTGCAACGGTCCATGCCGCCGTCCGGCCAGAGGATAAGGCCGATCTGGTCCGCGATATGGCTGCGCAGGGCAGGCGGGTGCTGATGGTGGGCGACGGGCTGAATGACACGGCGGCGCTTGCCGGGGCGCATGCCTCTCTCGCGCCTGCCACGGCACTGGATGCGGCACGGGTCGCCTCGGACGGGGTGATGCTGGGCGGTGATCTTTCTGGTGTGGAGGATACGTTGCGTCTGGCGCGGCGGGCGCGCAGCCGCATACGGCAGAACTTGGCCTTGGCCGCGGCCTATAACGCGGTCGCGATCCCGGTGGCGGTCATGGGCTTTGCCACCCCGCTGATGGCGGCGGCGGTGATGTCGTCTTCCTCTATCCTCGTGGTTTTGAATGCGGTGCGCCGATGAATATCCTGATCGTTCTGATCCCCGTCTCCATCTGCCTTGGCGCGGCCGGGCTTGCGGCCTGCCTTTGGACGCTGCGCAATGGGCAATATGATGATCTGGAAGGCGACGCCGCGCGGATTCTGCTGGAGAATGGAGAGGCGCCGAGCGGGGAGGACCGGCAGAACCCTAGGCCGGACAAAACGACCTGATACGCGAAGCGCGGGTCGAAACCCGCGCTTTTGGGTCTGTGGAAGATTGCTTTTAGTCAGCGGCCTGAGAGGCCGCGATCAGCGCCTCCATATCCTTGATCAGGACCGTCTGAGAGGTTTCAAGCGCGATGATATCCCGTTTGCGCAGGCGGGTCAGGGTGCGGCTGACGGTTTCGATCGTCAGGCCCAGAAAATCGGCGATGTCGCCGCGTGTCATGGGCAGGGCGCAGGTGGTGTCATTGCCGACCGGCCGCCCGTTGCGCTCCGCCAGCGTGATCAGAAAGGACGCGAGTTTTTCCATCGCGGATTTGCGGGCCAGCATCATGAAGTGATCCTGCATCGCCGAGATCTCACGCAGGGCGGCGTTCAACAGCCGCTTATGCGTGTCGTTGTCTCCGCCGAAATCGTCGAGCGAATGGCGGGGGTGTGCGATCACCTCCGTCGCCTCGATCGCCTCGCAATCGCTGTGATGCAGCGCGCCGTTGGGAAAGCCGATGATATCGCCCGGCAGGCCGAAGGCGATGACCTGCCGCCGCCCGTTGCCCAGCACGCGGGTCAGACGAAAGACACCCGAGGTGATCTCATAGATATGATGGGCGATGTCGCCTTCGCGAAACAGATGCGTCCCGACCGCCTGCCGCTTGCGGGGCGTCTGCGCGGCGGGGGCGCGGGGGCAAAGCTGTATCTCTGGCACTTTGACTGCGGGAGTGAACTCATTTGATAGCGTCACGTACATGCGATCGTCCTTTCTGGGGCGCGGTCACATTCTCAGACGCATGTCGCAGCAAGACCTGCGGTGTTGTATCCGTTTGTAACGCTTTGTCGCAGGGGGGGCTGCTGCGGGTGGTGCTCGCTTGGGTTGCGGACTATACAAACGCAGCTTTTGTGGGTGATGGCCGTGACCGCGAAAAAAATCCTTGTTGTTGATGACGATACCAAGATCCGAACGCTTCTGAGGCGCTGCCTTGAAAGCGATGGCTACCTTGTGACCGAGGCGCATAACGCGCAAGGCGTGCGGGCGGCTTTTGCGGCGGAAGCCTTTGATCTGGTGACATTGGATCTCAACCTCGGCGCGGAAGACGGGCTGGACATCGCGCGTGAGCTTCAGCGCGACCAAGACGTGCCGATCTTCATGGTGACGGGTAAAGACGATGTGATCGACCGGGTTGTCGGGCTGGAACTGGGGGCGGACGACTATCTGACCAAGCCGTTCCATGTGCGAGAAGTGTTGGCCCGTGTGAAATCGGTTTTGCGGCGCAGTGGCAAACGCGAGGCGGAAGTGCCTGTTCCGCAAGCCCATGACCTATGGCTTGCGCTCGATGGGCTAAAGATCAACCTCGACCGGATGCTGCTGCTGGGCCGTGACGGGCAGGAGGGGGAACTGACCACGGCTGATTTCAAACTCTTGGCCGCCTTTCTGACCCACGCGAAGAAACCGCTGTCGCGCGACCGGCTGATGGACCTGATCGACGGGCAGAACTGGGCGCCTTTGGACCGGACAATCGACAACCAAGTGGCGCGGCTGCGCAAAAAGGTCGAGCGTGATCCGACCCGCCCGCAGTTGATCAAGACGGTACGCGGTGTCGGCTATGTGCTGACCGAAAGCCCCGGCGAGAGCGCGGATTAATCTTGCAGCAAGCTGCGGAATGCCTCGGCCAAATCCGCCTGTCTGTAGGGCTTGCGCAGGATGGCGAAGGCATGGGTCTCCTCCTCTCCGCGCAGGACGTTTTCGGAAAAGCCTGAGGTGATCAATATCCGCAGGTGGGGCATGTCTTGCGCGACCCGTTTGGCCAAGGCATGGCCCGAAAGTTCGCCGGGCATCACCAGATCGGTAAAGACCACATCGATGTCGTCGCGCCGTTGCAGGATATCCCAAGCGGCATCGCCAGTCGTTGCCGTAACGCAGTCGAACCCCAGCGTTCTCAGCCGGGTTTCGGACAGACGCAGCACCATCGGGTCATCCTCAACCAGCAGCACGCGCAGGCCGGTGCCGATGCCGGCGTGCCGCGCGGGGTCCTCACTCAATACGGGGCGCGCTCGTGCGCTGTCTTTAAGCGCGGGGAAATAGAGGCTGATCGTCGTGCCCTTGCCCAATTCGCTGTAAATCGCGATATGCCCGCCGGATTGTTTGATGAAGCCGTAAACCATCGACAGGCCCAGCCCCGTGCCCTGACCAACCGGCTTGGTCGAAAAGAACGGCTCCATCGCGCGGGTGCGGGTTTCGGGGGCCATGCCTGCGCCCGTATCGGCGATCGACAGGCGGATGTAGTTGCCCATGTCGATGCCGATCTCTTGTGCGACATAGGTGTCATCCAGCTGCATGTTGCGGGTTTCCAAAGTAATTTTCCCGCCCGAGGGCATGGCATCCTGGGCATTGAGCGCGATGTTCAAGACGGCGGTCTGAAGTTGGGTGGCGTCCACCTTGGCCTGCCAGAGATCCTCGGCAAAGGCCGTTTCGACCGCGATATGGGCGTGGATGGTACGCCTGAGCATTGCCACTGCCTTGGAGACTTCGGCGTTGAGGTCGATCACCGCCGCGTTCAGCGTGCTTTTGCGGGCAAAGACCATCAGACGGGAGGTCAGGTCTGCTCCGATCTCTGCAGCTTCCAGCGCGTCGGAAATCAGCGCGCCGCTTTTGGCAGAGGTTTCCGACATTTCTAGCAGTTCCAGATTGCCAATCACCACCGTCAGCAGGTTGTTGAAATCATGCGCGATGCCGCCGGTCATCTGGCCAATGGCATCCATCCGTTGCGAGCGGGCGGTGGCCTCTTCGGCGGCCTTTCTACGCGACAGATCGTGCATGATGCCGACAAAGGCGACCTCGCCAGAGATATCCGCGCGGCCCACGGACAGGTGCAGCGGGAAAACGCTGCCATCCGCGCGCAGCCCTTCGACATCGCGGCCCACGCCGATGATGCGTTTCTCTCCGGTATCAAGGTGGTGACGCAGGAAGCCATCGTGTTGAACGGCCATGTCCCCCGGCATCAGCATGCGCACGTTTCGCCCCACCAACGCCTCGACCGAATGGCCAAAGAGCACCGCCGCGGCCTTGTTCACCCGCAGGATATTGCCCGCGTGATCAGCCACCACCATGGCGTCAACGGCGGCATCCAGAAGGGCCAGCAGAACGGGGCTTTCATCGTTGATCTTCATGCGCGGGGTCCGTTTGTGGGGATGCGGGGCAGGGCATGCGATAGCGCGGCTAAGGGCTTGGGCGCAATGGAAGGGGCGGTCAGGGCCGCGGCGGGTGCCTGCCCCCAGATCTCCATTACACTACCACTGGATCGCTTCCAAATAATCGAGCAGATTGGCAAAATCGGTTTCCAGCACCTCCCCATCCGCGCCGCCATTGGGGTAAACATGGCGCAGCCCAACGGCGGAAAAGTCGGGCATCGGGGAGGCAGGATCGTCTTTTGCAAGCTGGCCCATGACAAAGCGGCTGACAAATTCGCGCGGGAAATACCCGTCATTGCGCTGTTTTAGCCCTGCCAAGTCAGGCGGCACGACATCAAGCTGCAGCGACATTGGGCCAGCCCCTTCGCCCCGCGCACCGTGGCAGGCGGCGCATTCCTTTGCATAGACCCGCTGCCCTTCGCGGACCCGGTCGGCATCTTCGGAAGACCCGTCTGCACAGGCAGCGAGAAGGGCGCAGGACAGCCCGACAAAGGCGGTTAGACAAGGGCGCATGTGCAGTAGGTCCTTTGTATCAGGGGCATTAGTGCGACAGAAGCACAGGAAAGGCGCTTTGTTCAATCAGACTGCGGGTCGTGCCGCCAAAAACCTTTTCGCGCAGGCGGGAGTGGTCATAGGCCCCCATGACGATCAGCTCGGCGCCGATTTCCTTGGCGCGCTTCACGATCGCGGTGGCAATGTCCTCTCCGCCGCTTGCATATTGCTGCACCGCAACGTGGCACCCTTGGTGGGTCAACCATGCCGCGACATCTGTGCCGGGGTTTTCCCCGTCATAGGCAGAGATTGAGACCGGATCGAAGAGTGCCACGGTCACCTCCCGCGCGGTCCGCAGGCTTGGCAAAGCCGCCCGGATCGCCCGCGTGGCGGGGAGGCCCGCTTTCCATGCCACAAAGACCGATTGCGGGGCCAGAGCCGTCCGGGGGCTCGAAATGTTCAGCAAGACGGGGGCAGCGGAATCGAACAGCGCGGCATGGACGATGTCTTCGAACAAGCGCGCGTCTTTGCGCAGGTCCGTCCCGATGATTACCGCATCGCAGGTCAGCCCCGCCCGCGCGACGGTGTTTCGCAGGGCCGTGGCTTCACCGCAGACCGCGCGGACATCTGCGCTGGCACCTTGGTCGGTCAGATATTGGGAGAGTTCCTTGCGCTGCTGTTCGACCGCGGCGCGGGCCTCATCCACATCCGATTGCCAGCCAGCGGGAAGGGAATAGGTGCTGAGCTCTCCCACGCCCATGGAATAGACCGGCACCGGAGCGGTTTCGCTGAGCAAAAGAACGATCAGATGGGCGCCATGTGTCTGCGCCTCGCGCGCGAGGCTCTCTAGCTGGTTGGGCCGGGCGTTGATCCCAAGAACGACTGTCAGTGTGGTATTTTGCATAGCGGCGCTCCTCATGTGACCAAGGCCAGTATGGGGCGGCGCCGGGGAGGCTGCATTGATCTGGATCAATTGGAGGTGTGGGGGTCACCTGGGGGCGGAGGTGCTGTGAATGGGCATGCGCGGGGCTAGAACAGCGCCAGCGCCTGCCGAGGTTGAGCGATATTTAGCATATCGTCATCCATTATCGATCTGGGAAAAAGTCACTACTCTTAGGGCGGTAGTGGCGGAGAGACAGGGATTCGAACCCTGGGAACCCGTGAAGGCTCAACGGTTTTCGAGACCGTTTTTGAGCTATGTTGGCACGCTAAGCGTCATATTTTATTGGGCTTCCGAAGGCCTCAATGCGCGTCCTTGGCATCCTCGGCGGAGCAGGGCGGCATAGTTAGACGGCATAGTGCCAGTGCTCTCCCATCGCGACTTGATGGCGCGGAGGCGGGATGATATTATTAATGGTTGGTTCTTCTTTTCTGTCGCGACGCAGTCGGCCCATAGTGGACTTTGTTGCAAGTGGTGTCCAAGGGCTGCCCTTAGTTCAAAATGGTTCCAGCTGATCAACAAATGTGTTACCTGGCAGCCTTAGCCGCAAAAAAAATTTAACTCAGCCATCGTATGCATAACCGACATCTGCATCAGCCACTGCGAGATATAGCATAAGGCTGGAGATTGAACTGCTTCTGCTGATTGAGAGCAAACATGTAGTTGAAATGAGAAGCTAAACAGCTACAAGCATTGGAAACTAAGTTGATACCAAAGGAGCTCCGTAATGACAGGCGACAGCATGAAATGGGATGAGCTCCTAAGCGATAACCGCTTTTCAAACGTCTTCACTCGCCCCAAACCAACTGAAAGACCAAGCTCAGAACACCTTTCGTTCTTGAAAGGTCAGTTCCGCACCGCTCAAGAAAGAGATCATGATCGGGTTTTATTTGCGACACCCTTTCGTCGTTTGGGAGACAAGACGCAGGTTTTCCCACTTGAAAGTAATGAGAGCATTCGGACTCGGTTAACACACTCAATCGAGGTTGCGAATCTTGCCAGGTCTATCGGGTTGGAGGTTGCCGAAACGTTTAAAGATCGGCTACCAGAGTTTGCGGACCGTTCCGTCCCAGCCATATTGGCCTGCGTCGGACTTGCTCATGACATTGGAAACCCCCCGTTCGGCCATCAAGGTGAGTATGCAATTCGCGCTTGGTTTGAGCGAAACAAAAAGGCGTTATTTGAGGTTCCAGAACGTGACTGTGTCGCAGGCAAAGTTGCAGCAGGTATGCGCAAGGACTTAGCCTCATTAACCGAACAGCATAAAAATGACTTTCTGGAATTCGAAGGGAATGCGCAGACATTGCGCGTTCTTACGAAACTGCAAGTTATGGCTGATGATTTGGGTCTAAACCTCACCTTAGGTACTTTGGCGTCTGTAATGAAATACGTGGCACCATCGGACGGCTTAGACGAAAACAAGCAAGCGCTGAAGAAAGTAGGTTATTTCGCTTCCGAGAAGTCTTTGGTTGAAAAAATTCGTGCCGAGGTTGGGCTAAGTGGGACCGCACGGCATCCAATCGCGCTCATTATGGAAGCATGCGATGATATTGCTTATTCCGTAATGGATGCCGAAGATGCGATCAAGAAAGGCTTCGTTTCCTTAAATGATTTGCTTGCGACCCTATCGCACCAGCCAAGGGACAAGGATGGCAAGATTCCAGAGCAAGATCCGGTGATCGGCTATATCTGTGAGGTTACAGATTTTGAGTTACATGAACTTCGTGGACAAGAGAAACTCCACCCGAGTGAGCTCCAAGATGTTGCGACACAAAAGTTCAGAGTGCATGCAATCCATTTGATGGTTTCCGCCGTGGTTGAAGCTTTTGGTGAGAACTATAAAGCGATCATGGACGGCTCTTTTTCAGGGGAGTTGATAAAAGTTTCAAAAGCTGGGAAGCTTTGCTCTGCGTTGAAGAAATTTGATCGGGAGAACGCTTTTAGTCACAAGGAAGTACTGGAAATCGAGCTGAATGGTTACAATACTCTTAATCGTCTGATGGATTACTTATGGATTGGGATCAGTGATCGCAAAAGTTATGATGATCCGAGCAGCAAAAGACGCTCGCCGTTCTCTGCATACGTTTACAGCCGTATATCCAAGAACTACAAACGAATTTTTGAAAATGCCATTACCGAATATCACGGCGATCAGTCGCTACCAATAAGATACAAAGAGATGCAACTACTGACTGACATGGTGTCAGGTATGACGGATCAATTCTGCATAGACCTTTATAATGATCTGGATTGCCATTATCGGGAGATGAAACCAGTTTCATGACTGAGCAGCTTGAAAATAAAGTGAAGTATTTCTTTAGGTCGCCTTATCGCGGCCGCGAAGATGTCAGATCTTCACTTCGTAACCTGCGCCGATTTGGTCGTTTGGCGCTTGTGGGTGGAATGCTCCGAGATATAAGCCTTTTTGGAAATGCTGGCTTCAAGTCTGACTTGGACTTTGTGATAGTGCCTTACGATCTTGAAGCGTTCGAGAAACATATGGCAACTACAGGTGCTACAATAAATAGATTTGGTGGGTACGGACTTTCATCCCATCGTTGGCAAATTGATGTGTGGCCTCTCCAAAAGAGCTGGGCGCATGTTCACGGCCATGTCAAATTGAGCACCATCAACGATTTGAGGCGTGCGACATTTTTCAACTGCGATGCAATTATTTATGACATCGAGAGCAGTCGTATTCGAGCTTCGAAAAATTATTTCGATGAATTGAAAGGGAAAATTTTAGAAATCAACTTGGAGCCAAACCCAAATCCCTGCGGTAGTTCGGTGAGAGCATTCAGATATGCTCTCCTGAAGGGATTTAGTTGGGGTCCAAAGCTCTCACGCTACGTCGCGGAAACTATAGATACAGTTGGTTGGGATTCGCTGGTAAAAGGCGAAGTGCGCTCGTTCGGCACGCGGTACTTAGATACTTTGGACCGTACGCAATTCGATCAGGATCTTCTGAAATTCGTTGATAACGGAAGTGTCGGCCTTTTCGATCCAGCAGCGTACGAAAAGAACAAACAGCCAAGGCTGCCTTATATATATTAGAAGCCTCTAATTTCCCCTTTCCTTATAGTATCTGAAGGTCAGTGTTGATTGTCACTGAGAACTGACCCGGTAGCCCCATAAATTGTCACTGAGAATTGACCCATGTGAACACACTTCCCCGACGGTTTTGGTTGGGGGGATTTGGAGTGATCGACATGGGATTTTTG
>NZ_JAGDED010000014.1:0-76312 GCF_040148765.1 Sulfitobacter sp. NFXS29
GACACCAGAGTTGCCGGTAACCTCTCCTAGCAACCCACCATCCGAGATAACACCATCAGTAAGGCCGATGCTGTCATCAGGAACACCATCTCCCAGTAGGGGCTGCCCTAGAAGGTCCTCACTCAGGGCCTCGACCGGTGTACCATCGCCGACCAGGTCGCCAAGCGCGCCCTCCGAGCCGGTAATGCCTCCCAACACCCCAGAGTTTCCTGTTAGGCCTCCCAGAAGCCCGTCATCCGAAACCAGCGGGTCAAGAAAACCCTGTTCCGCAGCATCGGTTGGATCGGTCGGGTCCGTGGGATCGGTTGGATCAGTTGGGTCCGTAGGATCGGTTGGATCAGTTGGGTCCGTAGGATCAGTCGGATCGGTCGGGTCCGTAGGATCGGTTGGATCAGTTGGGTCCGTAGGATCGGTTGGATCAGTTGGGTCCGTAGGATCAGTTGGGTCCGTAGGATCGGTTGGATCGGTCGGGTCCGTAGGATCAGTTGGATCGGTCGGGTCCGTGGGATCGGTTGGATCAGTTGGGTCCGTAGGATCGGTTGGATCAGTTGGGTCCGTAGGATCGGTTGGATCGGTCGGGTCCGTAGGATCGGTTGGATCAGTTGGGTCCGTAGGATCAGTTGGATCGGTCGGGTCCGTGGGATCAGTCGGATCGGTTGGGTCCGTAGGATCAGTTGGATCGGTCGGGTCCGTAGGATCGGTTGGATCGGTCGGGTCCGTAGGATCAGTCGGATCGGTCGGGTCCGTAGGATCAGTTGGATCGGTCGGGTCCGTGGGATCGGTTGGATCAGTTGGGTCGGTAGGATCGGTAGGATCGGTCGGGTCCGTAGGATCGGTTGGATCGGTCGGGTCCGTGGGATCAGTTGGATCACCCCCATTACCGCTGCTACCGGCCGCTGCACCAACTAGGCCTAAGCCACCAACCGCTGCCGCGATCAAGCCCTCATTGGACATCTCACCACCGCCACCGACAAGAGGATCACCTTCGACCCCGCTCTCAGTTCCATCAGCAAGGATCAAGCTATGTAAAGACCCGTCCGCCGCAGGAGTGTAAAAATCAACGACTGTAATCACATCCCCGTTCGAAAGGGTAATGAACAAATCATCCCCTTGTCTTGAATAACGCGCGATATCGGAACGGTTAACGCCAATCTTGATGCCAATTTCAGGCCCGGCTTGAATGGTGCGGTTTGCCATTGAAAACTCCTCATAGAGACAGCCTCAGAACGAAGCCTACCTCAAAAGTATGTATAACTAACTTAAGTATATTAGAAGCGGCCGCTAGCCTGCTTGTCAACCCTGTATGGGGAGGCCGTTGCCTCCCGCACTCCGATGCGCACCTTTAGAAGAAAATCGTCCGAAACCCCTATAATAAGGGGGAAAGCCCCACATTTCTGCGGGGCTTTCGATGAACGCGAGAAGGCGGAAACAGATTGTTTACACGCCCTCTACCGAAGTCGAGAGATCAAAGAGCATGCTATCGCCGCCAAGGCCATCCAGCAGATCGGTGCCGAGATTGCCCAGCAGACCGCCGCCATCGCCACCCGCTCCTAGTAGACCAGCACCGGTCAGGTCGCCCAGCAATCCGTCCTCGCCGGTTACATCGGCAAGTAGCCCCATTTCCCCAATGAGATCACCAGCCAAGCCGTCGGAACCGCTCACATCACCTAACGAACCTTCGTTCCCCGTTAAATCTCCAAGCAGACCGCCATCTGCGACTACTGGATCAAGCAAGCCGCTTTCGCCCCCCAAGGTGGAAAGCAAGTCCTCAACCGTATCAGAGACGGCACCTGCCGGACCGCTGCCCCCCCCGGGGAGGCTGCCAATCAGGCCTTCGCCATCAAAGATGCCACCCCCTCCGGCGAGCAGACCTCCGAGGAGGTCGCCCTCGCCGCCAAGCAAGCCGCCACCAACACCCTCTTCACCAAGAACACCGTCAAGAACGCCACCCTCTCCGCTGAGCAAGCCGCCGACGACACCCTCGTCTCCAAGAACACCATCCAAAACACCTTCTACGGCTTCGACGACACCATCCACCGCACTTTCTTCACCCAGTAACCCCTCGGCCAGCCCGGTTCCCCCAAGCACGCCGCCCAAAAGGCCGTCCTCAGACACAAGACCACCCGTCAAACTGCCAGACCCATCACTGTCCCCAAGAAGACCGCCGCCCGTTAAGGTGCCGACCAGACCCTCCTCTCCGGTAACAGGGCTCAGAAGCCCATCATCACCGACCAAATTTCCAAGCAGCCCGTCAGACCCGGTCAGATCTCCCAACAGTCCATCGTTACCGGTGAGTTCGCCTAATACGCCTTCATCTGCAAGAATAGGATCCAGTACACCACTGTCTGCTGTATCCGTAGGCTCAGTTGTATCTGTCGGGTCAGTTTGGTCCGTCGGGTCCGTAGGATCGGTTGTGTCCGTAGGCTCCGTAGGATCAGTTGCATCCGTCGGATCAGTAGGGTCGGTTGCATCCGTCGGATCGGTTGGCTCTGTAGCATCTGTCGGGTCAGTTGCGTCTGTCGGATCGGTTGGTTCTGTAGCATCTGTCGGATTGATTGGGTCGGTAGGGTCAGCGGGATTGATCGCATCATCGCTGTCATCAGCAAACGCAAGAGAAGCTGTCGTCAGCGCCCCTAACCCGGCACCAATTTGCTCCATGCTGCCCCCAAGCCCGGCAACTTCTTCTTTTTCGTCCGGCGTGCCCTCGACACCACTGAACGTCCCATCGGCCAACATCAGCTTGTGAGGCACACCGCCCGCTGCAGCTTCATAGAAGTCAGATACGACGATCTTACCCCCATCACGTAACTCTACAATGAGGTTATCCCCCGACTTCACATATCTGGAAATGTCTCCTTTGGTGGCATCTATCTGCACGTTGGCCGCATCTCCGGCCCGGAGTTCAGTCATCGCCATTTTTCCATCCTCTTTCCATCCCGCGCCCTTTCAGGGGCGTGATCATTGGTCCACCCAGTTTCCAATTAATGAGACCACATACTAAAGTTTAGGTCAATGGCATTGCATACATACTTTCGGCTATATAACCTCGCGTTGCTCATGCACACCGATATCCCGCAAAAGCCCCTCAAGCGGAACCACCTGGTTGACGATGCGCACTTAGGATCGCACCATCTCCAACAGGCACTTAGATCGGTATGTCACCCCTTCTGCCCACCGCAAAACGAAGCATGCCGGAGAACCAAATGCCCGAAGAAAAAGGTTCGGCTTTGAACGCAGCAAAAGTCAGACCTGTTTTGCAGGCAGTCGCACGGTTGATATCCACCGATCGCCGCATCGCGATACTCACAACAGCCAAAGCGGAAATTCTTCTTTCGAACCCCCCTGCGAACCAATTGGGGTTGGACTCGGCAGCCCTTAAAACAGCCTTCAGTTGGCCTACGCTTTGCACGCGCGCGCAGCGCAGCGGCAGCGTCGCAGTATCTACAACGTACAATGGCACGCAGCTTGAGGGTGAGTTGATACATCTCCCCCTTAGCAAGGCCGAAACCTTTCTCTTGCGTTTGGTGGAAACCGATCAAGAGGCCGTACAATTACAAAACCGCGCACGCGCAGCGACCCTACTTCGAGTGGCCCACGACCTTAGGACACCAATCCAATCTGTATTGGCCTCAGCCGAAGCACTTTTTGATCAGGAGCAAGGGGCAACGACGGCGCCCAACCCGAACATTAATGATGTGCAAAAGTCGGCACAGCTGGCACTCGCCCATATAGAAAAAGTGATCCGCGTGATCCGGGGCGAGCTGACCGGTGCCCACCTGCAGGCCGATGAAGATTTTGACTTAGGCGAAGAAGCACAAACCATCGTCGATATGATCAAACCCATTGTGCACAGCCGTGGCGCGACCGTGACTCTGGATGTGCAGCCACAAGACCAACTTCGGTTTCACGGCCCCGTGCATCTGGTCCGCGCCTTACTACAAAACATGTTCGACAATTCAGGCAAACACGGTGGGAACGCCATCGACATACATATTACATGCGCGCGCGATCCAAGGCAGCAAAATCCTAGAAAACAGAACGAAAACATCATCGCCATTGAAGTCGCCGATCAAGGCGGCGGCATACCAGAGGCCCAAAAGGCGCGTCTGCTAGGAACCAATGCGGAAGGGAGGCGCAGAGACCAAAGCGCAGGCGCCACGACCGACCGGACCAGTGCGGGGATGAGCGTTTTAGCCCATGCCATCAGCCATCTTGGCGGCCGCATTGAACTACTTGACCGAGCCCATGATGGCGGACCGCTGACAGACCCGTCCCAACCCGTGGCCGGGACGATCATACGCGCAACATTTTCGTTACCCCGCGCCGGTGCAGACACTGCAACCGAGAACCTAGAAGCCCCAGCGAGCAGCGAAGGACTTCTGAAGGGCCTGGGGATACTGGTCGTAGAAGACAGCCCCTCGAGCCGAGACTGGCTGGTCCATAGTCTTGGCCAAGCGGGCGCAAAGGTCGAAGGGGTCGAAAACGGATTGCAAGCCTTGCGTATTCTGCAACGGCCCGACGCGGCCCAGACCATTCACATTCTGCTGACCGATATGACACTTCCCCATATAAATGGCGTCGAACTCCTCCGCAGCATCCGTGATGAACAATCAAAAGGCAGACTCGACTGGGACGGGCTAATTCTTGGACTGACAGCGCATGTGAACGATAACCTGCGTGAGGCATGTATGAACCTCGGCATGGTTCGACTTTTGGAAAAGCCAATCCGCAATGCGGCGCTCTGCCATGCAGTTTACTGCGCGGCACATAGTAAGGACGACAACACCGACCCCTCGGCGGATGGCAATGACCAGCCCTACAAAAAAGCGGCCGCAACTTTAGCAGAGCCACTTTCTAAGAAAGTGCTTAAAGATCTCACCAAGCAGCTTGGGAATGAAGCCGCATTGGGCTTCATGAGGCGCGCACATGCCGAGGCACAGGCGATCCTCGATCAGATCAGACCTGGCAAGCAGAGCACCGAAACCAAACGCTTGCTACACGCGGCAACAGGGTCTTCTGGGCTGACTGGGCTTAGGCTCTTAGAGCAAAGCCTGCGCCAAGTGGAGCTTTCTTTCGACACCTCTGAAACGACCCAGCAGATTGCACTTGAGAGGGCGCGGGACGCATTGGAAGCGACTCAAAAGGCTATGAGTGGGATTGCCGCTAGTTCAAGCACCAGCAGATGATCGCTTGCTTCGCTGCGGTTTCGTGATAAATCTAGCGTCCGGGCCGACAGACGGTCCTTTTTTGTTCGACCTTTGTCGCTTCAATATCGTCCAACGATAGTGCTTTGACTAGGGGATTTCACCCAGGGGCTTCGTAAAACAAAGATGAGTAATATGACGACCCCGCAAAACAAGCCGACCCGGATCCTAATCGCAGACGACCATGCGATGATCTTAGAGATGTTCGAGCAATTTCTATCAAACCTTCCTGATTTCGAAGCACAAACTGCCCCCGACCTTGAAACTGCGCTCGACAAGATCGAGGCGGACGGACCCTTCGATCTAGTTCTGGTAGACCTCGACATGCCAGGCATGAATGGCATTACAGGCCTCTCAAAAGCACTTGAGCAAAACGGCGGAAAGCCGGTAGGCATCCTAACCAGCAACCCCACCGCACATGTTGTGTCAGAAGCGCTGGCACTGGGCGGCGCAGGGATCATCTTAAAGACGCAATCGCTCAAAAGCCTAACCAACGAAATACGCTTCATGGCCAATGGGGGCCGATACGTGCCAGTCGAACTCATCGACCGGCCGCGCGCCAAAGTCCGCGAAGCCTCAAATGACTCCTCTTTATCAGATCGTGAGATGTCCGTTCTTGCCCTTCTCGCTCAAGGTAAGCCTAACCGAGAAATTGGAGCCGAACTGGGCTTGGCTGAAGCAACTGTCAAAATGCATGTAAAGTCTATTTGCGCCAAGCTGGGAGCCAGCAACCGCACCCAAGCGGTCATCGTCGCTCGCGATCTAAACATGTTCTGAACGGGCAACAGCCCCCTCCCCCAGCAACCTTAGTTGCATCCACAAGTTTATCTGCGCTACGCTTTCATTACATCCTCTCTAAAGTTTAAGAGAGGGCCAAGTGCGGAGCCCATGGTGAGCAAGCCAGTTATCGTCTTTGCAGGCGCAGTATACCCCGGTCAATTCGGCCTATTATGCGATTACTTGCGTCATTCAGGCCTAGCTGAGAGCTACTTTCTAACAACACCAGGGCATATGAAGCGCAACCGCCACCGCGGCCGCCACATTCTTGGCTTCCGCCCCGACGGCCCAATCATAAGCAACGACCGATACTATTATTCAGCGAAAGTAGAACGCTCTGCTCGTATTGGAAGAGGTCTACTGAATGCCCTTCGCGACCTGCGCAAGCAAAAGCGGATTGATGTAGTGGTCTCACATTCCCTCTGGGGCGCACCGCATTTCCTGTACGACGAAATCGACGCCGCAATTGTCAGCTATATTGAATTTCCAAGCTTCCGCGCGCATGGTTGGGACCCGGCCTATCCACCCGACTTGGCGCAACGGATTACAGACCGGAATGCTGAGATGCTAAACTTCCATCAGGCCGTCTCTAGCGACTTGGTAATTTGCCCCAGCCAACATGCCAAAAACATGTTCCCCCCCGCCCTACGCGCCAATATCGAAGTGCAAATGGAGGGTTTTGATTTTCGATCAATGCCGGCACCGGTGACCGGTGGCCGCGAGAAGATGGTAATAGGCTTCGCGGCAAGAGATTTGTCCTCCGCCAAAGGTTTCGAAACCTATGTGAGGCTGGTCGACAAACTGGTATCACAAGGCGTTGACGCACAGTTCGTTGCCTTCGGCGGCGCGGAAGAAGCAACCTACGGCTACGAACAACAGGCTGTCACAAGACGCCACAATGGTCAGGTCCAAACGTTCCGTGATCACTTGATGCTCACCTATCCCAGGGCCGCGAAGGTGATCGAATTCCCTGGCAAATTGCCTTACGAAGAATTCTCAAAGCGGATCACAGAAGTAGACCTTTTTCTCTACCCGCTGAAGTTTGGCGTCGCGAACTGGGGCTTGATGGAAATACTAGGACGCGGGGGCTGCGTCTTAGCACCCGACCGTGGATATGCCGCTGAGATAATCCAAGACGACGTCAACGGCCAACTTCTTCCAGACAACGATGACGCTTGGCTCAACGCAATCCTCGCACTTTTGGAGGATCCGGCACGACGCTTACGCTATGGGCAAAAAGCGCGCAGTATTGCCCGCACTCAATACGACCTGTCTGTCACAGCCCCCCGCTATATGACGTTGTTCCGACAAGCGATGTCCAATCGCGCGGCCCGCATCGGGAGCACGTGAGAGAGAGAGAGTCCGTTTATCTAGAAATATGTGCTGAGACCCAGACCAAAGGTCTGCCGAGCGTCGCCTGGCTCGCGCTCTAAGGGGCTGGCGACATAAAGCGAAACAGGAGTTGCTCCAATATCGAGGGTAACCGACACACCAAGACTGCTACGGCGATGCCACCCATCATCGATCATCCCGCCAAGCGTGTCATCTAGCCCCCAGCTTCCCCCAGTATCTATGAATATGCCCCCAAGGACGGGTGTGTGTAATAGCTCGCCGAAATCACGTTGCACTTCGATAGACGCACGAACAAAATTATTGCCGCCTAATGCGTCCTCCCCATCGCGAGGCCCAATACCCCGCGGTGCAAACCCACGAAAACTGTCCGCGCCGGGGTAGAACCGATCGATGGCTCGAGAGGTATTGCCGTCCAAGCCAGAAACCGCGCCCGCATCAAACCCCAACAGCAAACGGGTCTTATCTGCGACCGGAAACTGCATCCGTGCCTCAAGCCGTGTATCTGAGAGCAGGTCAGATGTTCCAACGTTCCAGAAATACTGATCCAGCTTCACGCTGTAACCAAAGCTCTGCCATTGGCCATCCGCTTCTTCTTGTTCAGTCCAACTTTTATGCGCCACCCCAAACCGAATATAAGGCGCCGCGATACCGTCAGTCTGCTCGCGCACCAACAAAGCACTGGCACTCGGATCAAGGTTGTAAAGTCGGTGGTCTCGGTATCCGATGCCCGCTTCAAACCGTGTATCGGCCCGCCGCAACCAAGCAAGATAGGCCTCGGCTCGTACTGTTTCATAGCTGAAGCTGCGATCATCAAAAGTTTCACGCCCCGCTACGACCTCAACCCCCAAATCTAGCGACGTCTCAAAGGCTTCCGTCCGATACAGGTTCGCACTATAGCGCTGCACTTCTTCACCATATTCAAGGCGCATCGCCCCATAGGTGCGGTCAAACAGGTTATAGCGCTCAAAGGACAAACTGGCTGTCAGCCCGTCCTGTGAGACATAGGCAAGACTCGCATCAAGGCGGCCAGGTCTTGTATCCAACTCCTGGACCTCAATAACCAGCAGATCACCTTCCAACGAGAGGTTTACGGTTTCAAACACGCCCGTCGACATCAAACACTCTTCAATCGCCATCAGTTCCCATCGGGAATAAGCGATCCCCGCCTCAGCCCCGCAGGTTTTTTGGATGTCGCCTTCAGGAACGAACTGCGCCCCGCGCACCTCCACACTGCGCACATTCTGCTCTGCAGCCGCCGCGGCCCAAGGCAGCCCCACTGCCATTGCCCCCGCCAGCGATACTGCTCGCGGCACAGCAAAGAAGAGGGCGCGAAACGCACTTAAGGAGGGCAGCAGACAAGGCAAGGGCAGCACTTTCTATGTCATCTTTTGTATACAATACAGACAGGGCCAGCAGTGACCCTACCATATGGGTTTAATGGAGGCGCGCCTTAAGAATGGGGCGTGTCAGGTAGCTTAAAATGGATCGGTCCCCACTCTCAATATCAACTTGGGCAATCATCCCTGGGCGGATTGCGTACTGTTCCCCAAAGCGTTCCAAATAGCTTCGTTCAGTGCGTACCATGACGCGGTAAAAGTCTGCTGGACCTTGGGGCGTATCCTCTTCGACCGTATCTTCGGAGATCTGGGTGACCACACCGCGCAAATCTCCATAGGTGGCAAAGTCATACGCCGTAATCTTAACGCTCGCAGGCATGCCTGGCGCTATCAGTGCAACGTCTCGCGGCTTGACCTTTGTCTCAATGATCAACTGATCATCTGTCGGCGTAATCTGCATGATTGGCTCACCTGGCTGAACAACGCCCCCAAGTGTGGTGATCTCGATGTTGTTAACCCTTCCCGACACCGGAGATCGGATCTCCGTCCGCCGGAACTCGTCCTGCTTTTGAACCAATTCCTGCTGCATCATTACCAATTTGGCCCTACGTTGAGCCAAGTCCTTGTAGGCGTCTTGAACATAGACATTGCGGGTTTCACTGATCTTTCCATCAAGCTCGGCCTTCTTCTGCTCCAGTTGCAGCAGATTGATACGACTGACCGACCCATTGGCGGTTAGAGGCCGCGTGATATCGATTTGCTCCTGAATAGCGGTACGCTCCGCTTCAAGAGCCTCAAGCGAAGCTTCCAGCTTGGTGCGTCTTGCTTTGAACAGTTTCAGTTCAGTCAACTCCGAACTGTTGGGCGCATCCCCAAAATCCAATACGGGGCGCTCAAGGACTTCTGCTTCCAAACGCGCCACCTCTGCAACCAAAGCTGTGATTTCAGATTCCGCTGAGAGAAAGGCGGATTCAGACCGGGTGGGGTCAAGGCGGGCCAAAATCTGACCTTCTTTTACAATATCGCCTTCTTGCACCGCTAATTCCGCAAGAATACCCCCCTCAAGGCTTTGGATCGTCTGCATTCGGCGCAGAGGAATAACCCGGCCGTCGCCTCGGGTGATCTCATTGATCTGAGCGACAGACGCCCAGCCGATGGCAACGATCAAAGTGATGACGACCGTCCGTATTGTCCAACGCGCAATCTTCAGTGTCTGGCGTCGGTAGCTGCCATCTAGGTGGCTGACTGACATGTCATCAACGGTGGTCATTTCACAGCCTGTACCGGCTTATTCTGAACTGCGTTGGCGCGCGCGGTGTTGAGAATGCTCAGCAAATCGCCGTCGCGCGCCACACGGCCTTCCTTGAGCACGATCGCGCGTTCAGCAAGCCCTAGCAATTCCCGCTTATGCGTCGAAATAATCGTCGTCCGGCCCTGCAGCCATTCCTTCATATGGGCGATAACCTTGCTTTCCGTGAGGTGATCGAAAGCCGATGTCGGCTCATCCAGCAAGACAATCCGAGGATCCTGCAACAGCACCCGGGCAAGGCCAATGGACTGACGTTGCCCCCCAGAGACATTCGCGTTGCCCTGCAGTTGAAGGTCGAGACCGCGGACATGACGTCGCACGAACGTCCCCAAACCCACCGCATCCAGTGCCTCAAGCAACTCCTCATCAGAATGCAACCCGTGATCCAATAGAAGATTGTCGCGCAAAGTACCTTGGAAAAGTGCCACGCTCTGCGGCAAATAACCAATCTGACGGCGCCGGTCGATGGGATCAATCTGGCTTAAAGACAGACTGTCTACCAACACACTACCCGACTGCGGATCCGTCAGCCCCGCCATCATGCGCAAAAGTGTCGACTTCCCAGCCCCGTTGCCCCCAAGCAGCGCAATACGTTCACCCGCTTTAATCGAAAGGTCGGGGATAGAAAGGATCGGCGGCGCTTGAGGATCGTGACGGAACACCACATCGTCCAAGACAAAAGCGCCTGAAAGCGCAGGCGCGCGGACGAAATGGCGATCATCGGGACGCTCCACGGGCAAATCCATAATCTGATCCAGCCCCTCCATCGCCGCACGCACATGCTGCCACCGCGCCAAGAGACCAGCCACCTGCCCCATCGGGGCCATTGTACGACCCGAGAGCAATGTGCAGGCGATCAAACTACCAACGGTCAGCTCACCCGCGCTGATCAAATAAACGCCTGTGATAATCACGCCTGCATAGGCCAGCTTTTGAACTGAGCTGACCAGTTGGGTCATGAAATTGGTAATGCTGCGGGTTTTAATCGCCGTATTGGCCATCGTTGCCGTTAACTGGGCATGCGCACGTTGCAAACGGCCCTCAGCGCGCGACGCTTTTACGGTCTCCAAATTTGAAATCGTTTCCAGCAAAAGCCCATTCAGCGCAGCAGCCTCACGCGTGTTCTCTCTTGAGGCTCTCCCAAGCTTCTTCTGCATCACAAGTCCGGGCAAAACCGTCAGAATCACGCCCGCCAGCACCACCAGCGCAACTGGTCCCCCTATAAACCAGATTACCCCTACAAAGATCAGCACGAAGGGCAGATCGCAGATGGCTGTCACGGTACTTGAAGTAAAAAACTCCCGCACGGTGGCAAAGTCTCGAACTTGGTTCGCAAAAACCCCGGTAGAGGGGGGCTGATGCTTCAACCGCATGTTGGCGACCTTATCAAAGAGCTGCGCCGAGAGCCGCAGGTCAAGATCTCGCCCAGAAACATCAACGAGCGTTGAGCGCATAATGCGCAACACCAGTTCTAGAACGATCGCAATACCCACACCGCTGGCAAGAATCCACAAGGTGTCGAATGCGTTACTTGGCACCACCCGATCATAGACCTGCATTGAAAAAAGGGCTGTCGCAACAGCAAGCAAGTTGGCCGCAAAAGATGCCCAAATGACATCGCGGTAGATGCTCCAGTTGCTCAGAACCGGTCCGAAAATCCAATGTCGACCATTTTTGGTATCCTCCAACCGGCTGCTCACAATATCGATCGGCTTCGATATCAAGACGCGCCCATCATGCATTTTGTCCAGCTTACTGCGCGGCCATAGCGCACGACCGCCACCGGATTCCGGCAAAATGACCCGCGCCTGCGACTCTGGAAGCCCCTCCAGGACAAGGGTTCGGCCGTCCTTCAGAAAGACCAGCGCAGGCAAGCAATGGGCAGGCAGTGTGTCCAGAGATTCTCGGCTAACCCGGCAACTCATGTTGACCCGGCGCAAAGCGAGAGACGCCATATGCTCAGCTTGTACGGCGTCACTTGCCTTGGGCAGACCATCAGTGAGCTGCTCAGCCGAGGTCGTCACGCCTTGCACCCGGCAAAGTTCAACAAGACCAGCGATCAAAGAGCCTGCGAAGTCATGGTCTTTCATCTCTGCTCCTTTATAAATCATAGTGCTCCAACCACCGCCTTCGGTTATTATGATGCGGTGTTGATGATCAGTGTGCCTAGAACACCCAGATCGTGCGCGGCTTGGTATTCCGTGCGCTTGCGCTCCTCGTAGGTGTCAATTTTTTCAATCTCTGAATCGTAAAGATCACGACCTGTGGTCAGCAGGTCCAAAAGCTCGCGCTGTCCCCCAATGAACTGCTGTTCGTAGGTGTCGAGCACCCGCTGGGATTCAAGCAGCTGCTGAGCACGTGCCTTCTCCGTTCTGCGCAGTATGCTGATCTGTTGTAAGGCGCTCGTCGCTGTATTCGTCAGTTGCCGCTCAGTGAAAACCAATGTGGATTTCGCCGCCTGCAGGTTCAGCTCCGCTGACTGAATCTTACGACGCCCAAGTCCGCTGGAACTGAGATCCACACCCGTGGAAAGACCGACGGCCGCGCTGCTTTTGCCTCCGTTAAGGGCGGCACGACCCTGGGCCTGTAGTTTAATCGTGGGCAAGCGGGATGCCCTAGCCGTCTCCACCCCGGCTGCAGCTTCATCCGCCCCTGCCCGCGCGGCGACATAGTCAGGCGCAATACGCACTGCAGATCGGATTTTTGCAGCTTCAGCATAGCGCCGACCATAGCCAAGATCAGGCGGCGCCACGATCGAGCCAACTTGGCGGCCCACCAGAAAATCAATCTGCGATAACGCGATGCGGCGGTTCGCAACAAGCTGTGACAGTTGGTCTTCCGCACGTGCAATCTCAAGTTGGGCGCGCGCAACTTCTCCATTGTCGCCGATCCCTGCCCGCGCACGGGCCTGTGCCTGATCGGCAATCCGCTGAGCAAAGGCGGTATAATCACGGGTACGCTCAATTTTGCGGTCAATCACCTCAACATCGATAAAATATTGAGCCACCTGAAGGGTAAGACCTTCCACCGCCATTTTTAGATCCGAAACCGCCTGAACGCGGACATGGGAGGCGGCGTTGATCTTACTGCGGATCAACCCCCAGTCGAATAGAACCTGCGAAACCGTCACGGTAATGCCTGGCCCATCGGAATCTGTGGTGGATGTATCGCCAGATACGCTAATGCTTGGGTAATAGGCATCACGTGCCGCTTGAATGTCTATAGATCGGCTAGCAACCTTTTGACGAAGTGCGGCGACCTCACCGTCTCGTTCCGTGGCTTGTAATACCGCTGTACGCAACGAAACCTGCGCCGCAACAGGCGCGGCTAAAGTCAAAATCAACGCTGTTGCAGCTGCAAAATGAACCCAACTCACAGCGCCTGTGAAAACACTCTGATTGCGCCTCGCAGTCCTCATCCAACAAACTCCGTCATCAATTCAGGTGGTAAATCGTGCTGGAATTCCGCCTCCACCGGCATCTCTGCGACCGACAGATTTGCCCCTCCAATAAATGCACCATTCGGGGCATCGTCCGCCGGATCGCTATCTTCCATAGCGGCGTCCTCGGGCGTTTCGCCGGTCTCCACGTCGGTGGTCGGCACCTCTGGATCGTAGTCTTTCGGTTCCAACGCATCGGATGCCGTACCGATCACTTCCTCGACGGCGAGTGCAAAGGCTTGCGCCTCGCTTTGCGCAAGCACAGGTGCCTCCTCTTCGTCGCTTCCCGATAGGAAATTAACTCCCGCTCCCAGCGAAAGACCGGTGCCTGCAAACAGCAAGGGGCTAGACCAATCCATGCTCTCGCCAGCCCCCTCTTGAACCTCGGAAAGGCCAGCCAGGACTTCCCTCTCCGCCTCAGAACCAGCCTCTACTGATCCTTGGGCATTCCTATCCGTGATATAGGACGGCTCGGGGCCCATCAGTCCGGTTACAAAAGCCTCCCCATTGGGGAGCAACAGGCGGCTAAAGTCGCCCTCCTCACCAATCACAAAAAAGTCCCGTACCAGCAGCGTTTTGCCATCTGCAAAGCTCAAGGCTAAATCAGACCCAAGCTTGTCTGAGGCAACAATGGCCGGCGTGCCCCTTGCAAGGGAAATATCTGCCGGCGTGCCCAACGACATATTCGACACAGCCTGTACGCCCTCGCTTTCCGAGGTTCCTCTTTGCTTAAGCGTTACGCCAACGGACAAAATAAGTCCTTTCTGTCAATAATACGCACTCACAACCGTCGTGTGTTGTCGTGAAAATCGGCAACCAGTCTAAAGTAGTTTATTAAGAGCTTTTTCAGCCTTTCGTTACAAGGATAAATACCCCCACCCAAAAGGATGCAGCCCAATTGGGCCAATTTTGTGACAAAAGAATAAAATACCACCTTAAGAATAGATTAGGTGTAATCGACATTATAAAGGCGATCGAGAGAGCCCCGTATCGCCAGCTACTCTAGATGTGCGCGCAGCGCCTATCAGGCGTTGTCGCTGTCGAAAGTATCTTGGAGCAATCCGCCCAAGAGAGAATGCCCCTGATCACCACCTTGGTCAAAGAGAATGTCGAGCGCGCCCTCGACTGCGCCTGCTTCGGCAACTGCGGCATCTTCAGCTCCGAGCAGTTCGCCCGTCTCTTCGGCCGCTGTATCGCTGCCAAACAGAGCATCGAAAGCTCCATCTTCGCCGGTGATGTCACTCACTCCGCCCGCGAGAATGTCGTTCAACAGATTATCGACCTCACTATCAGGCGCGTCCCCCCCAACCGGATCGGACAGACCAAGCACGTCTTGTTCAACCAAGCTACCAGTGAGTCCCTTTTCACCTGTCAGGCCGGCGAATAGATCATCACCCTCATCGGTCTCAACGACGTTGAGGCCAAAAACATCATTCTCTCCAAGCAAACCGTCGAGCAGCGTTGCCCCAGAATCCAGAAGCGTTTCGACGGAACCCAAGGAATCTTCAGCGGCTCCAGCCACCAATGTGTCAAGGAAACCGTCATCACTTGAATCGCCTTCTTCGGCGGGTTTCTCAACGAGCAATGCGTCGTCAGAAGGCTCAATCCCTAGGCGCTCGACAACGGGCTCCACGGCTCGCGGTGAAGCAGCCTGTCCGCCCAACAATCCACTAAGAACACCACCGACCACAGGGATGTCATCAACCACGCCCCCAACGCCCACATCTGGATTGAGAGCTGGCCCAGAAACCAGGGTCTCGCCCTCCGGAGCGTCTGAAGTCTCAGGGACTGCCATATCCGACAACTCAGCGGGCTCGGTCTCTTCAACCTCAACCACGCCACCACCCAGCAGCCCTCCGACAAGACCACCCACGAGCCCGTCATCGCCAATTAGATCATCAACAACACCATCGCCGCCTAAGAGGCCGCCGGCCAGCTCCCCCTCTCCAAAGGCACCGCCGACAAGGCCATCCTCTCCAACAATATCGTCGGAAACTTGCGCTACAGTCTCAGTGGTTGCCCCGAAAACGTCGGAAGCCTCAATGCCGGTCGTATCAGCCAGCTCGGCAGAAACGATCTCTGTGGGCTCAGGGCTCCCCCCACCCAGCAATCCGCCAAGCAAGCCATTATCGCCAAGAAGGCCACCCACGAGCCCATCGTCGCCAAGCACACCGCCGACAACACCGTTTTCCCCCAACACGCTCCCGACGAGCCCATCTTCTCCAGCAAGGCCATCAATAACGCCGTCTTCACCAAGAAGACCGCCGGCCAAGCTCTCATCACCACTACCGCCGCCGAGAAGGCCATCAACAACACCACCGACCAGCCCATCCTTGCCAAGCACGCCGCCGACAACACCGTTGTCACCCAACACGCCCCCGACGACCCCATCTTCGCCAAGCAGGCCATCAACAATGCCATCTTCGCCTAAAACGCCTTGGACTAGACCATTTTCACCAAGCAAGTCGTCAACAACGCCGTCTTCACCAAGAAGGCCACCGACAAGGCCATCGTCACCGAGAACACCCCCAACAAGACCGTCTTCACCGAGCAGGCCATCAACCACGCCATCTTCACCCAAAACGGCACCAACAACGCCACCGTCGCCAAGAAGACCCGAGACGAGGCCATCTCCACCGAGCAGAACGCCTACCACCCCATCCTCGCCCAAAACGGAATCAAGCGCGCCCCCCTCGCCGAGCACACCGCCCGCCAGATCACCGTCGCCAATTACCGAGCCAACGATGGAGCCGACGGGACCTTCAGCCCCTGCAATATCGTCAGGCAGCAAATGATCACCGGGCACGACCGCGATAGTGGGCACAACTTTTTCCGCCGCGCCGACAGCCTCATTAAGTTGCGCTACAACAGATGGAGTGGTCGGTGTGCGCGCCGTACCTTGGATCGACACGCTGCCGATAGCGCTCCCATCGACCCCGATGTGGGATGTGAGGTGACTCTCTTGGGCGCGCGGTGCGGCAGGCATCTCAGCATCATCTGCATCAAAACTCGCTCCTTCAAGAGGATCAACGCCATCTGTTTCAATCGGGGCTCCATCAGGTTGGAAAGCTCCCCCAAGGTCCTCGCCCCCAGCAACATCCGCCGTTTTCTCGGTAGGAGATTGGGTTTCACCCTGCGCTAAAGAAGCTAAGATATCCGCCCCAGGCAAGGTTGCAGCAAACGCCATCAAACCGTCTTGAGACGCGCTTTGCGCCGCCAAGCCCATGCCGATCGCACCAGCAGTAACAGAAACACCAGTGCTGCGTGGGCTCATATCGCCTGCAGGCCGCAACAAACCTAGCGGAATCGTGGAATGACCGAATTGATCGGCGATTTGATCACGCCCCTGCGCGCCCTTGCTGCTCTCAAACTTGCCCAACTGGCAGCTCCATAACTTTGCGCAACTTCACTTCAATTACGCGCCTTGCCACCCCCAGAGCCCCATTTTGCTAGCAGCATTCACAGGAGGCGACATACTTTTTGTCGTATACAGCTCAACACAACCTTTGCTCAGCCAAAAACATACCAAAGGAGTAATGACTTACTATAGTATGCCCTCCAGCCCTATCTGGCAAGAAATTCAGCACCTATCTGGCGGAAACAATTCCTCATAACTGTTCAGCCACGGCCAAAAAGCCACAGCCCAACGCCTCTACACCTCAGGCGAGGCCTCCTCAGAAAGAGGCGATTATAAGCTATCAATCTAAAGCAAGCCTTTAGAAATGCTTGGCGATGCCAACGCACCACCAAGCAGATGACACTGCCGCTTCTCCGCCGGCGCACGGCGTTCTGCCCCGCTCGCTCTTGGAGACGACAGTTACGCGCGAAGCTTCCCCGCGCGGCCTTAAAGACTCTTACCGTTACGCATAGACCAGCGAGCCGATCTTCTTGCCCTCACCAAGCATCCGCCTCAAGGCGCGGTAGATCGTAATGTTCTCCTCAATCTCATTCGCCTCAAGGTCCAAGGCAAGCGTCGCTCTCGCATCTTTTTCCCGACCAGCAAGCCCATATACCATCGCAAGGTTGTCGCGCACATTAGGTGCAGCGGCCGGATCCTGTACCAACTCCTGCAAGATCGAGATACTCTTCGCCTGCTGACCACTAAGGGCAAGCGAAAGGGCGTAATTATTACGGAGCACAAAATTGGCGGGATAGTGAGCCAGGCCGTTTTGGTAAACTTTCTGAGCTTCAGCATGCCGTGACAGCGTATCAAGCGCGACACCTTTACCTGTGATCGCAGAGAGGTTGTTGCGATCAATAGCCAGAGCCTTGTCGTAATAGGTTAAGGCGCGCTCTGGCTGCTGCAGGGATAGGTGAACACGTGCCAAGACCGCCAAAACCTCAACATTGCGCGCATCAAGCTCATGGGCGCGGCCGAGCACCGCCGCTGCACGACTTTGCTGCCCGAGCCGGGAATAGCTGTCACCCAGTCCCAGCAAAGCCGCCACAGATTCCGGATCCTCCTCCACAATATCCTCAAACAAGCGTGCCGCGGTCTGGTGGTCCCCAGACTTGGCCGTTGCCTGCGCAAGCCGCAGGCTTGAAGAAGCAGGCTCTGCGGCAGGGTTGGGCCGGCTTTGCTCTGAAGGTACGGCGCAGGCCGAAACAAGAACCAGCAGAAACAGGGCGCCGAGAGGGCGGAGCAATGATTTACAAAAAGGCAACTTTATCTCCAGCTGAAAGGTCATACTTGGAAACTGGCATACTCATCGGACAAGTAGAAGTCGGTCGCACGCTACGCCGTGTAGGGTGAGATCGGCCTCCCCTATACCAATACCAAGGATCTCGAGCAGAGCATCCAAGATCGCATCAATAGGGGGGAGCAGGCTGGCGAGGATATCTCCGAGTATACCCTCAACCGTCGAAAGAACACTGTTTAGCAAGCTGTTTACCAAACCAAGACTGATGCCAGCCGCTCTAAGCTCAATATCCAAATCAGCGTTAGATACGAGTGCCGCCGCGACGCTTTCAAGTACACGGCCGGACCCAAAAGTCCTTTCGAGAGACGTGCCCCCATTGGTAAGGTCCCCCAGTGTGAAGCTTACCTGCGCCTGCTCAGAAACAGCCAATGGGGCATGCGCCTTGATTGTGATCACGGCATCCAACAAGGGAAGGCCCAAAGGACGAATATAAGTCCCCAAGAAATCTGCCGCTTTCCAGTCAGCCTGGTTCAGTGGTTTTGTGGTGTTACCGAACTCCAACGGCTCATTTAGCTCGCCTAAGAAAATCTCAGCAGCATGGGTCCCCGTCCCGCCGGTTAAAGGATCAGTACCAGTATCAAAGGTGGCAATGACATCCCCGGGTGTTGTCGCACTGCAATCAAGTGAGGAAAGCGTGACGGTGGCGCTGCCAGCTTCAATATAGATCGGCAAGTTGATCGAAGTAATGTCGAGGCCGCCATTCACACCATTCAGAACCGATGGGCCAAATGCCAGATCAAGCTTGAGGCGTACCTGAGCCGTGTGAAGCGTGGTCCCGCGCTCCCCAACGGTGATCCACCCAGAATCCACAGCACGCTCACCGACCAGCAAATCGAGATCAATCGATGTTAAACCTGGGATGCCGAGATCAAGGCGCGTCGCAACATGTCTATCAGCATTGATGATATCTGCCGAAGCGTTCAGAAGATCGCGCGCCGAAACTGTGATTTCAGGCAGTAAGTCCGGCGCCAGTGCTGTTATATCTTCGCCTTGAATCAATATGAGGTCCGAAACATTAAGAAGCTCCTTGGTGCCGCTATTGATAAGGGCTGTCAGCGCTCCGGTGAGGTCCCCCGCGGGATTTGCATCAAGCAGCGCCCCGGCAACATCTGCAATATTCGCATCCGCTATAAGCAGGTCCTCATAGTTACCCGCCGTTATACCAAGGCGTGTCGCCAATGCGTCTGAAAAGTCCAGCAAGTTGATATCGGCATCTGCCAAGGCCTCATAATCAAGAACATCGAGCTTTACCGTTGTGCCCACAGCTTCAGACAGCACCGCGTTTAAAAGCCCTGCTTCTATCCTGACCAGCCGCGACCCCAAACTGAACGAGGCCGTATCATAGCGCGCAGCGGTCGCCTTAGCCTGGAGGCGCGTCGTATTCTCATCAAGAAAGACCTGTGCAAAATATAAAGGCGCTTGTGTAGTCAGGGTGACGCGTGCGGCGTTGACATCCGTATCAGAAAGATCCCGCGCCGCGAGACGATCCTCTGGCGGCAGCTCTGGGTCACGGATGAAACGGCCATATTCGATGGCTGTGAGAGAGCCTTCCTCCAGATCGTTGCCCTCTATTGTTTCTATCGCACGCGTTCTGGGGTCTGCTTTGAGGTTGGAGGCTGCACTCACGGCAGCCAGATCGGCTCGAGTCTGCAAGGTTTTTTGTTGAAAATAGAGGACACCAACGTCGATGCCGAGCGCCATGAACCCCATGAGCATCGTTAGCATTAGGGCCGCAATGATCAGCATTGCCCCCCTCTCATCCTCTTTGAACCTCTTGGAGAGCACCTTAATACGCAAGGTAGCTGCTCCTCGAGACCTCAGGAATATCCAAGCCGAGGAAGCCATCTACCAAGTCAATGGCCGACCCGCTCAGATTGTAGCTGATGGTGACGACGATGCCCGGCCCGGCTGTCGTGGCGGGTGATATCGCATGGCTGACCTTGCCGCTTTGTAATATAGGAAACCGAGAACTGGCACCTAAAATGAACTCTTCCGCCTTCGCCATGCGATTGGCTTCAGATAGTTCGAGAACAGAGTGCCGCGCGGACTCAGCGGCAAGCTGCTGCAAGCTGTGAGCGATTGAGAAGTATTGGCCAAAGCAGACAATGCCCAGGAGAATGGCCAGCAGGAGAGGCAGGACCAAAGCGAACTCCACCGCCACCGCCCCCTCCTCACCCCTCCAGAAACAGTTTTTCCGGCCTGTCATCCCAACGCACCCCCCATAATATTATCAAGGATGTTCAGGGCTGCAGGGCCGATCAACACCACGAAAAGTGCTGGCATGATAAAGAGGATCAATGGCACGGTCATCAAAGCCGGGATGCGCCCCGCTTGCTCTTCGATCCGCAACAAACGAAGCGCACGCTGGTCACGCATCAAAGTCCGCAGAGCTTGTGAGATTGGCGTGCCATAACGTTCGGCCTGCATCATCGCATTCGAAAAGATAGATATTTCAGAAAGCGGCAAACGCTCCGATAAACTGATCCAAGCTGCATCCCGATCCGGCAAAACATTAAGTTCGACGTATAACTGCCTGACTTCAAAAGAGAGCGTGGGAGCAAAATCATTCAACTCGCGTGCCACCCTGTTGATCGCTGGCCCGAAGCTCAATCCCGCCTCGGTCGCAATGACCAACAATTCAAGCATGTCCGGGAAGGCTTTATGGGCTTCAGCGTATCTCTTCTTCTGACGGTATTTGAGAACCACATCAGGGAGCTTGGAGAGCATGAGTGCTGCCGCAAGCGCAATCATCGCTTTCATGAACAGTCCCAGCTCGCTGGCATCATCAAGCGAGAACCAGAGCCAAGTGAAGGCAACAGCTCCAATCGGCAACAACAGCTTCAGAAAGGAATAGATCAGCAGCGCATCGCGCCCGCGGAAACCTGCGGTGCGCAGCAATCTCGCTGAAGCTTCAGCTTCACCGCCATTGACGATGGAAAACCGCTCAGATGTGTTTATAGCGATACGCTTTGCCATCTCCAGCAGCACGCTAGAGCTTGATCGCTTCGGCATAGAGCGATCATTGCGCTGCAACTTCATTGTACGATTCAATCGCGCCATACGCGCGCGCGCGTCAACAGCGTTCAACACCGCCATCTGCGCAAAATAGAAGATTGGTGCTGCGATAAGCACCAAGGCAAGAGGAGGCACGTCATCAAACATCAAGGCGCGACAATTTATACATGCTAAATATCCCCATCCCGAGGAAGCTTAAGCCGACCACGCTAAGGATGCGTCCGCGCGCATCAGAGAAGAGAGGCTGAAGGTATTCAGCGTTCACTACCCAGAGGATGAGGCCGATAACAAAGGGCAAAGAGGATAGAACAACCGCACTTACTCTGACCTCTGCCGATAAAGCAGCAGCCTTCTTACGCAATTTACGACGCTCGCGCAGCATATTGGCGAGGTTTTCCAGCGTCTCAACAAGGTTGCCACCCGTTTCGACCTGAAGGCCTGCGGCAACAACGATAAATCTTGCTTCTTGTGAGCCGATACGATCGGCAATACCGCCGAGCGCCTCGTTCAACCCCACACCGAGGCGCATCTCTTCGCAGCAAAAGCTGAACTCTTCTTCCGCGATACCTTTGGCATGATTGGCCACCACCCGCAGAGCTACAGGTGCGGGTTGTCCAGAACGCAGTCCGCGGGCGAACACATCAAGACAATCAGGCAATGCTTCATTGAAAGACTTCACTCTACGTGCGCGCAGATGCCCCAGCCAAACTGTGAAAGACAAATAGCTAGCAAGCCCCGAGATGAGCAGCGCCAACGGCAGAGGTGCCAATTTGAGGGCCTGCAATGCCAAGACCATCACAACAGCTATAGCCATCATGACGGCTATAGCAGCCCGATGTCTCATTTCGAGCCCCGCCTCACGCAAGCGCGTATCAAGTAATCGGGCAAAACGACCGCCATCGACCTTGCCCCCCCCTTCTCCATCCTCAACCGCAAGGCGGCGCGTCCTATGCTCGGGGGCTTGAAGCGGATGGTTCTGGGTAAATTTTACCAGCCTTTGAAGCCGCGCCTGACGCGCACGGTCAAGGGCAATTACCAGAGTCAAACCAGTGGCTGCAAAGACACCAAAGATGAGAAGGAAAAAGGCAAATACCTGCAGCACTCTAGACCTCCAATGTACGGCGCAGCGCGTTTTCCAGACCCATTTCTGCCGCCCGCGTTATGAAGTAGGGGGTGCTGCCTGTCGCCTGATGCTTACCCACAATGGTTTCACCTGAACGCTCGAGATCCGGGCTAAAGCGGAACAGCTCCTGCATGCTAAGCGTGTTGCCCTCCGCGCCCACGATCTCGCAGATCGAGGTAACTCTGCGCACCCCATCCCGCATGCGGGCGATCTGAACCACCAGATCAATCGCGGAACTGATCTGCTGGCGAACGAATTCACTGGGGAGAGCCGTTCCTGACATGGCGATCATGCTTTCAAGCCGTGTCAGCGCCTCACGTGGGGAATTGGCATGAAGAGTGCTCATCGAGCCGTCGTGGCCTGTGTTCATGGCTTGCAAGAGGTCCAGGGCCTCCTCACTTCGCACTTCGCCAATAATGATCCTGTCAGGGCGCATCCGAAGCGTGTTGCGAAACAGATGGCGCATGGTGATCTCTCCGAGACCTTCGATCGACGGCGGTCGTGTTTCCAAAGATACAACATGGGGCTGCTGAAGGCGGAGTTCCGCAGCATCTTCGATTGTCACGATGCGCTCAACCTCGGATATCTCACCTGATATCGCATTCAGCAGGGTGGTTTTGCCGGACCCGGTCCCCCCCGAAATCAAAACGTTAAGCCGCATTCTTGCCGCGAGACGCAAGAACTCTGCCATGGCCGAGGATAGGCTATCGCGCGCCACGAGATCTGCCAGCTGCAACTCACCCTTGGGAAATTTTCGGATCGTAAGCGTTGGCCCTTTCAAAGCAAGCGGAGGGATCGTTACATTTATGCGGCTGCCATCTGGCAGGCGTGCATCCACAAGAGGAGTGGTCTCATCAACGCGCCGCCCCGCCAATGAAACGATCCGGGTGGCGATATTAAGGACATGCTGATTGTCTCGGAATGTGACGCCCGTAAGCTCCAGCTGCCCGTTCCGCTCAATGTAGACTTGCTTGGGACCATTCACCATGATGTCGGATATGGTGTCATCGGCCAGTAGCCGCTCCAGAGGGCCAAAGCCCATCATATCGTCGAGAACATACTCAACCAGTTGGGCGCTTTCAGCCCCGTTAAGCTCTAACTTCTGCTTGCGACTAACGCTGCGAACAGCCCGGGCGATGGTTTCCCGCTGTAAGTCCTCCGATCCTGATGAAAGCTCCGTGAGATCAAGCAGTGCCATGATTTCAGGCATGACGCGTTGACTGAGACTGTTGAGGTGGCGGTCAAAGCCCGCAAGGGAGGCGCTTCGGGTGGGTCCCGGGGCCACCTCTACCGGGGCCGATGGAGCTATCACCGTCAGTGTATCAGCCTTCTCGGCAAGCACCCTAACCAGATCACGTTGCTCCTCAATCGGGATCTCTTGGCCGGTCTGCGCCTCATACCAATCTATGGCCCGACTTACGACGTGAGGTCCCGGCTCTGCACCACTTGAAATGAGTGAACTGACCTTCTCAACAAGCGCTGCAGGTAATGAGGTATTCTCTTGATCAGACATTCTTGGCGTCACCGTCATTTGCCTCGCCCCTTTCCACCGAGAAAGCCCTTCCTTTTAGGCTTATGACCCGGCTCTACAGGTGCCTCGAGGTCGCTCATCAGGCGGGTGATGGCACGGCTATATGCCCCCTTCTTGGAGAGCCTTCGGACAGGCTGGCCCTTCAACGATGCGCGCGCCAGCTCAGATCCACTTTCTGGAATCTCATGCAGGTCACTGATGTTCAGCGCCTGTTTGACCTCTGACGGCTTGAGCCCCGCACCTCGACGCCGCTTGGACATCAAGTAGGAAAAACGCGGTGGATTGGCGCTCCCACTGGCTCTCTCAACTAAGCGGCTACAGTTTCGGACAGAGGAGAATGCGGGACCGAAAACAAAGACGATATCGTCCAACTCCTCGGCCAACCCAGGCTGGGCCGCCAATAGACCCCGCGGCAGATCGATGACTGTTAGAGGGAAGCTCTGACGAAAACGACGTAGCAGCGGTGGCAGATTGGCTTCCATCCCGGAGACCCCAGAGGGGTCATTCACGCTGGCCGAGTAAAGATAAAGCCCGTCTAAGGGCATTGCCATTGTCGAAGTTAGAAAAGTATCATCCACCCGCTCGGGCACTTGGAGAGCATCTAAAAGCCCCATAGTTAGGTCGGCATCGAGATCGGCGGCAATGGAGCCAAATTCGAGATCGGCATCAAGAAGGGCAACGCGGCTCTGAGGATCACCTTTGGCTTTCTTACTCCGCACTGCGTCAAGATATGCGACGGCGAGGTTCTCAGCAATTGCGCTCGCGCCCAGCCCCCCAGAAGCCCCGCAAATAGCAATACAGCGAGACGGTACTTTCGAGAGCGTTTCTGGTGCAACCGAGCCCAGTAGCTTTGATACCTGCAGCTGACGGTCCCCCAGTGGCAGGGGCAGGTATTCCTGGGCCCCAGCCTCAAGAACATCTTGATATGTGGGGATATCGTTCACATGCCCTACGGCAATAACACGTGATCCAGCGTCCTTTAGCTCTTTGATCCGCTCCAAAGCAGGTGCAAAAGCTGCCCCCAACTCAACGATTAAGATGTCGCCGAGGGGAGCTGTGCCGATGAGGCGGGCGGCCGTTGTCACGGTGCCCGGATGTATCACAAGACCTGACGTCTCACCGATCTGGGCCACAAGCTTCTCGGCTGCGTCGCGCGCATTCTCAGATTCAACGAAGGCTTCAATCTGCGTGTGCTGCGCCCTTGGGTTAAGCTTCACTTTACCTTGAAACACACTAGTCCCCCTCGATGAACAACGGTCAACGCGCTGCCGTGCGGGCAGTCGGAGCTGGTGACAGGATATCCGCCGGGCGGTGGATCATATGGGCCAGATTGATGGCATTGGCACAGCCCAAATCATCAATGCCAGGTTCGCAGGAAACCTTGATGCCTTCAGCCCGTGCAACCCGGACCAAACCGATCTGATGTTTTTCCAACGGGCGTTTGGCAAAACTCTCAGCCATCGAGAGCTGGATACGGGATGGCAGCAAAGACAGCGCTGCAGTCACATTTTGCACCCGCGCCGCATCGGTTCGATTGTCTCCACTGGTTGGGATGGTGATGATCACCACATCTTCACTGCGAAGCGCTTTGGAATGCAGAAACCTATCAAGTCTCTTACGCTCCTGGCTGGAAAGCTGAGAAGACCCGTAGCCGAAATGGAACTGATGCTGAGCCTCGACATAGGGTGCGCTCAGCCGATCAATAACCGAGACGCTTGGTTCAGGCGCGGTACAGGCTGCAGCAAGAAGCGCGGCAGAGACTGCGGCGGTCAAGGAAAATCTGCTCATTGAAGGAGGAGTCCCGCTTTGCCATTGATGCTTTTGACGGAAACAGCCTGGCCGTCTTCAACGGGTACGCCCACCGATAGCTCTCCAGTCAAGTTGCGCCGTAATGCACCAGCAGGCCTGAACCCATCCACAGGTGTCCGGAACTTCTTCGGATTTCCCGGCTCAACCAAATAGGGTGTCACAATAATCACAAGCTCACTCTCACCACTTTGGTAGCTGGTAGAGCGGAAAAGAGCGCCCAGGAGGGGGACTTGGCCAAGTCCCGGCACCTCATCGATGGTTTGCTGCGACGTCGCCTTGAACAGCCCTGCAATTGCAAAGCTCTGACCACTGCCGACTTCGATCGTCGTGGCCGCGCTGCGCTCCAAGATCAGAGGGAGCCCTTGGGTATTGGAAGTACTGCCATTGGAAAAATCCAATTCACGGACCTTGGTATCGACCTCAAGCTTGATCTTGTTCGATTGAAGCACCTCAGGCTGGAACTCCAACTCAACACCATAGGGCTCAAAAACGACCTCTACGCGGTCATCTGAAGCCGCAGTCTGATAGGGGAAGCGCCCCCCGGCCAAGAAGCTGGCCTTGTCGCCTGAGCGCGCCGTCAGATTTGGCTCCGAAAGAATGGTCACCAGGCCTTCTTGCTGTAGCGCTTCCAAGCTGACACCCTGCAATTGGGAGCCGACAGTAAAGTCGGTGTTCAAAGCAAAACCGCCAGGCGCGCCACGACCCCCGTTCAATCCGTTACCCAAGGCCGTCCAGTTCGTCCCAAGGTCTTCAGTCACCGTTCTGGAAACTTCGGCAATCTTTACTTGAAGGTTTACTTGAGCTGGGTTGTCGAGCTTCAAGCTGTTGATGATCGGCACATCCTGCCCTGACAGCGCACGAAGAACCGTTTCGATCTGCTGGGCATCGCCAAGAGATGGCACACGACCTGACATGACCATGGCCCCTTCAGTCTCGCGAATTTGAAAACTCCCATGCGGCACCGCGGACTTCGCCGCCCTATTCAGCGCATCGACATTAAGCGCCACGTTCACGACGCTCGAAAGTGTCACGTTGTCCAACTCATCCAGTGCAAAGAGCGTCGTTTTGCCGGCAGCTTTTCCGTAGAGATATACAAGGTTTGCAGATTTGACCTCGATATCAGCAACGGCCGGATTTGCTAAAAATACGGTACTGGAGGGCTGGTCCAGCCGGATCAGCTTGCCCTCCCCGGGGTAAAGACGGACAGGCCTGCCCGTGGCTTCAATAACCACCTGTGAATACCCATACTCGGGCAAGAAAAGCGTAGAGCCCGCAGCAATGAAAGCGAAGGCTTGAAATAACTTGAGCAGCATTAAAAAGTCCTGAAATGGAATAGTTCAGCGATCAGCAGAAATGAGGCCCCCTGTTTGAAAAGTATTTGACTGGTCCGATCGCTCGGCCGCGCCCCTGGTCAATTTCACCTCACCTTGACCGCTACTCCCCCGAATAACGGTCACGCGACGCGCCTGCCGCTGGGGCGTTGGGACAGCTACAGGCGCCCCTGAAATCTGCGTTGAAAGCATTGGGCCATCGCGGATAATAACCGGCAGGCCCTCCCCTTGCGTAGAAGACAAGACAAACACCAACTCCCCTGTTTGCTGAGCCAATGCCAAAACCTTGGTGCCTTCTGAATGCAGCTCCAGCGTCATCATGCGCCTATCCGAACCGCTATTTCCCATCCCATTGAGTGCAAGAACACGTACATTCTCAAGAATGTTGCGCACGGCGCGTATGCCCTGAGCTGTCTGATAAGACACCATGACGTCGATACGATCGCCAGGTTCGATCATACTGGCAAGAGAGGCTTCTCGGTTGAGCGGTACGGAAATGGCGCGCATGCCTACCCCAAGGGACTGGACTGGACGTATGACGGGAACAACCTTTGGAATAGGTTCTTCTTGAACTGCCGGAACAATCAGACCACTGGACATAAGAGGCACTCCTGCCGCAATATCTTCATCAGCGCGAAGATCGAAAAGGCGTGCCCTATTCAGCTTTGAATCAAGAATGAATTCCGAAGAGAGTTCACTTGCCGGAATTTCAATGGATTCAACCATATCTGCCGTAAGGTCGGAGCCTTTTGCAATTGAAGCCGCGGCTGCCAACACCGCGATGCGTTTCACCTTAACAGACACCGGAGCTTCGGCGGGAGGGGGCGAAGCGGGCTGGTTGTCGGGGCGCACGCTGACCCAAGTGACTGCCACAGCAAGTACCGCAGAAGTCGTTAGGACCAAAAGAATGCGTTTCGGCATATCTCTCATTATATACAATTAATACAATACTTTAAACTTAATTTCCACCAGCCTCTTCACCGGTGAAGGCACTGCGAATTTCAACAAAGGTCGTATTGAGATCCCCGCCTAGCAGACCCACCGTAGCTACAATTGCAGCTCCAATCAGGGCCGCAAAAAGTCCATACTCAATTGCCGTCGCGCCGTCCTCATCCTTGGAGAAAACCTTCATGAAAGAGCGCATATTTTTAAGTTTCGATACCATATAACTTCCTCGCAACGTGCAGTGAATGCACGTCTATTTAATTCGTGCTGAAAGGCACGTTCATATTTTAGATTTCTGACGCTAAATACGAGAGCGCCCTTATAGGCTGCAATATGAGCTCATTATCTCGCAACTGTTAATTTCACCTAGCGAGACGAATTCCCTACTTTTCCGCAAGCAAAGCACACTTTAGTCAATTTATTGTCAAGATTTGCCAGGAGATATTATACTTAAGTAGAAAAGAAATATCTAAAGTATATGCCAAAATCATAAGTATGGCTATTAGCACCTGAAGCCTAGCAGATTCGAAGATGTCTATAACCTCGCATCTCGACCCCGACGTACCGACGACCTTGGAACTTCCAGCCGTCAAGCTGATCCCAAGTGCTGGGCAGCCACCGCTTACGCAGCTTCCATGCTCGCATACCAATCGCTCTCTAAATCCACATGGATTTAGCGCGCCGGTGAGCGGTGTCGAACGCTTTCCGATGTAAAGCGCTTGAGGGATACCCTAAGCCGGATTTGAGCCAGGTAAGGCATTGCTCGCCTGCCACCTACGCCACGCCTTGCTGTATTGTAAGCGTTGGTCCAAGGCCACATTGTACGGTGCCAGCGACGCGAGAACGCCAGGAACACTACCCTCTTTCTGATGCTTTTGCAGGTAGAACTTGCTGATCACAGCAAAATCCAGCCCTTTAAAAGATAAAGGTCGCATCTTCGAAAACACTAAGCGGACTGTTTGCAAAGTGGATGTACACATCGCCATCCGAGAAGAAGCTGTCTCCTCCAATCTCTTGAAAATGCGTCAGCGCATCTTCGGCGTCCGCATACCCAAACCCGCGCAGGTCAATCGTATCCCAAGGGTCGAACCGCACCACAAGGTCTTTTCCTGCATCCGTAGCGTTGAAGATAAATTGGTCGGCGCGTAGGCCCCCAACCAATATATCGTCTCCAGCCCCGCCCTCAAAACTGTCTCCTTGAAGCCCCCCCATAAACGCAAGGAAGTCTGGGTAGGATTTCTCGATCAACTCCACAGAGGTCGCAAACCCAGCAACCACCGATGCACGGTCGAGGCCGTCTTCAAGAAGCCGGGTCCAGAAAGCCTGTCCGGCGTCATCAGCCTCCCGCCCCAGAACGTTTTGATAAAGTTGCGCGACAAAAGAAGGATGATCCAATGCACCATAGGTGCCCTGGAACTCCTCAGATCTAATAAACCCCTCAATAGCATTCTCAAACGACAAGCCGTTGCCGAGCTGCTCCGCCCAGAACTCGAGCCCTTCAGGGTCAGGCAAACGGTTTAGGGTCGCTTGATAGAGGCGGAATATCTGTTCAAACTCTCCAGCAAGACTGGAGATCGCGGAAAGATAGGCGCTTGCCTCCTCGCTCATTGCTTCCAAAACATCGGGCAGCTCAATGAAGGCCTCAGCGACCTCTTCTCTGGAGGCGCCCTCCCCAAATTGGTCCATCCAAGGGGTCAATGCCTCGGGCGACGGGCTGCGCCCGAGCAAGTTGGCATACAACTGCCCGACAAAGGCCGCGTCCCCCACAGGGCTCTGGACAGATAGAAACTCTTCAGACGCAAGAAGCTGCCCCAAAAATTCCGGCAACGCCAACGCGCCCTGAAGCAGGCCAGACCAGTAAGAAAAGCCCTCGCTGTCTGGGGCGCGCCCCAAAATAGCCTGATACGAAAGATAAACCTGTAGGCCTGGAAATGGCAGGAACAAGTCAAGGGCGTCCCCCACCAATATGTCATTTCCAGCCTCGCCAACCAAAATATCGCTGCCTTCTCCGCCCTCTAGAACATCCTTTCCGGACGTTCCTTTCAAAAGGTCATCACCAGAACTCGCGGCGTTACTAGCAACAGGTTCTGTAGACGCACTCAGGACGCGTTCGCTCGTACCCTGCCCATCTCTGTATGATGCTCTCACAGCAATTGCAGCACCCACGTCTGCCAATGAAAGAGTGAACGCGGGCTCGGTCGCACCAGGAATAACTTCCCCATTGCGAAGCCATTGATAGGAGATCGCTCCCATGCCATCTGCATCGGACAACGTATTCGATGCGCTCAGCGTTTGACCCACGCGCGCGGTACCGGCAAGCGTGACAGAACCCGTGGGCGGGTCATTCACATTGATCACGGGTTCTGTGGCCGCACTCATGATACGCTCCTCGGCGCCGTAACTGTCTGTGTAGGATGCAGCCACCGTGATCTCGGCTCCGACATCCACCTGTGTCAGCGTGTAGGTGCCACCGTCAGCACCCACGATATCAACGCCATCGCGTTGCCACTGGTAGCTCATCGCCCCCAGACCATCCTCGTCCGCCAGCGTGTTGCTGGCCGTAAGCACCTCATCTTCGGCCACAGTGCCGGAGATAGTAACAACGCCGGTTGGCAGGTCGTTCACGTTGGCCACAGCGCTGGTGGCGGCACTCACGATCCGTTCCTCGGCACCGTAACCGTCCGTGTAGGACGCAGCCACCGTGATCGCACCACCCACATCGGACTGCGTCAGCGTGTAGCTTTCTCCCGTGGCTCCGATGAGGTCAATGCCATCGCGCTGCCACTGGTAACTAATCGCCCCCAGACCATCCTCATCCGCAAGCGTGTTACTGGCCGTGAGCACCTCGTCCTCGGCCACCAAACCGGAGAGGTTCACAGCCCCTGTGGGCAGGTCGTTCACATTGAGCACTGGGCCGGCGGTAGCAATAACAACGCGCTCATCTGTGCCACGATCATCAGTGTAGGAGACAACCATTGAGATCGCAGCCCCGACATCGGCCTGAGTTAGCGTATAGTGTGTGCTCGTGGCGCCATTGATATCAACGCCATCGCGCTGCCATTGAAAGATGGCCGAAGCAACGCCACCGTCTAGATCTCCGATACTACCGGACATAATCAGCATTTCATCTTCAGCTAAGTTACCGGTGATTACCAAAGTAGACGTGGGCGGATTGTTCACATTGACCACCGCACTGGCGACGCGTTCGTTTACGCCGCCACTGTCGGTGTAGATGGCCTCAACTGTGATCGCAGCTCCAGCATCGGCCTGTATCAGGGTGTAGGTCTCCTCCTCGGCACCAAGGATGTCGACGCCACCCCGCTGCCACTGGTAGCTGATCGGGCCAAGGCCATCCTCATCCGCCAGCGTATTGCTGGCCGTGAGAACTTCGTCTACGTCAGCTGTGCCGGAAACGGTGACCGCCCCCGTGGGCAGGTCGTTGCGATCTTCAACGGTCACTGTGATATCTTGAAAATCCGTCTGACCAATGCTGTCAGTGATCGTCAGTGTCAGGTCGTAGTTATTGTCGCCATCCTGATCAGACGGGGCCTCGAAATTCGGCGCCGCCTTAAACGACAAACGACCAGTCGCGCCGTCGATCATAAACAAATCGGAATCCGCACCGCCCAGACTATAGCTGACCCGGCCCGGCTCCGTATTAAAGTCGTCACTGATCCCGATAACCTCAACCGAAGAGCCGTTCTCCCCAACTGTATAGCTGGCAGTGGCACCGTTTCCGGTGGTGATTTCAGGCGGGGTACCCATCTCGCCCTGCACCACGACGCCGGAAGCACTTGTTGCGGGGACAGCAGCAAAGTCCACTGTCGTTTCATCCGCACTCTCCCACCCCGAGTGTAGTCCAATCGTAATCGAAGCAATATCTTCTGTCAGACCCGACTTTAGAAAGCCTCGACACACTAATGTTGTGCTGCCCTCGGGACCCGTTGAAAATGCTGCAATATTGTCGAAAAATTGAGATATGTTACCACTGAATGTGGCACCGCTGCTCAACATGAAGATTTTTTCGCTGAATGTGAAGGTGAAACGGAATTCGACACCTGCGTCAGCTGACGTCAGTCTAGAAACATCACCACCAGATGCGTCGGTGATGACCAGCGAAACCAATGAAGCACTCAAAACAGAATCCTCTCAAATTACATCTCTGCAGTGGCAAAAGCTAAGAGACATTGGACGCAATCGCCGAACCATTTGCGGCTTGGCAGTCAGGGAAGAAGGGCTGCAGCGCCCCCTCTCGGGCGAAAAACCCGGCGCCCTTACCCCGATGCACCGCAATTTCCCTTCACAGAACAGCAGCGCAATGTGCGGCGACATCCTTAAATAACTTAGCACCGTCCCCGGTTCACTCAGTCACTGCCTGATAATCAATAAGGCTAGCAGCCCACAAAAAGTCTCCAATAGCGCGAGCCTGCCAAGACAAGGCCTTCAACGCAAGTTTTTCTGCAAAACGATCCGTGTTGTCGCGGAAAAGCTGTGGACACGAACGGCCCCGCGCCTCTGGCGCGTCTCAGGAGTTTATCGGTGCAGAACTGCTTTAATTTGCGCGCCTAAGGTCATTGGATCAAACGGCTTGGCAATAACCTCTGCGACGCCAAGGTCAAAGAGTTCCGTCCAAGCTCCCACCCCCACCCGCGCAGTCATGAAAATGGCAGGCACAGCTTCAAGCCCTGGCACTTGCCGCAGCTTCTCGAGCGTTTCAGGTCCGGACATGCCCGGCATCATCACATCAAGCAAAAATACGTCCGGCTTGAACTCTTCAACTGTGGTGAGCGCTTCTTCCCCAGAAACACAATCGACAACCTCTATGTCATCCATGAGCTCCAAAGACATTTTCGCCAACTCAAGGATGTCAGCATCGTCGTCCACATGCAGTAATTTTAGCATCGTCTTCCTCCCATTCAGCATGCTCTCGCCGCGACCGCCCATATAACACTGTGATCGCTTGCTGAAATTATCCAGGAGTCCGGCCTGTCAGCGCGAAGGGCCCGCTGCCCCTAACCGCAGACTGCGTCGGAAATATGTTACCTTCGCGCTAATAGCCTTTGCAATGCGCCAAGTGTGCAAGCAGACTTGCCGGCTCAGCGCGCTCTTCCGCAACCCAAAAGCTGTCACGCTAGAATATTTACATGGGGGACTCTCGAGACACGTGGCACTGCTGATCGACCCCAGAAATTAATGGAGTTGCCCTGTCGTTCGAAGGGCCGCAGCCTTAGAGAGGCATTGCCATGTTCAGACCGCGCTTCAAAACGGCCGTTTTACTGGCATCATTCTTGATGGATTTGAGCCAAGCCTCGCATCCCTCAACGACATCTCGGCAAAAGCGGTCCGCGTGAATCTGAAGCGCCCGGTTCTTATGCGTGCAATGCTCTGTTGCGACCTGAGTGAAGTAAAACCGATCAAGAGCATCCGTTACATACCGGCGCCGGCCTGTCTCCACCTCCTGTCCCTGATAGAGCATGGCGCACCTCAAGGCATAGCAGTCGGACCCGGAGAGAAGCGCATGTTGCCCCGACAAAAGGCGCGTTCGATATTTAAGGCCCACCCATCTATCGAACCACTGCGCGTATCTTTGCGGCGCAGAGCTTTCGGGGCTTTCCACGGCACCGGCTATCTCAGGCAGGGTCAGCGCAAGACACAGCGCCGCAGGCCAGTTTTTTGCTTTAAGGCACTGCTCAAGAGAAGCGACAAAGACCTGCACGACAATCTCCTACCTTGGATGCTCCAACCCGCACCGGGGGCATTCCAACGTCGCTTCCGTCCAACTCTCCCCATCCGCTTGGTAATATCCATGACCCATGAGCCAGCAAATCGGTCGGAGCAACCAAGACTTCGCCCCCCGCCTGCGGTCCGGCTCCTTCCAGGTAATCCTCGCCATTCCCGTTTCCCCTGATCTAAACAAGCGCTGCAATGCCTGCGATATAGGCAGCTTCTTCGTAGCCAGTGTCAAAAACCACGGCAGAAAGCAGAGCCAACACCCCAACGGTTGCCCGCCAAACGGTTATTCCTTACGCGCCTCTCTCCAATTTTGACCCCCGCTCTCTGTGCAAGAGCCCGGATGACCAAGGCCGCATCTGACATGATGCTCTCTGCAAGGCGAGGACTGCAAGAAATAACGCCTACCTTCATGTCCTCCAAACACCCGAGCACCTCACACAGCGTTTCAGGATCTAGCGGCGCGCCTCCTTGGCTCAGGGTATCACACTTTGGCACGCTATTACTCCTTCTACCGCCAGCAGGTCAGCTGGTATGCCCGTCGCCGGCGCAGACCGCGCAAAGCCATTGCGCTTTGGGCGGTAGAGGACAGCTGTCTGCTAGCGCTTCGGCAAACTTTCCACTGAGAGGGCTGTGAGTAGGCAAACAGAGCTTCATGCCGCCAAGGTATCCGCTCGAAGTGGCCCGCCCCTCGCACACTTAGAGAAGCGAAAACTCCATTGAATGTTCGAAGGATAAATTCATATAGAGAAGCGGTCTGCCAGCCGATTGTACAACAGACCAAAAGCCTCAGGAGCCATGCCTTATGAAACTTTTCATCGTGATATCAGCCCTGCTCCTCTCCGCTTGCGTTTCTTACGAAAAAGGCGAACTCCCGTTGATACGCGATCCTCAGACGGGCGAGATGCGGCCTTGCGGCCACATTGGGATGTTAGGAGACTGCAAGCACTACATGTGAGGACGGCTTCTTGCCGAGATGCCCGATCGGACGCCCTTCAAACTTACCTTCTCCTGTGCAAACAACGATGTTTCCATCGTCCGAAGCACGCACGAACGCGCCCTGAACTTGAATGTAATCACTAACTAAGATGGTTCGGATCATAAGGCCCCCCGCGGCAAGATTGTGCCCCTTTCTATGGCGGCTCTGAATTACAGTAAACCGCAGAAAGGCGCTGAAGCAAAAGCGTAATGTGGACCAGCCCCCTGCTTCACCTCAGGCACCGCACGCCCCAAAGCATAGGAAAGACCTGAGCACAGCCCGCTCGACCTGCCACGTTTCTTTACGTCTCAGGCTTGATCCGCATGGTTCATCAATGTGGAGAGGGCCGTGATGACCTGAGCATGCACGAAGGGCTTTGGGATCATAGTACTTTCAGGGACACCCCTGGCGCTCCATTCATGAGAGCTGTCACCGCTCATATAGACGACCGGTATTTCAGATTGATGCGCCCGGATGTGGCTTGCGAGTTCCCATCCGTTCGGCCCCTTGCCAAGATTTATGTCCGTGACAATAGCATCGATGCCCGCGGGGTCAGCTTCAAAAACCTCCATGGCTTTGGCACCGTTAATTGCTGTGACCACGTCAAACCCCTCGTCAACAAGGGCCGCTTCGATGTCCATGAGAATGAGCGCCTCATCTTCGACCAGTAGTACGACTTTGGCGTTCATTCTCAATCCTGCTCAGCTGCTAAACTTTAACCATGCAAAAGCCATTCAGTTCCGACCCACAACAGCTAAATTCCCGATGTTGCAGACGCAACGCGGCTTCCTCTACGCGCCGCATGCGCATCGCAGCGCCACCGGGGCAGACAGGGATGCATAAATTCACGGCCCCAATGGGCCACACCAGATCACGCCGGCGTTGCATGCGCGCCCTACGCATGCCGCAGCATAGGGTCGTGCTATGGTCCGCTATACCTGCAGGCGCTTACTCATAGACTTCCTGAAAATTACCTCTAAGTGCAAACCGTTGCCGGAGCGTTATGTCTTTCCGTTCAGCAGCTGCAGGGGGAAGTCTTCATGGTGACCAGGACGATTACCGGTTCCGTGCGGGTCGCGACCATATTCATTGCCGCGACCTTTTTTATCTATTCGAGCATCCTAGGGGTGCTTGTCTATCAAGAGCTCAACTCGGCGGAAGATCGGGCCGAAAGTTCGGTGGCCGCCGCCGCCAAGGCCGTCCAGATCAACACCGGCTGGATTGTCGAAGTGGCTCAGCAAGCACTGCGCCGTATGGATCTCTCACTAGGAGCCGATATTCAGTCCAACCCGACTGCGACCTTAGCGAGCATCAAAGACGCGCTAGAAGGGCTACCCGACAGCGCCAAGGCCTATATCGTGACCGCCGACGGGCAAACCCTTTACACCACCGACCCCAATGCGCCCAATATCGATATTCGCGACAGAGAGTATTTTGCCGTCCCCGCCAGCGGGCAGCAGTTCTTCACCTCTTCACTTCTTACCAGCCGCATCGACGGCAGTCCAATCTTCACATTTAGTCAACGTCTGGAGCGGGAGGGCGTGTTTGTAGGTGTCGCGATCATTTCCTTTGATGCCGCCCTACTGCAAGACCTACTGACATCTCTCGGCCTTGGGAAAAGCGCTGCTCTAGCGATCTTGCGCACAGATGGCATGCTGGTGGCCCGCTACCCCCAAGTCGATGGCCCCGTGGATCTGGCTCAACATACAATCTTCAAAGACCATTTGCCCAACGCGGATGCGGGGGCCTATATCGACACGTCCCCCATAGACGGCGAAAAAAGGTTTGTAGGCTACCAAACCCTCCCAGACAGTGGGCTCATCGCCATCGCGTCAAATGGCTATGATGAAACGATGGCGCGCTTCTGGCGGCGTGTTCAGATATTTCTAGCAATTGTCATTCCCACCATCCTAGCCCTCGCGGCATGTGCCATCTGGATCATCCGGCTTCTGAGGCGGGAAGCTCGAAAAAACGAAGCCCTTGAGGAAGCGTTTGAGAGAAACGCAACGCTGTTTCGGGAAATCCACCACCGGGTCAAAAACAATATGCAGGCGATGCAAGCGCTGGTCGCCATGCACAAACTTCCCAAAGCCGTGGAGACCAACTTCAAACTGCGTCTCGCTGCCATGTCCACCGTCCACGAACATATGTACAACCACGACAAATATGCTGCCCTAGATGCGCCGGCCTTCATCACTTCAGTGACGGAAAACATCTTCAAAGCCCATGGCGCTTCAGATCATCTGAGCCTCGATATCGACCAGATCTCAATCAGTCATGAGCAAGCCACATCACTCGCGATGCTGATCAACGAAGTCGTCACCAACTCGCTGAAGTATGCGGGATCAGACAAAGATACCGCAGAGATCCGTATCCGCCTCAAGCCTCTCGGCAACACCAGGGCCAACCTCGTCATAGCCGACAACGGCCCGGGGTTTGATCCCAAAACACGCCCCATCGGTATGGGTGCCAAAATCATCAAAGGCATGGCCCTACAATTGCAGGGTACCTACAGTTATGACTTCGATGGCGGGACGATCTTTTCTCTCGAATTCCCGGTGGCGTAACTGCTCCTAGGATCGAATACGAAGGGGTCATCCGCGCTGGTGCAGCACTTTGGACATTAGAAATATTTAGCTCTGATCATTTTTAATGGGCGTCGCTCGCGCCCAGTCCCTTACGGAAAATGTTGATATGAGTGCTTCCATTTGCCACCAGAAGGGCCAGCATTGCTTTTGAAACAAGGTTCTTGTGGAAGCCCTGAGGGGGGACGCAAGTGTGCTAAGTCTCGAAAATATCTTCGAGAGGGCTCCGAGCGGCTGCGAGCATCCCCGGCATTTACTTGAGCCTGGACTACATAATTTACTTGAAATTGGACTAGGGTGTTTACTTGATAACGGACAAGGCTATATACTTGTAATTGGACGCGTGCGATGAATCGGGACGGTTGTGGTAGACAAACGAGAGATCTTGGCCGACGCGATGGAAGCCCTGCACACCTTGCAGAAGCAAGGACATCTTGTTGTTCGCAGCGGCGAGATCGACCCGGTGAGGATCAAGGCGCTAAGAAAGGCGGGCTATCTTCAGCCCATCATGAAGGGCTGGTATCATCTGTCGGACCCCAGTTCGCGTCCTGGTGATACGACGCCGTGGACAATGAGCTACTGGTCATTTGTCCAGAAATACTGCGAGCATCGTTTCGGTAGCGACTGGGTTCTCAGTCCTGAGATTTGCCTTAGCCTGCATACTGGATCTCAGGTGCCGGTTACCCAGGTGATGGTGCATGCCCCCAAGGGAGGTAACAATGCTGTCGAACTCCCTGGCAAGCGGTCGCTCTTCGATCTGAGGGTCAGGGAGCTTCCTGAGCAGGGACGGAGGATACAGCTGCCGAATGGGCTGAGGGTCTACACTCCGGAGGCTACGCTGATCCATATGGCAGAGAATTGCTATCATACGAAGGCTATGTCGGTGGCAGCACTGATGGGCAGCTACCGAAATGTCGATGCCCTGTTGCGCGCGGTGGTGGGCGGGGCGCACAGGCGCCCGGGTAACCGCCTGGTTGGCGCGTTCAAGCACTTGGGGATGGACGATCACGCCAAGCGCCTGGCCGATGGCATGCGCCGCGCAGATATGGATCTGAGGAATGAAAACCCCTTTAAGGGGGAAGGCATTGCTGTTGTTGCTGGTGCGGCCCCTATCTCTAACATGTTGCGAGCGATATGGCAGAGGGACCGACAAGCGATCATTGACCTGCTACCGGCCCCGGGAGGGCCTGTGGAAGTCGACGAGGTGCTTGAGCAGATCGACGATGTCTACACCCATGATGCCTGGAACTCGCTCTCGATCGAAGGTTATCGAGTCTCCGAAGAGATGGTCGAGAAGATTCGCAGTGGTAGCTGGGACCCGGAGGCCGACAAGTCGGACGCCACCTCTCGTGATGCTATGGCCGCAAAGGGCTACTGGAATGTTTTCCAGTCTGCCCGCGAGGTGGTGAAAACATCCATCGAGCGAGGTGAGCCGGTCTCGGTGCGCGACAATCTAAGCGATTGGTATCAGGATCTCTTCGAGCCGTCGATCGACGCAGGCATCCTGACGCGAGGCCAACTGATCGGATATCGCAATCACCCGGTATTTATTCGCACAGCCAATCATGTGCCCCCGGCGCGCGAAAAGCTTATGGATGCGATGGAGACCTACTTCGACCTCCTTGACGAGGAGGAGCATTCCGGAGTGCGCGCGGTGCTTGGTCACTGGCTTTTGGGCTACATCCATCCTTATCCCGACGGAAACGGGCGCCTCGCTCGTTTCGTGATGAACGCGGTGCTCGCGAGTTCGGGCTATCCATGGGCTGTGATCCGACTCGATCAGCGGAGGCGCTATATGCAGGCTCTCGACGCTGCGAGTTTTGGGGGCGATATCGCTCCCTTTGCGAAGCTGATAAGCGAGCATCTTGACAACAAGCCCTGACAGAAAGGCTATGTCTCGAAGCGTATCGGCGCGCCAACACGCTTCGAGCCTTACTCCACGGCACGGAATGGTCACCCAAAGAGGGACGCCATCAACACTTACCGTCAGGGGCTGGCGCTCGCGCCCCCTTTTGCAACATGTCGTCGCGCAGCGGCACGGTTTGGCGCTCAATCATCCGATGCACTTCGGGCGGTGCGTCCCCTTGATGCAACCGTCTGATCTGATCCGATAGCTCTGCATCTGCATTGGTCCGTCGCTCATTGTGACGGACGTACTCGCCCCAAGTCGGCACATGATAGCTTTCGCTCCAATGCTCTGGTCGGTGCAGATCGCGCAACAGCGCCCATTGCTGCGCACCGTCGCGGATGCGCACCCGACGCCGGAGGCTCATCGCTGCTAGAAATTCCGGCACATCCGACTGCGCGATCTCATAATCGACCATGACCATCACTGGCCCGCTGCGATAGCTAAGATCAAACCGCGTGTCGGGCTCTTTGAAGCGGTTTAGGGGATCAAGATTGAGCCCGCTGAACTCAGGCAGCGGCAGCGGCAAGCCGATCAACGCGCCGATCAGAAGCATTACGCTGGCCCCGGCGAGCGCGAGGTCCGGGCCGCCCCGGTCGGCGACGACCCCCCAGATCAGACTGCCAGCGGCCATGCCTCCGAAGGTGCCAGTCTGATAAAGGGCGATTACCCGGCCCACGACCCAACGCGGCGTCGAAAGTTGGATTGTCACGTTGAACATCGACAGCGACAGCACCCAGCACGCACCGGCCAGCATCAGCGCGGCGCCCGACAAAACAGACTGCGCGCTGACTGCCAGAACGGCGCAGCTAAGTGCGAACCCAACGAAACCGCCACGCGCGATAATTTCATTCCGAAATCGCGCCCGCAGACCCGCATTTGCCAAGGCGCCGAAGACCGCACCCATGCCGAAACAGCCTAGCATGATGCCATAGACAAAAGCTGTCGCCTGAAGCGTCTCGCGCACGACAACCGGCAGCAGCGCCAACAACGCTATGGCCGAAAGACCGAACCAGAAACCGCGCAGGATGACCCGCATCAGATTGGGCGACATGGCCACATAGCGCAGTCCGGCGGAAAAGGCGCTGCCCATCGGTTCACGCGGCAAATGCGTGTCGCGCAGGGGCGCTTTCCAGCGCAGCAAGGCGAGAATGATCGCTACATAGCTTAGCGCGTTGACGGCAAAGGCAGCAGCGGCACCCGCGATCGCAACAATTGCCCCGCCTGCCGCGGGCCCGATGCTGCGCATCAGGTTGAACCCCATCGAATTCAGCGACACCGCAGAGGGCAGTTCTTCTCGACTGACGATGTCGCCCATGGTCGCCTGCCAAGATGGGTTGTGCAGCGCGGTGCCACAGCCAATAGAGAATGTGAACGCTAAGAGCAGCCAAGGCGTAAGCCAGCCCTCAAATGCCATAAAGGTCAGTAGAATTGAGACCCCGAACATAAAGCTCTGCGCGATCAACATGACCCGGCGGCGGTCAAAGTTATCGGCAAAGACCCCCGCCAGCAGCGAAAAAATCATGATCGGAAGCGCGACAGAGCCCTGTACCAACGCCACCATGTTCTGCGACTCCGACAGCGAAGTCATAAGCCAGGCCGCGCCCACCGCTTGTACGAGCCCCCCGAAGTTTGACGCCAGCGCGGCGATCCAGAGAGAGCGGAAAGTCTGGTTGCGAAAAAGGATTAGGGGCGAAATGCGGTCAGGCAAAACTAGGGGCCTCGTATAGCTGTCCCTATTCGATATGTGGTTTGCCCCCTAACTGTCGATACCCGCACTGTTTTCCTGCATCGTCCCGTCAATGTCCAAATTGCAAAGCTTCGCTCACCACACCTGCCCGCTTCAAGCTCTCAATCTCATCGGCAACCACTGCAGCGAAGGCCTGCCCGACAGTGCTCAATGGCCGTCCATGGGGAACGAATTGTGCGATATCCCAAGTTATCGACGGGATCAGGCGCTGGACTGAAACCCGTTCCAAATCGATAAGTTGACGCGCCACAGGGTCAACGATCGCAATGCCTTCCCCGCGCTCCACGAGACGGACAATGCCGTGGATGGTCCGAAGCTCGGCGGCGATCGTGCGGTTGACTTGAATGGTCTCCATCATCAGATCGATCCGCCGCCGCAGTGGGCTGCCTTGGGACAGGTCGATGAACATCTCTTTGCGGAGCCGCGGGAGCGGAATTTCCCCCATGTCCTCTAGCGGATGCCCTCTCGGCAGGATGCATATCGCCTCGCAATGGGCAAGGGGCAGGGCTTCGCCGCCGAACGCCTCGGCGTTAAGCGTGATGCCAAAAGCCAGATCGCAGCGGTTCTCGCTGATCATCTGAAGCATTTCCGCCATGCCAACATCAGCAATTTGCACCGTGGCTTGAGGGTGCTCCTTTCGAAACTGGGCAAGCGCGTCCAACAAAAAGGTGTCGCAAAAGACCGGTTGCGCCGCGATCACAAGATGCCCGACCTGACCGCTGGCGATCGCCTTGGCTTCCTGCTCTAGATTTCGCAGCCCCGCAAGATAATGCACCACGTTCTGATGAAAGCTGAAGGCTTCGGCCGTCGGGGCGAGGCGGTTTCGCTTGCGCTGGAAAAGTTTGAAACCCGCTTTCTCCTCCAAGGAGGACAGCAATCGGCTCACCATCGGCTGGCTCAATTCCAAATGTTCCGCTGCAAGCTTCATGCCGCCCAACCGCATATAGGCGTCAAAGGCCTGTAGTTCTCGTGTCTTGAACATGCCGCCCTCTCAGTATGCAATTTATGCAACTATCCAGCATCACTTGTCAAATTCCGCATACTATGGATGGTGGCCGCCATCCAACAGCTCCGGGTTGCCGGACAACATCTGAGGTACTCATGAAAAACATAATCGGAACGATTGCACTTTCTCTCATGGCAGTCGGTGGACCGGCGCTCGCCCAATCTTATCCTGAAAAATCTGTGACGCTTGTGGTCCCCTATGGCCCGGGCGGCGCATCGGATCTGGCGGGCCGGGCCTTGGCGGAAACGGCGCAGCCCTTTCTGGAACAGCCGGTCACGGTTATGAACAAACCGGGCGCAGGCGGCATGAACGGCGCGCGCTTCGTGTCCGAAGCCGGTGCGGACGGTTATACGCTGCTGCTCGCCCGGGTTGGCATGGCACTGTCGCCAGCCGTGACACCGGGTGCTGCGGTGCCGTGGGACGCCTATACATTCGTCAGCGCGCTCGAAGCGACGCCGATGATCTTGGCCGTGCGCGGCGATGCACCCTATGACAGCGTTGACGAATTGATCGCGGCGGTCAAAGACAGCAACGGCGCGATGACCTATGCGGCCTCGGGTGCAACTGCGATTGACGGCTTCACCACCCAAGCCCTGCTGGCCGACAACGATCTTGACCCGCTGACCGCGGCAACGCTCGTGCCCTACAAAGGCGGCGGTGCTCTTGCGACAGCCCTGCTGGGCGGTCATGTCGATTTCGTCGCGATGGCGGCCGCATCCTTGATGCCCCATATCGAAAGCGGCGACATGAAAGCTCTGATGGTCTTTGCGCCAAAGCGCATGGACAGCCTTCCGGATGTGGCGACAGCCAGTGAGCTGGGCTACGAAAAAGCGGGCCAGATCACCGGGTGGAGCGCGCTTTACGCTCCCAAAGACCTGCCAGAAGACGTAATCGCCAAATGGCAGGACGTGTTGAGCCAAGTGGCAACCGACGAGAAATGGCTCGAACTTGCCGACCGTCGCGGTTCGATTTCCACCATCGGCACGGTGGAGATGCCCGACTACGCGAAAAGCCAGTACGAGCTGTTCAACGGCCTTGCCAAAGACTTCGGCTATCTGCCCCAGTAAGTTTTCGCATGCGGGCGTTACATCGCCCGCATGCCCCTTCCCCAGCCGGCCCCTGCGGTCTGCCCGATCTCAATAGAGGTCTCTGTTCTCATGAGGATTGCCATGCCGATGCCCGTTTTACGGGGGTTGCTAGTCGTCGCATTTTTTGCGCTCTGCGCCTTCTATCTTGTCCCTGTCTATGTGCCTCGCCCGGCATTCATCCCCGGCTTCGCCCCGCCGCCTGACATGTGGCCACGCACCGTGTCGCTGATCGGCATCCTGCTTGGCCTGCTTGCACTGATCCTCGCGTTCCGCGGCGGTGCACCGGCAGAGGAAGCGGTCGAAACCGACGGCAGCTCGACCAAACGGATGGTGCTTCGTTTCGTGGGCCTGGTGCTCGCTTTCGGGCTGTTTCTGGCGGCGCTTCCGTTCGTCGGGTTTCTGATCGCGATCATCTTGCTGACCTTCACCATGGTGCTGATGACTGGTGAGCGAAACTACCGGGTTTGGATCGCACTGCTGTCGGTCGGCGGGCCGGTGTTCCTGCTTTTGTTCTTCAATTCCGCCTTGGGCACCCAGTTCCCAAAGGGCGCGTTGCTCAAGACACTCGGCTTCTGATCGGAGATACTGATGCTAAACGACGTTCTCTCTGCACTCTCGGCAGTTGCCACCTTGCAGAATTTTCTGATCATGACCGCCGGTATCTGGGGCGGTGTGATCGTCGGAGCCATTCCCGGCATGACGGGCACCATGGCCGTGACATTGGCGCTGCCCTTTACATTCTACATGGCGCCGGTGCCATCGATCCTCTTACTTGTCGCTTTGTACAAAGGGTCGACCTACGGCGGATCAGTGTCTGCGATCCTCATCAAGACCCCCGGCACCGCCTCGGCGGCCTGCACGGCGCTTGATGGCTACCCCCTTGCCCAACAAGGCAAAGGCGGCAAAGCACTGAACATGGCGCTCTATTCTTCGGTGATCGGCGACTTTCTGTCGAATATCTCCCTGATTTTCTTTGCTGCCCCGCTTGCACTGCTAGCACTGCATATCGGCCCGCCTGAGTTCTTCATGCTGATGGTCTTTGCGCTGACAACCGTCGCTGGGGTGTCCGGCAATTCACTCCTGTTGGGCATGGTCTCTGCAGCCCTTGGCTTGCTGCTCGCGACGGTGGGCGAGGACCTCTATGGCTCGTTCCGCTTTGCCTTCGTGCCGGACATGCAAGCCGGCCTGTCGATCGCCCCGGTCCTGATCGGCCTCTTTGCCCTGCCCGAACTGATCAAACTGGTGGTCCTGCGCGCCGCGAACAAAGATGAGGCGGCACCCTTGGGTGCCCAGCATGTGACCCGCGACGAGTTCATGGGATCGCTGCGCAGCATTCTCAAAGGCTCCGTCATCGGTTCTATCCTCGGCGCGATCCCCGGCATCGGCCCCTCCTCCGCCGCCTTCTTCTCTTATGGCGAAGCACAGCGCAGTTCCAAGAACGGTGCGAATTTCGGCAAGGGCGAGCTTGAGGGCATCGCGGCCTCGGAATCCGCCAACAACGGGGCCTGCGGTGCCACCATGATCCCGCTGCTTGCCTTGGGTGTGCCTGGCGATGTGATCACAGGCGTGATGCTGGGTGCCTTCATGATCCAAGGTCTGACCCCCGGCCCGCTGCTGTTTCAGACAAACATGCATGAGATTTACATGCTCTTCATCGGCATGCTGGTCTCTTCGGTGCTTTTGTTCTTCGCAGGCAAGGTCACCATGCGGATGTTCACCAAAGTGGCGCTGATCCCTCAGACCCTGCTGACCCCCTTGGTGCTGCTGCTCTGTATCTTCGGGATCTACTCCATCGCCTCCAGCACCTTTGACGTGGCCGTTCTGCTTGTGATGGGGCTGGTGGGCTTTGGGATGTTCTTGCTGAACATTCCCGCGGCCCCCTTCCTGATCGCCTTCATCCTCGGCCCGATGATCGAAGAAAACCTGCGCCGCGCGCTGGCAATTTCGCGGGGCGATCCTGCGGTGCTGCTGTCGTCGCCCATCACATGGGTCTTCGCGGTGCTGATCATTCTTGTGCTCGGCCTGACGGTCCGCCGCGAGTTCCTAAAATCCAAAGAAAGACGCGTTCAGCAATGATTGACCTCAGCGAAACACCCCTTTCGTTTGACGACCTGACCGGTGATGCCGCCAAACATCTGGCGCGGCTGATCTCTTTCGATACGGTCTCCTGCAACTCCAACCGCGCGCTCATCGACCATATGGCCGATTACTTTGGCGATCTGGGCGGGCGGATCACGATCTTGCCAGACGAGACCGGAGCCAAGGCCAACCTGATCGCGGCCTTCGGTCCCGAGGATAAAGCCGGCATCGTCTGGTCCGGGCATACGGACGTCGTCCCCGCCGATGAGCCGGAATGGGAAACGGACCCTTTTCAGGCCGAGATCAAGGACAACAAGCTTTTTGGTCGCGGCGCTTGCGACATGAAGGGCTTCGCGGCCTGCGTCATGGCGGTGGCCCCGCAACTGGCGCAGGCGGTACTAACACGCCCGGTTTACCTCTGCTTTTCCTACGACGAAGAGGTCGGCTGTCTGGGCGCCCCCGCGATTGCGGAGCATCTTGCGCAGTTGCCCGTGCCGCCTGAGTTCGCAATCATCGGCGAACCGTCGATGATGAGGTTGATCACTGGGCAGAAAGGCAAGATCGCCATGCGCGCCCATGCCACGGGCACGGCAGGCCATTCGTCTTTCGCGCCCGAACATGTCAACGCGATCGAGTTTGCCTCCAAGGCGGTGGCGCGGATTTCCGAGCGTGGCAAGCGCTATGAGCAAGAAGGCCCCTTTGATCACGACTTCACCGTGCCGCACGCGACGATGTTGGTGACAATGATGCAGGGCGGTGTCGCGACCAACGTAACCCCGGACAATTGCACGCTGACATTCGAGCTGCGCTCGATCAGCGGCATGGAGCCCGAGCAGGATATGAAACTGCTGTTGGATGAAATCACGCGTGAGGTCACCGCACCCATGGCAGAGAAAATCCCCGGCACCGGTATCCGCTTTGAGACGATCTTTTCCTATCCCGCCATGGGTGACGCACGCGAAACCGACGGTTTTGCACGCTATGCCACCCTTCTGCCCGCCTGGGGCGGCAAGGTCTCATATGGCTCCGAAGGCGGGGTGTTCGAAAAGATCGGCGGGATCCCTTCGGTGATCGTGGGGCCTGGATCAATTGGGCAGGCCCATAAACCCAACGAGTTTGTTGGTCTCGACCAGCTTGAAGAATGCGTTCAGTTTCTGAGCGGCATCATCGATTTCCTCGCGCAGGAATGACCCCTTCACGGGTTTGAGCTTCTCTCCTGCATGCCGCAACGACCACGCGGCATGCATTTTCATTTCGGCAATAATACCCGCTCATTCCACCTGCGATAGCAAAAGCACCTCGAACGTCACGCAGACCCGGTTAGCCCGCGCCGCCAGTGCGCCCCTCACCGGCGGCCCCTCAAGACCCACGGAAATTGCGCTACGTCCATTCTCCCCCAGCAAAAGCACCTCGGTCGCAATATCCTTCAGCGCCGGCTGCCCCTCCAATTGCGTGCCGACGAAACTCCCCAGACCTTTCACCGCGCTCACAGGCAGGCCAGAAACCGCTGCGCATTTCGCTATGCCCTCTTCGATTACTTCGTTGGGCCGGATCGTACCAAGAGTGGCATTCGGTCTGTCCACCGGACCCGTAGAGGCTGGCCGAAACAAGGTAAACTCCGTCTCAGCATCCGGCGCGGTTTCGAGCATCGCTCCCTCGAGCAACCAAACATCGACAGTATGATCCGCCGATAGGATCGTTTTCTCCGCCAAAAGGTGCCCTGCGTGACAAGCTCCGTCCTCTGCGCGCCACATCCCGTGAATATGCGCGAATGCCGCTCCATCCCGCTGCCCCAGATGCGCACCGGCCTGTTCGATCACAGCATCCCGCAACACCGTCTCTTCGCTGTACCATGCCACATGGCGATCATCCGGCGATGGCGCAGGACGCACGAAGGTGAGCTTTGCGACAGGCAGATCGGTCAGATCAAACCAAGCACCTGCGCCATCAGCCGCCTCCGTCATCGCCTGTAAAAGCGTCGCCCCCTCGGCCAAGGTCACCCGGCGGTACGTCGCTCGACAAGACAGCGCGCTGACACGCGCCGCCGCAGCCGGCCCGGGGTGTTGCGCCAAACGTGCCTTAGACACCCGCGAGTTCTCCACGTTCGGCCAGTTCGGCCCGGATCAACTTCTTGGTGATCTTTCCATAGCCCGATTTCGGCATCTCCTCCCAAAAGACGACGGTTTTCGGCATCTTATAGCGCGGCACCTTGTCTCCCAGCCACTTGAGCAACGCATCAGCCTCAGGCGCCGCGCCTTTGGCGACGCAGACGGCGATCCCGACCTCCCCCCATGTCGGGTCCGGCATCCCCAGCACAGCGCATTCGCTGATCGCCGGGTGTTGCAGGATCTTCTCCTCGATCTCGCGCGGGTAGATATTGGAGCCGCCCGAAATATACATGTCGGACGCCCGATCGGTCAGGTAAAGAAACCCTTCGGCATCCATATGCCCAAGGTCGCCCGTCAGGAACCAGCCGTCGCGGAAGGCTTTGGCATTGGCCTCGGGGTTGTTATGATAGCCGGCAAAGACAGCCGGACCGATCACGGCGACCTCTCCGGTCTCGCCGGGCGCGACCTCTTTACCCTCGACGTCCTGAACTTGAACCTGCATCCCCGTCCGGGCAAAGCCGCAGGTGCCGATCCGCATCACGGCATCATCTTCGGAGTGCTGCGCCGGGGGCAACACGGTGATATTGCCCGTCACCTCGCCCAAGCCAAAATACTGGACCAGAACAGGACCCAAAACCTCAATCGCGCGGATCTGGTCAGCGCGGTACATCGGCGCCCCGGCATAGATCATGTAGCGCAGGCTGGAATGGTCATGTTCATGAACCGAAGGATGTTCGACCAGCATTTTCACGATCGTCGGCACGGTAAAGGCATTCGTCACGCGCCATTTGGCAACCAAGCCCCAAACCTCGGCGGGGTCGAACTTTGCCCCGCCGGGTAGAATGGTTTTCACCCCATGTGCCACCTGCGTCAGCTGATGGATGCCCGCGCCATGAGACAGGGGTGCGACGACGATGGACGCATCATCAGGCCCGGTGCCCGGCATCAGGTCACAAAGATGGTTGGTGATGACAAAGGCCAACTGGCCATGCGTCAACACAGCCGCCTTTGGCTTGCCGGTCGTGCCGGAGGTAAAGAAGAACCACGCGGGATCGTCACGATCCACTTCAGCTACGGAAACCGGCACGTCCGCGAACTCCGCCACGAGCGTGTCGTAATCATCCTCTCCGGCCCCGCCGATCGCGACGGTGAAGGCAACATCCTTGCAAGCCGCAATATGGGCGTCGAACTCAGCCCCTGCCAGCAACCCTTTGGCCCCCGAAGACATGGCAAGCCATGCGACCTCTTCAGGCGTTTGGCGGAAATTGGCGGGCACCCAAACGCAGCCAAGCTTCCAGCAGGCAAAGGCCGCCTCGAACATCTGGTTGCAGTTCGCGGATTGCACGAGCAAACGGTCACCCTTGCGCATGCCATAGCGGTCGCGCAGAGCGGCGGCGAAGGCGGTGGCACGGGCTTCCAACGCGGACCAGGCCCAAGTTTCTTCGCCCCAGACCAGACCGATGTCTTTAGGGTGACGCCGCGCAGAGTCTGTCAAAAACTGCGAAAGGTTCATGACGCGGGTAGAGACAGGCTGCATCACGCCACCCGCTCAAGGATCGAGGCATAGGAAGCCACCGCCGCCCCACCCATGTTAAAGACCCCGGCAAGTTCGGCGTCAGGGATCTGCATGCCGCCCGCCTCCCCCATCAATTGCATCGCCGCCATGACATGCATCGACACGCCCGTGGCCCCGATCGGATGGCCTTTTGACTTCAATCCGCCCGAGGGGTTCACCGGCAGCCGTCCGTCCTTGGCGGTCCAACCTTCGCGAATGGCGCGGCTGCCTTGACCCGGCTCGGTCAAACCCATCGCCTCGTACTCCAACAGCTCCGCCACGGTGAAACAGTCGTGGGTCTCCACAAGGCTTAGATCATCGAGCGTCAGACCGCTCGCCGCGAATGCTTGCTGCCACGCCCGCCGCGCGCCATCAAAGCGGGTGATGTCACGCCGCGACAGCGCCAGTGGTTCGTTGGTATGGCTGCGGGCGCGGAAACGGATGGCGCGCTGTAGCTGGGCCGCCACCTCAGGCGCGGCCACAACCATCGCTGCCGCGCCGTCAGAGACCAGCGAACAATCTGTGCGCCGCAGAGGGCCAGCCACAAGGGGATTTTTCTCGGACACAGTATTGCAAAAGGCGACATCGAAATCCCGCTGCATATGAGCGAACGGGTTTTGCATTCCGTTGTGATGGTTCTTTGCGGCGATCATTGCCAGTGCTTCGGATTGGTCACCATAGTGCTGGAAATAGCTGCCCGCGATCTGCCCAAAGAGCCCGGCAAAACCGCCGCGCACCTCTGACTCTTCGCGACGGTAAGAGGCACCGAGCAAGATATCGCCCACCTCCACGCCCGGTGTGGCGGTCATCTTCTCGGCCCCCACCACCAAGGCAATCTTGCCCCGGCCGCTGGCGATAAAATCCATCGCCCCGTGCAATGCGGCAGAACCGGTCGCGCAGGCATTCTCGTATCGGGTGGCGGGCACGCGGGCCAAGGCTTCATTCCCCATGCCGACCAGCGCCCCCTGAAAATCCTGATCCGAGAAGCCGTTGTTGAAGACGCCGACAAAGATGCCATCCACGTCATCAGCCTCTACGCCCGCATGGGCCAAGGCCGGACCTGTGACCTCAGCCATCAGCGCTTCGGTATCGGGTGCTTCGCTTTTGCCAAAGGCGCTATGGGCCCAGCCCACGATATAAGGGTCCGTCATCGTTCATCCTCCTCCAGTACCGGCTGCGGCATCCTGCGCGCTAACCGGTTTTCAATTTCCCGCGCTTCGCGCTTTAACAATTCCGCCAACTCACCATCGCGCGGCGGCAGCATTCGGCTTTCGATCGCGGCGATCGACATGGCGCCCGCGACAGAGCCGTCGGGGCGGCAAAGGGCCACGCCGATGCCCCAACTGCCGGGCACGATCCGCCCCGGGTTCAATGCAAACCCTCGCGCGCGCGTCCGCGCTACATCGCTGCGCAAAAGTGCGGCGTCATACGCCGGGTAGTCGGTGGCCATTCGCTCTGCGTTGTCTTTGAGCACCATTTCGACCTCCGCATCCGGCAGGGCGCTCAGCATCGCGAGCGACCCTGCCCCGATCCCCAAAGGATGCTGCGCGCCAGTCTCAAGCGCGTGCGTCCGGATCGGAAAAGCCCCATCTTCGCGATGCAGGCAAACCGCAGCTGCGCCGCGCCGCATGTTGACGAAGGCCGTGTCCCCGCTCACCTGCGCAAGCCGCACAGCCGCATCCGCCGCAATCTCCAACAACCCATGGCGCGGGGTCGCCAAAGTGCCGAGGACATAGCTTTCTTCTCCCAGAAAATAGAGCCGCGAGGCGCCATCCTGTTCCACCAGTCCGCGCCGGATCAGCGCAAGCATCAACCGTCGTACCGTCGGTTTGCCCAGACCCGAGGCCTCGATCAATTCCGACAGCGCCACCCCCCGCCCCGCTGCGCGCCCGGTGATCTGCAGAAGTGCTAATGCACGGTCCACCGCTTGGCTGCCGCTGGCGGGGGTCGCCTGATCTCCGCCGTTCATAATATGGACCTCTTACATCGGGATTCCGGGGTATGGAAACAAAGAACTGCGCATTCTTTCCTTGATTGCAAGAAATATCTTGCCCGAACCGGCGAACTCTGTTCCACATTATGGCTCAATGAGGGAGGAACTATTATGAAAATGATTTCAAAGGCGGGTTTGGCCGCAATTTTTGCAACCGCTGTCTTCTCCGGCGCGGTCAGCGCCGAGACCCTGCGTCTGTCGCATAACACCGGCGACACCACCACATGGCACAAGGGGGCCGAGAAATTCGGCGAGCTTCTGTCCGAGAAAACCGATGGCGCCTATGACGTGCGCGTCTTTCCCAATGCGCAGCTCTCCGGCGGCGACCAGATGAAACAGGCCGAGATGGTGGGCCGCGGAGCGCTCGACCTCGTCGTCACCTCGGCGATCAACGTGACCCCCTTGGTCCCTGAGATGGCCGTGTTCTCGCTGCCCTATCTCTATGCCAACTACGCGCAGGTAGACGCGACCACACAAGGCGAACCCGCAAAACTACTCGAAGACATCCTGCGCGAAAAAGGCATCGAGGTGCTGGCTTGGGGTGAGAACGGCTTTCGCGAAGTCACCAACAACGTCCGCCCGATCAAGACCCCCGAAGACATGAAGGGTCTCAACATGCGCGTCGCCGGGCCGATGTACATCGACGTGATGAACGCGCTCGGCGCCAACCCGCAGCAGATGCAGTGGGGCGAGACGATGACCGCACTACAGCAGGGCGTGGTCGATGGTCAGGAAAACCCAATCGGGGCCGTGATCATTCCCCAGCAGGTCTTCGAGGTACAAAAACACCTGACCGCTTGGCACTACTCCTATGACCCGATCTTCCTTGGCGTCTCAACCGAAGTCTGGGAGAATCTGGACGAGGCGACCCAAGAGCAGATGCGCGCAGCCGCGACCGAAGCCATGCAATACCAGCGTGAAATCACCCGCGAAGGCACCGCCGAAGGCGTCGCATTCCTGCGCGACAAAGGGATGGAAGTTTACGAGCCCTCCGAAGAGGAACTGGCCGCCTTCCGCGAAGCGACCAAACCCGCCTTCGACACTTGGGCCGCCAAGGTCGGCACCGACATCGTCGGTAGCTTCCAAGACGCCATCGCCGCGACACCCGCGAACTAAAGCCTAGGCGCGGCCCTGCAACGGGGCCGCGCCGATCCGGGGGAGGGTCAGAGCCATGCGATTTCTGCTGAACGAGTTTGAAAAGATCGTTTGCGCCGTGCTGTTTCTTGGCATGACGCTAATCGGCTTCATCAATGTCGTGGTCCGCTATGCCACGCATTATTCCTTCGCAGCTTCGGAAGAGCTGCTGACCAACGGCTTTTTGCTCCTGACCGTTTTTGGCGCTGCGATCGCTGCGCGGCGGGGGCAGCATTTGGCGGTCACGATTGTTCAGGATTTCCTGCCGCGCCCCGCGGCCCAGGCCGTGTTCCTGCTGTCAATAATCCTCTCGGTCCTGCTCCTGGTGGCTTCCGCTTGGTTCTCTTGGGCCACATTGATGAACCAGATCGGCAGCGGCATCCGCAGCTATGCGCTCGGCGTGCCTGCCTGGTGGTATCAGGTCGGCCTGCCTTTCGGCTTTGCCCTGATCATCATCCGGTACCTGCAACATGCCGCAGAAATGTGGCGCGCGACGCGCCAAGAACCGCGGGCATAATTCAGTGTTTGATATCTCCAGCATGGGTGCTGGCACCCAGATGATCGTCGCCTTCTTTCTGCTGATGGCCTTGCGCGTACCTGTAGCCTTCGCGCTAGGCCTCTCGGCCATGTATGCCATGTGGCAAATCGGCTTTGGCTTTGACCTCGCAGGCGATTTGATCGCCACCGGCATCGCAAAATACGCCCTGCTTGCCATCCCGTTTTTCATCCTTGCGGGGACTTTGATGGGCGCTTTAGGCATCGCCGAGCGGATGATCCGCTTTTTCCGCATCCTCATCGGCAACCTGCCCGGCGGCATGGGTGTCGTCGGCACCGTGGTCTGCCTCTTTTGGGGGGCGGTTTCGGGCTCGGGCCCTGCCTCAGTGGCTGCCATTGGCCCTATGATCATCAAAGGTATGGAAGAAGATGGCTACCCCCGTGCCGCGGCCGCCGCTCTGGTCTGTACGGGGGCTGCATTCTCCATCGTTATCCCGCCATCCATCGGGTTGGTGATCTATGGCGTCATCGCCGAGACCTCAATTTCCGCGCTCTTTATCGCAGCTATTATACCCGGCCTCTTCATGGGGGTGCTGATGCTAATCATCTTGCCCTTCATCAAGTCGGCCAATCGAGAAGGGTTGGATAGGCTTTCCCCCGCGCCTCCCAGCAACGGTTACTGGCGCGATCTGGGGCAGAGCTTTCGCGAGTCCTTCTGGGGCTTGATGACGCCCGTGGTCATCCTCGGCGGTATCTACTCCGGCATCTTTACCCCGACCGAAGCCGCCCTCGTCGCCACGGTCTATGCCATCGCAGTGGGCGCTTTTGCCTATCGCACGCTCACCATCCGCGCCCTTTACGACGCCCTGACCGAGGCTGCCTCCTCCTCCGCCGTTGTCATGCTGGTGGTCGCCTATGCCAGTCTGTTCGGATGGGTCGTGACGGTTGAAGATCTCGTCGGCCAATACTCCAGCCAATTGCTCGGCCTGTCGGACAATGGCGGGGTGATCTTGATGGTCATCATGCTGATCCTCCTGATCGCAGGCATGTTCATGGACCCGGTCACAGTGATGTTCATCTCCCTGCCGATCTTCCTGCCCGTGGTGCGCGAACTTGGTTGGGATCCGGTTTGGTTCGGCGTGCTGGTGATGGTGAACCTCGCCATTGGTCTCATCACACCGCCCGTCGGAATCAATCTTTACGTCGCTGCAAACATCACGCGACAGCCCTTAGAGCGCATTGCGCGTGCCGCCTTGCCGTTTCTGGCTATCAGCGTCATCGGCCTTGCCATCGTGGCGGCCGTCCCTGCCCTGTCCCTATTCTTGCCTGAGGTCCTGAAATGAACGATACCGTTGCTCTCGTTACAGGCGCTGCACGCGGTATTGGCCTCGCGACCGCAGCCCTCTTCCACGCAGAGGGCAGACGTGTCGTCATGCTCGACCGCGATGCGGAAGAACTGGCAGAGGCCGCAGCCACCCTGCCCGGAGCTCTGCCCATTACCTGTGACGTGTCGATCCCTCAGGAAGTCGCGCAGTCCATAGCAGAGGTCGCACAAACATGCGGACGCCTCGACGTTCTGGTAAATAACGCAGGCGTCGCTGACTTCGGACCCTTGGCCGAAACCGACTTCGCCCGCTGGCGGCGGGTTATGGCAACAAACCTCGATGGTGTGTTTCTGATGTCGCAAGCCTGTCTGCCCCTTTTATCGGTACGCGGCGGCGCCATCGTCAACATCGGGTCGATCTCAGGCTTGCGTGCCTCCACGCTGCGCATTGCCTATGGCACCTCCAAAGCCGCCATCATCCACCTCACCAAACAGCAAGCCGCGGAGCTGGGAGAAGTCGGCATCCGTGCAAACTGCGTCTGCCCCGGTCCTGTGAACACAAAACTCGCGCTGGCCGTTCATTCGCCAGAAATACGCGCGGCCTATCACGACGCGATCCCCCTCAACCGCTATGGGTCAGAGCGCGAAATCGCGGAAGTCATTTGCTTTCTGGCCGGTGAGCGGGCCAGCTATGTTACAGGCCAAGTTGTGGCCTCCGATGGCGGGTTTGACGCCACCGGTGTCGGCCTGCCAGCGTTGAGAAGCTGATCGTTACTGCGGTGCGCGGCCTTTAGCAGAATGAGACAGCTAACCCCGGCGCCTACGCCGGAGGTAGCTCTTTAAAGTCAATGGCCCAAGGTAGCTGCATCGACGCGACGCGGATCAGAGGCGCCAAACAGATAGCCGCTTTCTTTGTCCACGAGGATCGATTGGGTCGAGCCCATCACCGATTTTTCACTGACCTTATGACCGCGTTGCTCAAGCAGGCCCACCGTGTCGAGGTTGATCCCCTCTTCAATCCGGATTTCATCGGGCAACCACTGATGATGAATGCGCGGCGCGAAGGAGGCTTCGGCGATGTTCATCCCATGGTCGATGACATTCATGATGACCTGCAACGTGGTGGTGATGATGCGCGAGCCGCCGGGTGAGCCCGTAACCATGAAGACCTCACCGTCCTTCATCACAATCGTCGGCGACATCGAAGAAAGCGGCCGTTTCCCACCTTCCACTGCATTGGCATCGCCGCCAATCAACCCATAGGCATTGGGCACACCAGGTTTGGCCGCGAAGTCATCCATCTCATTGTTCATCAGAATACCGGTGCCGTCAGCAACCATCCCGGACCCATAGGAGAAGTTGATCGTATAGGTGTTGGACACCGCGTTGCCATCCTTGTCCACGATCGAAAAATGCGTGGTCTGGTCGGACTCGTAAGGCGCGAGCTCTCCCGGCTTGATGCTGCTCGACGGGGTCGTCGCATTCAAGCTGATGTTCCCGCGAATATCCTCGGCATAGGCTTTGGAGGTGATCTCACTTAAGGGCACATCTACGAAATCACTATCGCCCAAGTATTCCGAACGATCTGCATAGGCCCGTTTCATCGCTTCAACCATAAGGTGGATCGTGTCGGCCGTTTTATGACCAAGGAAAGAGATCGGATAGTCTTCGAGAACGTTGAGAATTTGGATGATATGCGCCCCGCCAGAACTGGGCGGTGGCATGGAGACAATCTCGTACCCGCGGTAGGTGCCGCGCACCGGGTCACGCAGAACCGGCTTGTAATTCGCCATGTCCTCCACTGTGATGCGCCCGCCTGCCGCCTGCACCGCTTCGGTGATTTTGGCTGCGGTCTCGCCTTTGTAAAAGCCATCCGGCCCCTCATCAGCGATCTTCTGTAGAGTATCGGCAAGGTCGGTCTGCACAAGAGACTCGCCCGGCTCGTAGAAACCGCCACCTTCTTTATAAAAGATGGTCTCAGAACTCGGCCATTTCTTCAGCCGCCCCTCAAGTCCCTTGAGGCTGTCAGCAAGGCCGGGCGTGACCGCGATGCCATCACGTGCAAGTGCGATGGCCGGCTCAATCACCTCGGCAAGCGTCATACTGCCGTAGTTTTCTAATGCCATCTGCATGCCCGCCACAGTGCCCGGCACGCCAACGGCCAATCCTGTGAACCGCGAAAGCTCGCTGTCGGCGTTGCCTTCGGCGTCGAGATACATGTCCCGTTCGGCGGATGAGGGTGCCATTTCGCGGTAGTCTATCGCCTTGGTCTCTCCAGACACGGCGTCATGCACGATCATGAAACCACCTCCGCCGATATTGCCCGCCCGCGGTAGGGTCACAGCCAGTGCAAATGCCACAGCAACACCTGCATCAACGGCATTACCGCCAGCCTTGAGAATATCGAGCCCAATCTGGGCCGCGACAGCTTCTTGGGCCGAGACCATACCATTCTCGGCATAGACAGGATGAACACGGTCATTCCCGGAAAAAATCGCTGCTTCTTGGGCATGAAGCGCGGGGACAGCCAGCATAGCCAGGCATACCGCGCTGGTGAAAATCTGTTTCATCGAATTCCTCCCAGTTGCGTTTGCGTAGGGTGAGGCTCGCTGTTTCTCTTAAAAAGTGCAACTGGTAGGTAATGCTGACGGATTGCGAGCCCCTCCTCCGCATCCCTTAGGTGCTGTGAATGCGCAGATCGTTGCTCTGACATTGTGTTCTTCGTCGACAGCATTCTGACTGCGATCAGCATGACCGAGGTCATCGCTGTTGGGATCATGTTTCTCGCCGCAGGGCAGGTGACCGGTTTTGTATATGAAAACCCGACAGACATTGTGCTGGCATTAGTCTTCTGCTGAATGCGGATGGATTTGGTCGGCAATTATCAGGAACTGAAAAGATAGATCGGGAGTTTGACGCTTGATGACTGAAACTTGGTTTCCACTCTTAGTCGGGCTTGTCCTACTGGTAGGCGGCGGGGAACTTCTTGTCCGCGGTGCCGTGCAAGCGGCGGAAAAGATCGGCATTACACCCCTTGTTATTGGCTTAACCCTTGTCGGCTTTGGCACTTCAATGCCTGAGCTTGTGACTTCGGTCCAAGCGGGGTTGGGTGGTTTCCCAGGCATCGCCTTCGGAAACATCGTAGGATCTAATATCGCGAATATTCTTTTGATCGCTGGGGTTTCCGCACTGATCTTTCCAATTGTCATCACTCGATCGGCCCTCCGCAGAGATGCTGTCGTGATGCTATTGGTCGCAGTGGCATTCGCGGTGCTGGCGCTACTGCTCCCGATGGGGCGCGTAGTGGGCGCCAGCCTGGTCGCTCTGCTCATCGGCTACATTTGGTTCGTGATTCATCAAGAAAGAGCTGGGCCGGACGGCGGGGCAATCCATGACAAGAGCGCCGCCTTGGCGGGAGCCGATCCCGGAATTGCCGCTACACACCGCCGGAACGGTCTGACGGTGTCGTTACTTATTGCTCTGGCTGGCCTGGCCCTTGTGGTGATCGGCGGTTACTTCTTGGTTAGCGGAGCCGTTGCTATCGCGCGCAACCTCGGCGTTTCAGAGACAGTTATCGGTTTGACGATCGTCGCAGTCGGGACTTCCATGCCGGAGCTTGTCACCTCCGTAATCGCCGCGCTGAAGCGGCAGGGGGACATGGCGTTCGGCAACATTGTGGGCTCGAACATTTACAACATTCTCGGGATAGGCGGGACCACCGCACTTATTGCACCGTCTCACGTGCCCGAACAGATCGTGCGTTTCGATGCGCCTGTGATGGTCGCCGTCTCCATGCTGCTTGTTGTCTTCGCTGCGACCGGTTTTCGAATTGGTCGCCGGGAGGGTGCCATTTTGGTCACGGGATACATTGCCTACGGCTGGCTGCTCTGGCCCTGAACTTCTTTAAAAAGCGAAGTAGGCAGAAACTCGCAGTTTGCTATCGCACCTTTGTATCGATTGGTTTTATGCGCAGCCCCCTTAAAACCCATAACCTCTAAGGCTTTGGCAAAGGCTTCTTCGCTGTGGAACCGCTACCGACCCAGATTGGCCAAACGGTAGAGCGTCGGCCCTTAACAAAATTGCCGCCCCCAGTCGGAGGCGGCAGATGTCGTTTCGTAAATGGAGCTTACTTCTGCTGTGGCTTGTCGCCAGGTTTAGCCGGGCTTTTCTTAGGCTGGGTTTTAGGTGCAGTAGCCATCTATCGTTACTCGCGTTTGCAAAGGTCGACACCATGTCGAACCTGGCACAAATATCGCGCTGAACAGCAATTCCACAAAGGTCGTTTCCTGCCCGCCGCGTCGCATTTGGCGCGCTATGCGAAAATTGGCCGAGGAACTTATTTTTAAGACGATTTCCTGAGGCCGCGAGAACTGTATTTACCCGCCAACAGCGGAGCATGTGCTTCTCTTCTGGCTGTCACCCCTTCGCGCCCTGCCCTCGGGCATAGACATCTTCATATCGGATGATGTCATCTTCGCCGAGGTAGCTGCCGGTTTGCACTTCAATGAGCACCATTGGCACCTTCCCGGGGTTCTCCATCCGGTGTGTGGCCCCCAGAGGGATATAGACAGATTGGTTCTCACTCACGAGCTTCACTTCTTCGCCGATCGTCACCTTGGCCGTGCCTTCAACGACGATCCAATGCTCTGAGCGGTGATGATGGCTCTGCAGACTGAGTGCAGCCCCAGGATGCACCGTGATCCGCTTCACCTGGAACCGTGACCCCGACACAAGAGATTCAAACCAACCCCACGGGCGGAAATCCTTCGGGAGTGTATCCGCTTGAGAGGCTCCTTTGGCTTTAAGAGCCGCAACCGCTTTTTTTACATCCTGCGCGCGGTCTTTATGCGCCACCAGCACCGCGTCGGGCATGGCCACTGCAATGATGTCCTGCAGCCCGATGCCAACCAATTGCTGGCGTGGGTCTTCAGCGCGCAGCATTGTGTCCTGACAATCGATGGCCGTGGCGCAATCCGAGACCACCACGCCCGCCTCATCCGGACCGGTCTCACGCCAGACAGCATCCCAGCCACCCAAATCCGACCAAGCCCCCCCATAGGGGACAACGCTGAGGTTTTCAGCTTTCTCCATCACGGCATAGTCGATGGAGATATCCTCGACCTGGCTCCAAGGTTCGGGCGCCAGCCGGGTGAAGCCAAGATCTTGTTCGGCCTGGTCCACGGAGGCGCGCACCAAAGCCAGCATCTCGGGGTCATGCGCCTCGAAGGCTGCAATGATCGCCTGGACCGAGAAGAGGAAAATTCCCGCATTCCACAAATGCTGCCCGCCTTGGAGCAACGCTTCTGCCGTGGCGCTGTCGGGCTTTTCCACAAAACCTTTAAGGGGCTGCGGCTCAGCGGCAAAATCAGCCGCAGGCGCTTGGCTCATCTCCAGCCAGCCATAGCCAGTCTCGGCCCGATCAGGACGGATGCCGAAGGTCACCAGCTGGCCTTCAAAGGCCGCAGATGTTGCAGCCTGCACCGCCGCGCGAAAACCTGCCGCATCAGGGATCACATGATCTGAGGGGGCCACCAGCATCAAGGCTTCGGGCGCGCGGGCGGCAAGCTCCAGGGCGGCCGCGAGAATCGCCGGTGCGGTGTTGCGCCCATCGGGCTCAATGAGAATGCCAGCAGGCGCGATTTCCATCGCGGCCAGCTGTTCTGTCACCACAAATCGATAATCCGCGCCGGTCAGGATCACCGGGGCCGCAAAACCTGCCCCCGCCAACCGTTTGGCCGACGCCTGAAACAGGCTGTGCTCACCCATCAATTTTGCAAATTGCTTTGGGTAGCTTTTGCGCGACAGCGGCCAAAGCCGGGTGCCCGAACCGCCAGCCAATAGGATCGGGTGAACAATATGGGTCATCAAAACATCCTTTGGACGCGCAAGTTGGAAATAGATGTCAGCCTATTGGCCGAAAAATCAATGATAGGTCTCGCGCAGCTGTACTTCCACCCCGTACATGGAAGTACCCTACGAGCACACAAAACGAACACTTCCGCGCCCCCGTGATGACACATCAAATTTTCAATATTTTGGTAGATGACCCGCATGAGGACGCTGCTTTGCCGTCACACCCTCCTTCAACATTTCTGGCCCCTCCTTCGGCGACATTGCGCCACCACCCGTGGTCAGGTCTCGAAGCCTGCTTCGCTCCCTTGCCTCAACACCTGTACCCGGCTACCTAGCCCCCCAATTCGCGGCAAAGCAGCTCCGGTGGCTTCGCTCGCACACAAGGGCCCTCTCATGGCCCTGTGTCTCCCCCATGAGAACGACCCAATGCGCTGCATACAGAAAGACCCTGCGACATGAGTTATACTTTGGCCGACTACAAATGGGGCGTTGGGGAGAAGGGGCATTCGGGCGGCACCGTCACTTGGAGTTTTGCCACCCTAAGCCTCGGATCTGCCTTCGCGCGTGACATATCAAACCCGCTCTACCAAGCGCTGATCCGCGATGCTTTCCAGGCTTGGGAAGACATCGCCAATATCGATTTTGTCGAAGTTCCCGACAGCGTGCAAAGCGACCTGCGCCTCGGCTGGGACAATATTGACGGGGCCTACGGCGTGATCGGCACGGCGCAGTCCTACTACAGCCGGACAACCTCGACGCTCTACAGCGTAACCGAGGCAGAGATTCGGTTTGATCTGGCAGAAAACTGGTCGACAAGCAAAACAGCCCCCGGCTCAGCCCTGAACCTCTACACCACAGCCCTGCATGAGATCGGCCACACCATGGGCTTGCTGCATACCGATGACCCCGACACCATCATGTATCCGATCCTCAAATCCCAGCCCGATCTGACCCTGCATGATATCGAAGGCGCGCAACTCATGTATGGCGCGAGAATGTGGGGCACCGCGCAAGACGATCTCTTGGTGGCCTCAAAAGCTGCAAGTGTCATCGATGGGCAGGCCGGCCTAGATACCGTCCGCTTTGAGGGCGCTGTAAGCCATTACAGCGTTACGGATGATAACACTCTTAATATTGAAGTTTATGCTTCTGACACGGGCCTCACGCAGGAGCTGAAAAACGTCGAACGGCTACAGTTTGAGGACGGCTATCTTGCCTTCGACACGGATGGGAATGCCGGGACCACCTATAGGCTCTATCAAGCGGCCTTTGATCGCGCCCCTGATCCTGAAGGCCTTGGATTCTGGCTCCGACATTTTGATACGGGCACTGTCACCCATGAGGAAATGGCCGGCCACTTCATTCGCTCCGAAGAGTTCGAGACCAAATATGGCGGCGCGGCAAATGTCGACAACGACGCCTTCCTGACGCTGCTGTATAATAACATTCTCGACCGCGACCCGGATCAACCAGGCTTTGATTTCTGGCAGGACCAGCAAGAGAATGGCCTAAGCCGATCTGTGATGCTGCAACACTTCTCGGATTCACAAGAAAACATCGCCAAAGTGGCCGCAGCCGTCGATGACGGCATCTGGTATATCTGAGCCTTCTTGCGCGCCCCCCACACAGCCGTGATTAGAGCGGCGTTAATGCTTTTAGCTGCTCGTGCCGACTGCCCGAGCCGGTGCGCAATGCCGTCGTTGCCAAGACAAGAGCATCAGGACGTTCCACAACTGCAAGCCCCAATTAAAACGCCCGGAAAGATGTTCTTGCCACATCTGCCCCACCAGTAAAGCATCCAGAAGCCCGCTCTCTCTCACATGGTGCGGCGCGAGCAGGTCTTCCGCCCACTCCCGCAGCGGTCCGCGCAGCCACACCCCTACCGGGACCTCAAACCCCATCTTAGGCCGCTCAATCAACTCTGCTGGAACATAGCGATAGAGAACCTGGCGCAGCGCCCATTTTGAGGTGGCCCCTCGCAGCTTCATCTCCAGCGGCAGGCTACCGGCAAACGCGACCACCCGATGGTCTAAAAGCGGCGCTCGGGTTTCCAAAGACACATGCATCGCCGCGCGGTCTACCTTGGTCAGTATCCCATCAGGGAGATAGGTCAGCTGGTCCAACAGCATCATGCGCTCAGCATCGCTTTCACCTCGGCGCGGCGGTGCCAGGCCTGCCAAGACACTCTGCGGCTCGCGCCCGTAATTGACAGCTTCCTCGGGCCAGCGCCAGCGCGACACCAGCTTGTGGTGCAGCTCTTCAATTGATCCGCTTGTCGCATAATCCGCCATACGGTGCATCCACTGCCCGTTTGGCTCTTTCCCTACAGCCACCTTGCGCAGCGGTGCCAGCATCTTATCCCATACCCCCACAGGCACCGCCCGCGCGGCCTCCGCCGCCACCCCGCGCAGCGGTTTTGGCACGCCTTCCAAACGCTGCATCAACCCAGCCCCTTGCCGGTAGCGGTCATAGCCGCAAAACAACTCATCCCCGCCATCCCCCGACAGAGCGACCTTGATACGGCCTTTGGCAAGCTTGGAGACCAAAAAGGTGGGGATTTGCGAGGCATCTGCGAAAGGCTCATCATAAATGTCAGGCAGCGTTGGCACGACGTCTCGCAGGGTCGCATCCTCGACGTAAAGCTCCGTATGTTCGGTGCCCAGATGTGCCGCCACACGCGCGGCAAACGCGGCCTCATTATAGCGTGGCTCGCGGAACCCCATCGTGAAGGTTTGAATGGGCCGCTCTGACTGCGCCTGCATGAGCCCCACGATGAGAGATGAATCAATTCCGCCAGACAAGAAAGCCCCGAGCGGGACATCGGCCAGCATCTGGCGGCTGACAGCATCGCGCAAAAGCGCATCCAACGCATCAATCGTCTCGCGGGGGTCTTCTTCTCGTTTCGGCTGCTGTGCCGCCTCAACGGCCGACCAGTAAGGCGTCACCGCAACTTCGGGGGAATCAAGAGACACTTGCGCCAAACACCCAGGCGTCAGACGAGAGAGCCCAGCGTAGATCGCGGGCGCGCCGCTGACATGCCCATAGCGCATAAACTGCGCGACCGCGTTTCGGTCAATCTCGGCCCCACAGGAAGGATGGGCTTGCAGCGCGCGCAGCTCTGAGCCGAAGAGGAAGGTTCTGTGAGACCCCTGCCCTTGCCAGCCATAATAAAGCGGCTTCTCTCCCATGCGGTCCCGGCCCAAGACAAGCTTGCGTGTCTCGCGGTCCCAAACGGCAAAGGCAAACATACCAATGGCGCGCGAGACCGTGGCAGCCACCCCCCAGGCATCAAATCCTGCAATCAGGGTCTCCGTGTCAGAATGACCTCGCCAACCCGGCGCACGGCCGCTTTGCTCAAGCGCCACGCGCAGGTCCAGATGGTTGTAGACCTCCCCATTGAACACGAGGACATAACGCCCGGACTTAGACGCCATCGGTTGATGCCCCGCCGGGGACAAATCGACGATCGACAACCTGGCATGCCCCAGCCCAATACCGGCGGCGGCATCTACCCATAGCCCGCTTGAATCGGGCCCGCGGTGGACGAGGCGCTCTATCATGGCCGCCAACCGGCGTTCGCCCTCAGCATTCGCGGGGCCGAGAAAGCCTGCTAATCCACACATACCTGCGTGCGCCTCATCTCTTTGTTATTTTTCCGCCGCGGTCTGCAGTTGCACACCCCAGTGTGGTTCTTGCCGTGCTTCGATTGCCGCGATCGTCTTTGATTTACCCTGCCGCAGCGCTTGGCGTTGATACGCACGGATAAAATCGCGCAGCGCGGGATCATCCAACTGGCGCGCCCCTGTCCACCAGGCCCGTGCATATCCATAAAGCATAGCAGCGCCCCCCACGACATAGGGCGGCCGCGTCATCCGAAACAGCGCCGTGGCCGCAAAATAGAGCGGATCAGACCCCATGAAGTGTTGCCCAAACCCATGCCGGGCCCGGCCCGTCAGAATGTTGTGCTCGCTCGAACCCATCGGCCGCAGGTGGTGAAATTGTAAATCAGGCTCATCCCAGCTGCGCACCACCCATCCGCGCTGGCGCGCCTTGTGGCAATCGATCCCGTCCCACATGACTTCCGAAACAAACCCGCCAATGTCTTCAAAGCAGCTTGTCCGGTAGAACTTTGTCATCCCCACGGACATCTCGTCGCCGCATTTTTCACTGACCCAAGCGCCTCCCTTACCGCGATAATAAGGCTTGCCGCTGGCGCTGCCCAAACGCGGGTTCGCCTGCATCCGGTCCATTAAAATCTCAAAATACCGCGGCGGCAGATCAAGATCGACATCAAGCTTGCAGAGAAAATCATAATCCTCCAACCGCAGCGCCGCGAGGCCCGCATAGAAAGCCTCAATAACCCCCGGCCCCACGGCCCGGTGCCCCCGATCCGGTTTTGCGACAACCCTGATCCAATCGTGCTGCGCCGCATAACCTGCAAGAATGTCCCCCGTCCCATCCGTGGAACCGTCGTCCACAATGATCCACTGGGCAGGACGCTCAGACTGCGCAATCACACTGTCTAAAGTGCGTTCGATGAACGCTGCTTCGTTACGACAAGGAGAGATCAAAGCATAGCGGCGGCCGGTGTCACGCATGGGATTAGAACCTTCTCAAAAAATAAGGCTTTGCTGGGCCGCCACAATCCAGCCCTCAGATACGGGGGATCTTAGCCAGCGGGACAATCGCACAACTCAACAAACGGTCATTCACATAATATTGTTAATACTGACCAATAACACGCTCAGATAGCAAGAATTCAATTGCAGCCATGTCTTGTAGCGGCTCCATTCCTTTGCGTAGAATACGTCGGCCATTGTAATCTTTTCCTCAGATAATGCTTCTTGCAGACTTCAGTGATGATCGCAGAACAAAGCCTCCTAATGCATCGTACCCGCTCCGGCGCAGCTTCTAGCGTAAAGATCACCAGGCATTCATAAGCTTGGCGAAAAGGCCGTGTCACTCTCTTCTCGGGGCTGCAGTGCGCCCGGTGAGATCTGCAGCCGATCACAGACCGCGTGCAGGAAGGTTTCATAGCCTTCCTGAGAAAGGTCCCCTATCCCAGTGATCTCTCCGGTTCGCGCAAAGGCGATCTCCCAATTCGGCCCGGCCACATTGAAGATTCCTTCATGGGCCATGCCGATCGCGATGTTGCGCTGCGCAGAGACGCTCTGTGCCGCGCCCCGCAGCGCCCGGATCATATCTATGGCGCGAAGGCATCCTGAGAGAGCTGCGCCCTGATCCAAGCGATATCCCGGGAGATCGCCTGCAGCTCCTGCCTTGTCGCAGATGCGCTCTCTTTGAGCGCCAGGGCTGCCACTTCGAGGGCGCGGCTGTGCCGCTCCATCTCGTGGCGAATGCCGCTCATCTCCGAGACCAGGGCCGTGATCTCCCCGGCCACCTCCCGCTCGGCGTGCTGGCCCAGCACCTGCTGAAGAAGATTGCAAAGGTCTTTCATCAAGACCTCCGAGGGTACCGTGGTGTGAGGGGTTGTGGTCATAAGAGAGGGTCTCCAGTCGGGTTGTGATGCGGCGTAAAGCCCGTCGGTTAAAGGTGGCAAGACAGGCCCCGATCAGCGCGTGGGCTGTGGTCCGCGCCAAGTGTTCACGCAGCCGGCGCAGCTCCGCCGCGAAACGGCGCGCGACGGTGGCAAAGCGCTGCGGCACTTGCACGGGTCTGGGCGCAGCGGGGTGGCATGAAGGCAAGGCGAGCTGCGGCGTCTGGACCCGTTCTTGCCAGTTGGGCTCCGTCAGGGTCCAAGCATCTTTTGCGTAGCGGGAGGCATTCCAAGCCGCGCGGCGGTGCCAATACTCCGACAGGGTCCTTTTCGGATAAGGCCGGAGCAAAGCTCTCTCCGCTGCGGTACCTGTCCCTAGGCATGTACCGTGCAACACAAGCGGATGCGGGTCTGTTTCTGAGACCAAAGCGAGGGCGCCCCCCGGCCTCGGCTCGGGGTGATAATTCACCGCGGCCGCCACCTTTGTCATCAAAGGCAAGAACCCCGCCCGGTCCCGGCCTTGGCGGGAGGCTGCGATCCTCTTGGCGCCCTGCAACATGAAGAGCTTTGGCGTTGCCGTGGTGAACTTCACATTATAGCGCAGCGCGGCCGCCACCCGTTTCTCCAGCCAGTCCGGTCCTGCAACCGCGCGCGCGTTGTCGGGCGATCGAGGGTTTTCCCAGTCAAAAGTCTTGGTCAGGAAATCGCCCAACGCATCCCACGCATTTTGGCTGCCCTTCATCGGCGGATACGGATTATAGCTGCGCAGCTCTCCGGCGAGCGTCCAGACAAAACGCGGCATCGCGATGTTGATTTCCAAACGCCCGGTATGCGTATGGGTGCCCGCAAAAACCGGCGGTCGGTTTGGCTCAGGCACTCCGGCAAAGGCCATCTCCAAGAACAGATCGATAGCTCCCGCCACTGGGTCGCGCGCAGAGTGCGCTCCCGCGTTGAAAGCTTCGACGTCAATATCCGAGGCCGCAAAGGACAGGGTCGCCACGCGGTATTTCTTCTCGAACCGCAGGGCGGAAATCGCGCTCTGTACGATGCTGGGCTGACCCAGCAGAAGTTCAGGAGCAGGCTCTCTGACCTCCAAAACCCGGGTCTTTCCAACGGCCTTCAAGACCTTACTGTCAAGCAAATAGGCACTGGGCTGATGCAAGTTTGCAGAAGCTTGGTGAGGCGACCACCCGATCAACATGCGGATGTCCGGGCAACAAAGGGAACCGGGGCCAACATGACAAGAAGCTGCTCGATCCGTTGCAAGCGCGCCAAGATCACCAAACCGTCCCCCTGTGCGGGTGCCTGCTGCTGCGCGATCTGCTCCAACAGGGCCAAGGCTTCTTCGAGCAGCCCGACCATCTGCAGGACCTGCACCGCCGAGACCCCTGCTCTCGCGCCAAGCCCTACATGCCTTAGGTAATCCGACAGGCTCCGACCGGCGGCGGCCGCCTTTTGCATCAGGGCCTCTTTCTCTGCCGAAGATACATTGACCTTCAGCTGCTCAGACCTGCTGGCTTTGTTAAGGGGCGACATGGCGGTACTCTCTCATTGGGCCCAGCCGGGGGGCCTTGATCGTCGGCATGTCTCAAAGACTATGTTCTGGTAAAACTGATCCAAAGAAGAAGGCTGGTCCGCAGGCCTAAGACATGTGGATAACTTGAGGCCAAGGCTTCGCCAGATAGGCCCGATCAGCGCGCAGCACGCGCGGTTCCTAGCGGCACTGCGGTCCGGCATTGGTCAGGAAGAATTCCGGACAGAAGGCAGCTCAAAGCGAACCCTTTGAAAGACCCCCCGTCGCTCCAAGCTCTTATATAGAAGGCGCAAGCAGCCAATTCTTGGACAACATGAACGGGTAAACCCAGATCAAACCCACATAGGTTCTCGGATGGAGAACAGCCCGCAAAGGGCGCGATCGCGCGCCCGGACAAAGAAACCGTTTCCTCTTCCAACGCGCGCGGAGAGGAGCGCCGGTGTACCGCATAAAAACGAACGCTCGGCGCGCAGCTTTGCCGCAGTGGGGGCGAAGTTCATAAAGATTTTGGCAGCAAAGAAGATGCGTGAATAGGACAGGTATCACGACACCCTTCTCGGACACGTTGATAAGCTCGGTATATCCTAAATGTCTACTTGCCGCCCTGATCTCGTCCTGAAGCCCTTTAGACCTCTTTGGTTTCCTCAAAAATCAGTTCAGGCACAACGACCTCCCAACTCGCACGTTTCAGCAGGTGCTGGAAATGCTCACCGGCATCTTCTTTGCGCCAATGTATGATGGCCGCGATCTCACCGGTGACAAATTTCGTGCCGATCGGCGGCGCAAATGCTTTTGACATCCGCCCTAAGACCCGCCCTTGAGCATCCTCAATCTGCCAACGGTCTCCAACCATGGAGAGCCCGATCGGCGCGCCAACCTGTGCTTGGGCGATCGCGTTGTGAACAACATGCCGATCCCCCTGACGCCCTGCGAATGACAGATCGACCATCTTCATTTCAGGTGATTGAAAGAAGCGACGTGGGCCGGGTATTGACGCCAAATCAGGCACCACATGTCGCGTAACTACAGAAGGCGACACAGTTGGAAGATATTCATGATTGTCATTGCTCATAACGATCAAATTACGCCGCGCACGGGTCATGGCGACATAAAACAACCGTCTCGGCGCGTCTTGATCTTCGTTTCGCGAGGGGCGCTCCCAGCCGCCATCCATGATCACGACATCGTCAAATTCGAGACCTTTGGCACGGTGTGCTGTTAACAATTTCAGACCACGCTGCTCGCCCCATGTCTCCTTGGACCATTCAGCAAACCATTCAATAACATCAGGCGTTGGAAGCACTTTACCGTCGACTTCACGCGCAAGTTGGCCAAGCCCCTCGCCAATCCGGTCTGTCCAACGACTTGTAGGTATCGTGTTCAAAATCTTGGTGAGGTCACTTACGCCAACCCTCGTCGCGTGCGTTTCGCGCAAACAGCCGATAAATACCTGCATCTCACGGGTACGCCACAAGCTTGGCAGGTTTTCATTTGCCATTTCAACCGGAATGCCATGTGCCTCGGCGAAGTCACGGACCGGGAGAAGTCTGCGCCAATCACGAGAAATGATCGCAGCCCCTTTCCAGCTCCAATCCGGGATCAACGTTGAAAGGCGGATCAACTCGCTGATGGCTGCAAGAGCCTGAAAATCATTCCCAGGTGGGCAGCCAAGAATTTGAACACGCCCCTGCGCCACCGGGTCGAGGGTTTGCATGATCCCGCCGGCAGGGTCCTTCTGTCGCAATGGATCAACGGTGATCTTATGCTCTGTTTTCATACGCTCCTGAGAGCCTTCGATCACAGCATTGGCAGCGCTTATGATGTTTTTAGAGGATCGGTAATTGTCAGTCAGAAAGACCGCCTTGGCTGAATAGTCTTGTTCAAACTGGCGAATGTGGCGCACCGAGGCACCTGCAAATGCGTAAATATTCTGATCATCATCACCGACAGCGAAGAGGCTGATCCGTTGATCAGGATCATCAATGCTGCGGCCAGCCACGGCTGCGATCAAAGCATATTCTTCAGGACCCACGTCTTGATATTCGTCCACAAGAATCCAGCGGAACCCTTGGATTAAGGTCTCTCGCAGGGCCTCAGCCTCGGCTTTGTCCAGCCCGTCCCCACGCAAGAGGCGTGCTGCATCTGTCAGAAGCGTTGCAAAATCGGGCTCTTCGTGCCCTGCCCGTCCAACGAAACTTGCGCCCATCAGCCGCATAGCTAAAGCGTGGATGGTCAAAACAGTCACAAAGCGCGCATCGTCGCCGATCAGTCGATGCAAACGCTCGCGGATCTCGGCAGCAGCGTGACGATTGTAAGCGAGCACCAGAATACCGTTTGGGTCCTCCCGCTTAATCCTGGCCAGATAGGCGACACGGTGGACAAGCACGCGTGTCTTGCCTGAGCCCGGGCCCGCAAGTACAAGCACATTGGTTTGCTCGCGGTCATCCCGCACGATCTGCTCTTGTGTCGAGTTGTTCAGATTGCCGACGATCTCGGCAAAAGACTGGGGGGTTGCCTGCCGTCTAAACTCTGAAACCTTCCCCGGCATCCAAGCTTTCATGAAGGCAGCCTGTTCCATCTCGAAATAGTCACGCGCTAGTTGCTGGGCCAGTTTAATATCATTGATACCCTTCCTCGCATAAGCCGCCATTACGTGGGTCTGAACCGTTTGTTCGCTGTAATGGTCTTCAAGGGGGGCGAAATGCTGGGTCGTAAAACCGCCGCCTTTCGGATTGATGTGCAACGTCATGGCGGAGCGAAACACAGATAATCCCTTGCCCAAAGTCACGGCTTGCTGTTCGTGCAGCCACAAAAGCGCCCGGTCCATCAGCTTGGAAGGATCATTGACCGACGCTCGCAATAACGCGTCGCTGTTTATCGCTGAAAGAAGGTCACCAAGCGTGGTCTCAACCGGCACATCTTTCCCGCGCAGGCCGGTCGGAACTTTATCAATTAAGTATGAAAGCAACCGCTCTGCTGCTTGCCTGCGGATCTGTGCGGTTTGCTCAATTACCGCCCATGATCTTTGCATTCGCACCATAAGACTGCCCTTGGTAACCTTGCGAAGGCTAATATTACCTCTACCCCCATCCATATCGCGACCGTCCTGCGCAATCCCTCGGAGCTGGCTTTCGACAATATCAGGTCGCACAGAAGCATGTCCTCGCTCTCGCAAGGCCTGCGCTACAGAAGCCAAATGACAAGGCCAAACCTCTTCGGCATCCGCATCTGGCGCTTGCTCCCGGAGGATCGCAATCAGGTCAGCCTCTAAACGAGATGACGCTTCAAACCGTTTCGGCGAGGCATTCTCGACACGAACATGTACGAAGATTGTGATGTTCGTATCATCCTTTGCAATGCCCAAGGCTTCGAGATCCACTAAGGCCTTGCGCACGCCCATCATCGTTAGACCACTAATCCCGCAAAGCTCATCCGTGGTAATGCCCTCTTCCTGTGGGGCGTTGATGATATGCTGCACAATGGCCGTTAGGTGCTTACGCCGCTGCTCGGTAAGCTCAGCAGACGCAAGAATGGCACGGACTTCTTGCATGTTCTTTACCCGAAGCGATGCGGGAAACACCTGCACGCGATTTTCTTCACGGTTCAGTAGCTGCGCCTCTTCCAACCAGGCGACTGCCGTCTTAACCCGTGTATCGTCGGTATTGCTGTCCCGCTGGAAATCCCGCTCTTTCTCCTCATGAACGATCTCGCCGGGCGTGGCTACGATTTCGCCGCCCTTTCCAGTCCGAACATCAAGGCGCCGAAGCGCCTTCAAAATCGCGCCAATTTCATGCCGCGCCAGTCGCGACCGTGCACTGAGACTGAACTGACGATCAACGTCTTCGGTATTAAACAAAAGAACGCAGGCTGCAGGCTCACGGTCTCGTCCCGCGCGCCCCGCCTCTTGAAGATAGTTTTCCAGTGACCCTGGCACATCCCCGTGAACCACCAACCGAATGTCCGGCTTGTCTACGCCCATGCCGAAAGCATTGGTTGCCGCGATCACGCGCAAATGCCCGACGCGAAAGCTCTCTTGGATCTCACGCTTGTCATCAGCACTAAGACCCGCATGATACCGCTCGGCCGCAATGCCTTGTTGTTTTAAGAACGCCGCCACACGCTCGGTGGCATTGCGGGTCGCACAATAGACAACCGCCCCCGAGACGCCCTCATGCGGCAGCTGGGCCTCGATCGTGTCAAAGATATCGGCCATCTTGGTCGACCGTTGCGTCGGCAGTACCTTGAAGCTCAAATTCGAACGCGAGGCGCCACCGTCGATCAATATCAACTCTGCCCCCAACCGTTCTTGAAAATGACGGCGAATGTCCTGCACCACGTCCGGCTTTGCCGTCGCAGTTAAGCAGAGCACCGCGGCCGTCTCGCCGTTGGAGCTCTCCTTAATAAACCGCGAAACGTACCGATAGTCGGGTCGGAAATCGTGACCCCACTTAGATACACAGTGCGCTTCGTCCAGCACCCACAGCCCCACCTCGCGCTGCGCCAGCACCGACCGAACTGATGTGCTGCGCAACTGTTCAGGCGAAATCAGCAAGATCGCGGCGTCCCCAAGCCGAACCTTATCAAGCGCATCTTGCCGCTCGGGCAAAGACAACAGGCCGTTGATCGTAACCGCCGAGGAAATCCCCGCCCGCACCAATCCCTGAACCTGATCCGCCATCAGCGCGACAAGGGGCGAAATGACGACTGTCAGGGCACCGGTCTTGTCGAACCGGGACAGCGCAGGGATCTGATAACAGATGGATTTGCCCGTACCCGTCGGCAATATGCCCAACAGATGATCGCCTGCCATGGCCGTGGCAACGATCTTTTCCTGAAGCGGACGTCCGTTCTCGTCGGCGGGTTCCGGGCGAAAACTTGAAAAGCCAAACCAACGTTCGAGGGCACGGTTGGGATCATTGTGCTCTGCACAATAGGCACAATGCGGATCACGGCAGTTCGTGTCCCTTAAGTCTCTAACGAGGCGTGCGGCATCACGGAACTGCGCCCGCACCCAAGGGGGCATGACAGAATCTCCACCCGCGACCGAAATCCAAGCAAGGGCATATGCCATCGGCCAGCCCAGATCTGTGTCTGAAAGCCTCGCCAGCACATCATTCACCTGTGCGCCGCATGCCGCCCCTTGCAGCAAACCCTGAATGGCCCTGTGCGCTTCCGCCTCCGTCGGAATAGGCGCCCCGCGCACGTCGCTGAACAACCGATCGAACCCATCGCTACCGGGACCTCGGCAGCACAGCCAGTGATAGGCCATGATCGTCTCCGGCGATGACGCGTTCAGCGACACGAAGGCCTCGATTTGGTTGCGAAAAACCGTGAACACGAGACGCGCGTCGAACTCAGGGTCATTGATGTGCCCACTTTGGAGCCGCCCATCGTGGTAGTGTTTGACCAGCCTGTGATAGGGATTGCGCGGGAATGCCAACGGGTTCAGCCACAGAGTGTCGATCGCCCCATCCGCATGCTTTGCAAAGCGCGGTGATACCGCCATAAGATGCGGCAAGTCGTGGCGCAAAATATTGTGCCCAATGACATGCGTAAAGCCTACGCAGTATAGGTCGAGTTTCTTAAACGCGGCCTTTAAATCACCTTTCCGGTGGACAACCCCCTCTCCTTCACCTTCTGGCACAGCGGCAAATGCGAATATCCGGGCATTTTTAGGATCGACCTCCAGATCAATCGACAGGCAATGCGACAAGATTTTAAAGGGGTCCCGCGGCATATGAAGGCCGGTATCGTCCACCAGATCAGCCTTCGATGTTTCAGACCGCTGGGGCCGAGCACGGAAAAAGGCTTTCGATATGCCTCGGGAGATTATATTTTTCATGCTCAGAAGTTAGTGCTATTTTAAAAAAGCGGAACCATCGCCAAGCATTTGACCAGAGATGCTCTGTCAATACCACGTCATACTTTTGAGTTGCAGCCAGTTACCTGCGACGTCGGCAATCCAATGCTTTCGCATCAGAATGCGAAAGACGGTGACGACATAGTGCATATCACATTCCTGTCCGGTGCGTCGCTCGGTCCGATGCCGCCCAAAACGCCCAAAGTTGAAGGCACCCAGTATCTGAATATTTATAAAGATGACGCTTTGGATGTTGAGCAGCTTGCAAGCTCGGCACATCATGTGCCCACACTCCCCGGTCTCACACTGTAGCGCGTCGGTCCGCAGCGGGGTGCCCTACATCACACTATTTAGCTCTCCAGAAACTGGGGGAAGCTCAACCCCCGGAGCATGAAGGCCGGTAGGCGACAGGGTGAATATCTCAAACCCATCGGATGTAACACCAATCGAGTGCTCGAACTGTGCTGAAAGAGACCGGTCCCGCGTTACGACAGTCCAATTGTCGGGCAGCGTTTTTACCCCCACGCCTCCGAGGTTAACCATCGGTTCAACGGTGAAGATCATGCCCTGTTTGAGCACTGGTCCGGTCCCAGCTTTGCCGAAATTCAGAATATTGGGAGAGTCGTGGAAAACTTGCCCTATGCCATGACCGCAAAAGTCGCGCACAACTGAACAGCGCTCGGCATGCGCATAGGTTTGAATGGCATGGCCAATATCCCCCAAGCGCGCGCCCGGGCGCACGACCCGGATACCTTGCATCATCGCCTCATGGGCGATCTGGATGAGGCGTTCGGCTGCACGCTTGGGCTTTCCAACCACATACATCCGACTTGAATCGCCATACCACCCATCATGGATCAACGTAACATCGACATTCACGATATCCCCTTCCCGCAGCTTTTTCTCATTCGGGAAGCCATGGCAAACAACGTGGTTGACCGACGTGCAGCAAGCGTATTCATAGCCCTCGTAGCCCAGTGTTGCAGGTATCGCTTCATGGGTGGCCGCGAAATCAAGAACAAACGCATTGATCCGCGACAAAGCAGTGCCTGCGCAGATCAGATCAGACACGCCGTCGAGACATCTGGCAGTCAAAGCCCCTACGCGGCGCATCCCTTCGAAGGCGTCAGGCCCATAAAGCTTAATACTGTCAGTTCTGCATGCGCCTTGGGGCTTTGGTGCAACAGGCACGTCGATATAGCCATCCATAATACGGTCTCTCTAAATTTATCGCTGCCGCAACAGCAGTGAGATTGACCTCGCGCCGCCACCAGTATATACGAATCATATACGTTTCGTATATCGCCAAACTGGAGAGACGTCGATGGGCATTGTAAAAATCGGGGACGACCTGCACGAAGAACTCCGCAAATCCAGTGCGGTCATGTGCCGTTCAATCAATGCACAGGCTGAATTTTGGATAAAGGTGGGTATGCTCGCAGAAGCAAACCCGACTTTGCCCTTTACAGAGATTTTGGCTCAGCAACTCAGAAATGCCGACGTGCAGGTGCCGGAAATTGAAGCGGCCTGACACTCAAGGTCGGCCTTCAAGATGGGTCGGCGGTGACCCCTGCCCTAGCTTCAAGCCACAAAAGACGCCACTGAGCCGCTTTGCAGCAGGTCGCTGCCTTCAGCTAGGACTTGCGCAATATCAAGACACCGCCCAACAAGATCAATAGAGGCCCCGTCATCTCCAAAATCCAGTTCACCCGAACAGCGTGGAATTCCATATTGATCAGCCGATCCATGTGATGGAACCCTGCCGCCCGCATGCCCACAAACCCCAGCACAAAAACCAGACCTGTGAGCGCCAGACCATTGCGGCGCATCGTGCCGCGCAAGCTGATAGAGGCTGCCGCGAAGAGGATCAGGATCGATACAAAAACCGCCAGAAGGAACCCGATCTGCACCGGACGTCGGGCCTCATACCAACCTTGAAGCTGCGCTATGCAGCGGGCGGCATCGGTCAGCAAAGTCTGTAAATCCAATTGTTTGTTGACCGCCAAAAGCAGCAAGATCAGCCCCAAAAGCCCCCAGAACGCCCGCTCCCGCCCTCTCGAAGGCTCCGGGAAGACAGCCCCAACGGCCACCCGCAAAGACAGCAGCCCCGCACTTATGTAAAGCGCCACGATCAACCAACCGCCCCAGCCTGGATCGCCAATGCCAATCTGCCAACTGTCCCACGCGCAGGACCAAATTGCTTGCACCAATTTACTGTCCTACCTCAGAAAGAGCGTTCAAAAACCCTGCACCTTCCATAGTTGCATCGAGCGGCTGAACGAAAGCCTAAGAGACGCAATATACACTTAGTATGTTAAATCACCTGAGACCATTCTAGAGCCAATGCTGAGAACCTATAGGCAACTTTCGCCATGACGGGGATGGCAATTGACGCGAGGCTGCAAGCCGCCAGTAGCTCTTGCCCCTTAAGCTCTCCCTCTGCGCACTTCCAAAACTTGGATCACAGCACGATCAGAATGGCCCGGTCCCCCCACATTAACTGGCGGTGCTCTAGAATACTGCGCAAACTGCCAGCGCCGTCGACGTCCTGATCCAGATCAATGCCAGGCAAAACCGTAACCTTGGCATAGACCCTGCCTCTCAACTGAGAGATATGCGGCGTCACCACTCGGACAGGGGCGTCCGGCGCGAGCGTCTGACGGATACGCTGTGCTTGTTTCTCATTGTGGCAAATGATCAATTCCGGGAGATACCGAAGCTCGCGCTCAGGCTTTGCCCATCCAAAATAGAACTTACCGAGCCGGATCATAACGACTGCCTTTTTGGGTATGCCCCGCGCGGCCCGCGTCTCGCGCTCCCGATCGCGCACTCCGGCCTGGTCCGCACATCAAGCTTAAAGAGCGGCGACTACGAACACCGCGGCAATTGAGCTGTATCCGATCATAAGGATGAGATCACTTTTCCAGTACCGTGTCATTTTTGGCTCCAATGGCTGATTTCTGAGCTCATTGTTTACCCAAAACATGGCGGAAATTCGCAGACATAAGGGCAATAACGTGCCGCACCATGCGTCCTACAGAAATCGTTCCGGGCATAAGGGCCGCTACGCCCTCTTCTGTTCAAGCGGCGCCAGCTGCGCCATCTCTTTGAAGAAGGCCGCCAGATCGATCCCCTTGCCCCGCAGTTGCTCAAGCGCATTCTGGATTACATTGTAGGCTTGGCGGTCCGAAGAGAAGATCACGAAAGGCTCTTCTGGCGACAACAGGCGCGCCAGCTTGTCCGACATTGCAAAGCCGGCCCCTGCATAAAGGCAAGTGAACACAAAGCGCACCCCTGGCATGTCCAACAGCGCAAGCACAGGCGCCAGACCTTTGGGATCATTCGCCACTGCTGGATACCAAGACCAAGCATACCGCGGATCGGACCATCCGACTTCGCGCGGTTCATTGGCATGAGCAGCGTAGGACTTGAGGTAGTCCAGCAGAGCATCCCCCGACTTTGCCAAGCGAGACGACTCTCCTGCCGGGGTGTCTTTGTGATAATACACAGCCGCCGCCCGGCCAAATTCCATCATATAGCCGCCGACGTCAAAACGTGCTCCCGCCGCCCCCTCATGCTGGCCTGCCATCGCCTTTTGCGCGGGCCTCTCTGGGGGCATGTAGACCGAAGGGTCTGCATTGATGGTCTGAGCAATTTGGATCGGTGTGCTGCGCATAAACTGTCCTCTTTTCAAAGGAAACTAGGGCAACCTTGTGGGCCTGCATAGCCAACAGCCCCGCACTTTATGTGGATAACCCAAGAATGCCCACTATGGATCGCCGGATCGGAAACCGAAGGGCCGTCGAGAGGCGCCAAACGGGCACCGCAGGGATCTCACACAGGGCGTAACGCCCCGCTGTAACAGACCAACTCATTGTAAATAAATGATTTCTTCAGGTCGGAAAACGCCAAAATGGGCATTTTACACCCTCTGTTACAAACATATTGAATGATTTCAATACC
>NZ_JAGDED010000015.1:0-54588 GCF_040148765.1 Sulfitobacter sp. NFXS29
GTACTGCGTCTTAAGACGTGGGAGAGTAGGTCATCGCCAAACCTAATAAGTTCCTGATATTAAGTATCTCTCGACGATGAACAGAATAACAAAACCGCCGCAGCTATAAAGCTGCGGCGGTTTTGTGTTGGGGGGGCGAAAATCGCTATGCCCAAGAACTGTCCCTTTTCCGCCCTGCAGGGGGCGCAATAGATCGGTAACTCTTTCGCAACCGCCTAAAGAGATCGACAAGATGACCCCCACAGATAAGCTTGCCCCTTCGTCAGCATCTGAATTGGACCCCACCGCGCTCTCTGCTATCCGAAACGTGATGGCGGATAGGCATGAGGGCGCGAATGCGGGCACCGCGATGGATACACCGCAGCCCCCCGCCAAACATCGGCAGTCCGGACGCGATGCCTTTCCCGAACTGCCGGAGCCAGAGGTGGCCAAAGCTAAATCCAAAAGACGTTTGCCGCTCAAGATGCCCAAGAAACGACCGTCGCCTCGGGCGGTGATACTGAGCCTGCTTGGGCTCGCTGTGATTCTGCGGCCTTGGTTGGTGCTGGGCGTGGTTTTCATCGCGGTGTTTGTCACGCTTGGGGTTTTTCTGGCCCTTGGTTATGACGGGTTTTGGGGGCGCGCCTTAGCGCTTGGGCGCTGGTATGCCGCGCGGCGGCCGGAGCGGGCGGCGGCGCTTCATGCGCGTTTGGATGCTTTTGCGATGAAATGGGATGCGGTGCTTGATCGCTTTCCCGAAGGGACGGTCGACGGGCTTTATCTGCCGGACTTTGGCGAAATGGCAGCGGCTGACACCCGCCACGACGAGGCCCTCGATCGCCGGTTTGACAGTCTGCGCAACTCCGAAGCCTAGGCCGCACGCGATGGTGTCTTGAAACTAGGGGGCGGACCCGTTACATCCGCCCAATCGGGCAACAAGGAAAGATGTCATGGCCACCACCAATCCGCTTCAGTTCATCCAGCAGGTTCGTACCGAAGTTGCCAAGGTTGTTTGGCCGACCAAGCGCGAAGTGATGCTGACCACTGTGATGGTCTTTATCCTTGCCGCGCTAACAGCGGTTTTCTTTGCTATTGTCGATATCCTGATCCGCGGCGGCTTGCAGCAGATCCTTGGGATGTTCGGCTAAGCATCGCCCGCTCGGGTGAATTTATCTTTACACCCTTGAAACCTGCGTCTGCGCGGGCTATTGCGCAGACCTGACCTGAAAAGGGGCGTGCGGCGATTCGAGTTGCGCGCCGATTTTTTGTTCAGATGTTGCGGGGCCGAGGCTCCGTGTGATTGACGAATTTACATGCCGGGGCAGCCCGCATGGCAAGACAGGGACCAGAGTTCAGATGGCAAAACGGTGGTATTCGGTCAGTGTCCTGTCGAACTTCGAAAAGAAGATCGCCGAGCAGATCCGCGCATCCGTGGCCGAGCAGGAACTTGAAGACCAGATTGACGAAGTGCTGGTGCCCACCGAAGAGGTGATCGAGGTTCGGCGTGGCAAGAAGGTGACAACCGAGCGTCGCTTCATGCCCGGCTATGTGCTGGTGCATATGGAAATGTCCGACGCGGGCTATCACCTGATCAACTCGATCAACCGCGTCACCGGTTTCTTGGGCCCGCAGGGCCGCCCGATGCCGATGCGCGATGCCGAGGTTCAGGCGATCTTGGGTCGCGTGCAGGAAGGCGAAGAAGCTCCACGCACGCTGATCCACTTCGAGATCGGTGAAAAGGTCAAGGTTGCCGACGGTCCGTTCGAAGACTTCGACGGCATGATCGAAGAGGTCGACGAGGACAACCAGCGCCTCAAGGTGTCGGTCTCGATCTTTGGCCGGGAAACCCCGGTCGAATTGGAATTCACTCAGGTCAACAAGCAGGTCTGAGTGCGCGGCGGGCTCAGGTCCGCCAACCCGGCGCCTCAAGCGTGTCGGTCATTGTGGGAGGCGAGGGCGCCGCGGCGCCTCACCCGGACCACGCAACGAAGATCCCGCGGGGCGCGCCCCAAGGGTGTTGAAAGGAGAATGGTCAGATGGCCAAGAAACTCGTCGGTACGATGAAGTTGCAAGTTAAAGCGGGTCAAGCAAACCCGTCCCCGCCCGTTGGTCCGGCTCTCGGTCAGCGCGGCATCAACATCATGGAATTCTGCAAGGCGTTCAACGCCAAGACCGCAGACATGGAGCCGGGCGCACCGTGCCCCACCGTGATCAGCTACTATCAGGACAAGTCCTTCACGATGGACATCAAGACGCCCCCGGCGTCCTACTATCTGAAAAAAGCGGCCAAGGTGAACTCTGGCGCGAAAACGCCTTCGCGTGAAACCGTCGGCACCGTGACCACCAAGCAGCTGCGCGAGATCGCAGAAGCAAAAGCCGCCGACCTGTCCGCGAACGACGTGGAAGCGGCGATGAAAATCATTCTGGGCTCTGCCCGGTCCATGGGCATCGAGGTGAAGTAAGATGGCAAAACTTGGAAAACGCACCCGCGCCGCCCGTGAAGCCTTTGCTGGCAAAGAAGAGATCACCGTTGAAGAAGCGGTAAGCCTCATCAAAGCAAACGCAAACGCGAAGTTCGACGAAACCATCGAGATCGCGATGAACCTCGGTGTGGACCCACGCCACGCAGACCAGATGGTCCGCGGTGTTGTCGGCCTGCCCAACGGCACCGGCAAAACCATGCGCGTTGCTGTCTTCGCCCGTGGCGCGAAAGCTGAAGAAGCCGAAAAAGCTGGCGCAGATATCGTTGGCGCAGAAGACCTGATGGAAACCGTGCAGTCTGGCAAGATCGACTTTGATCGTTGCATCGCGACACCCGACATGATGCCGATCGTTGGCCGTCTGGGTAAAGTGCTTGGCCCCCGTAACTTGATGCCGAACCCCAAGGTTGGCACCGTGACCATGGACGTCGCCGACGCCGTGAAAGCGGCCAAGGGCGGTGAAGTTCAGTTCAAAGCCGAAAAGGGCGGTGTCGTCCATGCAGGCGTTGGGAAGCTGTCCTTCGACGAAGCCAAGCTGGCCGAAAACATCCGTACCTTCGTTGGCGCGGTGTCCAAAGCCAAGCCTGCCGGTGCCAAAGGCACATATATGAAAAAGATCAACCTGAGCTCCACAATGGGCCCAGGCGTGTCGGTCGCTGTCGAGAACGCAACCGCCGAGTGATCCTCGCCGGGTGGGGGCCAGCCCCCCACCTTGCGACCCGAGATTTGGCGGCTTCGGCCGTCAGATACGCAAGGACCAGAAGATCGGTCTGCGCGTCTGTCCGAGACGGAGGGTTTGGGCTTTGGCCTGAATAATTCCTTCCTGAGATGGGAAACCGGAAAAATTCTGCCCTCGGGCGGTTTTGGCCGGGACCCTGACATTGGACCCGAATGGGATGCAAAAGATCGCATCCTGAACTGAGCCGGGGGGCAACCCCCAAATTTGGAGTGAAACTGTGGATAGAGCACAAAAAGAACAGCTGGTCGACGAACTCGGCCAGATCTTTGAAAGCTCTGGCGTCGTTGTGGTTAGCCACTACGTCGGTTTGACAGTTGCCGAAATGCAGGACCTTCGGGCGCGCGCACGCGCTGCCGGTGGGGCCGTGCGTGTTGCCAAAAACAGGCTCGCCAAGATCGCCCTTGAGGGCAAGCCATGCGAAAGCATCGCTGACCTTCTGACGGGTATGACCGTTCTGACCTATTCTGAGGATCCTGTGGCTGCGGCCAAGGTTGCTCAGGAGTTCTCCAAGGAAAACCCAAAGCTGGTGATCCTCGGTGGTTCCATGGGTGAGAACGCGTTGGACGCCGCTGGTGTCGAAGCCGTGTCGAAAATGCCTTCGCGGGAGGAGCTTATCTCCACCATCGCGGGCATGCTCGGCGCACCTGCTTCGAACATCGCCGGGGCCATTGGCGCACCTGCAAGCAACATCGCATCCATCTTGTCCACGATCGAGGACAAGGCGGCTGCGTAAGGCATATCGTCAAGCCGGCGCTCGGGTTGAACACGCGCGTTGGAACACACATATCGTTACGGAAAGAGCTAAACATGGCTGATCTGAAAAAACTGGCAGAAGACATCGTTGGTCTGACTCTGCTTGAAGCACAAGAACTGAAAACCATCCTGAAAGACGAGTACGGCATCGAGCCCGCCGCTGGCGGCGCAGTGATGATGGCTGGTCCTGCTGATGGCGGCGCTGCCGAAGAAGAAAAGACCGAATTCGACGTCGTTCTGAAGAACGCCGGCGCATCCAAGATCAACGTGATCAAGGAAGTCCGCGGCATCACAGGTCTCGGCCTGAAAGAAGCCAAAGACCTGGTCGAAGCCGGTGGCAAGATCAAAGAAGGCGTCGACAAAGCCGAAGCCGAAGAGATCAAAGGCAAGCTGGAAGCAGCTGGCGCCGAAGTCGAGCTGGCCTAAGCCAGAGGTGCGCGGCAACGTGCACCACGCATGAACAAGGGCTGGACGGGAATCTTCCTGTCCAGCCTGACCTGTTTTGACGAATGTTCTAGCTCGGAACATTTCTCTGGAGAGGTCCATGGTCGGAAGGGATGCAGTGGGACGCATTCCAAGAATTGACCCGGATTTTCCGCTCTTATGGGCGCGCACCACGGCCCCGGTGGTTGATGCGCTCGGCAAGAGACACGAAAGGTGACACGACACATGGCACAATCCTTCCTTGGCCAGAAACGTCTGCGTAAATATTACGGCAAAATCCGCGAAGTGCTGGAGATGCCGAACCTCATCGAGGTTCAGAAATCCTCTTACGATCTGTTCTTGAATTCCGGCGACGCCGAGACCCCCACCGATGGTGAAGGTATCACAGGCGTTTTCCAGTCGGTCTTCCCGATCAAAGATTTCAATGAGACCTCCGTGCTTGAATACGTCAAGTACGAGCTTGAAAAGCCGAAATACGATGTTGAGGAATGTCAGCAGCGTGACATGACCTACAGCGCGCCTCTCAAGGTGACGCTGCGCCTCATCGTGTTTGATGTGGACGAAGACACCGGCGCGAAGTCGGTCAAAGACATCAAAGAGCAAGACGTGTTCATGGGCGACATGCCCCTGATGACGCCGAACGGCACCTTTGTCGTCAACGGCACCGAGCGTGTGATCGTATCCCAGATGCACCGCTCCCCGGGCGTGTTCTTTGACCACGACAAGGGCAAGACCCACTCTTCGGGTAAGCTCCTCTTCGCTTGCCGCATCATCCCCTACCGCGGCTCTTGGCTGGATTTCGAATTCGACGCCAAAGACAACGTCTATGCCCGGATCGACCGCCGCCGCAAACTGCCTGTGACGACCTTGCTCTATGCCCTTGGGCTGGACCAAGAGGCGATCATGAACGCCTATTACAACACGGTCACCTACACGCTGGAGAAGAACAAGGGCTGGGTTGCACCCTTCTTCCCCGACCGCGTGCGCGGCACCCGTCCGACTTATGATCTGGTGGATGCCGCGACAGGTGAAATCCTGTTCGAAGCGACCAAAAAGGTCACGCCTCGCGCCGTCAAAAAACTGCTCGACGAAGGCAAGGTAAAAGACCTGCTGCTGCCTTTCGATCACATCGTTGGCAAGTTTGTCGCGCGTGACATCATCAACGAAGAAACCGGTGCGATCTACGTCGAAGCCGGTGACGAGTTGACGCTGGAATACGACAAAGACGGCACGCTGATCGGCGGCACCGCGAAGGAGCTGATCGACGCGGGCATCACCGAGATTCCGCTGCTGGACATCGACAACGTCAACGTCGGCCCCTACATGCGCAACACCATGGCGATGGACAAGAACATGAACCGCGACACCGCGCTCATGGACATCTACCGCGTCATGCGCCCGGGCGAGCCGCCCACCGTTGAGGCCGCTTCCGCGCTCTTTGACACGCTGTTCTTTGATAGCGAACGCTATGACCTCTCGGCTGTTGGCCGCGTGAAAATGAACATGCGTTTGGCGCTTGATAAGCCTGACACACAGCGCACGCTGGACCGTGACGACATTGTCGCTTGTATCAAAGCGCTGGTTGATCTGCGCGATGGCCGTGGCGACATTGACGACATTGACCACCTCGGCAACCGTCGTGTGCGTTCGGTCGGCGAATTGATGGAAAACCAGTACCGCGTCGGCCTGCTGCGCATGGAGCGTGCGATCAAAGAGCGGATGTCCTCCGTCGAGATCGACACGGTGATGCCGCAAGACCTGATCAACGCTAAGCCAGCCGCGGCTGCGGTGCGTGAATTCTTTGGTTCCTCGCAGCTGTCGCAGTTTATGGACCAAACCAACCCGCTCTCGGAAGTGACGCACAAGCGTCGTCTCTCGGCGCTTGGGCCGGGCGGTTTGACACGTGAGCGTGCGGGCTTTGAAGTGCGTGACGTTCACCCGACCCACTATGGTCGGATGTGCCCGATTGAAACGCCGGAAGGGCCGAACATTGGTCTGATCAACTCGCTGGCCACTTTTGCCCGCGTGAACAAATACGGCTTCATCGAAACGCCTTACCGCGTGGTCAAAGACAGCACCGTTACCGACGAAGTGCACTACATGTCCGCAACCGAGGAAATGCGCCACACCGTGGCTCAGGCGAACGCCAACCTCGACGAAAACATGAAGTTCGTCAACGAACTGGTCTCGACCCGTCAGTCCGGTGACTACACGTTGGCCCCGACGGAAAACGTGGACCTGATCGACGTTTCGCCCAAGCAGTTGGTCTCGGTCGCTGCTTCGTTGATCCCGTTCCTCGAAAACGACGACGCCAACCGCGCTCTCATGGGCTCGAACATGCAACGTCAGGCGGTTCCGCTTCTGCAAGCTGAGGCGCCGCTTGTCGGCACCGGCATCGAAGAAGTTGTGGCACGCGATTCCGGGGCGGCCTACACGGCACGCCGCGCGGGTATCATCGACCAAGTCGATGCGTCGCGTATCGTGATCCGGGCCACCGAAGACCTTGAGCTGGGCGACGCGGGTGTGGACATCTACCGCATGCGCAAATTCCAGCGCTCGAACCAGAACACCTGCATCAACCAGCGTCCGCTGGTGAAGGTGGGTGAGAAGGTCACCAAGGGGCAGGTCATCGCGGATGGTCCGTCCACCGACATGGGGGAACTGGCGCTCGGCAAGAACGTCGTCGTCGCCTTCATGCCGTGGAATGGCTACAACTACGAAGACTCCATTCTGATCTCCGAGCGGATTTCCCGTGATGACGTCTTCACCTCGATCCACATCGAGGAATTCGAAGTCGCCGCGCGTGACACGAAACTTGGGCCAGAAGAAATCACCCGCGACATTCCCAACGTCGGCGAGGAAGCCCTGCGCAACCTCGACGAAGCCGGTATCGTTTACATCGGTGCGGACGTGGAGCCGGGCGACATCCTTGTGGGTAAGATCACACCGAAGGGCGAAAGCCCGATGACGCCGGAAGAAAAGCTTCTGCGCGCCATCTTTGGTGAGAAAGCGTCCGACGTGCGCGACACCTCGTTGCGTGTGAAGCCGGGCGATTTCGGCACCGTTGTCGAAGTGCGCGTCTTCAACCGTCACGGTGTTGAGAAAGACGAGCGTGCGCTGCAGATCGAGCGTGAGGAAGTCGAACGTCTGGCCCGTGACCGGGACGACGAGCTGGCGATCCTCGACCGCAACATCTACGCGCGTCTCAAGGATATGATCCTTGGCAAAATCGCCGTCAAAGGCCCGAAAGGCGTGAAGGCGAACAGCCAGATCACCGAGGAACTGCTGGAAACCCTGACCCGTGGTCAGTGGTGGCAGCTGGCCCTTGAGGACGAGGATGACGCGAAGATCGTCGAAGCCCTGAACGAGCAGTATGAGATCCAGAAGCGGACCTTGGATGCACGTTTTGAGGACAAAGTCGAGAAAGTCCGTCGTGGTGACGATCTGCCCCCGGGTGTGATGAAGATGGTCAAAGTCTTCGTCGCGGTGAAGCGTAAGCTGCAGCCGGGCGACAAGATGGCCGGTCGTCACGGGAACAAGGGTGTGATCTCGAAAGTGGTGCCGATGGAGGACATGCCGTTCCTCGCCGATGGTACCCCGGTCGACTTCTGCCTTAACCCTCTGGGTGTTCCATCGCGGATGAACGTCGGTCAGATTCTTGAGACACACATGGGCTGGGCCGCACGCGGTCTGGGCATCAACATCGACGAGGCGCTGCAAGAGTATAAGCGCTCCGGCGATCTGACACCTGTGCGTGAAGCAATGCAGTTGGCTTACGGTGATGATGTCTACGAAGAGGGCATCACCGGCATGGACGAGGATACGCTTCTTGAAGTGGCCGACAACGTGCGCCGCGGCGTGCCAATCGCCACGCCGGTCTTTGACGGTGCTAAGGAAGCGGACGTGAACGACAGCCTCAAGCGGGCCGGGTTCGACACGTCTGGTCAGTCGGTACTGTTCGATGGTCGTACAGGTGAGCAGTTTGCCCGCCCGGTGACCGTCGGCGTCAAGTACCTGCTCAAGCTGCACCACTTGGTGGACGACAAAATTCACGCACGTTCGACAGGGCCGTACTCGCTCGTCACACAGCAGCCGCTGGGTGGTAAGGCACAGTTCGGTGGCCAGCGCTTTGGTGAGATGGAAGTCTGGGCTCTCGAAGCTTACGGCGCTGCTTACACATTGCAGGAAATGCTGACCGTCAAGTCGGACGACGTCGCGGGCCGGACCAAGGTCTATGAAAGCATCGTCAAGGGCGAGGATAACTTCGAAGCGGGCATTCCAGAGAGCTTTAACGTTCTCGTTAAGGAAGTACGCGGCCTCGGCCTGAATATGGAACTCCTGGATGCGGAGGAGGATGAGTGACGCGGTAAACGGGATTTTCTAAAAATCCCGGCCCGTTTTCTGTAAAAGAAAACGGGTCCGGTCCCTCCCAACGCACCCCTTTCAAGGATTTGAAAATGAACCAGGAACTGACAAACAACCCGTTCAACCCGCTGACGCCGCAAAAAGCGTTTGACGAAATCAAGGTCTCTTTGGCCTCGCCAGAGCGGATCCTCAGCTGGTCCTTCGGCGAGATCAAAAAGCCGGAAACCATCAACTACCGGACGTTCAAGCCAGAGCGTGACGGCCTGTTCTGCGCGCGTATCTTTGGCCCGATCAAAGACTACGAATGCCTCTGCGGCAAATATAAGCGGATGAAGTATCGCGGCGTTGTCTGCGAGAAATGTGGTGTCGAAGTGACACTGCAAAAGGTCCGTCGTGAGCGTATGGGCCACATCGAACTGGCATCGCCAGTGGCACACATTTGGTTCCTCAAGTCGCTGCCGTCGCGCATCGGCCTGATGCTGGACATGACCCTGCGTGATCTGGAACGTGTTCTCTACTTCGAGAACTACGTCGTGATCGAGCCGGGCCTGACAGATCTTCAATACGGTCAGATGATGACCGAAGAAGAGTACATGGACGCCCAAGACGCCTATGGCATGGACGCTTTCACCGCCAACATCGGTGCCGAAGCGATCCGCGAAATGCTGGCGGCGATTGATCTGGAAGCCGAAGCCGAGACCCTGCGCGCCGATCTGAAAGAGGCGACAGGCGAGCTGAAGCCTAAGAAGATCATCAAGCGTCTGAAAGTGGTCGAGTCCTTCCTCGAGTCGGGCAACCGTCCTGAGTGGATGGTCATGACCGTGATCCCGGTGATCCCGCCAGAACTGCGCCCGCTGGTGCCGCTGGACGGGGGCCGTTTCGCGACCTCTGACCTCAACGACCTGTACCGCCGCGTGATCAACCGGAACAACCGTCTGAAGCGTCTCATCGAACTGCGCGCGCCTGACATCATCGTCCGCAACGAAAAGCGGATGCTGCAGGAATCCGTCGATGCGCTCTTCGACAACGGCCGCCGTGGCCGCGTCATCACGGGTGCCAACAAGCGCCCGCTGAAGTCGCTCTCGGACATGCTGAAAGGCAAGCAGGGTCGCTTCCGTCAAAACCTTTTGGGTAAGCGCGTCGACTTCTCGGGTCGTTCGGTCATTGTGACCGGCCCGGAACTCAAGTTGCACCAATGTGGTCTGCCCAAGAAGATGGCGTTGGAGCTGTTCAAGCCGTTCATCTACTCGCGTCTGGAGGCCAAAGGTCTGTCCTCCACCGTGAAGCAGGCGAAAAAGCTGGTCGAAAAAGAGCGTCCCGAGGTTTGGGACATCCTTGATGAGGTGATCCGCGAACACCCCGTCATGCTCAACCGCGCGCCGACATTGCACCGTCTTGGCATTCAGGCGTTCGAACCGGTTCTGATCGAAGGTAAAGCGATCCAGCTGCACCCGCTGGTCTGCTCGGCCTTTAACGCTGACTTCGACGGTGACCAGATGGCCGTTCACGTGCCGCTCTCGCTGGAAGCCCAGCTGGAAGCGCGTGTTCTGATGATGTCCACGAACAACGTTCTGTCGCCTGCAAACGGCGCGCCGATTATCGTGCCGTCGCAGGATATGATCTTGGGTCTCTACTACACGACCCTTGAGCGCCAAGGTATGGTTGGCGAAGGCATGGTCTTCGGCTCCGTCGACGAGGTGCAGCACGCTCTCGACGCCGGTGCGGTTCACCTGCACTCGAAGATCAAAGCGCGGATCAAACAGATCGACGCCGAAGGCAACGAAGTGATGATGCGCTTCGACACGACCCCCGGTCGTATCCGTCTTGGTGCGCTGCTGCCGCTGAACGCGAAAGCGCCGTTTGATCTGGTCAACCGACTGCTGCGTAAGAAAGAAGTGCAGCAGGTCATCGACACCGTCTACCGTTATTGCGGTCAGAAAGAGTCGGTTATCTTCTGTGACCAGATCATGACCATGGGTTTCCGCGAAGCTTTCAAAGCGGGCATTTCCTTCGGTAAAGACGACATGCTGATCCCCGACACCAAATGGCCGCTGGTTGAAGAAACCCGTGAGCAGGTGAAGGACTTTGAACAGCAGTACATGGACGGCCTGATCACTCAGGGCGAAAAGTACAACAAGGTCGTCGATGCATGGTCGAAGTGTAACGACAAGGTCACCGACGCGATGATGGGCTCCATCTCGGCCACCACGTACCACGAGAATGGTTCCGAGAAAGAGCCGAACTCGGTCTACATGATGGCCCACTCCGGTGCCCGTGGCTCGGTTACGCAGATGAAACAGCTGGGCGGGATGCGCGGCCTGATGGCGAAGCCGAATGGCGACATCATCGAGACGCCGATCATCTCGAACTTTAAAGAAGGTCTGACCGTTCTCGAGTACTTCAACTCGACACACGGTGCGCGGAAAGGTCTGTCGGATACCGCTCTGAAAACGGCGAACTCCGGTTACCTGACACGCCGTCTGGTGGACGTGGCCCAGGACTGCATCGTGCGTGAGCATGACTGCGGGACCGAAACCGCGATCACTGCCGAAGCGGCTGTCAATGACGGTGAGGTTGTCTCCTCGCTGGCCGAGCGTCTGCTGGGCCGTGTTGCCGCGGATGACATTCTGGTGCCCGGCACCGAGGATGTTCTGGTGCCCGCAGGTTCGTTGATCGACGAGCGCATGTCGGATGCCATCGACGAAGCCGGGGTGCAGTCCGCACGGATCCGCAGCCCGCTGACCTGTGATGCCGAAGAGGGTGTCTGCGCCATGTGCTATGGCCGTGACCTTGCACGCGGTACGCTCGTTAACCAAGGTGAGGCCGTCGGCATCATCGCGGCCCAGTCGATCGGTGAACCCGGTACTCAGCTGACGATGCGGACCTTCCACATCGGCGGCGTTGCGCAGGGTGGTCAGCAGTCCTTCCTCGAGGCCAGCCAGTCCGGCAAAATCGTGTTCGACAATGCGCAGACGCTTGAAAACAGCGCCGGTGAAATGCTCGTCATGGGCCGGAACATGAAACTGTCGATCGTCGATGAGAACGGCGATGAGCGCGCCAGCCACAAGATCGGCTACGGCACCAAGCTCCACGTCAAGGAAGGCGACAGCGTGGCACGCGGCGACAAGCTGTTCGAATGGGATCCCTACACCCTGCCGATCATCGCCGAGAAACCGGGTATGACCAAATACGTCGACCTTGTTTCGGGCATCGCGGTCAAAGAAGACACCGACGAAGCAACCGGCATGACCCAGAAGATCGTGATCGACTGGCGCGCAGCCCCCAAGGGCAACGAGCTTAAGCCCGAGATCATCTTGGTGGGTGAAGATGGCGAACCGGTCCGCAACGATGCGGGCAACCCGGTGACCTATCCGATGTCGGTGGATGCGGTTCTGTCTGTTGAGGACCAGACCGAGGTGCAGGCCGGTGACATCATCGCGCGTATCCCGCGTGAAGGTGCCAAGACCAAGGACATTACCGGTGGTCTGCCGCGTGTGGCTGAACTCTTTGAGGCACGTCGCCCCAAAGACCACGCCATCATCGCGGAAATCGACGGCTATGTGCGCTTCGGCAAGGACTATAAGAACAAGCGCCGCATCGCGATTGAAAGCTCGGATGATCCGGACGTGAAGGTTGAATACATGGTGCCCAAGGGGAAACACATCCCCGTTGCCGAAGGCGACTTCGTGCAGAAGGGTGACTACATCATGGACGGCAACCCCGCGCCGCACGACATTCTGGCGATCATGGGCGTTGAGGCCTTGGCCGAATACATGATTGACGAAGTGCAGGACGTTTACCGCCTGCAGGGTGTGAAGATTAACGACAAACACATCGAAGTCATCGTGCGTCAGATGCTGCAGAAGTGGGAAATCCAAGAAAGCGGCGACACCACGCTGCTCAAGGGTGAACACGTCGACAAGCAGGAATTCGATCAGGCCAACGAAAAGGCCCTGTCGAAGGGTGGCCGTCCTGCCAAGGGCGAACCGATCCTGCTGGGCATCACCAAGGCGTCGCTGCAGACCCGCAGCTTCATCTCTGCCGCGTCCTTCCAGGAAACAACGCGCGTGCTGACCGAAGCTTCGGTCCAGGGCAAGCGGGACAAGCTGGTTGGTCTGAAAGAGAACGTCATCGTGGGCCGCCTGATCCCGGCGGGCACTGGTGGGGCGACCCAGCAGATGCGCAAAGTGGCGACAGACCGCGACAACGTCGTGATCGAAGCGCGCCGCGAAGAAGCCGAAGCCGCTGCCGCACTGGCAGCACCTGCGGTCTCCGCGGATGATGACATCGTCGGTGGCGATGTGTTCAACACGCCGGTCGGTGACGACGAGAGCCGCGATTGATCGCCGCTCTGACCTGACAATCAAAAGCCCCCGCAGTGAAAGCTGTGGGGGCTTTTTTATGCGCGGTGCCCCAGCATTGATTGCACGTTGCCAGCGAGATGGCCGGGAATTTGCCGCCGTAGCCTTACATCCGCCACATAGTCGCAATAGGTTTGCGAAAGCTTAACCGTCGTAAGGTTCTTCAGATGACGTCTCGCATTCTACATATCGACGATGATCCGATCATTCTGGAATTGGTAAAGATGATCTTTTCCGATGACAGATCGCTGACCTTTGTATCGTGCCTGAACGCCCGCGATGCGCTGGCGGTGGTGAATGATCTGAAACCCGATTTAATCATCAGTGATATCTCCATGCCCGATATGGGCGGTTTGGAATTGGCGCATCGCTTTGGCGAAAACCCCGACATTGCCGGCACGCCGATCATCTTCCTCAGCGGCCGCACCCGCGATCTTGAGGTGTATGACGCCTTCCGCGATCTGGCCGCGACCGTGATGCAAAAGCCTGTCGAGCCGGGGTTGCTGCGCAGCACAGTTCGGAATCTGTTGGCCAGTCAGCAACAGCCGGTGGCGCAGGCGTCCAACCAGTAACGCCGGGCAACAGCCGTAAGGACAGCCGTCCAACGCAGCCGCCATGCCGCATTTGAGGGGCGCAGGCCGCTACCTTGCACGGGCCCCGTTCTTGACAGCTTCCGTGCCCGCTGCCAGTCATTCGGGAGCGGCATCGATATAAGCCGCGCGGTTTTTTCCCGGAGCGCTTTCATGTCCCCCAATACCATCGGCGCGCTGCTGATGATCGCCTCGATGGCCTGTTTCACGTTTAACGACACGCTGCTGAAAATGACTGACGGGGCGCTGCCGCTGTTTCAGCTTTTGTTCCTGCGGGGGGTGACGACCTCGGTCCTGATCTTGGCCCTCAGCCGTCAGCTTGGCCGGATCGATTTCCGGCTTCAGCCGCGGGATTGGCGGGTGATCGCCCTGCGCTCGGTGGCTGAGATTGCAGCGGCTTATTTCTTTCTCACGGCACTGTTCAACATGCCCTTGGCCAATGTGACCGCCATCCTTCAGGTGGTGCCGCTTTCGGTGACGCTGGCCGCGGCGCTGGTGTTTCGGCAGGCGGTGGGCTGGCGGCGGTTGGTGGCAATTGGGATCGGTTTCTGCGGAGTCCTGCTGATCGTGAAGCCGGGCGCGGAGGGGTTCAACATATGGTCGGTCTACGTCTTGATTGCGGTCCTTTGCGTGACGGTCCGTGACCTGTCGACCCGCGCCTTGTCGCCTGCGGTGCCTTCCATGACCGTCACCTTGGTGACCGCGCTGTCGGTGATGACGGCGGCGGGGCTGGCATCGCTCGGCGGACCATGGGCGCCGGTGACCCCGTCGGTGGCGGCGCTGATCGGCGGCTCCGGGGTCTTTGTGTTGGGCGGCTATTTCTTCTCGATCCAAGTCATGCGGGTCGGCGACATCGGCTTTGTCGCGCCGTTTCGCTATACCGGCCTGCTTTGGGCGCTGCTGCTGGGCTGGACCGTCTTTGGCGAATGGCCGGGGGTCTTGACGCTGGTCGGCGCTGGCATTGTCGTGGCCACGGGGGTCTTTACCCTCTACCGTGAGCGGAAGCTGAAGGTTCAAGCCGAGAAGACCCGCCGCACCTGATCGTTGTCGATGGCAAAGCGCGTTCGAAACAGCGCTTCGCCTTCGGCATCCAGCGGGGCCACGTCCACATGCCGCGCAAGCCCTTGGCGCGAATCGTTCGATCCGTTGTGGCTGCGCACGAACATCGCCGCTTCGGGCAGGCTGACGCAGGGCATGAAGCGCGGCAGTTTCTCATGGGCGAAGTTCATGATCGTGACCGGGCTGCCGCCCTTCACATACATCGCCAAGGCCGCCACATTGAGGGGGCGGAACACTTCCGCCGCGCGGATGCCGCCCTGCCCGAACTCCGCGATATACCCTTTGGGCCAGTCGAAAGCGACGGAGCGTTGGCCTTCCAAAAGCCCCGCGCTGTCCTCAACCGCACGCCGCAGCCGGGCAATGAAATCCACGGAGACCGCATCGTCATCGTCATAGCGGAATTGCAGGCAGGGCTCTTTGGGATTGATCCGCGCGGCGTTCAGCACCTCTTTCATCACCTCGCGGTGCTGGCGGGGCGGCTCGCGGTGGATCACCGCCTGAGGCAAGTCGGAAAGGAGCGATTCGAGGCGGCGGGCGTGGTGGTCCGGGAACTGGTCGCCGATCACGAAAACGAGGGAGAAATCCGGGTCTGTCTGGGCCTTGAGGCAGGGCAGGGCGACGGTCTCGAGTAGACGGAACCGCTCTTCGAGCCGGGCTTCGTCATAGAGGTAGGCGATGCGCTCCTCGGTGGTGTCGTGCCCCACCTGAAATCCACCAAGGGCGGGGTAAGAAAAACGGCACAGGCCGATGGCTTGCATGGTATTACCCCTCAAGGAAAACTTGCGCGAATATGGCGACAGGGCGCGGCCGCTGGCAAGGGGGCTCGGCAAGGCAAAGGGCAGATGGCGCAGCCAGAGCACGCGATGGCACGCTCTCGGCGGTGCCGGGCCGGGCGGTGCTGTTGACAGGCCCCGCGCAACGCTCTATACGCCCGCTATCTCGGAGGCGGAGGCCGCTCTGCCAGTCCGAACTCATAACTGAAGTGGTCACGATCCGGCCTACTACTGGCCCGATCCTCTGTTAACCCACCGCGTCGTTTTCCTCGGTACGGGAACGTTGCGGTCATTTTGCTTTGTGGACGCATGAAGTAACCGAATTTAGCCGCATGGGGGATCCCCCGTGTACAAAATCTGAGCGATACGGGGATATATCCGGAATGCCAACGATCCAACAGCTGATCCGCAAGCCGCGGCAGCCGAAAGTCAAACGTTCGAAATCCATGCACCTGCAGGAGTGCCCGCAAAAGCGCGGCGTCTGCACACGGGTTTACACAACGACACCCAAAAAGCCGAACTCGGCCATGCGTAAGGTTGCCAAAGTGCGCCTGACCAACGGTTTCGAAGTCATCTCTTACATCCCGGGCGAGAGCCACAACCTTCAGGAACACTCCGTGGTTCTGATCCGCGGCGGTCGTGTAAAAGACCTTCCGGGTGTGCGTTACCACATCCTGCGCGGTGTTCTTGATACGCAGGGCGTTAAAGACCGTAAGCAGCGTCGTTCGAAGTACGGCGCGAAGCGTCCGAAGTAATCTCGCACAGGTGGGGCACGGCCCCGCCTTTCCACCCGATGTTCGGTGGGGCAGCGCCCCACCACCCGCCAAGAGGAAGACACTGACATGTCACGCCGCCACGCCGCTGAAAAACGCGAAGTCCTGCCAGACGCCAAATACGGCGATCTGGTTCTCACCAAATTCATGAACAACCTGATGATCGACGGCAAGAAATCTGTCGCCGAGCGCATCGTCTACAACGCGATGACCCGCGTCGAAGACAAGATCAAACGCGCCCCGATCGAAGTGTTCCACGAAGCGCTTGAAAACATCCAGCCGTCGGTCGAAGTTCGTTCGCGCCGCGTTGGTGGTGCCACCTATCAGGTGCCGGTCGAAGTGCGCCCCGAGCGTCGTCAGGCGCTGGCGATCCGCTGGTTGATCAAAGCCGCCCGTGCGCGTAACGAAAACACCATGGAAGAGCGCCTTGCAGGCGAGCTGCTGGACGCCGTTCAGTCCCGTGGTACCGCTGTTAAAAAGCGCGAAGATACGCACAAGATGGCCGACGCGAACAAAGCGTTCAGCCACTACCGCTGGTAATTTCAACGTCGCGCCCGGTTTCGGGCGCGATCTGTTCGTACTGACATTTTCGAGGAAGCAGCCCCATGGCACGCGACTATCCGCTCCAACGCTACCGCAACTTCGGCATCATGGCTCACATCGATGCCGGCAAAACCACCTGTTCCGAACGCATCCTGTTCTACACCGGCAAATCCCACAACATCGGTGAGGTGCATGACGGCGCCGCAACGATGGACTGGATGGAGCAGGAACAAGAGCGCGGCATCACCATCACCTCCGCCGCGACGACCACGTTCTGGCAGCGCCAGGAAGAGCCCACAGCCGATGCGACATCCGACACCAAGTTCCGGATGAACATCATCGACACCCCCGGCCACGTTGACTTCACCATCGAAGTTGAGCGTTCGCTGGCGGTTCTCGACGGCGCGGTTGCCGTTCTCGACGCCAACGCCGGTGTTGAGCCGCAGACCGAAACCGTTTGGCGTCAGGCTGACCGCTACAAGGTTCCGCGTATCGTGTTCGTCAACAAGATGGACAAAATCGGCGCGGACTTCTTCAACTGCGTTCACATGATCAAAGACCGTACCGGTGCCACACCGGCGCCGATCCAGATTCCGATCGGTGCAGAGAACGAGCTGGAAGGCATCGTTGATCTGGTCACCATGAAGGAATGGGTCTGGTCCGGCGAAGATCTGGGTGCTGGCTGGGAACAGCGCGACATCCGTGACAGCCTGAAGGACACCGCCGACGAATGGCGTGCCAAGCTCATCGAGACCGCGGTCGAGATGGACGATGAGGCGATGGAAAACTACCTGATGGATGGCGCCGAGCCTGACGTCGACACCCTGCGCGACCTGATCCGCAAGGGCACGCTGGCGATCAAGTTCATCCCCGTTCTCTGTGGTTCTGCCTTCAAGAACAAAGGTGTTCAGCCGCTCTTGAACGCCGTGATCGACTATCTGCCCAGCCCGCTGGACGTTGTCGACTACATGGGCTTCAAGCCGGGCGATGAGACAGAAACCCGTAACATCCCGCGCCGCGCGGATGATGACATGGCGTTCTCTGGCCTTGCGTTCAAAATCATGAACGACCCCTTCGTTGGTTCGTTGACCTTCACCCGCATCTACTCGGGCGTGCTGAAGAAGGGCGATACCCTTCTTAACTCGACCAAGGGCAAGAAAGAGCGCGTCGGTCGTATGATGATGATGCACTCGATCAACCGTGAAGAGATTGAAGAAGCCTATGCGGGCGACATTATCGCGCTGGCCGGTCTGAAAGACACCACCACAGGTGACACGCTCTGTGCCGCCAACGATCCGGTGGTTCTGGAAACCATGACCTTCCCCGATCCGGTGATCGAGATCGCGGTTGAGCCGAAAACCAAGGCCGACCAGGAAAAGATGTCTGCTGGTCTGGCCCGTTTGGCCGCCGAAGACCCTTCTTTCCGCGTCGAAACCGATCTGGAATCCGGTCAGACCATCATGAAGGGCATGGGCGAACTGCACCTCGACATCCTGGTGGACCGTCTGAAGCGCGAATTCAAAGTTGAAGCGAACATCGGTGCGCCGCAGGTGGCATACCGTGAGACGATCAGCCGCGAAGCCGAAATCACCTACACCCACAAGAAACAGTCGGGTGGTTCGGGTCAGTTCGGTGAAGTTAAGATGATCCTGATGCCGACCGAGCCGGGCGAAGGTTACTCCTTTGAGAGCCGCATCGTCGGTGGTGCCATCCCCAAGGAATACATCCCGGGCGTGGAAAAAGGGATCAAGTCGGTTCTGGACTCCGGTCCGCTGGCGGGCTTCCCGGTCATCGACTTCAAGGTTGCTCTGATCGACGGTAAATTCCACGACGTTGACTCCAGCGTTCTGGCCTTCGAAATCGCCGCCCGTATGGGTATGCGCGAAGGCATGAAGAAAGCTGGCGCGAAACTGCTGGAACCGATCATGAAGGTCGAAGTTGTAACACCGGAAGAGTACACTGGTGGCATCATCGGTGACCTGACATCCCGTCGGGGTCAGGTGCAGGGTCAAGACACGCGCGGCAACGCCATCGCGATCGACGCCTTCGTACCGCTGGCCAACATGTTCGGCTACATCAACACGCTGCGTTCGATGTCTTCCGGTCGTGCGAACTTCACCATGCAGTTCGACCACTACGAGCCTGTGCCGCAGAACATCTCCGACGAGATTCAGGCCAAATTTGCATAACCGGGATGGCGGGGTGAACCCCGCCCTACCCAATCTGTAGGGTGGGTTTTTAAGCCCACCACCCAACATCTAAAGGAGCCAACACCATGGCAAAGGCAAAGTTTGAACGTAACAAGCCACACGTCAACATCGGCACAATCGGCCACGTTGACCACGGTAAAACCACGCTGACCGCGGCGATCACCAAATACTTCGGTGACTTCCAAGCGTACGACCAGATCGACGGCGCGCCCGAAGAAAAGGCCCGCGGCATCACCATCTCGACCGCGCACGTTGAGTATGAAACCGAAGCACGTCACTACGCCCACGTCGACTGCCCCGGCCACGCTGACTATGTGAAAAACATGATCACCGGTGCCGCTCAGATGGACGGCGCGATCTTGGTTGTGAACGCGGCCGACGGCCCGATGCCCCAGACGCGTGAGCACATCCTGCTCGGCCGTCAGGTTGGCATCCCCGCCATGGTCGTCTTCATGAACAAAGTTGACCAGGTCGACGACGAAGAGCTGCTTGAGCTGGTTGAGATGGAAATCCGCGAGCTGCTGTCTTCCTACGACTACCCCGGCGACGACATCCCCGTTGTGCCCGGTTCCGCTCTGGCGGCGATGGAAGGCCGTGACGAGAACATCGGCGAGAACGCGATCCGCAAGCTGATGGAAGAAGTCGACAACTACATCCCGACACCAGAGCGTGCTGTTGATCAGCCGTTCCTGATGCCCGTCGAAGACGTGTTCTCGATCTCTGGCCGTGGTACTGTTGTGACCGGCCGTGTTGAGCGTGGCGTGATCAACGTTGGCGACGAAATCGAAATCGTCGGCATCCGCGACACCAAGAAAACCACCTGCACCGGTGTGGAAATGTTCCGCAAGCTGCTGGACCGTGGTGAAGCTGGCGACAACATCGGCGCGCTGCTGCGTGGCGTTGAGCGTGACGGCGTTGAGCGCGGTCAGGTTCTCTGCAAGCCCGGTTCTGTGAACCCGCACACCAAGTTCGAAGCCGAAGCCTACATCCTCACCAAAGAGGAAGGTGGCCGTCACACGCCGTTCTTCGCGAACTACCGTCCGCAGTTCTACTTCCGTACAACTGACGTGACCGGCACCGTTCAGCTGGCAGAAGGCACCGAGATGGTCATGCCCGGCGACAACGTGTCCTTCGGCGTTGAGCTGATCGCACCGATCGCCATGGAAAACGGTCTGCGCTTCGCGATCCGCGAAGGTGGCCGTACGGTTGGCGCCGGCGTTGTTTCCAAAATCACTGAGTGATTTTGGGCGGGGCCTTCGGGCCTGACGTCTGAGAGATTTTGAAAGGCCGCAGCGTTTGCTGCGGCCTTTTGCTTTTGGGGGGGAGGGGGCTTTGTGGAAGCTTTGGTGAGATGGAAAGCTAAGTGTGTTTTTCGGTGGTGATTGAACGTTGGCGGGGTGCGCTGTCACGCCGTGGGCGGCGTGACTTTGCGCACTGGTTCTAAAAACACGGGGGTTTTTAGAACCCTCTTGCCACCTGTTGCGATTCCCCCTATAGGACGCCCATTGAACCGGGGTGCGTTAGACGCGCCCCGTTTGATTTAATACCAAGGCGCGATGAGGGGGCCGGATGAGCCTGCTTCCTCCAATCCGTTAGAATCCCAAAACAAGGGATATGCATATGGCCGTTCAAAGCCAGAACATCCGCATTCGCCTCAAGGCGTTTGACTACCGGGTGCTCGATGCCTCCACTCAGGAAATCGTCAGCACCGCCAAGCGCACAGGCGCTTCGGTTCGCGGTCCCATTCCGCTGCCGAACAAAATCGAGAAATTCACCGTTCTGCGTGGTCCCCACGTTGACAAGAAATCCCGTGACCAGTTCGAAATCCGCACGCACAAGCGTCTGCTGGATATCATTGATCCGACCCCCCAGACCGTGGACGCGCTGATGAAGCTCGACCTCGCCGCTGGCGTGGACGTCGAGATCAAGCTGCAATCGTAAGCCGGGAGGGTAATCATATGTTGCGCTCAGGCGTTATTGCAAAAAAAGTCGGCATGACCCGGCTGTTCATGGAAGACGGCAAGCAGATTCCTGTGACCGTTCTTCAGTTGGACAAGCTTCAGGTTGTCGCACAGCGCACCGCAGACCGTGACGGCTACACTGCCGTTCAGCTCGGTGCCGGTTCGGCGAAAGCCAAACGCACAAGCCAAGCCATGCGTGGCCACTTCGCAGCTGCGAAAGTGGAACCCAAGCGCAAGGTTGCTGAGTTCCGTGTCGATGCGGACGCGATGCTGGACGTTGGTGAGGAAATCATCGCGGACCATTACTTCGCGGGTCAGTACGTTGACGTTGCAGGCACTTCGATCGGTAAAGGTTTTGCCGGTGCGATGAAACGTCACAACTTCGGCGGTCTGCGGGCGACACACGGTGTCTCCATCAGCCACCGTTCGCACGGCTCCACAGGCCAGTGTCAGGATCCCGGCAAAGTTTTCAAAGGTAAGAAAATGGCCGGTCACATGGGCGCGGCCCGTGTCACCACGCAGAACCTCGAAGTCGTCAAGACCGACAGCGCGCGTGGCCTGATCATGGTTAAAGGCGCCGTTCCTGGCTCCAAAGGTGGCTGGGTCACCGTCAAGGATGCGGTCAAAAAGCCGTTCCCCGAAGACGCGATTCTGCCCGCCGCTTTGAAATCCGCCGCTGACGAAGCCGCAAAAGCCGCCGAAGAGGCAGCCGCCGCAGCCGCAGCAGAGGCAGAAGCCGAAGCCAAGCGTTTGGCCGAAGAGCAAGCCGCACAGGAAGCCGAAGCGCTGAAAGCCGCAGAAGCTGAAATCGCAGCTGAAGGTTCGGATGCCGACAATTCCGATGCCGACGCTGACAAGAAAGAAGGTGACGCATGAAACTCGATGTCATCAAACTCGACGGTGGCAAGGCCGGGTCCGTAGACCTGGACGAAGCACTGTTCGGCCTTGAGCCGCGTGCCGACATCCTGCACCGCGTCGTACGCTGGCAGCGTAACAACGCGCAGCAGGGTACGCACAAGGTCAAGACCCGGTCCGAGACCAGCTACTCGACCAAGAAGATCTATCGCCAAAAAGGCACCGGCGGCGCACGCCACGGTGACCGTAACGCGCCGATCTTCCGTAAGGGTGGTATCTACAAGGGTCCGACCCCGCGTAGCCACGGCCACGAGCTGACCAAAAAGTTCCGCAAGCTGGGTCTGCGCCACGCGCTGTCCGCCAAAGCAAAAGCCGGTTCCTTGGTCATCATCGACGAAGCCACATCCGAGGGCAAAACAGCCGCTCTGGCCAAACAGGTGTCGAACCTGGGTTGGAAGCGCGCGCTGGTCATCGATGGCGCTTCGGTCAACGAGAACTTCGCACAGGCCGCGCGCAACATCGAAGGGCTGGATGTCCTGCCGTCGATGGGCGCAAACGTCTATGACATCCTCAAGCGTGACACTCTGGTGATCACCAAAGCGGGGATCGAAGCATTGGAGGCACGCCTGAAATGAGCGCCAAGCATGAACACTACGACGTGATCCGCAAGCCGATCATCACCGAGAAAGCAACCATGGCGTCCGAACAGAACGCTGTCGTTTTCGAAGTGGCGATTGAAAGCAACAAGCCGATGATCAAAGAGGCCGTTGAGGCGCTCTTTAACGTCAAGGTGAAGGCCGTGAACACGTCCATCACCAAAGGCAAGGTCAAGCGTTTCCGCGGCCAGATGGGTCGCCGTAAAGACGTTAAAAAGGCTTACGTGACGCTTGAAGAGGGCAACACGATCGACGTCTCCACCGGGCTGTAAGTTTTCGGTACTGACATTTGGAAAAGGCCTCCGCTCAGCGGGGGCCTTTTTCGTTTCGACGGTGGTAGGTCAACGCTTGGGCGATCAAAAGGGCCAGGGGCGTTTTGGCGACCTCGGTCTGTGCATCAAAGAGGACGGCGCGATTACCATCATAGGTGAAGGCGTCTCCGAAAACCGTACGGGCGTCTGAGATTACGGTTGTCTGGCAGTGCACGAAGACCGCGTAACCGCCAGACTTTGGCACACCAACGCGCAGGGTTGTGCCGGATTTGCTTTCGGATGTGAGATAGGCGGGCTGACCCCATTTCAGGGTTTCATCGATGGGTCCCACATTCTCGGTCGCCGCGACTTCAAAGATGAGGCGCCGTACTTCCAAGAGGCCGGGGCGTACCGTATCTGGAAAGTCAGCGAAGGCGCGGGTCACGGCGTCGGTTTGAAAGGGCAGGTCGGGCGAAGTCATGCGCAAGCGTAGGCGTGGAGGCCGATAGGATCAATCACTCGGGGCCAGCAAGGCGACCTATCTCGACGGTTGTTAGCCGCGTGAGCGGAAACCCCGCGTTAATACTCAACGGATAAGTTGCTTGCTGCGCGCTTTCCTTTACAAGGCATGAAGCAACGATAAAAAGCAGCTCTATGTCTCACGAAAAATCTACCTCTGGCGCGTCTGCGGACGTGTCGAACGCGCGCGACTGGGTGCGCGTGCTGGCCCGCTACCGCGAGCCAAGCACTTGGCGCAGCAGTTTAGAACTGGCGATTACGCTTGGGCCGTTTGTCCTTCTTTGGGCACTGGCTTGGTGGGCGTTGTCGATCAGCGGCTGGCTGACGCTTGGCATTTCGCTGGTGAATGCGGGCTTCCTGCTGCGCCTCTTTGCGATTCAGCATGACTGCGGCCATGCGGCCTTTTTCAGCAGCCGTCGCACCAGCGATTGGGTGGGCCGCGTGCTGGGGGTGCTGACACTGACGCCCTATGACGTTTGGCGCCGAACCCATTCGATCCACCATTCCTCGGCCGGGAACCTTGGCCGTCGCGGAATCGGCGACATTCACACCCTCACCGTTGCAGAGTATCGCGAGCTTGGACTGCTTGGGCGGTTGCAGTACCGTCTCTACCGCAATCCGGTCGTGCTTTTTGGTCTCGGGCCGAGCTATCTGTTTTTCGTGCAGAACCGTGTCCCGTTGGGGCTGATGGCGCAAACCCGCTATTGGTTAAGCGCGATGGGCACCAACCTGACTATCCTCGCAGCACTTGCGGTGATCTTTTATTTCGGGGGTATCATGCCCATTCTGCTCATCTTCGTCCCCAGCACCCTGCTGGCGGCCACGGCGGGCATGTGGCTGTTCTATGTGCAGCACCAGTTCGAGACGACCCATTGGGAAGAAAACGAAGCCTGGGATTTGCATGACGCGGCCTTTCACGGCTCATCACATTATATCCTGCCCCGGCCCCTGCAGTGGCTGAGCGCCAATATCGGCATTCACCATGTGCACCATCTGTACAGCCGCATCCCGTTCTACCGCTTGCCGGAAGTGCTGGGCGATCACGTGGCGCTGGCTGAAGGGAACCGCATGACCATTCGCGAAAGCCTCGCCAATGCGCGGCTGCACCTGTGGGATGAAAAGAGCAAGCGCCTGTTATCCTTCGCACAGGCGCGTCGCGCCGCCTAAGCCGTAACATATCGCTGATGTAAGACCCCCGCTCCGGCGGGGGTTTTTGCGTTTTTAGGAGCGGCATTACCCATGCGGGTTCCCATCGCCCCCTGCTTCAATCATGTGGCGACCCGTAAAAAGTTCCGAAAAAATGCTATCAATTTTCTCGGAACAGAGCAGAAAGCTGCCGGTTGTCTCACCGTGGAAGACGAGGTGCTGGGCGCCTCACTTATCTTAAACGAATACGGGAGAGACCTAATGATCTATACCAAAACGCTCATGGCCGGCGTATCCGCTGTGGCCCTTTTCGCAGCCGCTCCGGTTCTGGCGCAGGACGCGACAGAGAACGTCGAAGAAACCATTGAACGCAACGCCGAAGCCGAAGCTGAGATGGAAGCAGAAGTCGAAGGTGGCACAGCCGCGACCGCCAATGTCGCTGGCGGCCAAGTGGTTGTCGAGCAGGAAGACGCCGAAGTTGACGTGACCGTGCCCGAGCCAGATGTAAACGTCTCGCAGGATGCTCCCGTGGTGACTGTTGAGCAGGGCCAGCCCGAAGTAACCGTCGCCGTGCCCGAGCCGACCGTTCGCGTGCAGCAGCAAGCGCCGATCATCACCGTTGAGCAGGCACAGCCGCAGGTCACCGTGCGTATTCCTGAGCCGGTCGTGACCGTGCAGGTTCCCAAGCCGCAGGTTGACGTGGACACAGGTGAGCCGATCGTTGATCTGGAACAGCCCGAGCCCGTCGTGAAGTTCGTGCGCCCCGAGCCGAAAGTGACCATCGAAGAAGCCGAGCCGCGCGTGACGGTTGAGCAGGCCGAAGCCAATGTGAACGTGGCTGAATCCGAAGAAGCCCGCGTCGATGTTGACCAGAAAGAAGCGGACGTGAACGTGCAGCAGGGCGAAGACGCGAATGTCGTCGTCGAAGAAGCCGAAGCGCCGCAGGTCAATGTTGAAGGTGCCGAAGGCGCCGAGATCAACGTGGAGCAAGAGCAAGCCCGCGTGCTGATGGAAGACTTCAACGCTGACGAGCAGGGCAATATGGCCGAAGAAGACCGCGCCCGCTACCAGGAGAATGTGCAACGTCTGCCGATCTTTAACCTGACTGCCGAAGAACTGACCGGCCGCAGCGTCGCCACCGAGACTGGTGAAGACGTCGGCGAGATCGACTTTATCGGCGTCCGTGGCGACACCGTTGTTGCGATCATCGGCGTTGGTGGTTTCCTTGGGATGGGCGAAAACGAAGTCGCCATTCCGGTTGAGAAGCTGATCATGCGTGAAGACGAAGTGATCGTCCCCGGCGTCACCGAAGAGCGTCTGGAAAGCATGCCGGAATTCAACGAAGCAGAAGTTGAAATCCTCGACCCCGGTATGCGTCTGGCAGAGAGCATTGGCCTTGACTAATACCTGCTTCGGGTAATCGGTAAACCTAAGGAAGAAGGCGCTTCGGCGCCTTCTTTTCTTTTGTGCGGGCAGCGGGAGAGGAATTTCGCCATGCCCACTGGACGGGCAGAATTGAACCTGCTAGGTCGCCACATCGGCTCAAGCCCCGGATTCGTCCGGGGTTTGGCTATTTGAACGATCCCGGTGGTTGGGATGCCTGCCTCGCAAGAGATTTAAGCCCACCCACCACTCCTACAGGGGACCTTCGGGGCCCTACAACCAACGCGCTTTCATCTCGATGGATGCGTGCCAAGCAAACGGAAGACAGAGAACATGGCACTCAAGTCGTACAAACCGACGACGCCAGGCCAGCGTGGACTGGTACTGATCGACCGTTCGGAGCTGTGGAAAGGCCGCCCGGTCAAAGCCCTTACTCAGGGTTTGACCAAATCTGGCGGTCGGAACAACACCGGACGAATCACAATGCGTCGTACAGGTGGTGGTGCAAAGCGCCTCTACCGTATCGTTGATTTCAAGCGTAACAAGCTGGACATGTCCGCTGTTGTCGCGCGGATCGAATATGACCCCAACCGGACCGCTTTCATCGCGCTGATCCAGTACGAAGATGGCGAGCAGGCCTACATCCTGGCCCCCCAGCGTCTGGCCATCGGCGACAAAATCATCGCCGGCGCCAAAGTGGACATCAAACCCGGTAACGCGATGCCTTTCTCGGGCATGCCGATCGGTACGATCGTCCACAACATCGAGATGAAGCCCGGCAAGGGCGGTCAGATCGCACGTGCCGCCGGCACCTACGCCCAGTTCGTGGGTCGTGACGGTGGCTACGCTCAGATCCGTCTGAGCAGCGGCGAGCTGCGTCTCGTGCGTCAGGAATGCATGGCCACCGTTGGTGCCGTGTCTAACCCCGACAACTCCAACCAGAACTACGGTAAAGCGGGCCGCATGCGTCACAAGGGCATCCGTCCTTCTGTACGTGGTGTGGTGATGAACCCGATCGACCACCCGCACGGCGGTGGTGAAGGCCGGACCTCTGGTGGTCGTCACCCGGTTACTCCTTGGGGGAAGCCGACGAAGGGTGCCAAGACCCGCAACAAGAACAAAGCGTCCAGCAAGCTTATCATCCGCTCGCGTCACGCCAAGAAGAAGGGGCGTTAATTCATGGCTCGTTCAGTATGGAAAGGTCCTTTTGTTGACTCTTATGTCCTCAAAAAGGCAGAGGCTTCCCGCGAGGGCGGCCGTAACGAAGTGATCAAGATCTGGTCGCGCCGCAGCACGATCCTGCCCCAGTTCGTGGGTCTGACGTTTGGCGTGTACAACGGTCATAAGCACATCCCTGTTAACGTCAGCGAAGACATGATCGGTCAGAAGTTCGGTGAGTACTCCCCGACTCGGACCTACTACGGTCATGCCGCCGACAAAAAAGCGAAGCGGAAATAAGCCATGAGCAAGGATAAGAATCCCCGCCGCGTGGCAGACAACGAAGCAATGGCAAAACTGCGCATGCTTCGCACCAGCCCGCAGAAACTGAACCTGGTTGCAGCTTTGATCCGTGGTAAATCCGTGGACAAAGCGTTGACAGACCTCACCTTCTCCAAGAAGCGGGTCGCGCAGGACGTGAAGAAATGCCTTCAGTCCGCGATTGCCAACGCCGAGAACAACCACAACCTGGACGTCGATGAACTCATCGTGGCCGAGGCCTATGTCGGTAAGAACCTGACCATGAAGCGCGGTCGCCCGCGTGCCCGTGGCCGGTTCGGCAAGATCATCAAGCCGTTTGCCGAGATCACGATCAAAGTGCGTCAAGTTGAGGAGCAAGCCTGATGGGTAACAAAGTCAATCCGATCGGTATGCGTCTTCAGGTGAACCGCACCTGGGACAGCCGTTGGTACGCCGACACCAAGGATTACGGTGATCTTCTGCTTGAAGACCTCGCAATCCGCGACTTCATCAAGAAAGAGTGTCACCAAGCTGGTGTTGCCCGTGTGATCATCGAGCGTCCGCACAAAAAGTGCCGCGTCACGATCCACACAGCACGCCCCGGTGTCATCATTGGCAAGAAAGGCGCGGACATCGAGACGCTGCGCCAGAAGATCGCCAAGATGACCAACTCGGAACTGCACCTCAACATCGTTGAGGTCCGCAAGCCCGAGCTGGACGCACACTTGGTTGGTGAGAGCATTGCACAGCAGCTGGAGCGCCGGGTGTCTTTCCGCCGCGCCATGAAACGTGCCGTGCAGAACGCCATGCGCATGGGCGCACTGGGCATCCGCGTGAACCTCGCGGGTCGTCTTGGTGGGGCCGAAATCGCGCGTACCGAATGGTACCGTGAGGGTCGCGTGCCGCTGCACACATTGCGTGCCGACATCGATTACGCACATGTCGAAGCGGCCACCGCTTACGGCATCATCGGGATCAAGACATGGATCTTCAAAGGCGAGATCATGGAACACGACCCCGCCGCGCGTGACCGTAAGGCACAGGAACTCCAAGACGGCCCAGCACCTCGCGGTGCCGGCGGTCGTCGCTAAGGGGGAATGAGAAATGCTTCAACCAAAGCGTACTAAATTCCGCAAGCAGTTTAAGGGCTCGATCAAGGGTCTGGCAAAGGGCGGGTCTGACCTGAACTTTGGCACCTACGGCCTGAAGGCACTGCAGCCGGAGCGGGTTACAGCCCGTCAAATCGAAGCGGCACGCCGCGCCATGACGCGTCACATGAAGCGTCAGGGCCGTGTCTGGATCCGCATCTTCCCGGACGTACCGGTTACCTCCAAGCCCGTCGAAGTTCGTATGGGTAAAGGTAAAGGTTCCGTCGACTTCTGGGCAGCCAAGGTCAAGCCGGGCCGTATCATGTTCGAAATCGACGGTGTCGGTGAAGACGTGGCACGCGAAGCCCTGCGTCTGGCAGCCATGAAGCTGCCGATCAAAACCCGGGTTGTTGTCCGCGAGGACTGGTAAGCCCGCAGCCCCGCAAGGGGTGGCTGAAAGACATAAAACCCCCGTCGAGCGATCGGCGGGGGTTTTGCGTTGTCAGACCGGCGCGTCGGCCTCAAGGTCGAGCCAGAGTTTGCCATCCCGGTAGCCACCTTTGATCAGGTGCCCCGGCTCAGCGATTTCAGGATGGGCCTCCGCCCAATCGCGGAACTGATCGCGGCTGACGACCTGCCCGCCGTAGTCTCGGGCGGATTGGAGTATATAGGGATCTGCAGGCGTGCCCTTTGGGACGACCATCACCCGGTCCACCGGCAGGTCAAGTTGTCTGCTCAGCGCCTTGTCATGTTGATAGCGGCCCGCGAGCAGATAGCCCGCGTTGGCGTCAAACACGACGCCGGGGGAATAGCCCCTCGTGCGCAACTCATCCACAACGTCCCGGACCGCATTCATGTTCGGCGCGCCGGTCTTCCAATGCATGACGTTGGAGCCGTCGACGATGATCCATTTTTTGCGCTGCTGCTGCGCGCCGCGCAAAGACCGCAGTAGAAGGATCGCACTGGCGATGACACAAAGCGCGCCGAGCAGGCTGAAGTCCTCATAGCCCGGCGTGGACGCGGCGGCGGTTGTAAAAGCGAGGGATATAAAGAGCAAAAGGAACGGGACAAATATCGGCAGGGGATACCCAAATAAAGCTAAAGGTTGAATGTTCACCAATCGGGCAGGCGGGGCAAGCAGCACCTGCAACGCTGGCCAATGCGCTTTAATCTAGGTAGCCTTTGCTTAACCCCATGCCGCAGGAAAGGCCCAGCCCGATGAAGCACGTCCCAAAGCCGAACACCGACGAAGACCTCATCAAAGTGTTTCTCGACAAGGGCGGAGAGGTGAAGAAGGGCAAGACCAAGCCGATGCCCAGTGATCTCGGGCTCAGCAACAATCAGTGGGGCAACAAGCTGACCAAGGAAGAAAAGGCAGCGGTCAAGGCGCAAGAAGAGGCGGCGAAGAAGCTGAAATAGCCGCCGGGCGGTGCCTCAGATGTCGACCTGATAGACGCCCAATGCCTCGGCCAAGGCGGTCTCTTCGAATTTGAAATGCGAGCGCACCACTGCGACCAGTTGGTCGAATATCTCGCGGGTTTCGGCGAATTGTTCTGAGCTTGGTGCCTCGGTCAATCCGCCCGCCGCCGCGCCCAGCCGTTCGAGAAGCGCGTGAACGACCTCATGTTCGGCCCGCAGCCGGTCCACGATTGCGCGCACCGGTTCAGAGCCGCGGGCGTGCAACTGCGGGAAAATGCTCTGTTCTTCGATATTGTGGTGCATCGTCAGCGCCCAGCATTGCTGACCGCAGAGCGTCCCGGCGGCGGCGAAATTCTGGGCCATCTGGCTATGCAGGACGATATGCGCAAGCTCAGCCGGGGGCGCGTCTCCGGCCTCAATGCGGGTCATCACCTGAGCGATTTGTGATAAATCGCTCAGGTAGTGACGGTGGATCGCCGCAAGATGCCGGCCAGCTTGTCGCTGTGCCTCGGTGACGTCGCCCATGTCGGGCAGGGGCGGGCGGGTCTCGGCGTCGATTGTCAGATCCGACAGGGGGAGGGCGCTCACGTCCTCGGCCATGGGTCAGGCCCAGTTGTAGTTGAACGAGACCGAAACGCGGTCTTCTTCGATCATGTTCATCGGCACCTCATGACGCAGCCAGCTTTCCCAGAGCAACACGTCGCCCGCGTCGGGTGCGACATAGATGAAGGGGCGCAGCTCTTCGCGGGCGTCTTTCACCCGGCCCGGCGCGGCCATCATCATCGGCAGGCGCGGATCCTCGAAACGGATCGCGCTGGCACCTTCGGGCATGGTCACATAGGTCGTGCCAGAGATCACGGAGTGGGGGTGGATATGCGAGGTGTGGATGCCGCCTTCGGGCAGGATGTTCAGCCACAGGGAGTCGAGCACCAGCTTCCGCTCGCCCAGATCGAAGTCGAGATCCTTGGCAAAGGCGGCCACATGTTTGTCCAGCACCGCGACCAGATCTTTGAAGATCGGAAAGCGGTAGGGGAGGTCGTCGAGCGACGCATAAGAGGTGTAGCCCGCATAGCCGTTCTCTTCGCACCAGTCCTGCCCGGCCTCATCATCCTCGGCGATCGAGAAACAAGAGGCGGCGAGCTCATCGGTGTCGATGGGTTTGCCATGGTCCGACAGGGCGGCGTGGTAGAGGCGGGTGGCGAAAAGCGATTTGATGTTTGACATAGGCCCTTCTTATGCGGAACATATTCCTATCGCCAGCGTCTTTCCCGCCTAATTCACAGGCGCCGGGCCAACGGGGGTTGCCATGAGCGACCTCAGCGCGTATTGGCACCTTTCATCATGAACTCCACCAGAATCATGGTCACCCTGACAGGGGCCTACTGGTGATGTTGAAAGGAAGAGGCCGTGAAAGCCAGCGAACTGCATGACAAGACGCCGGACCAGCTCCGCGACGAACTTGTGAACCTGAAAAAAGAATCCTTCAACTTGCGTTTCCAGCAGGCCACCGGCCAGTTGGAAAACCCCGCACGTCTGAAGACTGTTAAGCGTGACGTGGCCCGTGTCCACACCGTGCTGAACCAGAAAGCCGCTGCTGCGGCAGCCGAATAATAGGAGCCTGAAACATGCCCAAGCGTATCCTTACAGGCACCGTGACATCGGACGCCAACGCACAAACAGTTTCCGTTTCCGTAGAGCGCCGCTTTACGCATCCGGTTCTGAAAAAGACCATCCGTAAGTCCAAGAAGTACCGGGCTCACGATGAGAACAACACGTTCAAGGTGGGCGACAGCGTTCGCATCATCGAATGTGCCCCCAAGTCGAAAACCAAACGTTGGGAAGTTCTGACTTCGGACAAAACCGAAGCCTGAGCCCCTTAAACGAAACCCTGGGATGAGGGCCGCATCGCCCCCCAGAAGGTCGGGAGAAACCAAATGATCCAGATGCAGACCAACCTGGATGTTGCTGACAACAGCGGCGCGCGCCGTGTTCAGTGCATCAAGGTCCTGGGTGGTTCCAAGCGTAAATACGCATCCGTCGGCGACATCATTGTCGTCTCGGTCAAGGAAGCCATCCCACGCGGTCGTGTGAAAAAAGGCGACGTCCGTAAGGCCGTTGTCGTTCGCACTGCCAAAGAAGTTCGTCGTGAAGATGGCACCGCCATCCGCTTCGACCGCAACGCTGCTGTTATCCTGAATAACAACAACGAGCCTGTCGGCACCCGTATCTTCGGGCCGGTTGTTCGTGAGCTGCGTGCGAAGAACTTCATGAAAATCATCTCGCTCGCTCCGGAGGTGCTGTAATCATGGCTGCTAAACTTCGCAAAGGTGACAAGGTCATCGTCCTGTCCGGCAAGGACAAGGGCAAGACGGGCACCATCTCGTCTGTTGACCCCAAGTCGAACAAGGCCATCGTTGACGGCGTGAAAATCGCTATCCGCGCAACGCGCCAGACACAGACATCTCAGGGCGGCCGCATCCCCAAGGCGATGCCGATCGACCTGAGCAACCTCGCACTGGTCGATGCCAATGGCAAAGCCACGCGCGTAGGTTTCAAAATCGAAGGCGACAAAAAAGTGCGCTTTGCCAAGACCACGGGGGACGTGATCGATGCTTGATACCGCAACCTACACACCCCGCCTTCAGGCCGAATACCGCGAGAAGATCCGCGCCGCCCTGAAAGAGGAATTCGGCTACAAGAACGACATGATGATCCCCAAGCTGGACAAGATCGTTCTGAACATCGGCTGCGGTGCCGAAGCCGTGCGCGACAGCAAAAAAGCCAAGTCGGCTCAGGAAGACCTGACCGCGATTGCAGGCCAGAAGGCTCTGACAACCGTGGCCAAGAAATCCATCGCTGGTTTCCGCGTGCGTGAAGACATGCCTTTGGGTGCGAAAGTCACCCTGCGTGGCGACCGCATGTACGAATTCCTTGATCGTCTGATCACGATCGCAATGCCCCGTATCCGTGACTTCCGCGGCATCTCGGGCAAGAGCTTTGACGGCCGTGGCAACTACGCCATGGGCATGAAAGAGCATATCGTGTTCCCCGAAATCGACTTCGACAAAGTTGACGAGACTTGGGGTATGGACATCGTGATCGCCACCACGGCGAAAACCGACGCTGAAGCCAAGGCGCTGTTGAAAGCTTTCAACATGCCCTTCAATTCATAAGCGCGGGAAGGATTAGAAATGGCTAAGAAATCCATGATTGAGCGCGAAAAGAAGCGCGAAGCACTGGTCAAAAAGTACGCTGAGAAGCGCGCGGCTCTGAAAGAGATCGTGAGCGACGAAAGCAAACCGATGGAAGAGCGTTTCCGCGCTTCCCTGAAACTGGCGAAACTGCCGCGCAACAGCTCCGCTGTGCGTCTGCACAACCGCTGCCAGCTGACGGGCCGCCCGCACGCCTACTATCGTAAACTGAAAATTTCGCGGATCGCGCTGCGGGACCTCGGCTCTTCGGGCCAAATCCCCGGCATGGTCAAGTCGAGCTGGTAAGGAGCGCATCAGATGAACGATCCTATCGCAGATATGCTGACACGCATCCGTAACTCTTCGCTGCGCGGCAAATCCACCGTCTCCACACCGGCTTCCAAGCTGCGTGCATGGGTCTTGGACGTGCTGGCCGACGAAGGCTACATCCGCGGCTACGAAAAAGTCACGGGCGCCGATGGCCACCCCGCCATCGAGATCAGCCTCAAGTACTACGAAGGCGAACCTGTTATTCGTGAACTGAAGCGGGTTTCCAAACCCGGTCGTCGCGTCTACATGGCCGTCAATGACATCCCCGTTGTCCGTCAGGGCCTCGGCGTGTCGATTGTCTCCACCTCCAAAGGTGTGATGTCGGACGCATCTGCACGCTCTGCCAATGTTGGCGGCGAAGTGCTCTGCACCGTATTCTAAGGAGAAGACAATGTCTCGTATTGGTAAGAAACCAGTCGCCATGCCTTCGGGCGTCTCGGCATCGGTGAGCGGTCAGACGATCGAAGTGAAGGGCCCCAAGGGCACCCGCAGCTTCCGCGCAACTGACGACGTGACCCTGACGGTCGAAGACGATGCAATCTCTGTGACACCGCGTGGTAAGTCCAAGCGCGCACGTCAACAGTGGGGCATGTCCCGCACCATGATTGAAAACCTCGTGACCGGCGTCACCGAGGGCTTCAAGAAGGAGCTGGAAATCCAGGGTGTTGGTTATCGTGCGGCCGTCAATGGCAACACGCTGAAACTGAACCTCGGCCTCAGCCACGATGTTGACTACGTTGCGCCCGAAGGCGTCACCGTGACAGCACCGAAGCAGACCGAAATCGTTGTGGAAGGCATTGACGAACAGCTTGTTGGTCAGGTCGCCGCGAACATCCGCGCATGGCGCAAGCCCGAGCCCTATAAGGGCAAAGGCATCCGCTATAAGGGTGAGTTCGTGTTCCGCAAAGAAGGCAAGAAGAAGTAAGGAACGGAAAGATGGCAAACACCAAAAGACAGCTGTTCCTGAAACGCCGCATGCGCGTTCGGAACAAACTCCGCAAAGTGAACGCCGGGCGTCTTCGCCTGTCGGTACACCGTTCGTCCAAAAACATCTCGGCTCAGCTGATCGACGATGTGAACGGCGTGACACTGGCTTCCGCTTCCTCGATGGAAAAGGATCTGGGCGTTTTCGGCAAGAACAACATCGAAGCAGCGACCAAGGTCGGTGCCGCGATTGCCGAACGTGCCAAGAAGGCCGGCGTCGAAGAAGCATACTTCGACCGTGGCGGCTTCCTCTTCCACGGCAAGGTGAAGGCTCTGGCCGACGCCGCGCGTGAAGGCGGTTTGAAGATCTGATTGTCCGGTGCGTGGGCAACCACGCACCCGCTTTCATATGGAGGCTGTGCCCCGCGCATAGCTTTCCTGCGAAGAGGGCCGGGTTGGCCCTCTCGATGATCCGGGGGCCAAGGGCTCACCAGGATTGATCCTAAGGGCCTCAGGGCCACAGAAAAAGGAAGATGCCAGATGGCAAGAGATGACAACCGTGGGGGCAACCGCCGCAACCAACGCGACGAAACCCCGGAATTCGCTGACCGTCTGGTCGCGATCAACCGCGTGTCCAAGACCGTTAAGGGTGGTAAGCGTTTCGGCTTCGCCGCACTCGTGGTCGTGGGCGATCAGAAAGGCCGCGTGGGCTTTGGTAAGGGTAAAGCGAAAGAAGTACCCGAGGCCATCCGCAAGGCGACTGAGCAAGCCAAGCGTCAGATGATCCGCGTTCAACTGCGCGAAGGCCGCACCCTGCACCACGACATGCATGGTCGCCACGGCGCAGGCCGCGTTATCATGCGTACAGCACCTGAAGGTACCGGTATCATCGCCGGTGGTCCGATGCGTGCCGTGTTCGAGATGCTGGGCGTGAAAGACGTTGTGTCCAAATCGGTCGGTTCGCAGAACCCCTACAACATGATCCGCGCCACTCTGGACGGTCTGAAGAAAGAGCAATCGCCCCGTTCCGTCGCGCAGCGTCGCGGCAAGAAAGTGGCTGACATTCTGCCCAAGCGTGAAGACAACGTAGAGTCCTCCGCACAAGTGGCTGAGGAGGCATAAGCATGGCCAAGACACTCGTAATCAAGCAGGTCGGCTCGCCGATCCGCCGCCCCGCTAAGCAAAAGGCAACTTTGGTTGGCCTGGGTCTGAACAAAATGGGTCGTACACGTGAACTGGAAGATACACCTTCCGTCCGCGGCATGATCAACAAGGTCTCGCATATGGTTGAGATCGTCGAAGAGAAAGGCTGAACGCCAGTTCAGCGGTAGGGTTGGGGGACCGCTCTACGGAAGCGCCTCGCAGGGAACTGCGGGGCGTTTTGCTTTGTGCGGACTGGGTGCGTCGTTTTGAAGCGCCACTGGCCCGGTATCAAGCCGCAGGCGCCGGACCATCGCCTGCCCGTTAGTCACGCCAAAGGCGTGCCAACAATAGTGGGCGCGCCTATGGTGCGACCGGGTTGGCGATTTACTGAGGCATGGCGCAACTCTGCCAAGGCGCGCTATCGCCGCATAATAAAGTGGCACGGATTACCGTCGTGATCGCCACCCCACGGGCAGGCGAGGGCCCTTGTGGCCCGGGAAGAGGGCCAGCGTGCTCACCCCCTTGTCACGCGCCACGTCATCCCCTATACGCCCCCGGTGGCCCGTGTTGGGTCGCAATGGAATCGCAACGCCGCGTTTGGCCACTCCCGTCGCTGGGGGCCATTTCCGGCAAAAGGAGAAGCGACATGAAACTGCACGAACTTTCCGATAACGAAGGCGCAACCAAGAAGCGTATGCGCGTTGGCCGTGGTCCCGGCTCTGGCAAGGGTAAGATGGGTGGCCGTGGTATCAAGGGTCAAAAGTCCCGTTCCGGTGTCAGCATCAACGGCTACGAAGGCGGCCAGATGCCAATCTACCAGCGTCTGCCCAAGCGTGGCTTCAACAAGCCGAACCGCAAGTCTTTCGCTGTCGTGAACCTGGGCCTGATCCAGAAGTTCATCGACGCCAAGAAGCTCGACGCCGGCAACACCATCGACGGTGCGGCTCTGATCGCTTCCGGTTTGGTGCGTCGTGAGCTGGACGGTATCCGCGTTCTGGCCAAGGGTGACATCACCTCCAAGATCGACCTGAACGTCGCTGGCGCCTCCAAGTCCGCCATCGAGGCGGTCGAGAAGGCAGGCGGCAAGGTGACCGTGACCGCCCCCAAGGCGGCCGAGGCATCCGAGTAAAGCGGCCTTAAGGCTTGTGAGCGGCGCGCCAGCCGCTTACATAACCTCAAGTTTTCCCGAACGCCGCCCGCCGGAAAACGGCCCGGGCGGCGTTTTCGCAACAAAAGAAGAGACCCCTCATGGTATCTGCCGTCGAAAACATGGCCGCGAACACGAGCTGGGCCGCATTGGGCAAGGCAACAGACCTGCGCAATCGGATCCTGTTCACACTCGGGCTGCTTATCGTTTACCGCCTTGGCACCTTTATCCCGGTGCCCGGCATCGACGGCGGCGCACTGCGTGACTTTATGGAGAGCGCGGGCCAAGGCATCGGCGGCATGGTCTCGATGTTCACCGGCGGCGCACTTGGCCGGATGGGTATCTTCGCTCTGGGCATCATGCCCTATATTTCGGCCTCGATCATCGTCCAGTTGCTGACCTCCATGGTCCCGGCGCTGGAACAGTTGAAAAAAGAGGGCGAACAGGGGCGCAAGAAGATCAACCAGTACACGCGCTACGGCACCGTGGCGCTGGCGACCTTGCAGTCCTACGGTCTTGCGGTCAGCCTTCAGGCTGGTGACATCGTGGCGGATGGGCAGATGGGCTTTAGCTTCATCGCCGCCTGCATGATTACCCTCGTCGGCGGCACCATGTTCCTGATGTGGCTGGGTGAGCAGATCACCGCGCGCGGCATCGGCAACGGCATCTCGCTGATCATCTTCGTCGGCATTATCGCCGAGGTTCCCGCAGCCATCGCGCAGTTCTTTGCCTCGGGCCGCTCGGGTGCCATCAGCCCTGCGGTGATCGTGGGTGTGCTGGTCATGGTGATTGCGACGATCATGTTCGTGGTCTTCATGGAGCGCGCGCTGCGGAAGATTCACATCCAATACCCCCGCCGTCAGGTCGGGATGAAGATGTATGACGGCGGCACCAGCCATTTGCCCGTAAAAGTGAACCCGGCAGGCGTGATCCCGGCGATCTTTGCCTCGTCCTTGCTGCTGCTGCCGGTCACCGTCAGCACGTTTTCGGGCAATTCCACCAGCCCAGTGATGTCGTGGCTTCTGGCGAACTTCGGCCCCGGTCAGCCGCTTTACCTGCTGTTCTTCGTGGCGATGATCGTCTTCTTTGCGTATTTCTACACGTTCAACGTCAGCTTCAAACCTGATGACGTGGCCGACAACCTGAAGAACCAGAACGGCTTTGTCCCCGGCATCCGCCCCGGCAAGCGCACCTCTGAGTATCTGGAATATGTGGTCAACCGCATCCTCGTGCTCGGCTCGGCCTATCTGGCGGCGGTCTGTGTTCTGCCCGAGATTCTGCGCGGCCAGTTCGCTATTCCCTTCTACTTCGGTGGCACCTCGGTGCTGATCGTCGTCTCGGTCACAATGGATACGATCCAACAGGTTCAGAGCCATCTGCTGGCGCACCAGTATGAAGGTCTGCTTGAGAAGTCTCAGCTGCGCGGCAAAGGCGCGGGCAAAGGCAAAGGTACACGCAAGAAACGGAGCCCCGTACGTCGATGAATATTATCCTACTCGGGCCTCCGGGCGCAGGCAAAGGCACCCAAGCACGTCATCTGGTCGAAACCCGCAACATGGTTCAGCTCTCCACCGGCGACATGCTGCGTGAGGCTAAGGACAGCGGTACAGAGATGGGCAAGATCGTGGCCGATGTCATGGACCGCGGCGCGCTGGTCACCGATGAGATCGTGATCGGCCTGATCCGCGAAAAGCTCACCGACAAGGCCGAGCATGGCGGCTTTATCTTCGACGGTTTCCCCCGCACGCTGGCGCAGGCCGACGCACTGGCCAATTTGATGCAGCAAGAGGGCCAGACCCTCGACGCCGTGATCGAGATGAAGGTCGACGATGAGGCGCTGGTCGCCCGCATCACCGCACGCTCCACCTGTGCGTCCTGCGGCGAGGTTTACAACGACCTGACCAAACCGATCCCCGAAGATGGGAAATGCGCCAACTGTGGCGGGACCGAGTTCAAGCGCCGCGCGGACGACAATGAGGAAAGCCTCAAAACCCGTCTGATGGCCTACTACAAACAGACCTCTCCGCTGATCGGCTATTACTATGCCAAAGAGATGCTCAGCGGTGTGAATGGTCTGGGTCAGATCGAAGAAGTCCGCGGCGCAATCGCGCAGATTCTCGACAAGTGATTTCCCGGTGGTGGGGCAGGGGCGACGCTGCCCTTCGCTCCGCTCCACTGATCCTACGGGAGTTTTGTGCAAGGCTTGACGCCCTGCGCAAAACCTCATAGTCACCCCTATCTCGCAAGAGAATCAAATTGCGGCAAGGGTTCCGCCCAGCCCCGCAAGATTACCTGATCAGCCTCAGCCCGATGGCCCAAACGCCTCGGGCTTGTGTTGTGAAAAAAGGGTCTGGAGCGACGGACCCGCAACGAAAAGGAATAGCTAACGTGGCACGTATTGCCGGCGTAAACATCCCGACTGCAAAGCGGGTTCCAATCGCCCTCACCTATATCACCGGTATTGGCACCTCCTCCGCCAAAGCCATCTGCGAAGCCGTTGGCATCGACGCGACCCGTCGCGTTAACGAGCTGTCCGACGCCGAAGTTCTGGCCGTGCGTGAGCACATCGACGCCAACTACACCGTCGAAGGCGACCTGCGTCGTGATACGCAGATGAACATCAAGCGTCTGATGGACCTTGGCTGCTACCGTGGCCTGCGCCACCGTCGTAACCTGCCCGTCCGTGGTCAGCGTACCCACACCAATGCTCGCACCCGCAAAGGCCCCGCTAAGGCCATTGCTGGCAAGAAGAAATAAGGGAGGGTCTGATCAATGGCACGCGATAAGACAAAGACCAAGCGTAAGGTCTCCAAGAACATCGCCGCAGGCGTGGCGCATGTGAACTCGAGCTTTAACAACACCAAGATCCTGATCTCGGATGTTCAAGGCAACGCAATTTCCTGGTCCTCCGCTGGCACCATGGGTTTCAAAGGGTCGCGTAAATCGACTCCTTACGCAGCTCAGATGGCCGCAGAAGATGCTGGCCGTAAAGCTCAGGATCACGGCGTCAAGACGCTGGAAGTCGAAGTTCAGGGCCCCGGGTCGGGTCGTGAATCCGCCCTCCGCGCTCTGGCGGCTGCCGGTTTCAACATCACTTCGATCCGTGATGTGACCCCGATGGCCCACAACGGCTGCCGCCCGCCCAAACGCCGCCGCGTTTAAGTCGGGACTGTTTTACATGGGGTCGCGCCTTGCGTGCGGCCCCATACCGCTTTTCAGAAACCTCGAGCGTTTGTGTCATTTGGACATGAGGCACAAACAAGGATGGAGGGACGCATGATCCACAAGAATTGGGCTGAATTGATCAAGCCGCAACAGCTTGACGTCAAGCCGGGCAATGACCCCGCACGTCAGGCGACTGTCATGGCCGAACCGCTGGAGCGGGGCTTTGGCCTGACCCTCGGCAACGCGCTGCGCCGCGTGCTGATGTCCTCGCTGCAGGGCGCGGCGATCACATCTGTGCAGATCGACAACGTGCTGCACGAGTTTTCCTCCGTCGCCGGTGTGCGCGAAGACGTGACCGACATCATCCTGAACCTGAAGGGCGTCAGCCTGCGCATGGAAGTCGAAGGCCCCAAACGCCTGTCGATCTCTGCCAAAGGTCCGGGCGTTGTGACCGCCGGTGACATCTCCGAATCCGCCGGTATCGAGATTCTGAACCGCGAGCATGTGATCTGCCACCTCGACGATGGTGCGGATGTTTACATGGAGCTGACCGTCAACACCGGCAAGGGCTATGTCTCCGCTGACAAGAACAAGCCTGAAGATGCGCCCATTGGCCTGATCCCGATCGACGCGATCTATTCGCCGGTCAAGAAGGTCTCCTATGACGTTCAGCCCACCCGTGAGGGCCAGGTGCTGGATTACGACAAGCTGACCATGAAAGTGGAAACAGACGGGTCCATCACGCCGGATGACGCCGTGGCCTTCGCCGCGCGTATCCTGCAGGACCAGCTCGGCATCTTCGTCAACTTCGACGAGCCGGAATCGGCGTCCCGTCAGGACGACGACGATGGTCTTGAGTTCAACCCGCTGTTGCTCAAGAAAGTCGACGAGCTGGAGCTCTCGGTGCGTTCGGCAAACTGCCTGAAGAACGACAACATCGTCTACATCGGCGATCTGATCCAGAAGACCGAAGCCGAAATGCTGCGCACGCCGAACTTCGGCCGCAAGTCCTTGAACGAGATCAAGGAAGTGCTGTCGGGCATGGGCCTGCACCTTGGCATGGATGTCGAAGACTGGCCGCCCGAAAACATCGAAGACCTCGCCAAGAAGTTCGAGGATTCGTTCTAAGAGACACGGCCCCGGAAGCTTTTAAAGTTTCCGGGCCGATTTCTGCAAAAGAAATCGGGCACCGTTACGACCGGGCGCAAGCCCCAAGGAGAGCCCCTGACACGCATCGTGGGCCAGACAAAGCAAAACCGCCCGTAGAGGGCATCACTATTGGAGTAAGACAATGCGTCACGCACGTGGATACCGCCGCCTGAACCGTACACATGAACACCGCAAGGCGCTGTTCTCAAACATGGCAGGCTCGCTCATCGAGCATGAGCAAATCAAAACCACCTTGCCGAAAGCCAAGGAACTGAAGCCGATCATCGAAAAGATGATCACGCTGGCCAAACGTGGCGATCTGCACGCCCGTCGTCAGGCAGCAAGCAAGCTGAAAGAAGACCAGTATGTCGCGAAACTGTTCGACATCCTCGGCCCGCGCTACAAAGACCGCCAAGGTGGTTACGTCCGCGTTCTGAAAGCTGGCTTCCGCTATGGTGACATGGCGCCGATGGCGATCATCGAATTCGTCGACCGCGACCGCGACGCCAAAGGCGCCGCAGACAAAGCGCGTCTGGCCGAAGAAGACGCCGCAGAATAGGATTTCGCAGATTGCGGAATGGAAAGCCCTGCCATTTGGCGGGGCTTTTTCGTTGTCGCGGCAGAGATTTCAAGATCAGTCCGAAATGGGAGTTGCGCCAGCCGGGGCGGCTGCGCATATCTGACGGCATGAGATATTTGCTGATGATCCTAACGCTGCTTGCCGCCCCCCTAGCGGCGCAGCAGGTGCCCAGTTCCGCCGCGCAGATGCAGTTGAGTTTCGTGCCACTGGTCAAACAGGCGACCCCCGCGGTGGTCAACATCTACGCCCGCATCCTGACCAAGCCTCAGCGCACGCCGCTTCAGGCCGATCCGTTTTTCGAACGATTCTTTCGGGATCCCTTCTCCGAGCGGCCCCGGGTGCAGAATTCGCTCGGCTCCGGGGTGATTCTGTCGGCGGATGGCATCGTGGTGTCGAACTATCATGTGGTGGGCACGGCAACCGATATCCGTGTGGTGCTGAATGATCGGCGCGAATTCAGCGCCCATGTGCTGTTGGGCGATGCGGAAAGCGATCTGGCGATTCTCAAGCTGGAAGGCGCGGCGGACCTGCCGTTTCTTGAGTTGCGCGACAGCGATGCGGTCGAGGTGGGTGAGCTTGCCTTGGCCATCGGCAATCCCTTCGGCGTGGGGCAGACGGTGTCGAGCGGGATCGTCTCGGGTCTTGCACGGTCGGGGGCGGCGGATAATGGCGGGCAAGGTTATTTCATTCAGACCGATGCGCCGATCAACCCCGGCAACTCGGGCGGGGCGCTGATTGACATGGCGGGGCGGCTTATCGGGGTGAACACCTCGATCTTGACGCGCTCGGGTGGCAGCAACGGTATCGGTTTTGCGATCCCTGCTGATCTTGTCGCGGCCTTTGTCGCGCAGGCCCGCGCGGGGGAGGTGGCGTTCAGCCGCCCTTGGGCGGGTTTGGCCGGGCAACCGGTGGATGCAGATATGGCCGGGCCGCTGGGGTTGGATCGACCGGGTGGGATCATCGTGTCGGGGCTGCATCGCGCTAGCCCCTTCAACGCGGCGGGGTTGCTGGTGGGGGATGTCATCGTCAGCGTCGATGACCAGCCGGTCAACACGCCGTCAGAGATGATCTACCGCATGTCGGTCGCCGGTCTTGGTCATTCCGCGCGCGTGGGCGTCAGGCGCGATGGCGTTCTGCAAGAGATGACCGTGGCGCTGATCGCCGCCCCGGATGAACCGGACCGGGCCGAGGTCACGCTAGGCGCGCGGAGCCTTTTGCCCGGATTGCGCGCTGCGCGTATCAATCCGGCGGTGATTTCAGAACTGAACCTGCCGTTGGAAAGCAGTGGCGTCGTGGTCATGGATGCGGGCCGCTATGGCCCGCGTGTGGGGCTGCGGGATGGTGATGTGATCCTTTCGGTGAATGGGGTAGAGGTGGCAGAGACGCACAGTTTGGCCGCCCTGCTGTCGGGCGAGGTGCGGCGCATTCAGATGGTTATTCAGCGCGGCGACCGGCGTGTCGCTCTGCGGTTCAGGGGGTAGCGTGGCGGATCTATTTGATGACGGCGACGCAGCAGCAGAGGCTGGGCACCGCCCCTTGGCGGACCGGCTGCGGCCGCGCGCGCTGTCCGAGGTGATTGGGCAAGAGAAAGTGCTGGGCCCCGATGCGCCGCTGTCGGTGATGTTGGCCGCGGGCGCGCTGTCTTCGCTGATCTTCTGGGGGCCGCCCGGCGTTGGCAAGACCACCATCGCGCGGCTTCTGGCGGATGAGACCGATCTGCATTTCGTGCAGATCAGCGCGATTTTCTCGGGTGTGCCGGAACTCCGCAAGGTTTTCGACGCGGCCAAGATGCGGCGGCGGCAGGGGCAGGGGACGCTTTTGTTCGTCGACGAAATCCACCGTTTCAACAAGGCGCAGCAGGATGGGTTCTTGCCGCATATGGAGGATGGCACGATCCTTCTGGTCGGTGCCACCACCGAGAACCCGAGTTTCGAATTGAACGCCGCTGTGCTGTCTCGCGCGCAGGTGCTGGTGTTGGAGCGCCTGCCGCTCACCGATCTGGAGCGCTTGGCGCAGCGGGCCGAGCGCGAGTTGGGCAAGCCCCTGCCGTTGCAGCCCGAGGCGCGCGAGGCGCTTTTGGAGATGGCAGATGGCGACGGGCGGGCGCTGCTCAACCTGATCGAGCAGGTCACGGCGTGGAAAGGCGATGCGCCGCTCGACAAGGCGGGGCTGTCGAAACGCCTCATGCGGCGGGCCGCGCAATACGACAAATCGGGGGATTCGCATTACAACCTGATTTCATATTTAACTCTATAGACCAAAGCAAAAAAATACCCAAACCAGCGTTTTGAGGGTCGTTTCGACGACGGGGTATATTTTTACGGCAAAATGTAATATTGAATGGTGAATTAACTACCTGCCCACAGCCTGCAGATCATCATCAGGAGCAGTATGAGCGGATTTGAGGTTGTCACTTGCGAAGTCGAACACCAAGGCATGGTGAGAACCGTCAAGATGATCCGAGACGGTGATACGCTCGCACCCTACTTCCCTGCGTCTATCTGGCTCATGAATGAATACTACCGGAAGCCGAGAGGCTATGATCAACTGGCTCACCAAGTCGCAAATTTCCTGAACTTTGCCAAAAGCAAAGGGATAGAGCCTCTCCAAGTCGATGCGTTCTTTCTCGAAGCATACTTAGACAAACATCTCTTTCAAGAGAAGCGATTAGAAGCGACTACCGTTGAACACTATCACGGGTTCATCGCAAAGTTCTATAGGGCGATGGAGCATCTGGGGTTCATTGAGAAGGCTATAGAGGTATCGGAATACATAAATCATAGTCTGCAAGAGGAAGTGAATCTGGCGGCCGGAACAAAGAATTCACTCGATCCGTTTGGCCTTTACGCGAAATACCTTTCCTATAAAGACTTCGAAACCCTCTCTGGTTACGTTGTTAAAAAGAACGCGAGGCTAAGAAGGCGAGATGAACTCATACTTCGCGTAGCCTACGAGACCGGTTGCCGCGGCGCTGAAATCGTTGATCCCGACAACTTCAGTATTCCAAGAATTAGGAGTGAGCTGAAGAAAGCTGAAAGCAGCCAGAGAAACGATTTTTTATACGCAATCATTGGTAAGGGGCGGGGTTCCGGAAAGGTACGGAAGATTGCTTTCCCAACTGCCTTGGCGAAGGATATCCTCCGCTATGTTAATACCTTTCATGTGTCGGGCGATATTGCGTTTGGGTCGGCGCGCGACAAAAGATTAAGCACGTCATATCCGTCAAAAATTTATAAGTCTTGCAAGGACGCCATACTATTGAATGGGAATGCGAACACTCCCAATCTCGATATGTGGATACGGCATAGCCGGACACGGACATTCCACGGATTGAGACATACCTACGCGACTAACCTTGCGAATAGGCTTCGCGCTTTGAACGAAAACTATGAGCAGCTTAGAGAGAGGTTAGGGCATGAAAGTCTCGACACCACGAATATATACATCAACTTCGAAATCCTTCTCCATGGCAACGCTGAAGAACAGAATGCCAAAATGGTCGATCAAACATCTGATGCCAGCCAAGTCCGCTACGTGACGGAGGAGTTTGAATGACTAATCGATCTTCATTTGCGGAAGCGCGTTTAATTCGTGGAGGCCTTACTGAAGAAGAGAGCGACTATGCTGCAGGATACCGTAGCGACGTCCAGAATGTACCAGGCACATTGAAGGGGGTGGCACGGATTGGTGTAGATAGCCTCGGCGTGGTTCAAGAGGTTGGCGTCCCTGCCCAACTACGATGCCACCGATATATCGGGCCGATGATTGCAGTCATAAATTCCCCAGAATCGGGCATCACAGCTTCCCGTGTGCCAAGTTATAAAAGAGCATTTGAATATATAGTGAAGGTAGCGGTCAGCGGTGAAGAATCAGACAGGCGTTATTTTGGAAGAGCGCTACTCAAGCGTTTAAAGTCTGAGTTGACATCAGAATACAGCATCAAGGCAAGCATGGACGACGCCAAGAGGCTGTTCAATAAAGCCGCCGATAAGAGCGATGATCTAAAAGTGAAGCGCGAGATCAGAACCCTTATCGGGGGGAAGGGGGCAAAAGCCCTCGATAGCGGCTATTGGCCAAACCTAAGAGCGGTAGAAAGATACCCGACCAGGTCTCTCGAAGATGTATTCGGCGATAGTCTTAACTATACGAATGAGCAGTACATCGATGCTGTTACTGATTATGCATCTGCGTTTATCCGAAAATGGTCAGATGTTCGAAAGCGACTTCGGAACGAGCATCCAGAGCTATATGCTAAGATCTGCGATGCGGTGACGCGGATCGGCGTGGAACGGCTCAGGAAGATTGAAAGAACACAAGCGTACTCACCCAGAGTTCTGAAATGGGAGAATGAGTGGTTCGAAATCTTGGGTATTAACATCGAGATTCTGGTGGCTATGGATGATGCGTTTCTCAATGCAATCGCAATGTCCCAATGGCGGAAGTCAATACATTTCGAACGTTTTTCATCCGCAGTGAATTTGGCCAAAAATGGAGCGAAGGGTTTCGCAGACCAGCTTTTAAAAGTCACTGCGTCATGTTCATACCCGAAATCTCAATGGTCTATTTGGGAAAATGGAGGGAAGAATTTCTCCATTATGTCCAGATTAATGCTTTCACTTCTCGACTTCTTAGGCCCCAGTTTGGAAGAAGAGACGTGCCTTGTCTGGCTGTTGGCATCACGAAGAATTCAGTTGTCTAACACGGTTCGCCTCAAACGGGCGCAAATTGATGAAGATGCGACAGGAATTTGGATTAGAAGCTTCAAGGGGCGGAGTGGTAAGGCAGAGAACGTTTGTATTAAGAAGAATACAAGGATGGGTCGAGCGCTTAAAGCATATCTGTGGGACTATGATCAGCGCCCATTGGGGAATGTCGTTTCTGAAGCGATGATATCACCCTATAAACCGCAGACTGCCCGTTTTAGCTCCACCTGGAATTTCTATCATTTGGCTTTTTCCGATCACTCGGAAGGGCTGATCGAGTACGGTTTGTCAGACGCAAACTTAATTGTAGTTAAACAGATATACTTAAGCGTCGTTCAAGTCAAACGTCAGAATGGCAGAGCGTTTAATTTTGGTGACGTCGAAAGGCGTACGGCTAAAGCACTGCTTCCTTCGGCAATTGCTCAGTCGCATGTATATGCGGAAGAAGCAAAACGAGGAGGATTCATTAAATCCACTACGCTGCTGAAGTCCTATTACAGTGAAGATCCAGATGAACTCTCACGACAAGCGCAGAATGAATTTCATACATTGAAGACCCGTGAGGAAATCTATCGGGCGCGGTCGAGAGATAAAGTGAAGCTGAGGAAGGGCAGGGCGTTTGCCGCCGCCGTGTCAGAGGAAATGGCCAGTATTTCACATGATATTATTGGTGAATGGGAGGAGAGAACAAGCCCGTTTTCAGTTTCTGCTTTAGTGGATTTTATAGGCTTGCGGGGAAGTAGTCTCGAAGCTCCTCCCGAAACAATCCTAGCGGCCGCCAAGGCAGAGAAATTTATTGTCGAAAAAAGCGGTTTGATTAAAAAGGATGGAATGATTTATCTCTTCGATTCCGGTCTCACGGCTCGCATGATGATGGAAGAGGTGCGCCATATCGAGGGAGAGTTAGAGGGTCTTTTTGCCACCCAAGACCTCGACAAGGCTATCAATGCGTGGGCAAAGCTTAACTTTCTTGAGTTGCTCCTGAAGCGCTTCAGTGCTGTCAGTCTGAAAGATGCATCTGAAAAATATGGGCATTTGGAACGCAGGATACCACATGCACCGATATCGGAAGGGGGGAACTCATGGATCGTGGAATGATAGATGCTGCTAGTTCGTCTGACGGTGCTCCTCTCATTGACTCTTCTTGTTACGCCAAGAACCCAGGTAAGTATTTCGACGATATTTGGTTTATTCATCACGTCGATTCGGGCGAGGTAGTGAAAATTGACTTTAGGAGTCGTTTCGGGGAGCTTCGAAGCTGGCAGCAGCTGGTCGCAAAGAATATTGTGTTCTTGCGTTGTGAAGGGGTGGATGATGGCTTTGCGACTGTGCAGAGTCCCAGAAGCATGAGTTCTACCTATGGTAACATTGCCTCAGTATTTCATTTCATGAACAGTAAGTTTCAGGGGCGACTGCTAGCTGATCTCAGTGAGAGTGAACTTATAGAGCTCGTGATACACAATATCGATGGTTCGATTGCTCGGGGGCCCACGGTGTTCAGTAGAATTCGTCTACTTGCGTGGATGTATGATTTGCGGTACGCGGAGCACCGTTTGGTGCCTGAGCAGTACTTACCGGCGTCTAATCTAAGTGGGCGTTGGGAAGACCTTTGCTCAGTATGGGTGAGAGATGCCGGCGAAAGCTACGCAGATTGGCGGGCTGGCGGAAGTTTTTCGATCGTTCCTTTCGAAATTGCTTTGGCTGTCCTAGGTTATTGTTTCCAGCTGATAAAATCGGATGAGACCAAATACGTCCTCGCGTGGTTTCAAACGGAACGAAGGCTTCGCGAAGAGGGAAGGCTTCCTAGTTGGAAGACCGCTGGCCAATTTTTCTCAAATTTTGGTGAACGGAGCACATGCTATGGCAGCCGATTAAAGGCTTGGTCTGTAGATCAAGTGTTCTTCGAGGAGCTTTGCAAGTGTTACCCGAACGTGAAGTCGAGAGATCAGCTTCCCCTTCCATCAATCCCATTCGCGATTGGCACACATTCAATTAAGAGTTCAATTACCCGAAAGGGGGACCATCTTCTTACAGCATGTTATTTGGCGATTCTTATTTTGACTGGTATCCGACATAGTGAAGCGAGCGGAATGGCACGCGACGCGTTCGAGAAAAAGGGGGCGGACTATATCTTCGCGTCGAACATCGAAAAAACCAACCATGGGGTCGTTACGGATCGGCATGTTTCGGCTGCTGTCGCCGATTTTATCGATGTCCTGGATGGTCTAGGTGGCGTCGGCTTGACCTGCGAGAGGAGGAAAGAGCTTTTCTCCTACTTTAGGTATAGTTTCAACTCGCAGAACCAGCCGGTATACTCTCTGAATAAAAACGCTATTAACGTTACGATGCAGGTTAATTCCTTCTACGAGATTTTTCTTGAGGGACAGGGTGATGATGTCCGTAACTACTGCCCGCACGTAACAGCTCATGGATTCCGCCATGCTTGGGCCGAGTTTGCCATGCGCCGTTTCGATGGAAATATTATGCCACTTATCCGCGATCATTACCGGCACCATTTCGGGTCGAAAATGACTGGAGTCTACACGCATAATAAGGTCGAGCTGTCGGAGTATCAGCACCTTGGCAGGCGCCAGATTTTTGAACTCGTCAGTCGATACGTAGATGGTGCTGCCACCCTCCATGGGCAGCTGGGTGAATTCCTCACGAGGCAAGCGGACAATATTGGTTTAGTCGAGATGCACGATAAGAGTGCGCGTGATGCAACCATTAGGCAGATTATAGAAGAGCATGTTGGCGAGCCGATTGTCACCCCTCATGAATATGGTTTATGTGTTTTGACTGAGAACACAAAACAACTCGCGAATTGCCGTGACGAAGCGGGTATTCCAAGAACCCAAACGGCTGATGTAGATAGCTGCGTAGGGTGTGTAAATAGTTGCATAATAAAACAAACTGACAACAAGGATGATCCTCACTTCCTGACATTAAAACGACGTCTTGCGACCTACCGAGCGGAGGCTCAGGAATGGCAAGGCAATGATCTGATCGGCCCACTGTTCGTTGATGGCGCTCAAAAGACTCTTAGGGCTCTGGAGGCTCTGGTGAGAAAAATGGAGAAGGTGGATGTCTGACCTTGAAATGGAAGATTTTGATCTCGATTTCTCTCCTCAGCTGCCTGACAAAGCTCGCCCGCCTCTCTGGTATTATGATGCTGATGTTGCGCAAAGCTACAAAAGCATTGTGGATGTCGCACTCGTAGCGTTCGAGAAGAAGCTGGCATTCACCCGGGGATTGAAGCCCGGACGCACAGTCAAAATCAAGGAGTGGAAATTGGTCGCCGCAACTCTCAACAAAGCAGCGGGGCTCAACGAGGGACACCTCAGAAATAAGGATCGGCGAGATGTTCTGCGCACTGTAGAGTTCATAGGGTCGCTGAACACGCGCTTGGAGGCCGCGATCAAGGCCCGGAGTTTGAGCAACGCTAGGCCCTCAGCAACTGAGAGAAAGGCCGCCTACTCGGCCCTGCTTGAAAAGTATCGTAAGCTCGAGCAGATAAAGCTTTCGGAATATGCCAAAGCGGCGTTCGAGCAAAACATGGCCGATCGCCTAGCGTCCCAGAACCATTCCTATGTTTCGCTATTCCAACAGAACAATCGTCTTCTCGAAAATAACGCCAAGTTGGATGAGGATGTAGAGCGACTACAAGGGAAGCTTGTTGAAGCATACGAAGAGATCAGCAGGCTTAAAGATCAGTTGAGGACCAAGTTCCAGATGAAGGTGGCGGAATAATGTCCAGCGGTCGGCAATTAGGGAGCGAGAACTTTGCTCGCTTCGTTGCATGGGTCTCTGAGCGGGAAGCGCGGGGTGATCATGCGGACTATATTCGTCGGGGTAAGCTAAACCGCAAGGAGGTTGCCACTGAGCTTGGCTTCAACAGACGTTCATTTGGACAGAACCCCGCCATCAAACAACTCGTCGAAGAACTCGACGTTCGATGGGGTTCGCAACATCCAGCCCTATCCAAATCCATCGCTGAGGAAAGCGCCGCGAGGGAAAGAGCCAATGATCGAATGAAGCGCACAGCGACGTCGAATTCGAAGCTGTTGCAGCGGATCGCAAGCTTGCAAGAGGAGAACCGACAATTGCGCCGTGAACTCGAAGAGGTGAAGCATTTCAAGTCGGCGAGAGATGCCTTCTTGGAGACGACGAAAGACTTCCGCTGACCCATGCTCATCCAGGTATCGAAGAGGCGTCGAAATGGCTCTGTCAGCGCTATGCGCATCGCAGCTGATGGCAGCGTCATACACGTGGCGAATAGCCTCTCTGTTTCGCTGCCAGAAGCCTGCAAGGATGCTGCCAAGGTTGGTTCCTTGTGGGAAGTCGACGGGCCGACGGCACAGACAACGTTCACGGCCGGCGGATACACAATCATCGAGGATCATCTCGAAGCCCATACAGCTCGGTTCGTAAAGCCAAACACTCGCTTGCTGGAAACGTGGCTCCAGAGAAACGTGAAGGGCATTGGGGAGGTCAAGGCTGGTCGCCTGGCCCGCAATCCTCGCTTGATCGAGATCATCGAGGAACGGGACATTAGCTCGCTTTTGGAGGCTGGGGTTCCGAGTCGGTCCATCGGCCCACTGCTACTGGAATTCCCAAGCGATGCCTACATGGCAGCTATCAACTGGCTTGCTGATCACCATCTGCCGGTAAAGCTGGCTGAAACGCTTTCGGCGGTTTGGCGTGAGAAAACCATCGCGATGTTGAAGGAGAACCCGTTTCGGCTGCTGAACTTCGACGTCCCATTCGAGCTGTGCTGCAAGATTGCAAAGGGGTTGGGCTTTGCCTCGGATCACCCGAAATACCAAGCTGCGTTGGCAGCCGATCTCATTTCGCAATATTGTCGCGCTACGTCATCGACTTTGATGCTACGGCCTGCGTTCGAGAAGAAATGCAGAGAGATGGGTGTCGACTTCAATGTCGTCCTGCGGCACGCGATGGAACAGGAACTCATCGGCTATATCCGTGGCGAGGACGGCTTTCAACTTGAAGGGGAATTTCTGCTTGAGGCCCTTACGGGGCAGAGGCTGCGTGATGCAATCCTTCGACCGCCGGGCGCGGGCAGCAGCGCGGCGGATTGGGAGTGCAATCTAACCGTTGAGGCGGTTACGGAGCGATTGCGCGAATTTGAGCAGACCATTCAATTCAGGCTCACGGATGAGCAAAGGCGTGCGGTGTTGCTTGCGTCAAGTATGAACGTGTTCGCGCTATCGGGCGGAGCAGGGACGGGCAAGACGACAATCCTTCAGGCTATCGTGACGGTGTTGGAGAGGGTCTCCTTTGGTGTTGATATCTTCCAGGTCGCGTTGTCAGGGCGGGCTGCACAAAGGATGGTTGAAGCCACTGGTAGACCTGCTTCGACAATTGCTAAGTTCTGTGCGGACATGGCAAGGAAGAAGCAGGACCAGCGTCCCGACCATTGCATCGTTGTGATCGATGAAGCCAGTATGGTTGATCTATATTCCATGCACGCCCTTCTGCTACACCTACCTGCTGCCACGCGTTTTATCTTCGTAGGTGACGTGGACCAATTGCCGCCCGTCGGGGGCGGCCTGTTGTTTCATAACATTATGAAATCGACCTTCCCGGCCGTCGAACTAACTGAGGTGAAACGCCAAGGAGCCGAGAGCGGAATTCATCGGTTTGCAACGGCGGTGAGGCATCAACACGGGTGCATAGCTTTGCCTGACTATCAGGAGGGAGTGGAAATTGATTGCGCTGTCCTACGACGCGTCGACCCAGATGAAATTGGTCAGTTGTTCCAGGTTCACGGGGGGGCTGAACGGTGCGCAATTCTAACCTCGATGCAAGCTGGCGAAGCTGGTGTCGGAAACCTGAACATGGGCATGCAACGCCGGCTGGGCTTCAACCGTCCTGTAGTTCGTCTAGTCCATGAGGACGGCGTCTATGACTACGTAAGTTTCACAGGCAGCAAGTTCTACCTGAACGATCCAATCCTCATAACAAAGAACGACTACGACATTGGCGTTAGAAATGGCGATCTCGGCACCATCGTGGAGATCTTCGATGAACAAACCGAGGACGGGCACCTTGGCTGCGTTAAGATCGGCGGCCGGATGTTCGATCTAAATGCAGACCTGTTGGACAAGATGAGCCTCGGTTACGCTATGACCATCCATAAGGCGCAGGGGTCGCAGTGGGAGAACGTAATCCTCGTCTTGAACAGAAGGGCAACGCACATGCTGGATAAGACGCTGCTCTACACGGGCGCGACACGCGCACAGAAGAAACTAATTGTTTGCAGTGAGGATATGGGCCTAGTCCAGCAAGCGGTGGATCGAGGCTCAATCGCCCTCCAGCGAAAGACTAACCTTTTACAGCACCTGGACGCGGACTTCTAAGGTGGCCCGAATTCGATGCACGTTTGTCGCGAACCTCGAACGAAGACCTGATGTGCCTTTGATTGGGGAAATGAATGGAGCGACGAATGAACCTGTTTGAGCAACAAGACGATGCGACTGAGCCTGAAACAGGAAAGGCTAAGACCCGCCCCTTGGCTGACCTACTGAGGCCTCAAGCCATCGAGGAAGTTATCGGTCAAGACAAGCTACTGGCCGGCGATGGTCCGCTGGGCTCCATGTTGGCAGCAGGGAAAATCTCGTCTCTAATCCTGTGGGGGCCGACCGGCGTCGGGAAGACCACTATTGGCAGGCTGCTGGCTATGAAAACGGATTTTCATTTCGAGCAGATCAGTGCAATATTCAGTGGCGTCGCGGACCTTAAGAGGGCTTTCCAGGCGGCGCGCGGCCGCCACCGCAGGGGGCAGGGAACACTCCTTTTCATTGACGAGATCCACCGTTTCAACAAGACCCAGCTTGACGCCTTGCTGCCAGTGATGGAAGACGGGACGGTTACCGTATGCGGAGCAACGACAGAGAACCCATCATTCTCTGTGAACAGGGCTGTGCTTAGCCGGTGTCAGGTGATGGTCTTGGAGCGCCTTGACGAACGAGCGCTATCCGCCATAATTGCACGCACTGAGAGGGTTCTTGATAGCCCCCTGCCTTTGGACGACGAAGCGAAGGAGCTCCTTTGTGCCATGGCGGATGGTGATGGGCGGGCTCTTCTGAATTTGGTCGAGAGCACGCTCACTTGGCCCCGGGACCATATCTATTCTGCAAAGGAAGTGGCCAATCGCTTGACACAGCGCGCGGCGCAGTATGATCGCGCGTCAGATGGTCACTACTCGATCGCAAGTGCCATCCAGAAATCGATAAGGGGTTCTGACCCCGAGGCCGCAATTTACTGGGTCCATAGAGCGCTTGAGGGCGGCGAAGATCCTCGTTTTATCCTGCGGCGGCTGACAATGATCGCATGGGAGGACGTAGGGTTGGCAGATCCGGAGGCATCCCGTATCTGTCTGAGCGCGTGGGACACTTTCGAAAAGCTTGGCAGTCCCGAAGGCGATCTGGCTGTATCTCAGGCCGCAATTTACTTGGCCTTGGCCCCGAAATCGAATGCCGGCTATTTGGCACACAAAGCCGCGCGCGCTGATGCGAAAATATCCGGTTCCGCACCTCCCCCCATGCACATCGTGAATGCGCCCACAGCAATGATGAAGAATCTTGGATACGGCGAAGGGTATCAATATGATCACGATGCTCCCGACGGTTTCTCTGGTCAGGTTTTCTTTCCTGATGGGATGGCAAGGCCCCAGCATTATCTGCCTGTTGAACGCGGGTTCGAGCGAGAACTATCAAAAAGGGTTCGCTACTTCGAAAAGCTTCGGAAAGTCCGCAACTCCGAAGGCGGGTAAGAACTAGTAGGTGCGCCCCGCCGATCATTTCGCAGCAATGAGGGCCGACCGCTCTCATCATTAAGGGCCGTAGGTTGGCCCTCATTGTTTGTTGCGACCGGGCATTCGCCTGATAGACCTTTTACCTTCCGCGGTAGAAAAGGCGCTGGTACCAAATACTCGCACAGGAGGCTGTATATCTGCATGAATTGCAGGACGGGTTTCAAGCCAAGCGCTTAGGTAATCCCCCCATTTTTAATGGGGTCCAGCCGTAGAATTCACGCAGCCGTTTTCAGTTTCATTGCGGGTGTCATGCCGCCGATGCCCATGTTGGGTCGCTCGTTGTTGTAAGTCCAGAGCCATTGTGTTGCTTGGTCTTGTGCCTCCTCAATTGTTTCGAAGATGTATTGCCCCAGCCATTCGCCACGAACGGTGCGGTTGTAGCGCTCGATATAGGCATTCTGTTGGGGCTTACCGGGCTGGATATATTCGAGCCGCACATTGCGTTTCTCAGCCCATTCCATGAGCTTTCCGCTGACGTATTCTGGGCCGTTGTCCACACGAATAGCTTGGGGCTTTCCGCGCCACTCAATGATCTGGTTCAGCGCACGCACGACACGTTCAGCAGGCAGCGAGAAGTCGACCTCAATAGCCAGTCCTTCGCGATTGAAGTCATC
>NZ_JAGDED010000016.1:0-49673 GCF_040148765.1 Sulfitobacter sp. NFXS29
CTTCAAGCCACTTTGCAAGCTTGCGACGTTCGTCCAGCTTCAGGTGACAGTAGTGGGTTCCCATTCTTCATACTCCATGCAACTCTCTGTATTCGTACAGAATTTGCACTTCATTTGTGAATCCACCCCGTTTACAACAGAAATACCTGTAATGTTAATTATGTAATATTCTACTATTTTGGCACTCTATATCTTCACTATCGTTTCGCGCTCCCTGATGATGAGCGGGACGACCAGCGGAGATAGCGATCAAACTATGGGTTGGATGGGTGCTCAGGGCGAAGCCGCCCAGAGCATTGCTTACCTTTTTAGCGGTATACCTAGACCTACATCCGCCTTGGCTAAGTCCTCATATCTCGGTTGCGAGGTGGCCTAAACAATCTCCAGCTTCCACTAGAGCATGCGTGCGGATACAAATAGCCGCACCACCAGCCTGAAAATGAACGGGTACTGGGTCGTCCCAAGGCGCATCAATATTATGGATTAAACCAGCGATTGCTCCTGCTTCCACGGTGTCACCCAACGCGTACTTGGGCTCGAAGAAACCGGCACGATCAGCAAATGCATAGAGTCCAGGATCGTCCATCACAAACTTTCGGCTTTGCTGTGCTGGTGGCAAGTCTGTTTTCAAGATACCAAGATGGGAGAGTACCCCGCGAATGCCGCGTTCAACCATTGCTAAACCTTCAAGATTAACACTCGCTCCACCACCAAATTCGCCCGTGAGAAATTCGACGCCATTCTGATGGGCATGGTTTCCCATGACACGATCTTCTCCACTTAAGGCTCTGATCGAGTCGAAGTAGATTACCTTCTCTGCGCCGAATGCCTGAACCAAGTCTTCAGTTCGTTCTGTGGCTGCTGAATCGTCCCAGCGGGGCGCAAGCAGCGTGGGAACGTATTGTAGCGAGCTGCCACCAGCATGCAGATCGATCATGTAGTCTGCGCGAGGAAGCAGTTCGCTTACTACATAGTGGGCAATCATTTCGGTTGCGGTGCCATCAGGGCGACCTGGAAAGGTGCGATTCAGGTTAATATCGTCAATCGGAGACGTGCGCGTCCCTGCCGCAAAGGCCGGTTGGTTCAACATGGGTACAACAATGATGCGGCCGGCAACTTGCTTGGCCTCAATCTCACGGACCAATCGTGTAAGCGCGATAGGCCCCTCATATTCATCACCATGTACACCTCCAGTAAGCAGAACTGTCGGTCCCTCACCGTTCTTAATCGTAGCAATAGGAATTGGGATGTGCCCATAGGCTGAACGATGTACGGAATTCGGCAATCTCAAGTGCCCGACATGGAGCCCATCTCCATCCAGGTCGATGCTCGTGCTGATCATAGTTTTTTTAATGGTCATCCGATCGCTCCTTTAATCTCACGGCTTGGTCTAATTCGCAGGGGCTGTCGCCGGTCCTACCGGTTTGCCCATGGCGTGTGACCGTTGCTTTGGCTCTATAGAAACATCTGTGCGATGATCGCTGAACCAAGGAAGGTCCCGATCATAACTAACAGGGCAACGATCAAGATTTTCCATCCTGACCGTTTGGCGATCGCCACCTCATGTTCGGCGATTGCCAGTCCTGCATAGGCGACGCAGGGTGTACCCAGTGCAATAAAGTTCACATCGTTCGTCCATCTGAGCACAAAATCTGCTGTCGGCATGCCGGGCAGGCAAACGAGAATGGCCAGCAACGAAATCCACGCCACAGCAGGTAGTCGCAATGGTACGAACCTAGCAATTAAAAGCCCCACTAAAGAAATTGCTACGAGCAACAGAATACCGATAGCCGCGCCAAGCGGCGGCATACCCGGACCGATCACATTGCCAATCCAGCAGATTACCCCAACCACAGACAGAATGAAGATATTTTGTTTAAAGTTGAGGTACGGCTCGTCTGCCGGTGGCTGCGTGTCGTCAGATATCGCGGTCATGGCCGTACCCTTTTTAAGATTGGATAAAAAATATTGCACAGCGGCAGTGCCACAAAGATGCACACATAAAGTCCGGTGGCGTAGGTCATCAAGTTGCTTGCACCGGCAAGAGCGGCCAACTCGTCTGCTCGGTCGGGAAACAATTCGGTCAACGACCCCGTACAGGCTAGCATCATGCTTCCCGAACCAACGCCACAGGCCATGGCAAGAGCTGCAGGATCAAACAATCCGAGCGAGCCGAAGAGAGAGGCAAGGATGGCGAAGATGAAGGTGCCCACAAGCGTGCCAACGACGTAAACCCCTAGAACGCCGGTGCCTTCGGCACTTTTGAGACCGTACTTCTCAGCGATCACGCCGATGTTGGGTTCGCGCGCAACCGAGAAACAAGCTCCAATTGCTTCACGCCCCATTCCAAGCATGATCACAGCAAGCGGCAAGGCAAGGACGACCGTCCCCAAGTTCCCGGTCTCCTGCAGAATGAGAGCTGGCCCGGCCTCGTAGATGGTATTTATAGCTGGCCCGATAATCGTTCCAAACTTTGCCATGAACGGCAGGATAGAGATCAAAATAATAGAAGAAGCTGCTTTCTGCTGTCGTGGCGTTGTCCATGATGCCGCCCGGCTAATAATCTGCGGGTTGAGCAAGAGCCCAAGGATGAAACTATAAAACAATGGAAGTAGCAGGATCGAACCTATCCCGATGGGGATCTGTATGATGCCGATCAGCTCCGCAAGAATGGTAATAACGGCAACGCCAACATGCAGGCGCCAATCTGTCAGGGCATGCCACGAAATCGCAGTGCGCGCCTGGGGCGCCGCTTCGTTAGGATAGGGCAATTTAAGTGTCCTCTTTTGTCCGATCTTGCATGGCACGATGCCTTGCGATCGCTTCGATCTCGACACGGGCCCCTAATGGGAGTTCAGCAACGCCCACGCAGGACCGTGCTGGGGCATGAGACTCGAATTCTTCTTGGTAGACGGCATTCACCTCAGAATAGTCGGCCATATCTGTGATAAAGATTGTTGTCTTAATCACGTCGGAAAGATCGCACCCTGCGCTTCGCAGAACCTTACGGAGGTTCGTTAGGGCGTGCCGTGCTTCTTGAGCGGCGCTACCTTTGCGAAGCGTGCCGTTCACGTCCAGAGCCACATTCCCAGAGACGAATACGAGATCGCCATAAATTGCGGCGTGAGAGTATGGGCCAACTGCAGGGGCCACGCCCTGCCCGCTTACGGTTTTGATCTCTAAATCCACCTCAGCCCCCTAATATTTCTTGATATCGCTCAATTGAGATATTTGATCCGCAAGCAAGGATCGCGACTTTCTTACCCTTACATTTGTCTCGGAGCGGCCCGCAGATTGCCGCAAGTGTGGCGGCGCATGCTGGCTCAGCGACCAACCTCAGAGTGCTGTAATAAAGCCGCATGGCATCGCGCAGGGCATTGTCGGAGACGCGCATGATCGCGTCGACATTCTCTTTTGTGATGCCGAAGGAATATGTCATCGCATAAGGGGAGCCCAAACTGTCAGCAATTGTAGCCACTGAAGCGAGCTTGGCGGGTTTCCCGCTTTCAAAGCTGCGCGCCATACTGTCCGCCCCTTCAGGCTCAACGCCAAAAATCAGAGCGTTCGGGCGCGCTTTGCGAATGACTGCGGACATGCCGCTGATCAATCCGCCCCCACCGACGGGAATAACATAGATATCGGCGTCTCCGACATCTTCTAGCATCTCTAGTCCACAGCTACCTGCGCCTAAAGTCATGTGTTTAGCATCGAAAGGATGCATAATAGTGCGGCCTTCGCGGCTCTCGAGCGCCTGCATCAGTTCAAAGGCTGCGGCTATATCCGGAACTAAAGTTACTGTTGCGCCCAGTTTGCGGCAGCTTTCGATACGTAAAGGGTCGGCAGTCTCAGGCATAATGATTGAAGCGTCGACGCCTTCAGCTTGCGCGGCCCAAGACACGGCCATTGCGTGATTTCCGCCACTGGCTGCCACTACACCGGCCACTCGTTGCGCCTGTGACAGTCCCATAATCCCGAGAATTGCACCGCGTGCCTTGAAGGATCCAGCTTGTTGGAAAAGTTCAAGCTTTGCTTGTACGCTTGCGTTCGGTGGTAGGTGTGCCTGTAGCGTATCTTGCGCCAATAACAGGCTCGGCGTTCGAACCACACGGCCCATCAGCGCCTCGTGGGCGGCTTGGAACTCGTCCATAGGTGGGGAATACATCCTGGCTCTCCTATGCTGCCATCTTCGCAGCGGAGACTGGCTCCTTAAAGGCTCCCAGCATATAGATAATGATGCATAAAGTTATGCATTTATGTTGTAAGCGCGTAGCGGGCGACTACCTCTTTAGCGATACGAAGTAACTTCTTTACTGCGGGCGTGTGCGCCAGATTGCGGCTGAAGCTAGCTGTGCAGTCAAACGACAAGATAGGATCAAGGGGTTTGACCACCACACCATTTTTCCTCCAGAGATCAGCGGAAAATGGGTCTATTAAGCCGATGCCAAGCCCTCTGAGTACCATGGAATAAGCATTTGCTGAGCTTTGTGTTGAAACACGCGCACGGGTTGTTACCCCATGCTCAAGAAGATACTCCTCTTGTTTTTGGAAAAGATTGAGCTCGTCTTCAGCGAGTGAAATAATAGGTTGTCCAACAAGGTCTTCCACGTGAATGCGTTCTTGGCTCGATAGAGGGTGTTCTGGCGGCAATGCGCAAACAAAGGGGATTCGCCCCAGTTGCACTTGTTCGATTCCAGGTTGATCCCCTAGTCGGTAGCCAAATCCGATATGAGTTTTGACATCTCGGATCTTACGAAAATAACCAGTTATACCGCGGGACTCGACATGAAGACGGGAAACGCCGTCTTGAGCCAGAAAACGTTCAGAGATTTCAGGAACAATAGTCATCGCCAGAACAGAAATCGATACGATGCGAATTTCCTCGCTTAGCATGCCTCCGAGCCGCGAAGTTCCAGCTCGCAATCTCGCATGCGCTTCAAAAAAGTCATCCGTAAGAGCATGAAATTCTAACGCACGTGTTGTCGCATTCACTCGCCCTTTTCGCCGAGTGAAAAGAGCAAACCCTAGACTTACTTCCAGCTCGGTCAGCATTCGCGTCACAGTTGATTGACTTACTCCCATGGAGTGCGCTGCGGCCGACAATGTTCCATGCAGGATAGCGGCGCGGAAGGCCGTCAAATGCCTAATATCAAGCCCTCTATAGCTCTCCAAATTTTGCATACTGAACCTTAAGATGACCGTATATGAAAGCTGCTCTCGGGTGCGAGTTGCCTTAAATATTCTGACAATTTTAGCTTTATCAGAACGTGCTTTATTGCCTATGAGAACCTTTATGGCCCAATTCTGAACAGGTAGCGGCCAAGAATTTAGGTAGTGTTAAATGATACCTAAGAAAGGCGGAATCGCGGCTTAGTTCGAAATCGAGCTGATTGCCTGAATGGCGAGTTACCTTCCTTTAAGAAGCGGGCATGCCAATCAGACCTTCAGTATGCTTCATAATAGCGCGCGCAGATCTCTTCATCGGACAAATCCTCCATCAGAGAAATTTCCGTACGCTTGTGTCGGTCGATCACATCAATGAGTGTTTTGCCAAATGCCTTAGCCGCCCATTCGCTAGACGTGAGCGACTTAAGCGCATCGTCAAGATTTGTTGCCAAGCGTGTGCAACCAATCGCTTTTAGTTCGTCAGAGCTTAGTTTAGCAAGGTCGGTTTCGGTGGGCGTAGGTGTTTCCAGTTCGCGTTCCAAGCCATCCAGACCGGCATTGACCAGTGCTGCGAGTAAAAGATGCGGGCTGGCTGCAGCATCTGCTGCGCGAAATTCAAAATGAAACTTACGAGCCATGGCCTCGGGGTCTTTGGCACCAAAGACTGGGCAAATACGTACCGCAGATTCACGGTCTTTGTTGCCAAAGTTATTGAAGGCCGCACTCCAACGATGGGGCTGGAGCCGAAAATATGAAGGAACAGAGGGTGCTGCTATAGCTAGGAATTCTGGCAGTCGCTCAAGGATGCCAGCCACAAAGGAGCCTGATGCGCGGGCGACTTCATTAGGTTGCGTGGGGTCGTGACAAACCGGCTTCCCGTCTAAGGTTTCAAGACTGAAGTGGATATGTACCCCGTTGCCGACACCATCGGGATGCAAAATGGGAGCAAAGCTCGCGCGCTCTCCCTGCCCTTTCGCACAAGCGCGCACCAAGTCGCGCAGGATCGCAGCTTCATCAGCTGCTCGTAATGCGGGTTTTGGTCCGACGGTCACTTCGCATTGGCCGGGCCCGTATTCCGGCATGAAAGTGTCGATGTCGAGGCCTGCGGCGTCCAGAACCGCCATGACAGCGTTAGGAAACGTGCCGAGCCTTCGGAAAGTTCGCAGGGTGTAGCCCAGTCCTTCTTGTTTCGGCAGGCCCGAATAGTGAAACTCATGTTCAAACGCAGCGTTGATGCGCAGTCCGTGCCTCTCTTCGAGCCGTTCTAGTGCAGTTTTGAGCTGGCCACGCAGACAACAGTCCCACCGTTCGTCCTCCAATGTGAAGATGTCGCCTAGGGCGAAACTTTCATCAATGCCGACCTCCTCTATTTCGAGGTCGATTAAGGTCTCAGGGTCTGGCCGTATCGTCAAATCCCCCAAGGCTCCCCAGGGGGAAGGGGCTATGGGGCCGAAGGAGGTTTGCAGGATATTGGTGGGGGTCCAGCCGATGCCGTTCTTCTGGCGTGAGCTCCACGCTCGACGTGGGACCGCTTTACCACGCAGCTGTCCTGCAACATCACTGGCGCAGATCATTATCAAGTCGGTATCAAGGCGTGTCACGTCGGACCTCCTAAGGGTTATCGGATTGAGATTTAGTTGAGCTGGTGCAGCTCATTGTCTCGCCCAATGCCAGGCGTTCGTGAAGCGGAGAGCCAATCTTATTTGCAAGCCCACCCACAAGTGCCTCAGCCATTAAAAGTTGTCCGCAATGGCTGTCTATCGGAGAGGCTGACGCAGAGGGCATGCGAAATAGGACTTCCGCTCCGAAATCACGTCTGTCGGCCCATGCATCAGAGATGGCGATAACATGGGCCCCTTGCGCGCTCGCAAGGCTGCTAAATTTTAGCAATGATGGCTGATACCGACGAATGTCTGTCACGCACACTACGGTACGGTTGTTCATTTCTAATAGATAGCGCTGCCATCCTTCGGAGGGGCCCTCCACCAGCTGAACATTCGGACGCAATAAACCCAGATATTCAGTGAGCAGCGCGGCGATGTGTCGTGAACGGTGCCCACCAGCGCAATAGATCCGGTTTTTCGGATCAGCAAGAAGTGCGATCGCGGTTCGGAAATCGGCATCCATCACAGGATCATGACATTTCTGCAGCTGATGGGCGGTTCTGGCGAGCAACTCGCTGAGCAGAGACCCCTCTTCCGGCGCCGGGTGAGCCGTTTGGGCCGAGAGGCGTTGTAGAGGGGTTTCTAACAAGCACGCGACGTCAGATTTCACGGCCTCCTGGAACTCTCCGTATCCATTTAGATCGAGCCGCTGCACCAGACGCAGCACGGTCGCGGTGCTTACACTGGAACGTTCGGCTAACGCGGCCACGGTGGAAAGCGCGGAAAGCGGGTATTGTCGAAGGATTTCGCGAGCCACGTCCTGCTCACGCCGTCCAAGAGTTTCGAAAAGATCTGTAATGCGCTCAGCCACGGTGCCGTTACGGTCTGGCTCCGGCGATGCAATCGGATTGTGCGCGTGTTTTTTGTTCATGCAAAAAAAAGTAATGATATAAATAGAAGCTCACAAGCTAAAAATGTCAAAAATTATTGACGCGCAGGTCTGACCTTCGCTAGCGTCAGAATTGGGCATGGACTGCGGGTGATGTGGCTCCTTATTTTGGCATGTTTCCAAGTCCTGCCCTCGACGGTGGCGGAAAGCAACGGCGAGCTAGTGCTAAGTATCCGTGCCATATTCGAAACTCAGGGGAGTAAAGACTAATGAAACCGTTAAAAAAACTGGCCGCAGCCGCGGCATTGACCGCACTGTCCGTGACACCTGGTCTCGCACAAGATGAGCCAATCAAGATCGGAGCCCTATATAATTCGACCGGCGGAATGTCGTCCTTGGACGGCCCATCTCTCAAAGGCGCACAATTGGCGGCTAAGCTGGTAAACGAGAATGGTGGTGTCCTCGGTCGACAGATTGAGCTGCTTGCACCTGATACGCGGACTGACCAGCAGGAAACTGCGAAAGCGGCCCAACGGGTCCTGTCTGAAGGGGTTGTCGCCGGGATCGGACAATCTGATACGACGTTTGTCATGGCAGCAGCGCCACTTTTTCAAGAAGCAGGCATTCCCTTCGTGACATCTGGGGCAACGCATCCCGAACTGCCGCAATGGGTTGGGAACTATATGTTCATGGCGCCGTTTGGCGATGACGACCAATCCTATGCCATTGCAGATTATGCCGTTGATGAGATGGACGCCAAGACGGCTGTCGTGTGGACAGACCAATCGATGGATTTCACCAAGGCCCTCAGCAAATTCTTCAAAGAGCGTTTCGTCGAACGCGGCGGTGACATAGTTGCTGAAGATAGCTTTATGATCGGAGATACCGACTTTTCCGCACAGATTGCGCGCCTGAAATCAACCGATCCAGCTCCCGACATCATTTTTGTCTCCGCAATTCCGACTGAAGCTGGGCTGACGGTCAAGCAAATCCGCGAAGCTGGGCTTGAACTGCCGATTGTTTCGGGTGACGGCTTTGACACAGATCTGGTCGCGACCACACCTGGTCCGGATCTGGCAAATGACGTCTGGTTCTCTACCCATACCTATCGTGGTGATGACCGTCCTGAAGTGGGCAAGTTCATTGCAGACTACAACGAAGAATACGGTATGGACCCCGAGAATGCTTTCGCACCATTGGGCTACGATGCGCTGATGCTTGTCGTAGATGCCATCGAGCGTGCCGGGTCGGCCGAGCCCGACGCAATCCGCGATGAGCTGGAAAAAACGCGCGACTTTAAAGCAGTAACAGGCACCATTTCGTACACACGGGATACAATGGTGCCGCCAAAACCCATTTCGATCATTTCTGTCATGGGCGGTGAGTTCAACGTCGAGTCGATCTGGCGGCCTTGAGTTGCGGCTCTATCAACTAGCAGCCCAATGCCCCGTGGGCATCTGAAAAATGCGGCTAGCGGGTGCGACGTCAATATTCTCCGAGGAGCTTTCCTCGGAGAATTCTGCGTTTAAACTTGAGCGAACGCGTTTATTCAGCAGCTCGTAATTGCTGCAGAATATCATCCACAGTCTCCGTCCGACAATATCCCCCAAAGGCCGCCAGCGCCTTGTCGTGACGCACGTTGGTCTTGGTGACGCAAGCATCTTTGGCACAAATCATGTAAAAGCCGAGATCAGCGCCATCGCGCACTGCCATATCAACACATTGATCGGTCAGCAGGCCGGCTACGATGACCCGGTCCAAACCCATGTTACGAAGCAAATAGGGGAGGTTGGTTGAATTGAATACGCCGGAAGAGGTTTTCGGGATCAAGATGTCATTTTCTTGCTGGCGCGCTTCTGGAAGTGTCTTGGCGAGCGGAGATCCACGAGGCACTAATATGTCCGACAATTTGTGATCAAGGCTACGGTCGCGCCCATCCGCTGTCATCGCCTCGATTACGGTATAGATGATCTCACACCCCGCAGCGCGGGCTCCGTCGACCAAGCACGTCAATGCGGGCAGCATGCGGTCACGCATTGCCGCAGCCATCTCAGGAGCCTCGGCCAAGACCTCGTCCGTATATTCACTAAACTGGACATCAACCACCAGGACAGCAGTTTTCGATGGGGTTAGCGGCCAGTTGCGTATTGGTTCTACCTGTTTCACAGCGCAGTTCCTCCTTCTCGAATGTCAGTCGTTACGCCGAGACTCTCGGCAGCTTCGCGCAGTGCATGAACCAGTTCCTCGGCATGCGTCTCTATCTGCTCTTGTGTCGTAAGAAGGTCGTTGCGCACCTCGATTTCAACGCTGTCGAGTCCTCGATCCTCACCATGGACAGGGACGGTGTAGTCGCTATGTCGGTTCATGTCGTAGGGCTCATTTGGCAACGCTTTGTCTCCGTGCCGCATCTGTAGCGCCTTGAGCAATGCTGGAGATAGTGTCGTATCGCGATCAAACAGCACGCCATACTCGACCTCACGTTCCTGCCCAAAAAATACCGGTGTGAAGCTATGGATGGTTACAAAAAGCGTTTTCTGATTTCGTACATCTCTAGCGTTTAACATGTTTGCCACGCCATCCTGAAACGGCTGCCAGATTTCGGCCCGACGACGCGCGCGCTCGGCCAAAGTCAGATTGAGGTTGGCTGGAACAGGTATGCCCTCGCCGTGAGTGGGGATGAAACTCTCAGCCTCCCAATGCCGGTTGCAGTCGCAGATCATGCGCGAATACTGCTGGATCGCTAAGGGAGCATCAAGGCGCTGCGCGATCCCACGTGCCAGATCTAATGCCCCAATATCCCACATGAAGTGCCGCGCTAAATGTCCATTATCCAGTCCCAGTGTTCCAAGGCTTTTGGGCAGTCGCGCGCCTGCGTGCTCACAGACGATAACAAAAGGACTCGTGCCCAGTTCGTTTTCGAGCCCGAAAGGAGACGGCTCACTGGCACTTAGGATTGCAAGATTATCAGGCATAGAAGGCTCCGATTGCGATATTCTGGGCCGCTTCATAGATGAAACTTTTAATACATATTGACATCTAGACGGTTACAATATCAATTTAAATTTGTCTATAATATCTTCGGCAAGGTCTCATGTCGCAACTGAATGTGCGAAAAATCTCGAAACGGTTCGGCGGCGTACAAGCGCTGTCAAACTTGGAATTCACCGTCGAGAAAGGTGACTTGGTCGGATTGATTGGCCCGAATGGAGCGGGGAAAACAACGGCTTTTAATGTTTTGACAGGTGTGATGGCTGCCAGTAGTGGTAGTATCGAGTTTGAGGGGCAAGATATCACCCGTCTAGCCCCTGAGGCACGCGCCAATCTGGGCATGACCCGCACCTTCCAGAATATCCGGCTGTTTGATGACATGACGGTCCGCCAGAACGTAATGGCAGGGGCGCATGCCCGCGCAGGACGCTCCTTGTTGCACAGTGTCTTCGGTCTGCCCGGCCACCGCGCAGCCGAGCAGCGCATTGGTGAAATCGCCGACGAGATGCTGGAGCGAACGGGGCTCACAGAGTATGGAGATCGCAACGCGTCCGAGCTGTCCTATGGCGATCGCCGCCGAGTTGAAATTGCACGGGCGCTCGCCAGCGCGCCGACATTGCTGCTACTGGATGAGCCGGCTGCAGGCATGACGGACACCGAAAAAGGGCGGCTTTCAAAGCTTGTGCGTCGTTTGAACGACGATGGACTCACGATCATTCTGGTGGAGCACAACGTGCGCATGGTTGCGGCATTGTGCAAACGGCTCATAGTTGTGAACAAGGGCGAGATGTTGGCCCTTGGAAAGGTCGATGAGGTTCTGCGTATGCCCGAGGTTGAAGCGGTTTATCTGGGCCGCCGCCGCAAGGAGGTATTGTAATGCTGCATGTCGAGGGTCTGCACGTCAACCGAGGCCGCACCAAGGTTTTGCAAGGGATCGACTTTGCCGTCGAAACCGGTGAGATCGCAACGCTTATCGGGGCCAACGGGGCAGGCAAAACGACGACCTTGATGACCTTGTCGGGGCTTCTGCCCATCTCCAGCGGTCATGTGACATTACAGACCCCTGATGGCAGCTTTGACATAGGGGCCACGAGCCCGGTCGACCTTGTGCGCGCAGGTATTGTTCATGCCCCTGAGGGCCGTCAGATTTTTGGGCGCCTGAGCATCGAAGAGAACCTGCAACTGGGGGCATTTCTGGCCAACGATAAGGCCCGCGTTGCGCGGGCGGTTGCGGATATATACGAGCGATTTCCCATTTTGGGTGAGCGGCGCACAATGCCTGCGGGCAATCTTTCGGGCGGTGAACAGATGATGCTGGCCATTGGCCGCGCTCTCGTCGCCGAGCCAAAACTGCTTTTGCTAGATGAGCCCTCTTTGGGGCTGGCGCCCCAGATTACTGAAGAAATATTCGATTTTCTTGAAAAGTTGAACCGCGAGCAAGGCGTCACGATGCTGATCGTAGAGCAGAACGCGATGCTGGCATTGGAGCTCGCAGACCGCGCTTTTGTCATCGAGAACGGTCGCATTGTCCTTCAAGGCACCGGCGATGAACTGCTCGATGATCCAGCTGTTTTCGAAGCATATTTGGGAGTGGGCTGATGTCCGACTATCTGATCCAGCAGATCGTAAACGGCCTGAGCTTGGGCAGTCTTTATGCACTGGTCGCGATTGGCTTTTCACTGATTTACGGTGTCATACGTCTGGTTAACTTTGCTCATGGCGACCTGCTCATGATCGGGGCCTTTATGACCTTCGGCTTGGTGGCAAGTGATGTTGTGCCATGGGCTGCTATTCCGCTTTTGGTCTTGGCGGGAGGCTTTGCAGCTGGCGGGCTTATCGAGAGGATTGCCTTCCGCTCTATCAGCGGGGCCCCCATGATTACGGGGTTCATTGTCACGCTTTCTGCCTCTATCGCGATTCAGAACCTCGCGCTGATTTTTCTTGGCTCGCAACCGCGTAACTTCAACTTTCCTGAAGTGTTCCGAATGCGGCTTCCTCTCGGGGGCGCAGATGTGGCTTTGATTGATCTCGTTATTCCGGTGGTCACTTTGTTATGTGCGCTCGGCCTGACTGCCTTCATCCGCAAGACCCGGGTTGGGATTGCGATCCGTGCGGTGGCAGAAAATCCGTTTGCTGCCCAACTCATGGGTATCTCAATCGGTCGCCTCGTATTCCTCGTCTTTGGCCTTGGCGGAGCTTTGGCCGCTCTCGCCGGCCTTTTTTGGGCGGGGAAATACGGCCAAATCAACCCTTTGATGGGGTTTTTGCCGGGGCTTAAGGCCTTTCTTGCTACCATCATCGGCGGAGTGGGGTCCCTTCACGGCGCCATCGTCGGCGGCTATATTCTCGGCTTTTCTGAGATTGCCTTTGTAGGCTTCCTACCCCCTGAATATTCAGGTTATCGCGATGCCTTCGTTTTTGGGCTTTTAATTTTGATCCTACTGGTCCGCCCTCAGGGGCTGTTTGGTGAAGCGGAGCAGGAGCGGGCATGAAACGGCTGCAGATCACACCTTGGCAAGCATTCTTTGTGCTAATTGCCGCCATGGCCCTGCTGGTTCTGGCGGTTGATGCTTCGGGCAACGGTTATTTCCAGACCTTTACGGCACTCATGCTCATTCAGGTGATGCTGGCGGTCAGCTTGACGATGACCAATGGCTTTACCGGCATGTTCAGTCTCGGCCACCCTGCATTCATGACCATCGGGGCCTATGTTGCGATTTTGTTTACCTATCCGGTGGGGCGCAAGGGGTTTGCTATGCCTGCGATGCCCGAAACGGTCGCACAAATCCATCTCTCCCTACCCATAGCGGCGCTTGTGGGCGGGTTGACTGCTGCTCTGTTGGGCTGGCTCATCGGGCGGCTCGTAGTACACCTCCAAACCCATTACCTGGCTGTGGCGACGCTGGGGTTAATCATCGTTGTTCAGACCTTCGCCCTCAATCTCGATGGATTTACCCGCGGTGGTCGCGGTATCACAGGTGTCCCGCGGGAGGCCACGCTCGCATTGATCGGCTTCTTTACGGTATTGGTAATTGTTCTGTGCTGGCGGATCAAACATGCCTCTGTAGGGCGGGCAATGCTAGCTGTGCGTGAAAACGAAATGGCTGCTCGATGCTTTGGCATCAAAGCCATCCGGCTCAAAGTGATAGCCTTCGTTCTAGGGGCAGGTATCGCGGGTTTCTGTGGGGCTCTTTTGCCGCATGTCGTTTCTGTCATGTCACCTAAGTCCTTCGGCCTAATATTGGCCTTCAATCTTGTTGCGATTATCGTGGTTGGTGGGCAAGGGTCTATCATTGGGGCGATTTTTGCCGCCGTCTTAATCACCTTCGGCAGTGAATCTTTGCGTCAGGTAGAGGAAGCGACGGGGGTCTATGGCATGACCCAGGTGATCGTGGCTGTGGCCCTAATTGCTTTTCTATTGGTGCGACCAAAGGGTCTCTTCGGTTTGAAAGAACCGTTTGTGCGGACGTCATGACGATGTTTCTTGAAGCCGAAAAAACTGCGCTGCTGTTGATTGATGTACAAGACTACGTGCTCGATCCAGTTAATCACCCGCCTCGACCGTTTTTTTATGACCGCATCGATCAGGTCGTATGGCCAGGTCTCTCAAAGCTCTTACCAGCCGCGCGTAAGAGCGGGGTTGAGGTAACCTATACCGTTATGGAGAACCTCACCCAGGATGGTCGTGACCGAAGCCTCGACTATAAACTGTCTGGATTCAACATTCCTAAAGGGTCGCAGGGCGGGCAAGTCACGTCTCGGTTTGCGCCTCAAAACGATGAAATCGTAGTGAAGAAGTCCTCGGCTTGCCTTTTCCATTCGACCAATTTTGACTACGTTATGCGCAATATCGGCATATCGACCATCCTTTGCACCGGCTTTCTGACAGACCAATGTGTTGAGCAAACAATGAAGGTCGGGTCCGTGCTGGGATATCGCATGATATGCATCGAGGATGCTTGCGCCACAGATACCGACGACCGTCATGCATCTGCTTTGAAGCGTATTGCACTTTCAGGCGAGATCGCTTCCAGTCAAACAGTGCGGGCAGCACTTGCGGCTTAACGCATAGCACCACCGCTTAGAGTCAGATCATGACATCACCGCCGTTGGGGTTGAAGGTTGTGCCTACATAGAAGGCCGCTGCCTCTGTAGCCAAAAGCAATGCGGTCGGGGCAATTTCTTCGACGCGACCTTGTCGTCCGATCATTAAATCATTCTGTTTGTTAGCGGCCCATTCGGGGGGCAGCTTCATGTCTGTGTCCAGTGGTCCGGGACAAATTGCGTTCACCGCGATACCGTCCTTGGTCACTTCATGGGCCAGTGCCTTTGTCAGTCCAATTACCCCAGCCTTGGCTGCCGCGTAGTGGGTCATCCCATAGCCTCCTTTATGCGCAAGTTGCGAACTGATGTTAATGATGCGGCCATAGCCTCGCGTCCGCATTGCAGGCAGCACAGCACGGGTGCAAAGAAAGACGCTTTTCAAGTTTATCCGCAACATGTCGTCCCAGGTTTTGGTATCCATTTCCTCCATTGCTGCGACTGTGATGATTCCAGCGTTATTAACAAGGATATCTGGGTCACCAAGCTTCTGCGCTCCTTCAGCCATCGCCGCAATGACGGTCGCTTCGTCTCCCACATCGGCCTCGATTGCGACGCTGCGCCGGCCAAGCTTTTTAATGTCTTCAGCGACCTGTAAGCCTCCCGGCCTGTTACGATCAATTATCGCGACATCCGCCCCCTCGCCGGCATAAAGTAAGGCGATACCGCGCCCAAGACCCGTGGCTGCCCCCGTCACAAAAGCAATACGATTGTCGAGTTGTCCCATGGGTAACTTCCTTTGGTGCGCGCGTAGAACGCACCTTCCGCTGTGTTAGTTTCAAGAGCATCGTAGAACGGGAACTGATTGTTTCAAAGAAGCAAAGTCCCGCAAAAAGGGAGTAAATTACCTCACCTACGCGTGTGCCCATAGCCGCTTGGTAGTAGGATGATTAAAGATGTCTGAGAGCCACTTTATAAAGGATCAACGCATGAGCCAGAATGACCGGTTCTTGGCCGACAGAAAACTGGGGAGGGTTTTAGTGACAGGGGCTGGAGGCTTTCTCGGGGCGGCAATGATGAACACCCTCAGAGCGCAGGGAGTGGATGTGCTGGCTACAGATATTGGGTTGGTGTCACGCCAGCACACAGATATCATGCATTGCGAGGTAACTGACAGTGAGCAGGTTGATGCGGTTGTAAGGCAAGGAAAGTTTGATACGATCCTGCATTGCGGTGCCGTATCCGGCCCCATGGTGATGCCAGACCGCCCCTTGGATATATGGCGAATTAACGCTGGAGGCACTGCCTCGGTTCTTGAGGCCGCCCGCCGCTACGGTGTGGGGCGCGTCATTATCTGTTCGACAAGCGAAGTATACGGTAAACTCTCTGGTCCTGTCGATGAAGCCACGCCAATTGCCACACATACGGTCTACGGCGCCAGCAAGGTGGCGGGCGAACAGGTAATGCTAGGTTATGTAAAAGAGCATGGAGTGGATGCGATCGCTTTGCGGCTGTCTTGGATATATGGGCCGGGGCGACAGACACCTACGACTCTGGAGCAGCTGGTGCGGGCCGCGCAATCAGGACAAAGGTTCTCCGTGCTTACGCCGACAGATGCTTATACACATTACCTCCATATTACCGATGCGGTAGAAGGTCTTTTGCGCGCCGCGAAAACAAGGGCGCCCCAGTCGAGGATTTTTAATATTACTGCTGGTCGTGGAGTGGAGATGTCAGAGGTCGCAAGGTTCGTTATGGAGCTTCATCCTGATATGGTCGTGACATGTGCGCCTCCTCACCCAGATGCGCGTGGTATTTCTGAACTGGGTAATCACTTGGCTGCGACAGAAATCGGGTTCGTCGCTAAAACCCCCCTCGAAGTTGGTGTGAGGCAGCTGTTCCACCACTTCAGCACATCTTCGGAAAGTCAGCAGTGAAGTCTCGCGCTGACTTAACACTATTACTAATACGGTTTCACGCCACGCTGCTCGGGCCAAACTTGGAAAGTGTTAAATACCCTTTCACCGAGCCTCCGCATGCGACACGAAGCGGTTGAGTTTGGGGCAAGCCGACAGCCATTGATCACGGAGGCTTCTCTATTGTGATATAGAAACACCTGTAGCGACCGATCCAATGCCGACATCCAGACCGCCTGCGGCGATCCATTCGTGCCCGTTCGGAGCTGCCATTGACGCAATTGCGGACTCGCGTTGCGGAGCGTAAAAGTCCACACCATCGCCGGGAGATATCAATGGATCAGTCCGATCAAGATCTCGATCAACTTGACGCGCTGCTGCGTGCGCTGCCCGTTGATAACATGCCGATGACGCTCAGCGAACTCGATGGCTACATAGTCGGTGTTCTTGCCTGCCCGGAGATGATCCCGCCTTCGGGGGGCTCTGTTGCATTAGCTTCTACGAAGCGCAACACTGTTCCGCACTGATGTAGGAGGAGGCCACATGTCGCGCCGAGATCCGTTTAAACAACACCGCTTTCCTAGAGATGTGATCCTCCTGGCGGTTCGCTGGTACTGCCGATACCCACTGTCGTACCGTGATGTGCGGGATCTTTTGGCCGAACGCGGGATCACGGCTGATGCGGCGACGATCTACCGGTGGGTTCAGAAATTTGGACCGGAGATCCGGAAACGAGCCTACGGTGCGCATCGTTCCTGGCGCGGGCTGCAGTGGCATGTGGACGAGACCTACGTGCGGGTGAATGGCCGTTGGTGCTACCTGTGGCGGGCTGTCGATCAACGCGGGCAGCTGATCGATTTTCGGCTCACCGCTCGCAGAAACGCCAACGCAGCAAGGACATTCATGCGCCAGGCAAGTGAAACAGCGCGGTGCTGCTATCCCATGACAATCGTCACGGACAAGGCACACAGCTATGCAAAAGTGATTGAGGAAATGAACTTCGGTAACGGGCTGGATGAAAGGATCCGGCACGTTGACGGGAAATACCTCAACAAACGGATCGAAGCTGATCATGCCGCGCTGAAACAGCTCCTGAGGCCGAAACGGAGCTTTAGAAAACTCACCGCCGCCGAGAACACGCTGAAAGGCATCGAAACCCATCGCGCAATCAAGAAAGGTCATTTTGCGAACAATGAGCCTGGCATCTTGAACGAGATCGCCTTCGTTGCAAACCTGTTTGATGCGGCAGCTTGATAGGCGGCCGGTTCAAATTTCTTGTACAACGCGGACTAATGCAACAGAGCCCGCGGGAGGCGGTTGTGCCGTGACAACAGCTTCCGCATCAGCCGAAGGGCGGCCTGCCGGTCGCGGCGGGCTTGAACCAGAACATCTAGCACGAACCCCACCTGATCGACAGCCCGCCAAAGCCAGTGCTTGCGGCCGCCGATCGAGATAACAACTTCATCCAGATGCCATTTATCGCCGAGTTTTCCAGCCGACCGACGAAGGATGGTTTTCGAGAATTTCCGCCCGATTTTTTCGGCCCACGTGCGCACCGTCTGGTGCGACACGATGATGCAGCGCTCCGCCAGGAGGTCTTCACTCATCCGCAGGCTCAGGGGGAACCGAAAATACAGCCAGACGGCTTGGGCAATCTCGTCGGGCGGAAAACGGTGGCGGCGATAAAGGAGAGCGTCGGTCATACCGCCATATCGCGTTTTATGCGAGCGGCCGCATTAAGTTTACAGTGCCCATCGACACACACGACGAAGAGAAAAAACCATGGGCACGATCCGTAACCGGGACGGGCCTAGAGCGCCCCGTCCATGCGCGAGAAGAAGGGTGACAACGCGCCCATCGCATCGAGATAGGTGTCTAGATAGGGCGAGTACGCTGCGTTCACCTCTGGCCGTGACGTGGTGCTGTCTGTGGGCATTTCCGAGAAGGCCCGCGCCGAGGCCGCGATGTCGGGAAAAAGACCAACGGCGTGACCTGCGACCAGTGCCGCGCCCAAGGTGCCGAATTCCTCGCGGGGCAGGCGGCTGTAGTCAATGCCGAGCACGTCTGCTTTGATCTGCCTGAACAGCGCGCTGCGCGCTCCGCCGCCGATATTCAGTGCGAATTTCGGGTCGTAGCCCGGCGCAAGCTCGCGCACGGCGCGCATGTATACGCCATATTCGTAGGCGATGCTTTCCATCATGGCGCGGACCATATGTGCCTTTTCGTGACGCCAGGTGAGGCCCAGAAACGCCCCGCGCATGGTCGGGTCGTTGGGCGTGTTGCGCCCTGAGAGGTGGGGCAGAAACAGAAGCTTCTCGGACCCGGGTTCGATTTCCTCGGCTTCGCGGGCGAGGGCGTCGTAGGGGTCATGGCCGTCTGCTTCCCACGCCGCCTTTTCAAGCGGCGAAACGTGATCGCGGAACCACCTGAGGTTCAACCCGCCGCCCGCGACATAGGCCATCGGAAACCACAGGCCGGGCACCACGTGGGGACATGTCATGAGGCAGCGATAGGCGGTATCCGTACCGAAATTGTCGATCACGGTCGAGAACACCGAAGCCGTGCCGGAGACATCGAACACCACGCCAGGGTCCACGAGACCCGCGCCCAGCACATTGGCAGACTGGTCGCCACAACCCGCCGCGATCAGTGTGCCTGCGGCAAGGCCACAAAGTGCCGATTCAGCTTCGGTCACATGGCCGATGATGTCCCACGGTTCGACGATTCTGGGCAGCTTCTCGGTGGTCAGGTTGAAGCGCGACAGCAGCTCTTCGTTCCAAGTGAAGCTTTCGCCGGAGCCGAAGCCGGAGAACACAATGTAGGTGCGGTCCATGAAGGCGTCGTCGCCGGTCAGCCCGCCCAGCCGTCCGGCGCAATAGGCCGCGGGCTGGATGAAGGCATGGATGCGGTCCCAGACCTCGGGCCGGTCGCGCCAGTACAGGATTTTGGGCGCGTGGTTGAAGGCAAGCCCCATGCCGCAGGTCTGGATGATTTCGGTTTCGTGGGGGCGCAGTTCGTCGAGATAGGGGGCGCAGCGGGTGTCGAGCCAGCTGTCGTAATGCGTGACCGGCGACCAGTCGCGATCGACGGCCATAATGCCCGCCATTTGCCCGTCGAGCGCGACACAGGCGATTCGGTCGGGGTCCAGTCCGGAGGTGGTGATGGCGGTTTTGATCGTGCGGCGCACGCTGTCGAGAATCTCGTCAGGGTCCTGTTCTACCTGACCAGGGCCGGGGTAAGTCAGGATGCTTTCCTCGAATGCATCGGCCACGAGTGAGCCTTCCGTGTCATAGATGCCGGTCTTGGTGCCGGTGGTGCCGATGTCGATACCGATCACATGGTCTTTCATGGGTTTCTTCCTTGGGTCTTGTCAGCCGCGCAGCGGGGCTTCATCGGACAGTGTAAGCGGGCCTGTGAGCGGCACGAGCGGACGGTCCGGTGCGTGTGGATAGACGACGATCTTGCCCGAGACGGCCCCTTCGGTGACAGCGCGAAGCGCTTCGGGCAAGGCCCTGAGGCCTACGGTTGCCTTGAGATTGTCGAGGAGCGACAGCTCGCCCGTGGTCACGCGGAGCAGCACGTCCTGCATGTCGCCGGTGGTGCAGCCGGTCGAGCCGGTAAGACGCAGGCCGCCGGTTGCGATGGACGCAAGGTCGAATGCGATGGTTTCGCCGTAGGGCATGCCCGCGAAGACAGACAGAAGTCCGTCGGGGGCCAGAAGCCCCGCGGCGCGTTCCACGGCTTGGGCCAGTGGCGCGACCACGGTGATGTCATCGAAACCGTCAGGTGCGTGTTCGGCGGCGGCGGTTTCCAGCGCGCCGTCCTCGACCACGATCAAGGTGCGGTGGTTTGCCTGCGCGAGCGGCACGAAATCGGCGCGCAGGTCGTCGAGGCGCTTGCCCTTGCGCGAGGTGGCAATGACCACTTTGGGGCCGTCGTGCATTTGAAGCAGCCGGTGAACATGGATGCGCCCCATCGCGCCGCCTGCTCCATAAACCACTGCGGTTCCGCCTTTGCGCAGGTCGAAGCGCTGGCGCGCAGGTGCAAGTGCGGTGAGTACGTCGGTCTGGTTCGTGCCTGTGAAGGCCAGCGAGTCGTAGTGGACGCGGGCGGGATCGACGCGGGACACCCCCTCAGAAGCCGTGTGACGCGCCTGAAGCAGCATTCCCCCAGTGGCGAGACGTGCGGCAAGATCCGTGAGCGTGTCGGCGTCCAGATCGCCGAGCGCGATGATGTCGTCGAAGCTTGTCTCGCCGAGTTCGCCCAGTGCGACGGAGGGCGGGGCAGGGGCGGCGAGGAGACCTTCCGGGACCGCGCCCACACAGGTGACGCCGCCTGCCCAGTCGAGCGGGCGGCTGGCGTGGAAGTCACCCGCGTTCAGACCGGCGACGATCAGCGCGGTCCCGGTCGGGTCGAGACCCTGCCGGACGTTCGGGCACCATGCTCGTTCGACGCAGCCATATGGCTCTAACAAAGCGATTTCGGCGGCTGTCAGGCTCTCGGGTACCTCGAACACATAAGGTGCAGCGGGACCGAGCGCGCGGCCGTCGAGAACGATGTATTGCGCAAAACCTCCGGGCAGATCCATTCCGATGATGGCGCGCTTGCCGTCGATTTTCATGGCCGGTTGCAGGCCGAGACGAAGCCCCTCCGGATAGAGCGCGGACATCTCGGTGCCCGCGGCGACGACGCGCAGGCAGACCTCGTGGCCCAGAACGGTTTTCGCGGGGGGTGTGCCGGTGGCGACGAAGAGCGGATGACGCTCGCCCATGCGGATGACCTTGATGTCAGATGAACAGATCGAAGCGGCTTCGACACGTACAACCACCTCGTCAGGGTCAGGGGCGGGCACGGGTGAGACCTTCGGTCGGGCTGCCAGAAGTTCGTCTAGCGTCTCGCCCTGATAAGGCCAGTGCAGGTTGTCTTGGCCAATCTCGGTGTTCGGGGCGCCAGATTGCGCGAGGGGCTTAGGGCCGGTCATCGTCATGTGCGATCCTTCTGCTGGTCTTGATATGGGGGTCGCCGCGACCGAGGTGTTCGAGTGCGCGGTCGTAATCGAGCACGGCGGTCAGCGAATAGAGCGCATCGACTGCAAGAAGCTGGCCGTATTTGGCGACCATGCTTTCGTAAAGCGGCTCGCCGCCTGCGGGTTCATAGGCCGAGGGCGTGGCGAGTGTGACATCGGCCAGCTTTGCCAGCGGCGATTCGGGGTAGGAGGTGATGACGATGGCAGGAAGACCGCTGTTGCGGGCGGCCTGCGTCGCCTCGACCGTCTGCGCGGTGCGGCCCGAATCGCTGATCGCGATGACCAGCGCATCCTTGGGCAGAGAAGCGGCCAGAATGGTCTGGTTGTTGCGGTCCTGATGGAACATGGCGGGGATCCCCATGCGCCCGAAACGTACCACACCGCTTTCGGCGGCAAGGCAGGACGACCCTGCGGCGAGAAACAGCACAGGCCCCGCGCTAACGATCATCCGCGCGGCCTGCTCCAGCGCTTCGGGATCGAGTGTGGCAAGGCCGGAGCGCGCCACGTCGATCTGGCGGTGCGCGATCTTGGACAGGATGGTTTCGGCGGTGTCGGTGCGCCCGATGTTGTCATAGACGCCCTGCGGCGTCGCGGGATGTGCCTTGGTCGGGTCGGTGGGGCTGATTTCGGCCAGTCGCAGCCCGAAATCGCGGTAGTTTTCCAGCCCGATCCCGCGCACGAAGCGGCTGATCGAGGCTTCCGATACACCCGAGTGGCTGGCCAATTGGCGCAGATTCATGCGCCGCACCGTGTCGGGGTCTGCCAGCACTGCATCGGCAACGGTCTGAAGAGTTGGCTTCAGGTTTCCGTGCACGGCGCGAATGTGCTCGAGAATGGTTGTTTGTCCGGCCATCGGCCCTTGTCCTCCCAAAGTCTTTCGGGTGCCCCGAAGCGATTTCGCGTGTTATCGCCACACCTCCTTGTGGCGGCGGACGGTTTCGGCGGGTTTGGAAACCTATCTTAACCGACTGCCTGCGAAACTGTTTTGAAAATAACATTCAGAGAAAACGAAATACAAGAAAAGAAATTTCTGGACCGATGCGATTCGCGTTGTTACGGTCGGCGCCACGAGATGATTTCCGGCAACGGAGGATCGCACCAACCTTCGGTGCGATAGCAGGTGGTCGTCAGAATATGGGAGGATAAGTTTATGGAATATCTTAACAAAACCGGTGCGCTCGTGGCTGGCGCTTTGCTGGCATCCGTCGCTGCAGCGCCGCTTGTGGCGCAGGACGGCGAAGCACGCACCTACATCTATGCATCGCAGCTTCAGGGTCACCCCTACCTGCTCGATAGCCTTCTGGGCATGTCTTACGCCGAGGACAAATTCGGCGTGACTGTCGAGCCGATCGGGCCGCAGGGCTGGGATCCTGTCGCAGGTGCAGAAGCGGTCGAGCAGGCCATCGCGCGTGAGCCCGACGGCATTATCACCACCCTGTGGGAGCCGGGTGCGGTTCCAGGTATCAAGCGGGCGATGGAGCAGGGTATTCCGGTCATCGTGATTGAGGCCGCGACTGCCGATAACGGTGCGCTGACCTTCATCGGTCTCGACAATTACGAGGCCGGTGTGGACACCGCGAAAGAGCTGATCGAACGCGGCGGCAATTCCGGCAGCTTCGTGGCCTCGGGCAACTGGGGTGCGTCGAACACGGATGCCAAGTTCCAAGGGCTGGTTGATTACCTTGACGCCAACTCGGACTGGGAGCTTGCGGGACGGATCGATGACAAGGCGACGACTTCGACCGCCATCGACGCAGCCAAGACCATGTTCAACACCTATCCCGATATCACCGCCGTTGTCGGGCTCGACAGTTCGTCGGGCACGGGCATTTGTCTGGCGGCAGAAGAGCTGGATATTGATATCGAGCCGCTCACCGTCATCGTGCATGACCGCGAAGATCCGGTGCTGGAGTGCATTGAATACGGGGCCATCGACGCGACGATCGTGAACAAGACGGCGCTTCAGGCATACATGGCCGTGCAGATGCTGGAGGCGTACAACGACACCTCCATGGGTCTGGCCAATGTGCCGATCTCGGCCAACAATGCCGAAGCTGGGGTCACGCCGTTCCCCTCGGTTATGTACATGGGCACCGAGGTTATCGACGGCGACAACATCGAACACTTTATGCGTGGCAATCTTCCTGAACTGGACTGAGCCGTGCATCAGCGGCGGTGGACCTGTGCGGTCCGCCCCTCAAGTTTTCCAAATTTGACGAACGGGAGTGTGACCGATGGAAGCCGCTATTCTGGACGTGTCCGGTATCAGCAAGTGTTACGGCGCGGTGCAGGCGTTGAGCGACGTCAGCTTTCGTGTCGCTCCGGGCGAGGTTCATGCGATCCTTGGTGAGAACGGCGCGGGAAAATCGACCACGCTGAAGATCATTAAGGGCGAACTGACACCCGATGCAGGGCAGGTTTCGCTGCGCGGCAAGGTCGTGGATGCGGCCGAGCGCGCGATCGGTGACATCGAGATGGTGCATCAGGAACTTACCGTTTTCGAGAATATGTCGGTGGCCGAGAATATCTTTGCCGGCGAGATGCCGCGAAAGAACGGCCGGATCGATTTCAAGAAGATGCATGCGCGTGCCGCCGAGTTGCTGGCGTTGTTCGGGTTGAACGTGGACACGCGGGAAATCGTGTCGCAGCTCACTCCGGGGCAGCAGCAGATTGTCGAGATTTTGCGTGCGGTGGAGCGAGAACCCGGGGTGTTGATCCTTGATGAGCCGACATCGGGGCTGAACAACCTCGAGGCCGAGGTGCTTTTGGATCTCATAAAACAGCTTCGCGCGACGGGGCAGAGCATTCTTTATGTGTCACACCGGTTGCAGGAGGTGCTCGACATTGCGGACCATATCACCGTGCTGCGCGACGGTAAGTTCGTCGAAACGCTGGTGAACCGGAACCTCGACGAGGACGCGTTGATCGCACGCATGGTCGGGCGCGAACTAGGCAACGAGCGGCGTGGCCACGGCGGCACGCGCGGGGCCGTTGCGCTGGAGCTTGCGGATCTTGGCCGAGAGGGCGCTTTTGACGGTGTGTCAATGTCGCTTCATGAAGGCGAGATCGTCGGTGTCTTCGGGTTGGAAGGGTCCGGTGCCGAGGAGTTGAGCGAGGCCATGTTCGGGCTCGTTCCGGCAGGACGGGGGGAAATGCGGCTTTTCGGAGAGCGTGTCGCTCATCCCACGCCAACCGCGTTGATGCGGGGGGGCATGTCGTATCTGCCTGCGAACCGCAAAGAGGCGGGGCTTTATATGGAACGGTCGATCGCTGACAACGTGTCGGCCCCCGTGTTGGACCGGTTGTCGCGGCGCGGCATGGTCGACGGCCGCGCGGTTGAGGAACTGGCCCACGACAGCGTGCGCCAGTTCGCGATCCGCGTGTCCGGGATCGGGGACACGCCACAGCAATTGTCGGGTGGAAACCAGCAGAAGGTTATGGTTTCGGCCTGTCTGGCAAATGCGCCCAAGGTCATCGTGATGAACGAACCCACGCGCGGCGTTGATGTCGGCGCCAAGGCCGAGGTTCACGAGGTCGTCCGCGCCGAGGCCGAAGCGGGTCATGCGGTCGCCATCTTTTCTTCCGACCTGCCAGAGCTTTTGCGGCTTGCCGACCGGATCGTGGTGATGCGGTCGCGTCGGATGGTGGGCGAGGTCGGCGCCAAGACGATGGGCGAAGAGGCCGTGATGGCCTTGGCGGCTGGCAGTGCCTGAGAGGAGTGAGAAAACCATGAGTGCATCCGAGAACGTGGATCAGGACCTGATCCGTAAAGACGCGGGCACGAAGACCGTGCGCGGCAAACGGTCGGGGGCGGTCAAGTTCGGGGGCAATGCGCTTCCCCTCGCGCTGGTGACCTTTGCGATCGTCGCCTTTCTGGCGTTGACGCAGCCGAATTTCGCGAGCTACCAGAATATCAATTCGATCCTCTTCGGGGTGTCGATCGAGTTTCTGGCGATCATAGGTTTCACTTATGTGATGGTGATGCGCGAGATTGATCTCTCCGTGGGGTCGGTGTTCGCGCTGACCGGCACGCTGACCGGTGCTTTGCTGATCAACGACTGGAGCCTTTTCACCGCCGCTGTTGTGGCGCTCGGGGCGGCGGGTTTGGTTGGGCTGCTCAATGGTCTTTTGGTCGTTCGGTTCGGGATCAATTCGTTGATGCTGACCATCGGCACCATGCTTTTGGTGCGCGGGCTGTCCAACGTGCTGGCCAACGATCTGGGCGGACGGACCTACCCGCGGGAGTTCCGGTCGCTGGCGCGCACCGATCTGTTCGATACTCGCGTCACCATCGTGATTATGGTGGTCATGGTGTTGCTTGCGTGGGTGTTCCAACGGCGTTTCGGGCTTTACCGCAAAATGTGTTTCGTCGGGGAAAACATGAAATCCGCCGCCGTGCATGGCATCCATGTGGGCCGGATCAAGGTGCTGGCTTTCGTCGCGAGCGCGATGACGGCGGGCTTGGGCGGAATTTTCACCGCCAGCCGGATTACCCACGCGGATGTACGGATGGGCCTTGGGCTTGAGTTCGTGATGGTCACGGCGGCGATTATCGGGGGCGCAAGCCTTTATGGCGGGCGCGGTGATCTGAGGGGGTCCGCGCTTGGGCTTTTGTTGCTCGCTGTGGTTCTGAACGGGATGATCATGTTCGACATCGAGCCGGTGTTCCAACAATTCGTCATCGGTGCGCTTTTGATCGCAACCGTGACCTTCGACACGTTTTTTAACCGCCGCGCCAGCTGAGGCGGGCCGAGTGACTGAGGGAGGATAAAACCCATGAGCACACGCAAGACAGGCTTTCTGAGAGCCGCGCGGCTGGAACAGGAAACGGTGACATTGGGTGCGGTGGTGCTTTTGGCGCTGGTTCTGTCCATCGTCAGCACCTCGTTTCTGAACGGGAACAACCTTGCCTCGCTGCAAACCGCCATTGCGCCGAACCTGATCGTGGCGACGGGGATGATGACGCTGTTCATGATCGGGCGTTTCGATTTGTCGGTCGGTGCGGTCATGGGGTTGGCGGGAATCGCCACGGCGATGGCGTTTTCCGCAGGTGCGCCGGTCTGGCTCGCAATGGCCGCAGGGCTGGCGGTGGGTGTCGGAATCGGCGCCTTTAACGGGGCCTTCGTCGCGGTACTCGGGATCAACCACCTGATCGTCACACTTGGCGTGCTCTATATGACACGGGGTGTGATCGAGGTTGTGATGTCGGGCCAGAAGCTGGCTGGTTTTACCGGCTTCCCCGAAGGCTTTGGCACCCTTGGACGCTTCGAGACGGGGGGGCTTTATGGCCTCTTTGCCTTCGCTCTCCTGCTAATCATCGGGATGGAAGCCTTTTTCCGGCTCAGTGCCGGCGGGCGGCGGCTGCTGTTCCTTGGTGGCAGCCCGCAAGCAGCGGCGTCTATCGGGATCGACAAGCGCAAGGTCGAGTTTTGGTGCTTCGTGCTGTCGGGCTTTCTGGCCGCACTTGCCGGTATCTTGATGACGGCGCGGGTCGGCATGGCGAACCGTTATATGGGCGAGGGGCTGGAGATGCAGATTTTCATCGCCTGCCTGATCGGCGGCGGCTCGATCGCGGGGGGTAAGGGGTCATACCTCGGGGCATTTCTGGGGGTCGTTTTCATCTCGCTCATGAACAACGCTTTCAACCTTTTGTCCGTTCCGTCCGAGTGGCAGTCGGTCGTCATCGGTGCGGTTCTGGTTCTGGTCGTGTCGATTGACGGGATCATGGTGCTGCGCAAGAGTGGCCGACCTTGGCGCGATATTCTTGGCCTGCAGTCGATGCGGCGCGTGGGCTAGTGCGACAGACGTCTTCTAGCGGAACAGGCAGGGAAGGCGCGGCACTGATCTGTCGGTGCACAAGGGTAAGGGTTTCCGATGCGCTGGTCGATCAATTGCTTTGCGTGTCACGGCAGACAAAAGCACTCCCCGCCGGAGGGAGCGGGGGATGTTTGCAGGAGCGTCTTGCGGTTGGTCAGTCCAGTGGATTGCCCGTTGCGAAACCGCCGTCTACTTCAAGGCAGATGCCGGTGATGTATGCGGCCGCGGGGGAGACGAGAAAGATTGTCGCGCCGACGAGATCCTGCGTCGTGCCCCAACGGCCCATCGCAGTGCGTTTCGAGATCGCCTGTTCGCCCTCAGGTCGCGACCAGATCGGTTTGGTCATGTCGGTCTGGTGATACCCGGGTGCGATGGCGTTCACGCGGATGCCTTCGCGGCCCCATTTGTGGGCGCAGGCGCGGGTCAGACCCAACACGCCGGTTTTGGAGGCGCAATAGGCGGGCACTTCGGGATCGGCCATGAAGCTGAGCATCGAAGCGATATTCACCACCGCGCCCTTCGCCTCGGCCAGCTTGTCGTGAAGTGCGAAGGAAAAGCGCATTTGCGCATTCAGGTTCACGTCCATCGTATCGAGGAAAATCTCTTCGTCCCATTCCGCGCCGCCGCGTGCGATGCCTGCGCCGTTCACGAGGATATCGACCCTTTCCTGCGCCGCACAAAAGCTGCGGATCGCCTCTGCATCGCGCACGTCGAGACGTTGGAAGGCGATGTCTTCTTCTTCTAGCTTCGCAATTTTCTCGGCCGAGCTGCCAGTGCCGATGACGGTCGCGCCGAGGGCCGCGAGGCCACGTGCGATGTCAAGGCCGATGCCGCTGGTGGCGCCGACGACAATGGCGGATTTACCCGCCAGAAGGTCCGGTTTGAACGTGTCCAAAATCTCTGAAAATCCGGTCATAGTGTCTCCTTTCTCAATGTGCTTGGCAGAGCGGTCTGCGCTCAGGCCAGTTTGCGCAGCGCCTCGGCCACCATATCGGGTGTGACCTTGACCGGCTCGTTGTGCATGATGTCGCCCGGTTTGCAGGCGCGTTCCGCCACGCGGGCGAGTTTATCTTCAGTCAGGTCGGTGATGCCGACACCGGAGAGATCGGTGGGCAGGCGGACCGAGGTGCAGAAGTCGCGCACGCGTTCGTACTCTTCCTGCTGGCCGTGGATCAGAAGCATGGCGAGCACGCCGATGGCTACCTTCTCGCCATGCAAGTGGTGGTGGACGTCATCAAGCTCGCACAGCCCGTGGTGGATCGCATGGGCGCCCGCGACACCGCCGCTTTCAAAGCCCGCACCGGAGAGCAGAATGTTGGCTTCCACCACCCTTTCAAGGGCAGGGGAGGCGTTATCGTTGTCGCAATCGGCAAGTGCCTGAGCGCCGTCCGCAAAGATCACATCGCGGCAGTAGCGCGCGATTTCGAATGCGAGCGGCGAGCCGTAGGTGCCCCAGCAGTTCGGGGCCTCGGCGATGCGGCTGCTTTCGGCTTCGTAAAAGGTTGCGAGCGCGTCGCCGATGCCAGCCGCCAAGTACCGTGCGGGCGCTTTGGCGACGATCGCGGTATCGACCAGCACCAGATCGGGGTTCCTTGGCAGGAACAGATCATAGGCCACGGTGCCATCGGTGCGATAGACCACGGCGAGTGCCGAACAGGGCGCATCCGATGCTGCGATGGTCGGGATGATGACGATGGGAACGCCCATATTGTGGGCCACGACTTTTGCGGTATCCAGCGCCTTGCCGCCACCCGCGCCGATCACAACGTCGATCTCACCATCTTTGGCGAGCGCGGTCAGTTTCTCGACTTCTTCCTCGGAGCATTCGCCGCCGTGGGTGTGAAAGCTGAGGGCGATGTCGTCGCCTGCGCCTGCGGTCATCTCGATTTCGAGCATCTCTGCCAGGGCGCAGTCGAGGATCGCGAAGCCCTTGGTGCCCAAACTCTTGGTCTCGACGCCAAGGCGCGCAATCAGGCCGGTGGCCTGAATATAGCGACCGGGAAAGCGGGCGCCGGTGATTTTCATGGTCTGTGCGGTGTCGTGCATGTCATTCCTCCCAGAAAACGAGCGGCTGGACTTACCAGCAGGTGTAACCCCCGTCTGCGAGCACGATGGAGCCTGTCATCAGGCTCGCGGCGTCGGAGGCGAGGAACAGGATCACCGAGGCGACCTCGTCCGTGCGGCCCATGCGGCTCTGCGGCGTGCCGCCGATCCAGTGGCGCATCAGGTTTTCGTCCTCGTAGACGTACGAGTTCATTTCGGTTTCGATATAGGTCGGCGCAACCGCGTTTACGCGGACGCCACGCGGCGCCCATTCGGCGGCGAGGCTTTTGGTCAACTGGTGAACAGCAGCCTTGGAGGCGTTGTATTGCGCCTGCTCCTGCGGACGGTTCACGATGTAGCCCGACATGGAGCCGACATTGACGATACTGCCCGAGCCGCGCTCGAGCATCCTTGCGCCGAAAGAGCGGCAGCACCAGAACAAGCCGTTAAGGTTGATGTCTATGACGGAGGACCATTCGTCGTCGCTCATGGTTTCGGCGGGAATGTTCGAGCGGGCAATACCTGCGTTGTTGACCAGCGTGTCGACATCGGGGTGACGGTCGGCCAGTGCCTGAACCGCCGCGGCATCGGTGACTTCGAGCACGTCGGACGTGACAGAGAGGCCCTTTTCCGCGAGGCCCTTTGCGGCAGCTTCGGCGGCGTCTGCGTCTCGGTCGGTGAGGACCACAAGCGCCCCCGCCTGAGCCAGTGCTTCGCAGGTCGCAAGCCCGATGCCGCGTGCACCGCCGGTGACAAGCACGTGGCGACCGGTCAGGCGGAAGCGGTCGAGGTAGGGCACGTTTGCCGCGTCTTCGGTGATGTCGGACATTCAGGCCTCCGGTTGCGATGCGGTAAGCGCATCGAGCGTGTCGTAGTGAGCTTGGCTCTGGGTATAGAGCGTGTCGAAAAGTGGCTGGATCCGCGCGTAATGCTCGGCCCACACGGGGTCGGGCCGCACTTCGCGGGTGTGGCGCACCAGTCTGGCGGCGGCGCTTTCCAGATCGGGTTCCCGACCGAGGGCCACTGTGCAAAGGGCCGCACAACCGACGAGACCGCATTCGGCCTCTTCTGGGATCAGGATCGGGCGGTTGTAGATGGACGCCTTGATCTTCAGCCAGAAGTCGGCTTTTGCGCCGCCGCCCGAGGCGATGAGCATGTCGGGACGTGTGCCGGTGGCGCGTTCCATGACCTGAAGGTGGCGGTTCACGGCAAACCCCACGCCTTCGAGTACGGCACGGTGCATCTGGGGCAGGCCGTGACCGGCAGCGAGGCCGAAGAATTGCGCCCGCGAGTTGCGGTGCGCGCCCAGTCGTTCGCCCACGAGATAGGGCAGGAACAAAAGCGCATCCGATCCGGGGGCAGCGGTTTCGGCCATGGCGAGGATATCGCCGTAGCTTAGATCATTGTCATGAAAGGCACGGCGCGCCCAACGGGCGGCGTCGCCCCCCGCTTCAAGCAGGACAAATGCGCCCCAGTTGCCTTCGGGCGTGCCGACGTTCGAAATCTCGGGGTCCAGAACCGGCTTTTCGGCCACCAGGGTGACGATGGACGAGGTGCCCGCAACTTCGGAGGCCAGTCCGGGGCGGCAGACACCGGAGCCGAGGAGCGCAATCGGGTAATCCGCGCCGCCTGCGAGCACCGGCAGCCCTTGGGGCAGGCCGGTGACCTTGGCAGCCTCGGCGGTGACATGGCCAAGGATCTCCGTGGGCAGTTTGACCGTTGGCATCTTGGCGGCATCGAGTCCGAGATCGGCCAGAACGCTTTCATTCCAGCGGCCCGTTTCGGGGTCCATCAAAAAGGAACAGGCCGCGTCGGTCCAGTCCATCGCCCGTTCGCCCGTCAGCTTCAGGTTCACAAAGTCCTTGGGCATGAGCACATGGGTGGCTCGGGCGTAGGCATCGGGCTCTTTGTCGCGCAGCCATTGGAGTTTGAACGCGGGCCATGCCGGTGTCGGCGGGTTGCCGGTGCGCGAAAGCCAGTCTTCAACTTTTTCACTGGCCTCGAAGGCACGGACATGGTCGAGGGTTCGTTTGTCGTTCCAGAGGGGCACCGCATCGAGGGTGGGTTCGCCATCGGCGTCCACCAGAACCGTGCCGTGCATCTGGCCGCAACCTGCCAACGCGGTGAGGTTGTGACCTTCGTCCCGCGCCCAAGCGGTCACATCTTTCAGCGCGTCGCAGGAAGCGGACCACCAATCTGCGGGGCGTTGTTCGGACCAGCCGTAGGCAGGGACAATTTGTTGGTATTCGCGGGCCGAAATCCGAAGGACCTGGCCGTCCGGCCCCATCACCGCTGCGCGGGTGGAACCGGTGCCAATGTCGAGTGCAATGGTGCAATCAGTCATGATGGACCTCAGCGGCGGAACAGTTGGGTGCCATGCTGGATAACGACAGCTGCCACGATGATAATCCCGAGGTAGACCTGTTGGTGATAACCGGGCACACCTGCGAGGTTCATGATGTTGCCGATCACGCCGAGGATCATCACGCCGATGAAGGTGTTTATGACGCCCCCGCGACCGCCCATCAGGCTTGCGCCACCGATGACCACGGCTGCGATTACGTCAAGCTCCGCGCCGGAGCCGACGCTGGCCGAACCCACACCCGAGCGCGAGGTCACGAGGATACCTGCGACAGCGGCGAGCGCGCCCGACATGATGTAGACGGCGAGCACATACCACGGCACCGAGATGCCGGAGAGACGCACGGATTCCTCGTTCGAGCCGATGGCTTTCACCAGACGACCGAAGCGCGAGTAGTTGAGGATCAGGAAGGCCAGAAGGAACAGGCCGAACATCAGCATGGCAGGGTTCGGGAAGCCGAGAGTAAACGAGGTGCCGAATTCCTGAAGCGGGCGACCGGAGTCACCAGGCATGATCGGCTGACCGTTGGACAGGATCAGCGCAAAACCGCGTGCGCCAGTCATCATGGCAAGCGTGATGACGAAGGCGGGTAGGCGGAAGAACGCAATCAGCACACCGGAGATCGCGCCACAAGCGGCACCGATACTGACCGACATCGCCAGCGCGACGGGAAGCGGGAACTGCTGGATCAACAGCGCCGAGGACACGGCGCCAAGTGCTGCGATAGAGCCAACCGACAGGTCGATCCCGCGTGTGAGAATGACAAAGAGCATCCCGATGGCCATGACACCGACGCCGGACATCTGCCGCAGCACGTTCATAATGTTGCGTTCGGAAAGAAACGCATCGGATTGCGTAGAGGCCAGCAGCACCAAGATTACGAAGATCGTAAAGGTGCCGAACTGGCGGAACAGCTTGGTGAAAGACGTTGTGGGGCCTTTGGTCTTTTCGTTTTCCGTCGCGCCGGGTTCCCCGACGCCTACGCCCTGATCAGTCATGTCGATTTCTCCAGTTCAGATGACCGCCGGCTGGACATAGACAGGGTCAAAAGCTTTTCTTCCGTATAGTCCGGCGGCAGAAGCTCGCCGTGCAGGCGGCCTTCGCCCATGACAAGCACGCGATCGCACAGACCGAAAAGCTCCGCATGTTCGGACGAGATGACAAGCACGGCCTTGCCTTCGGAGGCCATGCGGTGAATGAGCGAATAGATCTCGGTCTTCGCACCCACGTCTACGCCGCGGGTCGGTTCGTCGAGAATGAAGATGTCGTTGCCGGTGTTGAACCACTTGGCGAGGACGACTTTCTGCTGGTTGCCGCCCGACAGGCTCGACACGGGGTCGGTGTGGTGGCCCAGCTTGATGCGAAGCGACTTGATCAGCCCTTCGATGACATTGCGTTCCTTGCGGCCCGAGAAGAACCCGAAGCGGGTCACGTCCGTGGTTTTGGCCATGGTCGCGTTTCGGCCGATGGACATGTCTAGCACCACGCCCTGACCTTTGCGGTCTTCGGGCACCAGCGCCACGCCGCGCTTCACGGCCTGTTTCGGGCCGCGCGGGCGGAAGTTTTCGCCGTGCAACTGGATTGTGCCCGAAGTGATCGGGTCGGCGCCGAAGATGGCGCGCACGACTTCGGTGCGACCGGAGCCGACAAGACCACCCAAGCCCACGACTTCGCCTCGGCGCAGCGAGAAGCTCACGTCCCTGACGCCGTTGGGCAGGGTCAGGTTTTCGACGCGCAGCACCTCTTCCCCGATTTCGGCCTCGGGTTTGTCGCCGAACAGCTGGCTCAGGGGGCGACCGACCATTTTACGGATCAGGTCGTCCACGGTAAGGCTGTCGGGGGTCACGGTTTCGACGTTCTGGCCGTCTTTCAGCACGGAAATACGGTCGGAGATCGCGAAGATCTCGTCCAGACGGTGCGAGATATAGACCACGCCCACGCCGTCGTCGCGCAGGCTGCGGATGATGTCGAGGAGACGCTGGGCGTCGCCCATCGAGAGCACGGCGGTCGGTTCGTCAAAGACAATGACCTTGGCGTTGCGGGACAGGGCTTTCGCAATCTCGACCACCTGCTGGTGCGCAATCGAGAGATCGCCAACGAGCGCGGCGGGAGATATCTCGAAGCCGAGGCGGTTGATAAGCTCGCGCGCATTTCGGCGCAGGCGGGTCCAGCCGATCCGGGCGGGCAGTTCGCCCAGAAAGATGTTTTCAGCGACGGACAGATCGGGCGCGAGGGCCATTTCCTGATGGATGATAGAGACACCGCGTTCGATCGCGTCTACCGGCCCATGCATCTTTACCTCTTCGCCCATGATTGACACGGTGCCTGCGTTGGGGCGCATCTCGCCGCCGAGTACGCGCATCAGGGTCGATTTCCCTGCGCCGTTTTCGCCAACGAGCGAATGCACTTCGCCGGGCATGAGGGTAAAATCCACATTCGTCAGCGCGCGGATGCCCGCAAAGGCTTTGGTAATGTTGTCGAGTTCGATGAGTGGCTTGGTCACAGCGCCTCTCCCCCTGCGCGTCTGGGTCGGAACGGCCCGACCCCGAAAGGAGCCTGACCGCGCCGTCTTCACGTTACTCTTGCAAAATCAGAAGAGCGACTCTTCGTCGTAGTATTCGTCTACGTTGTCCTGCGTGATCGCAGCGGGCTGCGTGAACGTGAGTTTGCCCATATCTTCGGGCAGTTCGTCGTTTAGCGCCTGAAGGCCGACTTCAACCGCCATACGGGCGATTTCGTTCGGATTGTTGAGGCCGGTCACACCGTATTCGCCTTCGCGGATCAGCTCGTAGGCTTCTTTCTGACCGTCAGCAGCGGCGACGAGGATCACTTCGTCGAGGCGGCCGGCAGCCTGAAGGGCGGCACGTGCGCCAAGCACCATCGAATCGTTCTCGCCGAGCACGACGTTGATATCGGAGTGTGCGGTCAGCAGGTCTTCCATTGCGGTCAGACCGCCTTCGGTTGCCCAGTTGCCCCAGCCTTGGCCGACGACTTCAACTTCGGCGGAGCCATAGTTGGTGAGCATCGAGTCCATCAGGCCGCGCAGCACGCCCAGACGACGTTCACGGCCGACGAGGTTGCCTTGGCTGCCGGAGAGAAGCGCGATGCGGGCGGGTTCGCCTTCTAGCTTTTTGGCAAGCCAGTCACCGACGAGTTCGCCGTTTGCTTCGTTCGACGACTGGATCTGAGTAATGAAGTCGGCGGACGGGTCGAGGGTGGAGTCGATCGCAACCACATGCACGCCCTGAGCGGACGCGGCGTTCACGGCGGAGACGAGACCCTGCGCGTCACGAGGGTTGATGATCAAAACGTTGATGCCGGCGGCGACCATGTCTTCGATATCGCCAATCTGCTTGACCATGTCGTTCTGGCCGTCAGCCGAGCGCACGGTGCAGCCAGCTTCTTCGGCGGCCTTGCGCGCTGCGTCTTCCTGAGCGGCGAAGTAGGGCGCGCCCAGTGTGTACATGGAAATACCGAGGTTACAGTCCTGAGCCTGAGCGGAACCCGCTGCGGTCATGGTTGCGGCGGCGGCAATTGCCGCGATGGATTTAATCTTCATGTGTCTCCTCCTTTGGGGTTGGCGCGTCGTTTTTCACGTCCGCTGCCTGTCAGTCCTCTCTGACAAAATGGAACGTAGCTACCAAAATAATAACCGTCAATACATAAGCTGCCCAATTTTGCACCCGTAATCCCCGAAATCTGTTGCGCAACGCCCGCCTTATCGGCTACTAGGTAGTTGATTTGGTAGTATTGGTACACAATACGCTGCTGCGCCGGTCAACTTGGCTCGATCTGCGCCGGATACATGGACGGAGGAAGACATGCCCACTATCGCCGAACCCCAATATTGCAACGTCGCAGTGGCCGAAGGGCTTCTGAAGGGGGCCAATGGTCACTACAAAAAGACCTATGAGGATCTCCGCGGGCTTTACGCGGACGAACCGGCGTTCGAGGCGCTTCTTGCCGAACGTAAGGGGCAAGTGGCGTATGAGGTCACCTCTTACACTCCGGGTGAAAAAGTCAGCGACCTTATCATGGGTGTGACCCGCATGGAGCCGGGTCGGGTCGGAGACGAGTTCTTTCTGACCCGTGGCCACATCCACGCTAATGGCGACCGACCGGAAATCTATTACGGTCAGTCAGGTACCGGTATCATGCAAATGGAAAGCCCCGAGGGCGAAGTGCGTCTGGTAGAAGTGAAGCCGCAGGGCATCTGTTACGTACCGCCTTACTGGATTCACCGGTCGGTCAACACCGGCACCGAAGATCTGGTCATGATGTTCGCCTATCCCTCCGATTCTGGTCAGGACTATGGCATCATCGAGCGCTCGGGCGGCATGAAGGTGCGGATCGTCGATGACGGCAATGGCGGCTGGAAGGCCGTGGACAACCCCGACTGGACGCCGCGCAGCGCCGAAGACCTCGCCAAGATCTACGTCGAAGAGGTGGCCTGATGACCGTCAACGCTTTCGACGCGGTGGTCGAAGTCGGTGTCGTGCCGGTTATCGCCATCGAAGACCCCAACCATGCCGAACCTTTGGCGGATGCTCTGCTGGAGGGTGGGCTTGGCGTGGCCGAGATCACATTCCGCACAAATGCCGCCGCCGAGGTCATTGCCAAGTTGCGCGACAGCCGCCCCGAGTTGAACGTGGGCGCGGGTACGATCCTGTCTCCTGATGCGGTGAGGCAGGCAATGGATGGGGGTGCCAAGTTCGGGCTGGCGCCGGGATACGATCCCGAGGTGGCCAGTGCCGCCGACCGGGCGGGGTTTGCCTTCGCTCCGGGTATCATGACGCCTTCGGATATCTCGCGCGCGAGCGCGCGGGGCTACCGTCTGATGAAGTTCTTTCCCGCAATGCGAGCGGGCGGTCCGTCGATGTTGAAAAACATCTCGGCCCCCTTCGCGCATCTGAGGCTCAAGTTCATACCGACCGGCGGCGTGACGCTCGACAATATGTCGGACTGGCTTTCCATGTCCCAGATCGCAGCCGTTGGCGGGACGTGGATCGCGAAGCCCGAAGATATGGCGGCAGGCGACTGGTCCGGCATCACCAAGAAGGCCAGCGCGGCTGTGGCGAAAGCGAAAGAGGTGCGCGGATGACCTATGCACCTTGCGAGAAACCGACGCTCCATTTTATCGGTGTGACCACTGGGCAAAGCTCGATCATGAAAGTGTTTCCGGCTTGGGCCGAACACCTCGGGTTGGGTGATGTGGCGATCAGGGGCATCGACTTCGAGCCGCATTCCGCGCCGGAAACTTATGTCGAAGCGGTGGAGTTCATCCGTGACGATCCGTTGTCGCGGGGGGCGCTCGTGACCACCCACAAGATCGACCTGTTCGATGCGGCGGAAGAGCTTTTCGATGAGGTCGATGTCTTTGCGCGTCTGATGCGCGAAACCAGCTGTATTTCGAAGCGCGACAACCGGCTTGTCTGTCACGCGAAAGACCCGCTGTCCTCGGGTCTCGCCATCGACGGTTTTTTGGGGGACGGATACTGGACCGGCAACGGGGCCGAAGTGTTCTCCATGGGTGTCGGAGGTTCGACCATTGCGCTGACATGGCACCTGATGCGCCGCGAACGTGGGCAGGATGTGCCTGCGCGGATCGTTGTCTCGGACACCACGCAGGAACGGCTGGACGAAATCCGGCATGTCCACGAGCAGATCGAAAGTGACGTGCCGGTGGACTACGTGCTGGTCAATACGCCCGACGCCAATGACAAGGTGCTGACCAAGATGGCTTCGGGATCGCTCGTCATCAATGCAACGGGACTGGGCAAGGACCGCCCGGGGTCGCCGCTCACGGATGCGGCGGTACTCCCCCAGAACGCCACTGTCTGGGAGCTGAACTATCGCGGCGAGCTGGTGTTTCTGGATCAGGCGCGGGCGCAGCAAGCGGAGCGGGGCCTGACGATCAATGACGGCTGGACCTATTTCATTCACGGTTGGACGCAGGTGATCGCCGAGGTGTTCGACATCACCATCGACACCGGCAAGAAGAACATCGACAAGCTGACCGACATTGCTGTCCAAGCGGCGAAGGGGTGAGCATGGGCAAAATCCTTATTACGCCCCGCTCGCTGACGTCGAACCCGCCTGACGAGTTGAGCGGTCTGGCGACGGCGGGCTACGATGTTGTGTTCTGCACCCCGGGCAAAACGCCGGATGAGGCGGAACTGATAAAGCTGTTGCCAGGTTGCGTTGGCTGGCTCGCGGGTGTCGAGCCTGTGAGCGAGGCGGTGATCCGGTCGGCAGACAGCCTTCGGGTTATTTCTCGCAACGGCACCGGTGTCGACAGCCTGCCGCTGGCGGCAGTCGAGGCAAAGGGTATCCGCGTGGAGCGGGCTGTCGGTGCGAATGCCACTGGTGTTGCCGAGCTTGCCATCGGGCTGATGCTGTCGGCCTGTCGTAATATTCCGGCGGAAAGTGCCGGAGTCCGCGATGGTGGCTGGCCGCGACTCAAGGGGCGCGAGATCGAGGGCGCCACCGTCGGCGTCGTCGGCATGGGCGCGATCGGTCGCAAGGTTGCGACCACGCTGGTCGGGCTGGGCGCCGATGTGGTGGCCTATGACCCGTTCAACCCTACACTCGGGCCTTTGGAGGGTGCCGTGCGCTATGTGCCGCTTGGTGATCTGTTCGCGCAGGCCGGGATGGTGACGTTCCACTGTCCAATGCCCGAAGACGGTAGACCGATTTTGTCCGCTGCGCGTATTGCGTCGATGCCCGAGGGCGCAATCGTGGTGAATACCGCGCGCGCTGGTCTGGTCGATGACGGAGCGATGATAGCGGCGTTGGATCAGGGACAGGTCGCAAGTTATGCGACGGACGTTTTTGATCAAGAGCCGCCCGAGGACCTGCGTATCGCGTCGCATCCCAAAGTGATCGCGACCAGCCATGTCGGCGGTCTGACAGACGGAAGCGTTATGCGGGCGACCCGCGATGCGGTGAACAATCTGTTGACCGCGTTGGAGGCGCAGGATGTCCCAGCATGAGGCGCAGCTGACGGTGCGCGCCGAGACGCGGAGCTTGGCAGAGGTTCTGGCCGAACCGCCGGGTGACGCCGTGCGGCTTTGGTGGCTGGGGCAGGCGGGTTTCGTGATCGACGGAGGCGGACGGCGTGTCGTAATCGACCCCTATCTGTCCGATAGTCTGGCCGAGAAATATGCCGGTACCAAGTTTCCACATGTTCGGATGATGCCCGCACCGGTCGCGCCGCAGGAGATCGCCCATGTCGATCTGGTCGTGGCGACTCATGCGCATACGGATCATCTGGATCTTGGCACCTTACCTGACCTGATGGCCGCGAACCCCGATGCGCCGCTCATCGCACCGCGTGCGGTGCGCGCTGTGGCAATCGAGCGCGCCGCTGTGCCGACCGAGCGGATCGTCGATATCGAGGCGGGCGAGACGATCGAGCCTGTGACCGGTATCAAAGTCACCGCGACACGCGCCGCTCATGAGGCGTTGCAGCGCGACGAGGCGGGAAACCACGTGTTTCTCGGCATGGCCGTGAGCTTGCATGACGCAACGATATTTCACTCCGGAGATACCATTCCCTTCGAGGGTCAGGTCGGGGAAGTTGCGGCACTCGGGGCCGATCTGGCGCTGTTTCCGGTTAATGGCCGCGATGCGGTAAGGCGGGAAAACGGTGTTCCGGGCAATATGGACACGGCCGAAGCGCTTGATCTGGCGGGGGCTGCGGGCATTCCCTTGGTCATCGCGCATCACTTCGGTCTGTTCGCATTCAACACTGCCGACCCTGCGGACATTCGCGAGATTTCGGATGCTCAGACGGCGGTTAACCTGTACCCAGCCGAAGTGGGTTCGTTTTACGAGTTATCGCTGGCAGTACTATAGGCTATTTGAAAGTTATGACAGACATGGAGACAGCAGGTAACCGGAACATCCTTGAAGTCGTTCGCACGATGCAGCCGACGCTGCGCAAGTCCGACCGCAAGGTAGCAGACGTGCTGCTGGAAGTGCCGCACCGGATTTTGAATGCGACGGTGGCCGAGACCGCCGAGCTGGCCGAAGTGAGCCAGCCGACCGTAATCCGGTTCTGTACCGCGATTGGATGCGACGGGTTTCAGGATCTGAAAATACGGCTGGCGCAGAGCCTTGCGCTTGGCACCCCCGCGACCCATTCGGCGATATCGGACGACGATACACCGACCGAAGTTGCGCAGAAGATTTTCGACTACACGATAACCTCGCTCGACTGGGCGCGTCATGCGCTCGACATCGAACAGATGAACGCGGCAGTCAATTTGATCCTGAAGGCGGATCATCTAGAGATCTTTGGTTTCGGAGCCTCGGCCATAGTGGCGCAGGATTTGCAGCAGAAGTTTCCGCTGCTGGGTATCCCCTGTAACGCGACGACCGACAGCCATCAGCAGCTTATGGCGGCTTCGATGATGAAGCGGGGATCGGTTGCGGTGGCGATTTCCAACACCGGCGTCACGCGGTCGATCACCGAGCTTGCGCGTCTGGCGCGGGAGCAGGGGGCGAAGGTCATTGCCATCACGGGCGAGACGGATTCGCCCTTGGTCCATTATTCGGATGTGGTGATCACGGTAGAGACGCTGGACAACACCGACCTGTTCACGCCGACCACGTCGCGCATCGCGGCGCTGGTGGTTGCCGATGTCCTGTCCACGCTGGTCGCGCGGCGTCTGGGAAAGGCGCACAACGAGCGGCTGACGCGGATGAAACGTTATCTGCGTCAGATGCGGCGCAACGAGATGTTCTGAACCTGCGCGCTCAGGTGGCGCGCAGGTTCTTTTCGATGGTGTCCGGCAGGTCGCGCATATGCGTGAGGATGTCGATGGCACCGGCTTCTTCCAGAACCGAGCGGTGGGCAGGCCAGCTATGGCGCCCGCCCGTGAAGCCGATGGCGCGCACCCCTGCGCGGCGTGCAGCGGCGATGCCAGCCGCGCTGTCCTCGATCACGAGACAGTCGGCGGGATCAGCCCCGACCTTGCAGGCTGCGAGCAGAAACACGTCCGGCGCGGGTTTGCCCCGTGCCACCAGTTCGGCGGAATAGACGTGATCGCCAAAGAACCCAGACAGCCCGCAGACGTCGAGCGACAGGGCCAGTTTCTTTACGCCCGATGAAGACGCAACGGCGCGGGGACCGTCGAGACGGCCAAGCGCCTCGGCGATGCCCTCGACCGGCAGAAGTTCGGTTTCAAGCCGCATTTGTAAAACGTCGCTGGCACGGTCCAGGAGCCCGTCAGGCCACGGCGTGCCGCGCCGTTTCTCGAGTTCGGCCCAGATCGCGGGTTTGGGGCGTCCGATGAATTCGTGGATCAGCTCTTCCGTCGTGATCGGATATCCAGCTTCGCTCATAAGCTGGGCATCCGTTTCACAGGACAGGATTTCGCTGTCGACGAGAACGCCGTCGCAGTCGAAGATAATCATTCGCCGTACGGAACCCAGATGTTTTTCACCTGCGTGGCACGGGTCAGGAAGTCTTGGCCGTAGCCTTGCTTGCCAGACCAGTCGCGGGCAGCCGCATCTTCGGTCCACGTCTGTTTGAGGTTGCCGGCGCTTTCGGCTTCGACCATCTTGCCGCCCTCTTTCGTCCCGAAATACCACATACCCGCGACTTCGTCGTGTTGGGCGAGGGTTTTGGACAGTTCGTCGCGCACGCCGGTGACGATGTTTACTACGCCTGCGGGGAAGTCCGACGTTTCGAGGACCTGATAGAGATCGGTGGCCGCGAGCGGATGCGTCTGGCTTGGAAGTGCCACGACCGAGTTGCCCATCGCGATTGCCGGAAGGACCGTTGAGACGAAACCCAGAAGCGGATGCGCGGACGGGCAGGCGATGCCCATGACGCCGAGCGGTTCTTTCATCGCAAGCGTGACAAAGGCGCTTTTGGTCTGGTGCACCGCGCCGTCGAACTTGTCGGCTTGAGCGGCATACCAGAAGCAGCGGCGCACCGCCGTTTCGACTTCTGCCGTTGCATCTTTGGACGAAGCCCCGAAGGAGACGAGACGTTCCTTGAACTCGTTCGAGCGGGCCGCGAGGTTTTCACCGAGGTAGTAGAGCACCTGCGCACGGTTGTGGCCCGTGGCCTTGCCCCAGCCGGTCGCTTTCGCTGCAGCCTCGACGGCGTTCCGGATGTCCTTGCGGTTGCCAAGACCTGCGAGGCCAACGGTGCCTTTCGGACCTTCGACACCGTAGGAAAAGCCGCCATCGGGGCGCGCTTGCTTGCCGCCATAGTAAAGCTTGGCGGTGCGGTCCACGTCCCTGCCCGCCTTGGGGCCTGCGGCCTGCGGCATGGCGTCGGGTGTTGCAGGTGCGGTTTCCGGTTTCTTTGGTGCCGGCAGGGCGTGCGAGACGTATGCGCTCATGCCTTCGCGCCCGCCCTCGCGCCCGAAGCCGCTTTCACGGTAGCCACCGAATCCCGCGCCCGCATCCATGACGTTTGTGCAGTTGATCCAGATAATGCCCGCTTTGATCTTGGCCGAGATGTCGAGTGCAAGATTGATGTTCTCCGACCAGACAGAAGCGGCAAGGCCGTAGCGCGTGTTGTTGGCGAGAGCCAGCGCGTCGGCAGGTGTGCGGAACGAGGTCAGGGTGACCACAGGGCCGAAGATTTCTTCGGTTGCGAGCACGGAGGCCGGTTCCACTTCGGTCGCCAGAGTGGGCGGATAAAAGCAGCCCTTGGGGGCCTCGGTCTGGTAGAGCTTGGCACCCTGTTCCACGCCCTTGTCGACGAGCGAGGTGATGCTGTCGAGTTGGATCGGGTCCACAATCGCGCCCACGTCGGTGCATTTGTCGAGCGGATCGCCCACGCGAAGTTTGTCCATGCGGGCGCGCAGCAAAGCTTCGAACCGGTCGTGGACCTGTTCGGCCACAAGGATACGCGCACCGGCGCAGCAGACCTGACCTTGGTTGAACCAGATCGCGTCCACCACACCTTCGACGGCGGCGTCAAGATCGGCATCGGCAAAGACCACGAAGGGCGACTTGCCGCCAAGTTCGAGGGTCAGTTGCTTGCCCGACCCCGCGGTCTGGCGGCGGATGACGCGGCCCACATCGGTCGAGCCGGTGAAGGCCACTTTGTCGATATCGTCGTGTCCTACAATGGCACCGCCTGTGTCGCCGTCACCTGTGACGATGTTCAGAACACCTTTGGGCAGACCGCATTCGGCGGCGATCTCGGCAAAAGCCAGCGCGGTGAGCGGGGTGTATTCGGCGGGCTTCAGGACCACAGTGTTACCAGCTGCGAGCGCGGGCGCGATTTTCCATGCCAGCATAAGAAGCGGGAAGTTCCACGGGATCACCTGACCGCAGACGCCCACGGCTTCGGAGCCAGGGAATTCGTCTTCGAGAATCTCGGCCCAGCCGGCGTGATGATAAAGGTGGCGGGCAACGAGCGGCACGTCGATGTCGCGGCTTTCGCGGATCGGCTTGCCGTTGTCGATGGTTTCCAGCACGGCGAGGAAACGGGCGTGCTGCTGCACGTGGCGGGCCAGCGCGTAGATAAACTTGGCCCGTTCATGGCCCGAAAGTGCAGCCCACTTCGGCTGCGCCTTGCGAGCGGCGGCGACAGCGCCGTCCACATCGTCTTTGGTGCCTTGGGTCACGCCCGCGATACGTTTGCCGGTTGCGGGGTTTGATACGTCAAACAGTTTGCCGGGCTTGGTGAAAGTGCCGTCGATGAAGTGGCCAAAGCCCGCTTCGTGCTTGGCAAGCCAAGCGTCCACGATGCTGCGATCTTCGGGGGCGGGTCCGTATTCCATGCTGGCGAGAATATCCGTGATTTCAGTCATTGTTCGTCGTGCTCCCTCAAGCGATGGCGTGGCGCGAGGACGCGGCGTAGCGTCCGGTGGCATTGTGTTCGAGCTGGCGTTCGATGTCGCCCAACATGGACGAGGCGCCGAAGCGGAAGAGTTCGGGTTCGAGCCAGGGGCGGCCGAGTTCCTCTTTCATCAGGATCTGCCAGGTCAGCGCCTCTTTGGCGGCTTTAATCCCTCCTGCGGGTTTGAAGCCGATCATGTGGCCGGTGTCGGTGCCGTAATCGCGCAGGGCGCGGATCATGGTCAGGCTGACGGGCAGGGTCGCGTTCACGCCTTCTTTGCCGGTCGAAGTTTTGATGAAATCCGCGCCCGCCTGCATCGCAACCATCGAGGCCGCATAGACGTTGCGCAGGGTTTCAAGCTCGCCTGTGGCAAGGATGGCTTTCAGGTGCGCGCTGCCACAGGCTTCGCGCATCTGGGCAATCTCGTCATAAAGCGCCGACCATTCGCCGCGCAGGGCTTGTTCGCGGTTGATGACGATGTCGATTTCATGCGCGCCGTTTTCGACTGCGTATTTGATTTCTTCCAGACGCAGGCTCAGCGGCGTCAGCCCGGCCGGAAAGCCGGTGGCCACGGATGCGACCGGAACGCCGGAGCCTTCGAGTGCGCGCACGGCGTGTTCCACCATCGTGGGATAGACACAGACGGCGCCGGTGGTGAGCTTCATGTCGCCCAAGCCGAGTCCTTCCATGATGTGCGGCGCAATCGGGTTTCGGGCTTTGGCACAAAGGCGGCGCACGCGGGCGGCTGTGTCGTCACCGGCGAGCGTTGTCAGGTCGATCAGGCGCACGGCGTTCACGAGCCAAGCGGCCTGCCACTGCTTCTTGACTGAACGGCGCCCTCCAAGCGAGGCGGCGCGGCGTTCGGCAGCCGAGCGGTTTACGGCGTGGCCTTCGAACATATCGAGGGCAAGCGGCATACCAGTGTTGCGCGCATGGCCTCCGGTTTCGGAGGTAGGCACAAGCTGGTTCTGTGCCGTCACGGGGGGTTCCTTCAACTCAGCGGTCATGGACATGCTCCAATGCATAGTTTGCGGTCGCCTCGTCGGTGACGAGGACATTGATCAGGCCCGCGTGAAGCGCGCCCAGCACGACGTCGTGCTTGTCTTGTCCCGCAGCGACGCCAATGGCGCGCTCGCGGGTTTGGAGGTCGGACAGGTCGAGCCCGATGGTCCGTCCGTTCAAGCTCGCGTCGACGATGTTCCCACGCACGTCGATGAACCGTCCCAGAATGTCGCCCACAGCGCCGGCCTGCAACAGGGCGTCCTTTTCGCCATCGAGAATGTTCCCCGACAGAAGCAGCGCCGAGGTTTCGCCAAGCGCGCCGAGCGAGAAGCAGAGCACTTTGGCAGTACGCGCCTTGTCGAGTACGTTGGCAACGATACGGTCACGTTCGAGCACTTCGCGGGTGGCGCGTTCGCCGACGATGGCGGGAACCGGCAGCGGAATGAAGCTGCCGTTGCCCTTGCGGGCGAATGTTTCGGCCACGTCGTTGTGGTGGGCCACTTGCGGGACAGGTGCGACGGTGCCGTTAATCTGCACCACTTCAATCCCGTCGGCCCACTTCGGCGGCAACCAATGCGCGACGCGGGCCATCGTGCGACCCCATGATACGCCGACCATATCGGGGCGCGGCTTGATCGCGGCCAGATACTGCCCCGCGGCCTGCGCGACACCGTCAAGCGGGTCGGCACCGGCTTCGGCCCCCGATGCAGGGACAACGATAGCATCGCGAAGCCCGAAAACCCGCGCCAGCGCGCTTTCCAGATCGGGACGACGCGACGAGCGTGGCACCACTTCGATGCGCACAACGCCAAAGTCACGGGCTTCGGTCAGAAGGCGGCTGACCTGCCAGCGGTTCAGGCCGGTTTCGGTGGCAATCTCCGTCTGGCTTCGGTCTTCGAGATAGGCCATGCGCGCGATGCGGACCATCAGAAGCTCGCGGGCTTCGTCGACAGGGAGCCGGTTGGCGGATTTGTCTTTGTCTTCGGAACTCATGAGGCACGTCCTTTGCCGCTGGCGGAGAGCCGGAGCAGGATCGGGCGCAGCACGTCGACCGCTTCGCGATAGTCTGCGAGCATGATTTTGTAGTCTTCGTGCGCGTCCATGTCGGGTTCATGTTCGACCATCGGGGCGGCGACGGAGCCTGCGGCCTTGACGAGCGAGGGCGACAGGCCGAGACCCACTTTCGCGGCTACGGCAGCGCCGTACAGCGACAAGTTGTCTCCGGTTGCGACCTTTACGGGTTTACCGATGGCGTCGACGGTCGCGTCGAGCCACATGCGGTTTTTGAGAATGCCGCCTGCCAGCACGAGCCGGTCGATGTGGACGCCTTGGCGCTCGAGGTCAAAGACCACGTTGGCCGAGCCGAGCGCAACCGAAGTCACGCATGCGCGGAAGATGGTGGCACGGTCGTGGGACAGCGACAGACCCATCAGCGCGCCGCGCAGCGAGGCATCGCGGTACGGCGTGCGGTTGCCCATCCAGAAATCCAGCGCCATCAGGCTGGTGTCGCGGAAATCCACACCGGCCGCTTCTTCGCAAAGTGCTACGAAGCCGTCGTCGTCGAGACCGTAAATGTCGCGGGCGAGCCAGTTCAGGATCGATCCCGCCGAGACCTGCCCGCCTTCGATCATCCGAAGATCGGGGGTGAGCGCGTGGGGGTAGGGGCCCCAGACGCCGGTGATATCGCGCCCGTCGTCGGGCACTTGGGTCAGATGCACGTTCGAGGTGCCGCCGATCATCAGCATCGAACCGGGTTCGACGGTGCCAGCCCCGAAGGTGCCCATGTGTGCGTCAATGCCGCCCTGAACCACTTTGGGACGTGTCGCGAAACCAAGCGCCTTGGCGGCCTCGTCGGTCAGCGTGCCGATGACCGCGCCGATATCGAGGATCTCGGGTGGCAGTTTGTCGATCAGTTCGGGAACGCCGAGGTCGGCATAGAGATCATTGCAAAACGCGCGGGCGCGGCTGTCGTAGTTCCATTTGCAGGTCGCGTTCATCAACGACCCTGCCCAGATGCCGGACAGGCGGAAGTTGATAAAGTCGAGCGCCTCGCACACGATATCGGTGCGCGCCCAGAGGTCGGGATCGTTCTTGGCCATCCACATGGCCTTTGGCACCAGCCATTCCACCGCATCCGATCCGCCGGAATAGGCAAGAACGGGGTGTGACGCGGCTTCGGTCTTGGCGGCCTCTTCGGTGGCGCGCGCATCCATCCAGAGGATCGCGGGCGCGAGCGCCTGACCGTGTTTGTTGCTGAACACCACGGTCGAAGCGAAGGTGGCGACGCAGATCGCGTCGATCTCGGGCTGTCCAGCTTCGGCCAGAACCTCGGGCACCAGATCGCAGAGCGCCGCCCACCAGTCGTCGGGCGACTGTTCGGCGCGGTTGGGGGGGATGTGGCGGGTGCCATAACCCCGCTCTGCCGCGGCCACGAGTTTGCCCGCGTCGAGATCGAAGATCCCGGCACGGACGCCGTTTGTGCCGAAGTCCAAGCTTATCGTATGTGTCATGATGCGACGCGTCCTTCCGTTCCGTCACCCGTTCTTCAAGGGTGGAACAAGACCTTCGAGAAGTGAATATCACGCGCGTCGAAACGGCGGAAAATTTCGGGCAGTTCTTCGAGCTCCAGATCGTGGGAGATCATGAATTCCCACTTCAGCTCGCCGGTGCCGAATTTCTCGATGGTGGTGGTCCACTGCGGTCCGGGGAAGGGTGCGCCAAAGCTGTTCCATGACCCGTGCAGAGAGATTTCCTGACGCAGGAACGTCTGGAACGTCTTGTTGTCCATGGTCACGTCCGGAACCGGTATGCCGATGAAGGACACATGGCCACCAGGGGCTGCGATGTTGATCGCGGTGTTGATTGTGGCGTCGAGGCCGACAGCTTCCACCACCACGTTTGCGCGGGCCTTGTTGCTGTCGGTCTCGGAGGAGAGAACGAGAACGTCTGCGCCAGCTTCGCGGGCGAGGTCTAGTTTCTCTTGTGACACGTCGACAGCGATGACCGAGGACGCGCCCATGATGCGCATCCACTGGATCGCGAAGAGGCCGATGGGGCCACAGCCGACGACGGCGCCGGTCTGACCTGCTGTGATGCCGCCTGCTTTCCAGATCGCGTGAAGCGCGATGGAGGCCGGATCGGTCATAGCTATGGCGCGCGGATCAACGCCTTCGGGGGTCTTCAGAAGGTTCTCGACCGGAATGGCCACGTATTCGGCGTAAGCGCCGTCACGTCGGCTGCCGAAGTAGTCGTAGCCATGGCAGCGCGAGAAGTTGCCGGTCGCACATTCGGGGCAATCGTAGCACGGCAGAAGCGGTGGGACGGCAACCAGTTCGCCTTTTTCCCAGCCTTCGACGCCTTCACCGATTTCGGTGATGTGGCCAGAGAATTCGTGTCCGGTGATGAGCGGCATCTTGTGCGCGCCCTTGATAAGCATCCGCGGCAGGTCGGAGCCGCAGACGCCGACCGAAGCCACACGGACAACAACTTCGCCTGGTCCGGCAGTGGGTTCCGGAACCTTTTCGAGGCGGATGTCTTTCGGTGCGTGAAGCACGATGGCGCGCATGGTGTCCTCCTGAACAACTCAGAGTTTGATTATCACATAAGTGACTAAAGATCACACATGTGATAATCCGTCAGAGGCCGTCGCGTCAAGTGCAAAGCCGCATAAAGGGTTCGCAAAGGCCCGGCACATTGCGGTGGCGGGCTTGTTCAGCATTCGCTGCGAGGTCGGGACGGGTCCATTGCATTGACATGGCGGCGACGCCCTGAGAGCGGAGCGTGGTATTTCCACGCGGCATTAAGAGCTGGACCGACTTTGTTGAGGGCGGTCCGCCCCTGAGCAGGCCCTTTGAGTTGACCGCGGGGCGGCGAAACTGAGGGCGCGTCAACAACGTGACAAAGCCCCGCAAAGATATCCATTGTCGCCTCTGCTCTTTTCGGATCAATTTCCGGTAGTGCCGTATCAAATGTGGCGACAACCGTGGTTATCACGATCCCCCTGATGCGCAAATCTGGGTTCAAAGCCGAGAACGCCGCAGGGATCGCAGCCGTGGCCTCCACGGGCGGGCAGCTCACGACGCCGGTCATGGGTGCGGCTGCTTTTCTCATGGCCGAGTTCCTGAATATCTCCTACGCCGAAATCGTCATCGCTGCGCTCATACCGGCAGCGCTTTATTATGTTGCGCTTTTTTACTGGCGGATCTGACCGCCGCGAAGGAGGGGGTTTCTGGCATGCCCGCCGAGGACCGCCCCCAGATCGGCGCCGTGCTGCGCGCGGGCTGGGTCTGTGCCTTACCCTTCGCGGCGCTGATCTGGGCGCTCTCTTCGTGCCCAATTGTCAACCGGCGACCGCGGGACTGGTTGCATCTGCCATCCCCCTGGTGGTGGGTCTGGTATTGCCCGCGGCCCGATCGGCCCTGCGCCAGGCTCATCGGGGCCATCGCAAAGGGCGGCGCGATTTTTGCGCAGATGGTCGTGATTACCGCCCAGGCGCTGAGTCGCTTGGGCATTGAGCCCATCGCCGGGCATCTCTTCGTCCTCTACTTCGGGATGATGTCGATGATTGCGCCCCCGGTAGCCATCGCTGCATTTGCCGCTGCCGCTCTCGCAGATGCAGGGCCGATGCGCACGGCGGTTGCGGCGATACGCTGGTTGGCCGGCGTTCGTCTTACCCTTTGCATTCGCGTACAACACAGCCCTCCTGCTCTCGGGGACGCCGTCAGATGCACTTATAGCTGTAATTCTTACCGTATCAGGGGTGATTCTGGTGACCGTTTCTTTTGCAGGCTATTTTACTAAACCCATCGGAAATAGTCTGCGGATCGTCGCGGGAACAAGCTGAGCTGGGACGATTTGGGCAACGACTGCTTTAGAATATATTACATAAGTATGATTATAGGTTTTTTTGTTGTAGCCGCAAAGCGATAATGTCACCCTTAAGCAAAGCAGAAGTGTCACTCTGTCCTCGGTTTGGGATGAGGATGTGTGGACATGGGATGGGTGATGATG
>NZ_JAGDED010000017.1:0-44907 GCF_040148765.1 Sulfitobacter sp. NFXS29
TGCCTGCTTCAACACGGCCATGATCTGTGCGTCGCTAAATCGTCCGTTCTTCATCATAAATCTCCTCAGATATCTTGCCGAGAAAATTCTACTTTTGAACACCACTATTTTTAGGGGGGATTACCCTATGATAGAATAAATGAGGCCATTTCTGGCCATAACGTTCTTTTTTAGAGGTAAGTATGGCTACGCAGGCGCAGATTAATACTCTTACAGGGCTCTATGTCAGTTATTTTGGCCGGTCTCCTGACCCAGAAGGCCTCCAATTTTGGATCAAGCAAGTCGATAGCGGCCGAGACATTACAACCATCGCACAAGACTTCGCGCAGTCTGACGAAGCAAAAAGCCTCTATCCTTATTTGGCAAATCCGAGCAGCTCCTCTCCCTTAGATTTCATCTCCAGTATCTACCAAAACCTGTTTAACCGGGCTCCCGAAGCTGCGGGGCTTGGCTTCTGGTACGATGCTCTAACGACAGGCGCTGTCTCTGTCGGCGACATGATCGAGGCCATTCTTCTTGGCGCGCGAGGGAGCGACGCCACGATCGTAGAAAATAAAATCGAGGTCGCTTTCCACTGGACCATAAGTGTCCCGGAAAAGAAAGGAGGCTTCACATTTGACGCCGAGGCAATGGCTGCAGCCAAAACGGTCCTTGATGATATTGATCAGTGGCAAGCATCTGTAGCCCACGCCAAAGAACAGACTGAAGTCTATGTAGCAGGTGTAGTTGATGTGCCAGAACCCCAGCCTGTATTGGCTACGCCTCAAATCTTGTACCTCTCATATGAACAAGGTGAAGTCCTCGAAGGGGGTGCCGCTGGCGACACCTTTATTGCAGCGCCTGGAACCCTACAGGACGGTGACGTATTGAACGGCAAGGGAGGCAACGACGTCTTGAAGCTAACGGTCGGCGTCAACCTTGACGGGATAGAAGGCGGTCCGCTCATCGCAATGGCGGACGCCCCTCCTAATCTGGAAATCGTTCCGGATCTTCTAGATAGAGGGTACACCAATCGACTGAATTTCGACCAGTTTTCCATTTCTAGTATAGAGACGGCAGAGATCCATCTTAGCCCCTTCTTCATGGGGTCGCAGTACTTCTCTCTATGGAATCTTCCCTTTGAAACAGTAGAGATTACTGGAGGGGGTCACCTTATTAACCTTCCCCCTTACGAGCTTATCGATGCGGCACCTTACCCGTATTACGTTGAGCCGTCTTACGCGGATATCGATACGGCTGTTGCTGCAACGATCGATGCGTCTGGCTTCAACGGAAGAGTTTACCTTAGCGGTAGCGATGAAGAAGACACTCTCATCGGGACAGACTACGTCCAGCCCGGCTATACGGACACTCTTGTAGGTCGTGGTGGCGCGGATACGATGACAGGCGGCGAAGGCGCAGATATTTTTCTCTTTACTGAAGCCAGTGATAGTAATTCTGCTAACGCAGATATCATTCTTGACTTTGACGCAGAGGAAGACGTGTTGGGGTTCTATTCCATTGTCAATTACTTAGGTGAAGCTGAGGGTTATGCTGCAGTTCTAGAAAAACTACAGCTCTTCGAGACAACTCCTACAGAAGATCGCAGTCATATGATGCATTTTAACGCCGTTCTCGACGCAGAAGAAAACGTTCTTTACGTTGATGTTAACGGGGATCGCGCTCTGGATGACAACGATATGGAAATCAATCTGGCGGGTATAGAGGCTCTTACCGCAGATAACTTCTATTGGTACGATTGATAGAAGGTCCCCGCTTTAAATGGCGGGGGCCTTTTGCCGCAGTGGCCCAGAATACTTGGGAAATGAGCACTTTGGGGGCAGAGATGCCCCTTCTGAATACTACCGCGAAACTACGGCACCACCGTTCACTCCGAGTGCTTGGCCGGCAAGCTGAAGCAATCTGTGAAGGGACGCACCATATCTCTGCGCCCTTCGATCATCACCCCCGCATCCAGAGCCGCCATGTCACCGTAAAAAACCGCAGCAAGCGGTTGAGCGGAGACCGCTGAGAAGGTCAAGTCCGGTGCTGCCGTCTCGCCGCGTTGAATAGGCATCTCCCCGCGTTCGAGCCGGGCGGTAAAACGTGCAGAACCAATTTCAAAGACTGCAGTGACATCCAAATCACGGGCGACATTGCTGTCCAGCATTGTTCGAAGGGAAAGCATGAAGGAGGCCGGCGAAAGCGGCAGCGTTGGATCGTGCAGCGGCGATGCGGCGGCCCATCGGCCGATCTCTTGGACTAATGGCTCTGCCGCATACCCCCATTCCGTCAGCCCATAGAGCTGCGCCGGCACAGGTTCTGGGGCGTTTGTCCGAACGATCACGCCAGTCGTTTCCAGCCCGGCCAACCGCTCGGTCAGAACCTTTGCGCTGATGCCTGGCAAATTCGCTCGAATGTCGGTAAAGCGCCGCGGCCCGAACATGAGCTCTCGAACGATCAATAGAGACCAGCGTTCGCCGAGCAACTCCATGCCAAACGCCGTTCCGCAGGCATCCCCATACCATCGACCATGGAGCCCTGGCTTATTTATTGTTTCTTTTTGTAACTTCATAGTTGATTTATATAACTTAGGCTGTTTAGCCTGTCCATATCCGAAGCGCCGTTCAGGAGGATACGCAATGCCAAAGACAATCTTCATCAATTTGCCGGTCGCTGACGTGGCAAAAGCTACGGCCTTCTACGAGGCTCTCGGCTTTAAAATGAACCCCGCTTTTTCCAATGAGAGCGCCAGCGCTATGGGATGGTCGGACACCATCCACATCATGCTGCTTGACCGTGCGTTCTATGCCACTTTTACCGATAAGCAGATTATTGATGCCAAGACACACAGCGGCGCGCTGTTGTGCCTGTCCTTCGACAGCAAGGAGGCGGTGGATGACATTCATAGCCGTGCTGCTACTGCAGGCGGACGCGAGACACGCGCTATCGAAGACAAGAGCTTCATGTATGGCGGTGCTTTCGAAGACCTTGATGGTCATGGTTGGGAGACCGTTTGGATGGACGCTGGTGCGAGTACAGACGGCGCAACACTTGCCCACGACGCGGCTTGACCGCGCATCGCGGCCCTCAAAAGCAGTCTCGCCGCATCGCATTAGAAGTACCGTAGCCCTTTAAGCGCCCCCGCAGCCCCCTTTCAACATAGAATTCAACTAAGGCGCAAAACAGGAGACCTGACATGACCTACGTAGCTGGATTTCTCACCCCCGTTCCCGATGAAAATCGTGAGGCCTATATTGAAAGTTCTCGCAAAGCCTGGCCACTTTTTCGCGATTACGGCGCGCTGTCGACTATGGAATGCTGGGGCGACCAAATCCCCGACGGAAAGCGAACGGATTTCAAGCGCGCTGTGGCATTGGAAGAGGGCGAAAGCGTGTGCTTTTCGTGGATCATCTGGCCTGACAAGGAAAGCCATGACCGGTGCTGGGCCTCCATGGAGACAGACACGCGCTGGCAGGAACTCACGATGCCTTTTGACGGCAAGCGCATGATCTGGGGCAGCTTCGCTCCTATTTTTCAAGCAAGCGCAGAGGCCTCTGAATAACCTGTCTGCCGCCGCAAGGAGCATACCGATGACAAAACGCAAGGCCGCCGTTTTCCTCTGGTTCGATACCGAGGCCGAACAGGCTGCGAAGTTTTATGCCGCTACCTTTCCCGACACTGAAGTGGAAAATATCACCCGTGTTCCCGAGGGCCTTCGCGGCAGCCCCGCAGGGACGGTTCAGGTGGTCGAGATGACCCTTTTGGGTCTCCCCTATGCGCTTCTCAACGCCGGACCGCAGGTGCAGCCAAATGACGCCTACTCGTTGCAAATCTACACCGAGGACCAAGCGGAAACAGACCGGCTTTGGAGCGCTATCGTTGGCAACGGGGGCACAGAGATCATGTGTGGTTGGTGTAAGGATCGTTGGGGTTATCGGTGGCAGATCACGCCACGGGTGCTCATGGAGGCGCTTTCGAACCCAGACAGGGCGGCTTCGGCACGTGCCCAAGCTGCAATGCTGAAGATGAAAAAGATCGACATTGCCGCGATTGAAACCGCACTGCGGCACTAACTTGAAATCCAATCTGCTGAAGGCCTCATCCGTAAAGGAGGCTTCAGCGCGCAGCAGGACTGGTTCCGCCCTAGGCCTTCCTAGGTTTAAGTGGGATTACGGAGAAAAGCAGTAACCGATGCCATAGATCGCACTGAGCACTGCAAGCATTACCGCCCAGCTATATAAGATGGCTCTGATATCGACGGGGGTCTTTCCAGGTAAGCTTTTTGAACCTGCATCACTTTTGGCAGAGTCCAGATCAGGTAAATGCTCGGTTTGCATTTAAAGGTGTTCCGGCTCGGAGGTCGCCGAGCGCGAGGGGCCAGGTAATGCCATCTGTCTTCTAGGGCATGCGGCAAAGGTTGATATTGATACGGGACCGCTCATGCACAAGAGGGCAAACACGACTAATGTGAAATATAGTTGTGGTTCCCACGTTGGGTCTGGAACACTTTCGAATGGAAGCTGCCTCAAACCTTTCAAATCTATAAACAATAAATTACCTATATTTTTAAATTACTTGCCTAGCACTCTTAATGTTTTAGTAGAGGTACGGCTGGCGGCTATTTTGATGCTTCGCCCCTCCGTCCGCGATTTTTTGAACCGCTGAGCGGCTAGAAGAAAACCTCCTACTTCGGAAAAAGCAGCGTTTGGCTGTACTCGTTGGATCACCCCTATCCCGCATTTGAGGAACCCGATCGCTTCCTTGACGTTCTGTAAGATACGCCCTGTTCAACGAGGATGGAAAACAAAGCACCCGGAGGAGCCCGAATGGCCGGAGGAGATAGGATGGATTGTGCTGCCGTGAAAACCATTGCAAAGTTTGAGAATGACAAGCTACGGCAGCGTGCCGCACGCTATCTTAAAAGATACCCTCATAGCCTGGAGCATCTGACGTTCGATGAGTTGCAGGACCAAGTTATAATGCATCCAGACGCCGGGCCTGCGACTTAAAGCTGGTATAAAGCATTCAGTCATCTCCCCTTTGGAACTGCAACGGCCTAGGCAGTGAGATCAAGCATTCGGCAACAGTCACCTAAGCGGCGCGCACTGCGTGGTTTTAGTGGACGGTCAGCCTTGGCACATGGCTCACACCCTACTAATAACGCTTTGCGCAGCCATGGCTCACCTGACCGCAATTCTATCACCGACGCCGAGGTAGGGCTTTCGAGAGCCTTCGACGACATCTGCGTTGTGGGCGGGTGTGATTGGTGAGCAAAGAAATCGTAGTTTGGGCGAGGCGCGCCTTTTGGATGCCAAGAGCTCACTTTTTTCAGAAAATATGCGACGACCCCACCTGGGGTATTAAGAGAAAAGGGTCGCCGCAGTTTTTCCGGACGACGGGGAGGAAGTTCCGGAGTGAATAGGCGCTAATAGCAGCCTACGCCTGTAGATATATGTGCGCTTAAAACTAAGGCAACCACGAAATCACGCCAAGCCTGCAGACCGCTCTCCGGGCCCGATCTGTTTGCAATAGGTTGTGCTTAATGCGTAGCGCCAAACCAGATACATAGGTCAGTGGAAGGGCTATGATTGTCCCGGAAGACTTATGGATCCTGTATTTAGGTGAATGCCGAAGAACAGCTAAGCATTTCAGTTAAATGTGGAAATATGACGCTAGAACTGTATTGATGCAATTGAAATAGAGGAGGCTGACGATGGGCATGACCCGCAAGACAATGACCGAGGGCCGTTCCATTGCAGACGCCAACGTGGATCTTGAGCGCGATGTCTTTCTGCGCTCTTTGCTACGAGAACTCTCTGGAACTCTCGAAAACGTAGTCGGGCTGTCAGAAGCCTCTGGCTACATCAGCGTGGTCGGCGGGGCGATTGGCGAACAGATTGATACATCCTATCGCAAGGCTCTTGCCGTCGAACGGTTGTCAAAAGATCAAGTTCGAGACGTTCTGGTTGATCTCAAGCGCAGAATAAACGGCGACTTCTATGTCATTGAAGAACGCGAGGATCGGATCATTCTTGGCAACCGCGCCTGCCCCTTTGGCGAGTTTGTAGAGGGGCGTCCTTCCCTATGCATGATGACGTCCAATGTGTTCGGATCAATTGCCGCCCAGAACCTTGGCTATGCCCGTGTGGAGATTGAAGAAGCGATCGCTCAAGGTCACCCTGGCTGTCGGGTGGTTGTTTATCTGCGGCCAACCGACAATGTCGAAGCAAATGCCCGTGAATATTTCCGGATCGAGCAATGACCCCCAAAAGCGGCTCGCAACTCGGCGGCTTCCCGCTGGAGTTTCTGCTGGAGCCTGCCATGCTGGTGAGCCTCGATGGTCATGTGCATGAAGCAAACGCGGCGGCCCATAGGATTCTCTCTGGACTGAGCAGCCCGCAAAACCTCTTTGAGATATGTTGTGATCCAAGGCCTAATGTGGCGGCTTTCTTGCGAAACGCAAGCAGGAGCACATCTTCTTATATTGGCGCTTTGGAGCTCAAACAGGGGGAAGAAGTCGAACGGTTTCGCGCAATGGCCGCAAGAATTCAGCATCCAGCGCAGGAAGGCACGCTTATCATCCTCCGATTAATGCCCGCCGAGCTCGATCGTTTCAGCATTCTCAACCGCAGAATTCAGGAAATCGACCGCCAGTTGCACAAGCGGCTTAAAGAGAATGCATTAATGGCAGAGACGTTGGAGGATAAACGCGTGCTGGTGGAAGAGCTGCAGCATCGCGTGAAAAACAATATTCAGCAGATGCTCTCCTTGATGAACTTTTCCGCCGCGGGCCGCAACACACTCGAAGTCGCTGAGTTTATGTCAGTAGCAGCAAATCGGTTGCGTGCAATGAGCGCAAGCCAAGAAGCAATCTACCAAAGCAGCAGCGCGCGGGCGATCTCATCGCACAGTTTCCTTGATGAGGTGGCGCGCGGAGCCGCTGAAAGCTTTGGTGCATCTGACCAGTTAAATCTTTCCATTGAAGATGTGCAGATCCCAACAGACGCGGCCCATAATCTGGCGCTGATCGCCAATGAGCTTATTACAAATGCGTTCAAATACGGAAATGGACAAGTGAGTGTGCGCTTCCATAGATCCGGAGAAAACCTGGTCTTGGACGTTTTAGATGAAGGCATGGGGTTCGATGAGACCGCCCTTACGCGCACCTCTGGGCTCAAGCTGGTACGCAGTTTATGTCGACAAATTGGTGGAATGCTCCAAATTGCAAAGGTAGGGACAGGAAAATGCTCGGTACAATTCGATATAAACCCATAGAGAGAGTGAGCATGAAAGCACAGGGACATGAACGTGAAAGCTGGGAGGTAACAAGTGGATGGCACAATGTAGCCACCTCCCCCAAAAATGAGGCGGCGCATTCTGTGCTTGCCGGGAGGTCCGCGGCTACAGCAACCGAAGAAACCCAAAGTGCCCAGCAGAACGACGTCGTTGTGCCACCTCCGCCACTACGTGTGCTCATCGTCGAGGATGAGGCAATCATTGCGATGGAAATCGAGATGATACTCGAAGACCTCGGCGCGGAGGTGGTGGGGACAGTCATGTCGGCCCAAGAAGCCGTCGACTATGCTAAATTACACCGGCCAGACTGTATCACCATGGACATTAACCTGAAAGGGGATCGGGATGGTGTCAGTGCGGCATTGGAAATCCATGAAGCGATCGGCATTCGTGCGATCTTCATATCAGCCTATGGCAGCGACGATCTGAAACTGCGCGCCCAACCCGCACAGCCCTTCGGATGGATTCAAAAACCAATCCTAACAGGTGAGCTTAAAACCGCGCTCGTCCGGGTGCGCGAAGCTTTGTGAAGGCAAGCGCAGCTAGCTATTCGACGAAAACCTTCGACCTGAACGGGCTCCGGGCGCAGCTTAGGCGCTCTGTCTTAACCGAAGTGGCCGCGAACCATCTGTCAGTTGATGTTAAGGGCCAAACTTCGCGTTTAATGCCTCCAGCCGATCTTTGAAAAAATGGGCGTTAAAGTGAAAGCCGGTCTCATCCAGCCGGCGCTCGAAACGCCCCCCAAGACGCCCTTCAACCATTGTTTGAATAAGCCGGCTTCCAAATCCTCGCCGCTCCGGCTGCTCGGGGGGAGCTGCGAGCGGCTCCCGGCGACGCTCTTCCCAATCTAGGCGAAGAACATCAGACGTATCTGCATTAGACACTTGAATATATAAGCGATCACCCCCGCCCAAGCCGCCATATTTTAAGGCATTGGTGCCAAGCTCATGCAGGATTAACGACAAAGGCATCACCGCCTCTCTGCAGATCATAATGGGGGGGGCATCGATGACGATTTTGTCGTGATCTGGCAGCATCGCGAGAGACTCTTTGATTAGATCAGGGAGAAAAACACCCCGTTCAGCCTCTACGATCGATGTCTTGTTCGCGCGCCCTATGGCAATGATGCGACCTAAGAACATGTCATCCAGCTCTTGGATTGATCGCGCCTGACGAGAACACTGGCGGTAGATAGACGATAGAATGGACAAGCTGTTGCTAACCCTATGCACCATTTCGTTGCGCAACGTCTCACGGCTCTCAGCCCCTTGCCTGCGGCGTATGGCGGCACCCACCTGGCTGCCAACAGTTTTTACCAGACGCAGGATTTCCGGGTCCATTCTGGAGCTGTCTGTGCCGAAAAACTCAAGCACCGCATGAACGTTGCCCCCATGCGGCACCGCAAGTGCCACACCCCGCGTCAGTCCCACCTCCGTAAAAACCTCGCGGCGCAAGAATTTGCAGTCACCAATCAGGTTTTCGAGTGCCTCCAACCCACCTGACTGCCAAGCCCGGCCTGGAAGCCCTTGCCCTGGTTTGAACTGAAGACCGGAGGTGGCCTCTACCACTGGCCGGTACCGCTCATCGCGCAAGCACCAAATCCCCGAAGGCTCCAAGACCTGACTGCTGCCTTCGCCCCGTACAACATAGAGATGCCCCGCATCCATGTTGGCAATATCGCACACCTCGTCGAGACAGAACTGAATGAAGTCATCAAGCGGCACATCTTCAATCAGCTTTTGACCAACATTCATCACAGCCGTTGCTTCACGCGCGCGCAGCTCTTGCTCGCGCTGCGCCACCTCTTCAACAGAGCGATCGCGCACAAAGGCGTAAAAGCTATGCTGCTGGTCGGAGTGGTTGATCGCGAAGATCGACAGTTCAACTGGAAACTCGACGCCAGTCTGGTGCAGGGCTGTAATTTTGATACGCTTCTCAAGAACGGGGCCTTCGCCTGTGCGGTTATAATGCTCAAGGCCGCGTGTGTGATGTTCACGATGTTGGGCCGGCACAATCAATTCACCTAAGACCGCGCCTAGGGCCTGCTCCTTAGACCAGCCAAAGATTTCTTCGGCCGCGCCATTCCAAGCCGTTACGCGTCCATCTGGGCCCATACCGATGACTGCATCCAGCGCGCGGCTCAGCAGAAGCTCTAAGTTCTCCATACGTACATATTTCTCCCCCTATTAGTATCTTAGGAAAGAAATGCGGTTCCGTCGAGAGAGCTGCCGGATGGCACCTAGCATGGCCTATGCGCATCTCAATACGACGGAACCCGCGCGCGGCAAGGAACGGCGCTCTGCAATTGCGGCCTTTGCGAAAATCAGACTTCAGCATTTTATGCTTGCGTCTGAACGCATTGCGGCATGAGCATGCAACGAGCAGAGGAAAGAAATCTATGATCCGCAGCCGGTTGAAGTTCACCATCCAAAACCTCAGCGAAAAGCTATGGATCAGGCCCCTGCGCAATGCGGTGCTCGCAGTTCTGGTCGTCTATATCGCACATCTTGCCGACCAGTTGCCGCTGCAGGATCTTGTGCCTGACATCAGCATTGAGACGGTCGAGAAGCTGTTGACGGTGATCTCAGCCAGCATGCTTGGCGTGGCCACTTTTGCTGTGGCCTCCATGGTCTCTGCCTATGCCTCCGCCGGGGGCAGTGCGACACCGCGTGCTTTCGCGCTGATCGTTGCAGATGGCGTGTCTCAAGAGGCTTTGTCGAGCTTCATCGGCGCTTTTATCTTCAGCATCGTAGGCATCATCGCCGTTAAAGTCGGCTTTTTCGGCGTGGCGGGGCGCTTTGCGCTCTTTTTGTTTACCATCGCGATATTTGCCTGGGTGATCCTCACCTTCGTACGTTGGGTCGACAACATCGCCCGGCTCGGCCGCATTGGAAACACGATTGAAAAAGTCGACGCCGCCACACGAGAGGCTTTTAATCATTTCCACGCCTCAGCCCCTCTTGGCGGTAGGCCGGTCATCAATTTCCCCGAGAATGGGGTAGATATCTACTCCGATGAGCTTGGGTTCATCCAGCACATCGACACAGGCCGGCTGGACGACTGGGCAGAAGATAACGATGCAATGGTCTATATCAGGAGCCTGCCTGGGGCTTTTATCGACCCTAAGCGCCCTCTCGCGACAGTCGTGACACGCACAGAGAAGACTGTGCTGGAACTGGGCATACCGCGGCGCGCCTTCATCTTGGCGGAGCGTCGCACCTATACGAACGACCCGCGTTTTGGCCTCATTGTCCTGTCAGAGATCGGGTCTCGTGCCCTCTCGCCTGGGATCAATGATCCAGGAACGGCAATCGAGATTGTCGTGCGTCTGTCGCGTATCCTCCGTGATTGGACTGTAAAGCAGAAGGCTGAAGACACAGAGCGCCCTCAGCTCAAGCGGGTGTTTGTACCCCCGCTTGAGCTCGGCGATCTTCTCGAAGACGCTTACGGTGCAATCAGCAAAGATGGCGTGGAATCGGTAGAGGTTGGTATCTGGATACAGCGATCACTTGCCTTATTGGCGCAGCTACCAGAAGCGGGCATCAGACAGGCCGCTCAAGTGCAGGCCAAGCTCGCCTTGGACCGAGCAGAGCGGGAACTGTCATTTCCTCATGATCTGGCGCGGGTGCGCCGTGCGCATGAAGCCGTGCCTAAGCTCAAGTTCCATTAGAGCCAAAAACCACAGGTCCGCGGGCGCAAGACCTTCCATTAATGCCCCTGAGAACTGCGCCCTAAGTTAAAGTTCTTTGAGAACTCGCCCAAATCTGCGATCCTTATGGGATCAGAGGGGGGAACCAATCATGGATTTGGGGAAATTCTCATGGCTTGCATTTGTCTGCGGGACGGCCGCACTTGCCGAGCCGAGCTTGGAGCGAGGCAAATACCTTGTTGAGGGGCCAGCAGCTTGCGGAAATTGTCATACGCCCATTGGGCCTGAAGGTCCTATCGCGGAAATGCAACTGGCGGGGCGTCTCGTAGAGAAGGCGCCAGACTTTACCGCCATCGCCCCCAACATCACGCCAGGCGGACGCGTCGCAGAGTGGACCGATGAAGAACTTGCCCGCGCCATCCGAGAGGGGGTAACTCCTGGCGGTTCTCGGGTCATCGGCCCTCCTATGCCCATCGCGCTCTACCGCCGACTATCGGACGACGACGTTTTTTCTATTGTCCAATATATCCGGTCCGTGCCGGCTGTTGAAAATGATCCAGGCGACAGCGTCTACAGCTTTCCCCTGCCCCCCGCATATGGACCGCCTGTGGGCACGGTTCCACATCCTGAGGAAGGCGTCACAGTGGCATATGGAGAGTATCTTGCCGGCCCTGTTGCCCACTGTATTGAATGCCACAGCCCAATGGGGCCCATGGGCCCCGATTGGGTCAATCAGCTCGGCGCAGGAGGATTTGAGTTCAATGGGCCCTGGGGCAACTCCGTTTCAGCAAACCTGACGTCCCATGAGGAGGATGGCATTGCCGGTTGGGCTGATGAAGAGCTCAAACAGATGATTACGCGCGGTGTGCGCCCGGATGGGACAAAGATGATGCCGCCGATGGGCTATGGCTATTACAGCCAGATCAGCCCCAAGGATCTTGATGCGATCCTTCTCTATCTGCGGCAACTTCCCGCCCTGCCCGACCCAACATAAATCTCGATCTCACCTAGCAGAGGGAGCGATCAGGCGATGCGGAAAATCAATTGAAGTGCTATGTCATTTTTTTATCAAATGTTCTTTGCGCTCACCCGGGTAGTAGTCTTGGTGGCTAAAATAAGCGGCGAGCAGCGCATACAAGGCACGCGCATCAAATGACATCGGCTTTATCCGTTCTGTCAAAGGGGTGCCGCCTGAAGGCCAGATCAGCAAGCGCCCTGCATCTATGCCTTCGATGAGCGCCCCCTCCCCTTTGGTTTCAGCCCATTGTTCAGGAGAGATGATTGAATCTGATGCGTTATTGTAACCGGGACATTTTTGAGGGGACCAGCTCATTGAACGTTCCTCTAATAAAATAAGAATTCAAAATCAGCTGCTGATAGAAATGAAGTACAGACGCGCTTACGAGACCGTAGCGGCTTTCCTAGCTTTGGGGAAGCGATAGCAGAAATTTATACGACCTTGCTGATCCCATCGACGATGGCGCCAGTGGTTATGCGACAATGGCAGCAAAACGCGGAATTGAACACTTCGTGGTAGACCGCAAACCCGGCACGCGCGTCACGCCTGCTATGACAAGTTCATCAAACTCTTCTATGGCCCGGCCACGAAAAACCGCAGTGATCTATGGTATTTGCCGCGTTGGACTAAAAGACATTTGCAGGGGCGGTGCTTTCTAGGTGGCAGAAAGCGGTGGTTCGGTTTGGTCGGCGCGAAGGGTACCAATCAGTTTTGCAACCAACATGATGAGGGAACGCGTTGTGTCATATCCAAGCTTTCCTAAGCTACAGCCTTGGATGGCATGATGGCCCGCAGTGGAATTGAAATCGTGAAGGTCGCACCGTGACCCAGCTGGCTCTCAACTGTGATCACACCCTCCATCCGATCAACCAAGCGCTTCACGATGGGCATTCCAAGACCCGTTCCTCCGGAAGCTCTTCCTTTGATCGACCCCGCTTGTTCGAATTCTTGGAATATCCTGTCGTGATCTTCTGGAGCAATGCCAATGCCAGTGTCTATGACATCAACCAAAACTTGCCCGTAGGAGTCTTCTCTCACTCTAACGGTGACAGAGCCGGCTTGCGTAAACTTGATGGCGTTTCCTACCAAATTCTGCAGAATCGTTTGAAAAGCACTTCTGTCGGCGAAGTAGAGGTTGCTGGATAATTCATCATCGACACTGAGGTGAATGGATTTAGAATCCGCGAGCCCTTGGAACTCATGGAGAATTTCGCGCGCGAAATCACCGATATTGGTCTCCTCTTCCACGCTTTCGAAGTGGCCGGCATCAAGCTTTGCCAGATCCAGCACATCGTTCACAAATCCAAGCAGTTTATCGGCCGACCGGTTCAAGATTGACATCAAACGGGCCGAATGGTCGTCAGATTTCGACTGGATAAGCATCTTGATCGAGCCGATGATACCAGTAAGTGGCGTTCTGATTTCATGGGCGACATGCGCGATATAATCACTTCGGGTTGCGACAACCTGTTGTAGTTCTAGGCGCGCCTTGCGTTCTTCCAGCGCGAGCGTCCGAGCCTTAACAATGTCGTCGACGCAGCGCGCGAAGCCTTCAAGAATTGTAATATCACTTTGTGTCCACTCCCGGGGGGAGAGAGAGGTGCAGCACAATGCCCCTATAACCTTCCCAGTCGTGGTATGGATCGGGCATCCGAGATAAGCGCGCAGGCCACTTTCAATGACAAGACTATTATTCTGTGTGCGGGGGTCTTTTAGCAAATCAGGGATTGCGACCGTTTTTTGATTTGCTTGAACGTATGTACAGATTGACCCCTCTATTGGTATATCGCGCACGTGATTGTTTTCAAATATCTGGCCCACACCTGCAGAGACATACTGCCGCCCCTTTAGGTTATCCAGCACCGAGACATAAGATATCGGCACATTAAGGACGCTGGACGCCAAGGTGACGATGTTATGAACACTCTCATCTACGCTGGAATGCAACAAACCGAGCGCTTCAAAAGAATAAGTTTTTGCCATGAGGGTGCCTCCAATACCGACGCTTAAGCGCCAAGCCCCTAACTAGCGCCTTTCTCAACCTGAAAAAAGCGGCGAATATGCGGCGGCAATGGGGTGATTTCAGATTAGATCAGATGATCTTCCATCCACCTAGCCTTGCTAAAAGGAATGCGCGCGCATGACCAAACATACTGCTTCATACCAAGCGACGCTTTTATTAACCACCACGATCCGAAGGGTTGCTACATAGGGCGTTTTAAGGACCCCCCCCCATATTGTTGTTCGGTCTAAGGTAGAGCAGAATAACAAACCGTGATCCCATCAGTCCTTGGCGACAGGCTACCAACCATGGTCTAAAAGCGAGAAAGTGAGACAACCGCTCCCTCGCAGGCACCTGCAACGCGTAACTTGCTTCGCCCTATATCTTGCCTCACGGATGGGGCAAACTCAGCCTTCTTGAGGAACTGAATGACTAAGCTCCCGATCCTAACTCCCGAGGCAGCGGATGCCTATGAGCACCTCCAACATCCCATTTGGGTGTTCTCAATCAACACCCTTCAGATTTTAAGAGCAAATTCGGCCGCTCAAAAATGGGTGGGGTATGAGGCGCAAACTCTACACGCGATGGCCATCACTGATCTGTTGCCAAAAGTCGATCGCGACAAAATCTATGATAGGGTCCGCCAATTTGATGGAACGAATTCCTTCGCAGGTGTCTGGCAGATTGAAGCAAAAAATGGAGACCGATACGATGCTGCACTCAATTGGAAAAAAGTAATTTTTGATGGTACGCAGGCGATCGTCGCCAGCATTTCTGATATCAAAGAGATCGGCAAAATTCGAGCGCAAGATAACAACTTTGCACGCGAAAGCGCGACATTGGGGTCACAAGTCCATTTGTCTTTTGAACATCTCTCACTTCTTATCGATAGCCTTCCCGGAAAGATACTGATCCTAACGCCCAGTGACTATAAGATCGTTGCGGTCAGCGACGAATATGCACAAGCAGTCATGCTCAAGCGCGCCGCCATTTTGGGTCGATGCATGTTTGACCTTTTTGCTGATGACCCATCCGAACCTGAAGCGGATGGGGTGCAGAATCTCCGCGCTTCTTTACAGCGCGTTCAAACGCTCCGTTTGAGTGACGTTATGGCCTTACAGCGCTATCCGGTGCGGCATTTCGAGAGGGGGTTCCAAGAGCGCTTCTGGCTCCTTCGGAATAAGCCGGTGCTCGATCCCGCGGGGAACATCATTTACATCGTCCATCGCGCTGAAGATCTTACTAATATATTGGGTAAGGTGGATCCGGACCTTCAACCCTCCCTTTCAGCTGAACCGTCAAACGTTTTGCAATTGACTGATGCGCGCGCTGCACTGTTAGCCCTTCAAGAGCGCAATAAGCGCCTCAAGACTGCCGAGATGCTTCTGCATTTGGGTTCATGGGAATTTGATTTCGAACGAGATAAATTCAATTGGTCAGACCGGGTGTTAGACATCTACGGGCAGGATCAGGAACCGAATAATTTCGACGAATACCTTTCATTGGCACTTCCAGAAGAGCGTAAACAGCTGGCCTTGCAACTCTCCGAGTTTATTGAGACCGGTGCCCCCTCAATCGAGTTCCAGCACCACGTTATCCGGACCGACGGTGAAATTTCATACATCCGCGGTGTAGGGGCACGACATCTGGTTGAAGGGCGAGAAATCCTGATCGGAAACGTACAGGACATCACTTCCATCAAATCGAATGAAGAAAAGCTGAAGCGCCAGGCCCGACGACGGCAGCTAGCAGGCCATCTTGCCCAACTAGGAAGCTGGCACCTCGATCTCGTTACCAAGCAAATCAGTTGGTGTGAAGAAACCGCTGCGATCCATGACGAGCCCGAAGGTATGTCACCCCCGACATTTGAGGAGGCAGTGGCTTATTACCTACCAGAGTATCGAAAGCGCATTCATGCACGGTTTGAGGCCTGTATCAACGAAGGACAACCATTTGATGAAATTCTTCAGCTCGAAACCGCCAAGAGAAGGCGCGTTTGGGTGCGCGCATTGGGTGAACCCAAACACAATCTGAAAGGGGAAATTGTCGCTGTTGAGGGTGCGCTTCAGGATGTAACGGAACTGGTCGAGGTGCGAGAGAAGGCAGAGGCAATCTCCGCGCAACTAACGCAGACACTTGAAGGCATGAGCGATGCATTCTTCCTGCTGGATCACCACTGGCGGTTTTCTTTCATCAACATCCAAGCAGAAAAACTTTTACGACGTGGAAAAGATGACCTGATAGGTAAGGTTGTCTGGCAGGAGTTCCCAGCAGCGGTCGGTAGCGCCTTCCAAAAAGAATACGAGTATGCCGTTGAAACAGGCAAACCCGTTCGGTTCCAAGAGTTTTTTCCACCGCTCGAGATTTGGCTCGAGGTGAGCGCTGAGCCAACTTTAAATGGATTGGCCGTCTATTTCCGCGACATCACCCAACAGCGCCTCCGCGACGAACAACTACGTCTTCTAGACGCTGCGGTTTCACGCCAGAACGACATCTTGTTGATTACTGAAGCCGAGCCCATCACCGGACCTGATGGGCCGCGGATCGTTTATGTCAACGATGCCTTTCAACGGATTACCGGCTTCTCCCGCGCAGATGTCATCGGCAAAACGCCACGGATATTGCAGGGGCCTAAAACACAGCAACAAGAGCTAGTTCGCATTCGTAAAGCGTTAGAAACTTGGCAACCCGTACGCGCTGAGCTGATCAATTACACAAAATCGGGCGAGGAGTTTTGGCTGGAATTGGACATCGTGCCCCTGGCTGATGAGACGGGTTGGTTTACCCATTGGGTATCCATCGAGCGCGACATTAGCGAGCGCAAAAATGCTGAGTTGGCTCTTAGGTTGAATGAAGAACGGTTTTCATTGGTGACCAAAGCAGCAGGCAGCGCCATTTGGGAATGGGATACGGCAACCAATGAACAATGGTGGAGCGAAGGTCTGCGCTACATCTTCGGGCATATACCGGATAACATGTGGTCAGCGCCTGCACCTACCGTCTGGACATCGCATGTGCATCCGGAAGATGGCCTGCGTGTTACCGAGGCTTTTGAACGAATGAGGGCGGGCGAAACCAGTTCGGTGCGAGAACAATATCGCTTCAAGCGGGCTGACGGCAGCTGGGCATTCGTTGAAGATAAGGCCTTTGCGCAACGCGGTACAGATGGCAGTGTCATGCGCATTTTGGGATCGATGACTGACATTACCGAACAGAAGCAGCTCGAGGAGCGGCTCCTTCAAAGCCAAAAAATGGAAACGGTGGGCCAATTAACCGGCGGCATTGCCCATGACTTCAATAACTTATTGATGGTCATATTGGGCAATTCCGAAGTCCTGGAAAACGAACTCGTTGAACAACCGCATCTGCAGCGTCTTGCAAAGATGTCCCTCAACGCCGCCGAACGGGGGGCTGAACTCACCAAACGACTGCTTGCATTTTCACGCAAACAGGCTTTGAAGCCTCAAGTTCTCAATGCTGCGCAACTTATTCAAGGCATGGAAGATATTCTACGGCGCACGCTCCCTGAAAGCATTAACATTGAGTTTGTCCGCTCCGGCGGTTTGTGGATGGTGGAAGTCGATGCCGCGCAACTGGAATCAGCACTTCTTAATTTGGCTGTTAATGCACGCGATGCGATGCTCCAAGGTGGGTTCCTGACAATTGAAGTTGCCAATGTCATGCTAGATGATGACTACGTGGCCGCGGAAACAGATGTTCCGCCGGGACAATATGTAATGATCTCTGTTACCGATACAGGTTATGGCATTTCACAAGAAAACATAAGCCGGGTTTTCGAGCCTTTCTTCACAACGAAGGAGGTTGGAAAAGGATCGGGACTGGGATTGAGTATGGTCTTTGGATTCGTAAAGCAATCCAAGGGCCATATCCGGGTCTACTCAGAGCCGGATCAAGGAACGTCGATCAAGATGTATTTCCCACGCACGCGAACGGAAGAACAGCACATTGTGACATCGCGCGCTAGATCTAAACTTACCGGTGGCGCCGAGACCATTTTGGTCGTTGAAGATGACGGTGCTGTACGAGAGCATGTGGTCGCACAACTCATCGCTCTAGGCTATCAAGTACTGGAAGCATCAGCAGGCGCCGAGGCCATTGAGACCCTGAAGCAAACGCCGTCGATAGATTTGCTCTTCACTGACGTTGTCATGCCTGGGGGCATGGGGGGGAAAGAGCTGGCGGATTTGGCGCGCCAACTGCGGCCAAACCTAAAGGTTCTCTACACATCTGGATACACTGAAAACTCTATCGTACACCACGGCAAATTAGACCCTGGTGTGAAGTTGCTGAACAAGCCCTACCGGCGCGAGCAACTTGCGGTAAAAGTGCGTGAAATCTTGGAAGAGGGCAGCCAGGAGGCTTAATTTTTTCCAGCGATACGCGCGCACCCAGGCTAAGGCACCGACTCCTGCGGCCACCATCTCATACCAAAGGTAACGCTTAAAAAAACCGCTTCCGAACACAATTTTGACGAAAAGAAAGAGTGGGTTAGGCCTACCACCGCCTGACCGTACTATAGATAACCCAAAGAGTAGCACGTTAGTTTGTTCGAGCTGTTGTACTCGCGCTGGCGGCGAAAAGCCGAATAAGCTATGGGTTACCATATTGCCGTTTTCCGTGGTACCGAAGGTAGATGAAACAATGCAAATGGATGTTTAACTTAAAAGGTAACCCGATAAGATGCAGAAAGCTCTCTTGATCGAGGATGAGGAAGACGTGCGAGAAACCATACGTAGTATGCTGTTTTCGGCGGGTTTCGAAGTGACCGAGGCAAAGGATGGACGCGAGGGGGTGGCGAAATTTCGCTTAACGAATCCAGATGTCATCATCACTGATATTTTAATGCCGGGCAGAGAAGGCATCGAAACTATCATGGAGATTCGGAGAGAGAACACTGAGGTCCCCATTGTCGCAATATCGGGTGGCGGACAATATTTGAACGACCTGTTGGATAATATGCTTCAAAGCGCTGAGCTTCTAGGGGCGACCCGGTCAATATCTAAGCCGTTTCGGCGCAAGGAATTTCTGAAAGTTGTCACTGAGGCCGTTAATATCAATAGTCGTTAACTGCACATGGTTGCGCTAAGGATCCGAAGCACCTAGGCAATCCGCCTGCCCCTTAGGTTTTGGCATCTCTAGCATGCCAGCCTCGTGAAGCCGCTGGACAAAATAGAAGGGGGAACCAAATAGCTGCCCCCCCCCTTCTCATATTCCCATTTTGCAAACGCCCTACTTTCTTCGCGCGGTGTCTCGCTTGAACTCGTAGGCCGGGCTGGCCAATGAGAATGTGTCAGGCAGTTTCCACTTTTTCCGATATGCTTCGGGGGAAAGATTATGCTCCAGCATGAGGTGGCGCCGCAAAAGACTCATCTCTTCACCACATTCCAAACAGGTAATCAGTCGGCCTTTTGAGCCAGGCTCTGAGGGAGGTGATTTCTGGTTCGTATGTGGCGCAGCTTGTAGCCTGATTTCATATTGCGAACCGACCCCCAGCTTACCAGATATTTTCAGGCTTCCACCTATGGATGCCAATCTCAATTGGACAGGTATGAGGGAAGAGATTGAAGTTTCTTCGAAACTTCCTTCCTGCACCTTCAATCCTTTAGTCAACAAATCTATGTTGTGCTTTAGAGCGATCCCCAAGCCTGTGTCTCTTACTTTTATCAGCAAGTTCGAGGAAGCATCACTTTCCAGCTCGATGCTAACAGCGCCCTCCGTATTGGCGGCCACCGCACTGGATACAAGGTGATTTATGACTTCCGCCAGGCAGGCGCTGTCCACAGCAGGGCTGGGACCCGCCTCAAGTCGATCCTCTACGGTTAAAGTAATGCCCTTTGAAACCGCGTGAGGTCGATGGGGGAGCACGGCATTCCTAACTCGCCTTAGCAAGTCCGACTTCTCACTTTGACTGCTGGCGCCCTTTTCGTCGCGCTCATACACCCGAATAAGGCCATCCGTGATAGCCAAAAGCTGTGTTGAGCTGCGTGCAATAGTTCCAACAAGAGCCCCCGATGGGCCTTCGAGTTTTAGATCATTGAGCACGCGTGAGGCTTCAGAGATCAGCTTTAGAGGGGTCCGAAACTCATAGTTTGCAGTTTCCCAGAAATCCTTGGCCGCCGGCTTTGCATTAGTCCGTCCAATCTTTGACGTGTCGACCGAACTACCGGAATAGGATATCAAATTGCCATCAACCTGCTTGCCAATGTGCGTTAGCACCTGCATATCTTCGTCCGTCCAAGCGCACGGCGAGAAACTTATACAAGACAAAGCTCCCAATATGTGGCCGTCGCGTGTATTGTGTATCGGCACTGAGATACAGCTCATCACCCCACCCTGTTTCACCGCAAGGGCTTGGTTGAGTATCGGATTATCGCGCGCGTCGGAAACCGCCCAAAGCCGCTTATTGGCCACAACATGCTCAGCGATATCACTGGCCATTTGAGCGACCCGCGCATCACCCGAACAATCAATGGTATCTTTCTCGGAACTTACTTGATGCACCTCCCCCCTGGGACCAAACCAAGAAATTATCGCAATAGGGGTATTTAATGCCCGCCGAGCCACGCGGGCGGAACTTTCGAGGCTATCCTCTATAGGTTCCGGACTTACTTTATTGATCAAAGGGAAAGCCATATGTGAACACTCATTCCGGAGGTGGATGAGACTCTTCGCTTATAGAGTATTTGCTCTGCGCCCAACCTCAATCTTGTTAGAGAAGAGCGCTCAAACTTACCATGACCCTCAATTGCCTGGTCGCAGCCAAACCCGCTTTAGTCATCGCAAAGCGATGAGAGTGGGCAACTCACTGTCCAGACCAATCCGGTCGGGGCGTAGGCGAGCTTGACATCTGCTGAAAGCGATGAGGCCGTCAGCTTGTCGATCACCGTTGTTCCGAACCCGTGAGACGTAGGCGCTGATACCGCGGGGCCATCTTGTTCGCGCCAAGACATAGAAAATTCGCCTTGCTCAATCGACCAGCCGATGGCAACGCGGCCGATATCATTGCTTAGGCTTCCGTACTTGGCAGCATTTGTGGCCAGTTCATGAATCGCCATGCCGATCGCCTGCGCTGCATGCGCGCTAACTTTGACTGGGGGACCCGCCACCGTTACGCGCTCACTGATTGCTTCAAAATGCTCAAGTTGGCCCCGCACCAGTGCGTCCAACTCAATCTTCTGCCATCCGTTGTTCACCAGAATATCTTGGTTGGCCGCAAGAGCCTGTAGCCGTTCACCAAATGCCTCAATGAAGTTCTCCGGGGACCGCCGGGCTGTTTGGCGCGCGATCACCTTAACGACAGAAAGCAGGTTCTTGCCACGGTGGTTCACCTCACGCATCAGCATTTGGCGGTTTTCGTCGAGTTCTTTTCGGTCCGTAATGTCTTGGATGATTTTGATGAGGTAGGAGAGCCCTCCCTCAGGGTCGCGCACACAGCTCACCGTGGTATGGCCCCATACCAAGCCGCCATCTTTGCAAAGATAGCGCTTTTCCAGATCGTACTCATCCGCTGCACCGGATTTGAGCGCCTCAAGTGCTGTCCTTCCTCGAGGGGTATCCTCTGGATGCGTAAAATCATCAAGCAAGCGGCCCTCCACTTCTTCAGCGCTGTAGCCAAGCATTTCTGCCAGGCGGTCATTGACGCGCATTAAAGTGCCTTCTCCACTCACAATGCTGATCCCGACGCCCGCGTTCTTGAACGTGGCTTCAAAGCGCCTCTGAGATGTCTCAATGTCTCTTGTTCGGTCTTTAACCCGCGCTTCCAGTTCAGCATTGATCTGAGCTAAGTCCAACAACGCCTGCTTTTGTTGGCGCACAATTGCCGCGACAATCAATCCAATGGAAGCCGCGGTCAGGATCAGGATCTGCATCCTGTTGTGCATAAGGGCGATGCTCAATGTGGGGCTATCCGCGGCACCAAGAATATGCCCATGCGCCCCGATTACGAATGTTAGCCCCGCCACCGCGAGCGCCGCGCCGCGGAACTCAAATCGCAATGCAGCCCAGAGAACCGGCAGCGGCAACAGATATGTGTAATAAGACCCTGTCGCCAAATCCCAGGCGGTGATGCCCACCAGCAAACCTGCAATGACAAGACTTTCTAACAACGTGCCCCCTTGGAGCCTCATGCCATCACGCCATGCATTTACAACCGTGATTGTTATTGGGGTGGCGATCAAAGTGCCGGTTGCATCCCCTAACCACCAAAGAGGCCAGGTGGCCGCAAAGGAGTTTTTGCCTTCTAATGCAACAAAGGCACTGCCAATGGTCGCACTGATCATAGGGGCTATCAGAACGCCAATGACCAACAGCCCCAGAACCTGGGACAGCTTGGTCAACCGCCGGATGGGGGCGTCAAAAAGCGGGGCGAGAATGTAGCCTGCCGCAAATATTGCAGCCGCGTTAGCGACTATATACCCAAAGGCGGCAATGACGGTGCTGTTGTACCACAGGAAGTTCCCAATGATCTCTCCGAAGACCCCAAGCGCAATCCACCATGGCCAAGTTTCTCTGCGGTGCATCAGTAACGCCGCGATGATCACCCCATTAGGCGGCCAAACAGTAACGGGATCACCGGGCACAATCGTCATCCAACGACCAAAAGCAGCCGCCGACAAATAAATTGCAAAAAACAACAGCAAGGTGGAAACACTGGGTAAGCGCGCGCGCCCTCCAGTAGCCTTATTAGGGCTCCGCGCCAATCCAGCATTCGAAGTCGCCAAAGCCTCTGGCGACGGCGTTCGTGTAAAGAAGGTCCCCCTCACATGCTCCCCCCTTGAACAGGCTTCTGAAAATACACTTTCATATTCTTGCATATTTGCAAAAGTGTTTTTGGGACCCGTGTGCGCTACCCATCCGTGATGCGGCAGCCCTATTCTTACCCAGTATGGTTTTGTCTGCCTTGGGACGAGCACCAGAACCTTGGTGCCAAACAAACTTCAAGGTTCACTCAAAAACGCCGTCAGGTTTTGTGCAGCATGCAGGATCCGAATAATCTCGATTGCCATGCTTCAATTCTAATTGGTGGTGATATCGACGCAATCCAAGCGCTCAACTCCCCACGGCTTCACTATCTTGCGACTGGCGCGCTTCCATTATCTCTTTCGTGACAAAAATCGCGCAAACCTCCCCTATATGAGGGTTATTGCCCCCCTAGATGATCAATATATCTCGCGTTGTGAATTTGTTATGAAGATGAAAAGCCCGACAGCGGGTGCTGCCGGGCCTTCATGACTTGCGGATCGTTTAGATTAGCGGCTGTCGCTGCCAGCACCATAACCGCCATAGATATACCCCTCACCGGGGCTGCGGAGGTCGCTGCGCGAGCTTAGGAAAGTGTCCTCCATCTTATCGCTATTCGCCGTGTTCAACGTCAGATCGTTCGCACGGGTCGACAGGTTGGGGTTCATGGCACGCTCACCGTCGGAGTATACTTTGCCCGCATTCATCGACGTGTCGAGGAAGAGGTCATTATAGTAAGTCGAATTGGACGCGAATGCGGTGGTGGAGATCAGGGCAGCGGCGGCGGTTGTCAGAAAAAGTTTCATAATCTGTTCCTTTGGCTCTCATTGAGTTGTGTCGCATCAGTGCGATGTCTTCGTTGTGGTAAAGACACGGCGCCGCACTGAGAGAAGTTTCGCACCGCCCTGGCTTGGCGTTATGGAGCTAGGAAATGATCTCTGCTGATGTTGCCTTCTTGCTAGAAAGTATATTTATTATAGATAGTTACGAAATATTTCAGCGGCATCACAGTGCTGTGTGAGATGCTTCCACTCAGTCCAAATACTTTCTGCACACGGCTTGCTCCGAAGATGTAGATATCAATCTCACAGAACACGCCAAAGGGGGGGGGCGTGTGACGGCCCAATCAAGGCTATTTAGGCCCATAAATGAGGTTAATTTCTGGCGCTAGGAGCGCGCGAGCTGAAACCGCAGCAAAGATTGCGGGGGGGGGGGGGTGAGAGAGGGACCACGCTACTTAAACGGCACGCCTGAACAGCTTGAGCGACCGGATTTTTAAAAGATGAAGAACGCACCGCAGTCAATTGTTTTGGCTGGTATTTACCATTTCAGGTGCTCGCCACCATCAGGGCAAATCAGTTGCCCGGTGACTGCAGGTGCATCCAGAAAATAGCCCAAAGCCGCGGTGATATCTTCAAGGTTTACCCCCCGCTCCAAAACTGTGTCCCGGCGCTCTTGGGCAAAGACTTCTTCAGACTGATGTTGTCCTTGCAAGGTCGGTCCGGGGCCTATGCCGTTCACCCGAATTGCCGGTGCCAGCGCTTGGGCGGTCGTGCGTGTCATGGCCCACAGGCCCATCTTGGCAATGGTATAACTCATGAACTCTGGGGTCGGGCTGTGCACGCGTTGGTCGATCATATTCACAATCAGCCCAGTGGCACACGGCTCGCCGCGCTCATCTGACGTGGCTTGCAGCCCCTGCCTTGCCATGGCTTGCGTCAGCACAAAAGGCGCGCGCAGATTGCTGCCAATATGGCGCTCCCAGCTTTCAGGGGTGGCCGTGTGGATATCGTCCGCCTCAAATATTGAAGCGTTATTGATCAAACAGGTGATCGGGCCACCAAGTGCTGCCGCCGCGCGGGACAGCAGAGCCTGTGTCTCCGCCTCGTCGAGCAGGTCGGCTTGCAATAGAGAGGCCCGCTGCCCCTGCGCCGCGATGTCAGCGGCTGTTTCTTCTGCTGCCGTCCGCGAGGTGGCAAAATGCACGGCCACATCAAACCCTCGCTCCGCAAGGTAGAGCGCCATAGCGCGCCCAAGGCGCTTTCCGGCGCCCGTCACCAGAGCTCGACGCATGACGCCTCTCCTCAGATCATAATTACACTTGGATAAAGCACATAACGCTCGCGCAGCACCAGACCCCCAAAGAAAGGCAGAGCGACCAAGGACACTCAGCCGACGTGAAAGAGCGTGTTGAACAGCTTCGGGTCGAAGCTCTGCGCAGCAAAGGTATCGCCTTGGGTCAGCACGCTAATGGCATCATGGCTGTGCAGGCTTTCTTGATGGCTCGCCACGATGCGAAAATCCCCTACCCGCGTATCCGCAAGAAGTTGTTCGCAAAAGAGCCGCGCCGCATCCTCGACGAAGATCGGGTTGGCAGCGTTCAGCTCGGCAAAAGCCTGTTCGTCTTCGCGTTTGACCATCACTTGGGTCTCTGTCGGCACCGCGCGGCGGCACAGGTCAATCAGGTCTTCAAACCAGAGGCACTCCCTTGCATCGAGGTCCTCCACCGAAATCCTCGCAACCGAGCGCTGTGAATGCGGCGTGGCCAACTGCCCTCGAGTTGCGCGGGCATGTTCGCTCAGCTCCAGCGAACAAGGACAGGTACTAGAGTAGACATAGTCGAGATGGACTATTTTTTTGCGTCTTCCCTCCTGCTCCACAAGTTCGAGCGCGAGGTCGTAATATTGGTAGCCGGTCAGCCCCGAGCGCAGACTGGCGATCTTCATTGGGAAAGAAAACCGCATCTGGATCCGCGCATCGAGGCTTTCCAGATCGGCCTTATAGTCATCCAGCGCGGCTTCGATCACATCAAAGCTGAAGGTGGCCTCGGCATGGCGGTAGAAGCTGCGCATGATACGGGACATATTGATCCCCTTCTTCTCGGCATCAAGCGAGACCGATCCGGTGACGGAGGTTTCAAGCTGCAAATCACCGCCACCACGGCTGTGGTAGCGGATCGGCAGGCGGAAGTTAGAAATGCCCACATGCTGGATCAACTGCTGCGCGCCGCGGATCAGGCTGGAAGGGCCGTTTTGCAGATCAGGCAGCGTGGCTTTGTAATTGGCACCCACGGTAAAATCCGTTGGATAGATGCGGTTGAAAGCAGGGTATCCAGTACCGTTCACCATCTGCGCAACCGCAGGGTCGAGCGCGGCGATCTCGGCCTGAGTGGCCTTCTGGCCCCACGCGTGCAGGATGGCGAGCGCAGCCTTGGCCGCATCCCGATCCGGTGTATCTAACACCTCTGTCTCAATAGTCATATGCGCGCCCCTTTGATCTGTCGGCCGCACGCTAAAGTGGTTTAACCGGCAACACCATGGCACAGCGCAACAAGACGACGTCTTGGGTGTCCTCCTTCATCGGGTGGCTCAGATTAAGAGCCCTAGCGCGTGGCAGTGTTTGCAGAACACGCCTGAGACAGCCAATGCGAGCTCCCAGCCTGAATTGACTTGCCAAGCGTTTCTCACCTAGATGCACAATCTATGGTAATATCCGAGGCGACAGGTGCCCCTTTCAAAAATCAACGGTAAGCTTCTGCATTTTGTCCATATTCCTAAGACGGGTGGATCGTGCATCACAAGCTATCTCCGGGCCAAGGGGCCTCTGGCTCTTTACAGCCGTGAGCCGGTAGAATGGTCAAAAACCACGCCCCAGCATATGGAAGCAGCAACGCAGCGCATGATCTTACCCGACGGATTTTGCGATCATCGGTTCTGTATTCTGCGCGATCCGTTTGAGCGTTTGCTCAGCGAGTATCGCTACCGTGCGACCCGAAAAAATCCCGCCGACGCGCTGCCTAAGCACGTGGGGCCCGGCGACACCCTGACCGTGGAGCTTGATTGGGGGGAAGAGTTTTGCGGTACGTTTGATGCATGGGTTGCAAAGGTTTTTACAGATCAAATTGCCGATCCCTATCTGTCGGACAATCACATCCGACCTCAGGCGGAGTTTACCGGGCCCGACGTAAAGATGTTCCTCTTTGAGGAAGGCCTCGAGCAGGTGTTTCGTTGGATTGACCATGTCACTCAAACCGACCGAGCCATCGTGCCTCTCGACCGCAACAGCAGCGTGAAGTTCTCCATACAAATGCTTGAACAAACTCGAAAATCAATCGAAACCTTCTACCGAGAAGACCTGCGACTGATCCAAGAAATCAAAGCAGCGAGGAGAACCGCGTTGCACGTACCGTACTGAAGCTGAGGACACCAACGCCCCCTTACAGGTTGTCATAGTGGTGGAATGTTAGCCAGTGGCGTGCGCCATCTCCCTGCGCGATCTAAAACACGCGTCACCCATTATTGTCGCAGCACAGAAAATGAAACAGGGCGCTTCCCACCTTACGAACGTGATTACGTGAATTCTTTCGCTTCGACCAATACACCAAACTTAGAGATGCCATAAAATAGGGCCGCCCGAGGGCGGCCCTGTGATCCAACGTCCACTTGATTATCTCGCTCACGCGTTGACCTGTGAAAAGGCGGGGAGACGCTGTTGCAGCTGGTCCATCATCTCACGAAGCAGTATAGCAGAAAAGAGATCCGCTTCCAAAGCCTTGGTGAGCAATTCTTGGAATTGAGCGATCTTACCGGCTGTCGTTGCCGGGACCGTAGCCACCGTAGATGTAGCCTTCACCTGGGCTGCGCTCTGCAGAGCGGGTGCTCATGACTGTGTCTGCATCGAAGTTGTTATCGGCCGTGCTGAACGTGATATCATTTGCTTTAGTCGACTCGAGGGGCGCCAGCATGCGGGTCTCATCACCGTAGGTCTTCTCGGCGCCAATCGCGGTGTCGAGGAAGAGGTCCTGACGATACGTCGAGGTATCAGCCAGGGCGGCAGTGGAAATCAGGGCGGCGGCGGCAGTTGTCATAACCAGTTTCATACTGTGATCCTTTGATCTTACGACTATCGCGGGATTGCGACATCATCGTTGCTGGGGAAGTAACGGGCCCGGAACGATCAAAGTTTCCGCAGTGCAGCGCACACAGGTTGTGCATAATCGAACAACTTGATTGAACGCCATGGAAGGGTCTTCAGGCCTTCTTTTGTCGATAATCTTAAACCGATGCTTCCATGCAGAAATCATGCGTAAACACCCGTATTGATGTAATCGATGACTTGGTGGGCCTTACCTGTTTCTACGCGCGGCCTAATCCTATGAAGTAGATCATCTGCATCCATAACTGATGATGCCAGACCTCGACCAGCAATACATCGAAGTAGGCGCTTTGCGCGGATGCCGCGTAACTTGAGGCCAGCCTGTGCCGCATTTGCAGACTGCGCGACGTTCGAACTCATGCTGCGTGATGCCGTCCGGCATATCGCTTGGCAGGCGCGTCACGAGGTGCCCGCAGTCCCAGCATTTGACTTCCACATGAGTGATGCCCGGCAGAAACAGCTCGTCAGTCATCGAAGCGCGACGAGCTGCTTGATTTCTTCATCTGAGCAGCCCACTTCAGCGAGCCGAGCATACAAAGCAGGCCGCGCTGCCGCTCTCGGCTCCTCCGAAAAAGCAGCGGTGTTATATTGAAATTTCATGCTACGCATAGGCTGCGTTCGGTCAGCACGGAACTCTCCATAAAGCGCTTGTAGGATAGCGAGAAACCTCTCCGCATAGGCGCTAAAAGTAGCCTTGTCTTCCACATGAGCGAGGATGCGAGGGTTGATGCCCTCTAGGTCGACATAGACCCAACCCGCAGGCGTCGGATCAGTCAGCAGGATGAGCTTGATGTCAGCGCGCATTGCCGCGTGGCGGTCGGACATCTCAGACATCATCAAGCTCCTCGAACACATCAGTCACGTAATAATACTCTCGGCCATCAATGACAGGCCGTTGGCGCGCCACCTGCACATCAACGCGCGCACGCAGGGGGGCTGACAACCGTTTTGGATCTACATATGAGCCTGCCCTGTAGCAGTCTCGGAGGTACATCCGCTCATCTTCGGGCAGATCAGATAACATCAGGCGCAGGCGGAACCCGCAGTCCAGCAGCGCTTTGTTGAAATCGCGATAATTGTCTACGCCGATGCCAGCCATGGCGACATCCCGCGTCACGCGGCTCTCGCTGTATGCCCTTAAAAACTCCGCAGAGGTGATCAGCTTGGGATGCAACTTGCTGGCGTAGTCTTGCAATACCGCGTGATCCGAGTGATCTGGCGATACGGTATATACGTCATGCCCCCCGACCAGCTCGACATGAATACTAAGCTGTCGCAGCAGGCGCACTGCATCAGCCCTGATCGCCCTGCGGGTCACTGCATCCTCACATCCATAGACGTCGATATGCGCAATTTCATCTGGGCGGACGTAATGCACTTGAGCGACAAGCTCGATGGTCAGGTCAGGATATTGCGGGGCAATCGTGTCTTGCACGGCTGCTAATGCGATCGCTTGTGTCATGCCTACCTCCCAAGGAGATCATATGAGGGATGGTAGGAGTGGAGAGATTTGAACTCTCGCGCCGACAGTCATCTACTGCCCTTAGGGTGTATAAAGCCCGTTGCCCACCAAAGCACTCCCCCGATTATATCTGGCTGAATCAGCTAGATATTCGGGGGTAGGGAATGTGGTTGGTGCGCAGATGGGAGCTCATGCTCACAGAGTGCCGCAAAGCAAGACGGCTGGCAAGAGCGGCCGCAGGTATCCCAAGTTACTTGAAGTTACTTGGACTTACCTGAAGTTACTTGAGGTTACTTGGCTACTGGGCCTCGCCCCCCTACCGACTGTCCTTCACGCCGAGATTGAACGCCCTTTTGCGCTGTTTCAGCACAACACTTACTATAGCCCACCCCCATAGCTCATTGCGGTCCACGACTGCGCCGCAGGGTACCCCCGCCGGGGGCATTCAAAGCCTTAGTATAGCGCTGCAAAGCGGCATCAATTTTTGCAGAAGCCTCAAAATTGCCACCAAGATCTGGTCGTTTTCGAACCGACATGCGAGAGCAACAAAGACTATCAAGGAACTGTTATGCGACTTAAGAATTTCCTGAACGCCATCTTAGCGGCTGCCCTGCTCACCCTGCCTACTATCGGGGCCGCGCAAACAATCCTTACGGTTTCGACCCCTGAGCAATCCGCAACCTATACGCTGGAAGAGCTGCTCGCGCTGCCTCAGACCACCGTTGTGACCACAAACGACTATGTGGATACCGCCACAACGTTCCAAGGGCCGCGTCTGCGCGCTGTGCTGGAACCCCTGAATGTCGGGCCTGATGCGACCCTGAAGATGGTCGCACTCAATGATTTTAGCTCAAGTGTGCCGGCCGTAGATGCCTTCGATTACGACGTCATTCTGGCAGTGTTACGTGATGGTGAGCCGATGTCGGTGCGGGATAAAGGACCTATATGGGTCATTTATCCAATGGACGACCATGCGGAGCTTCGAAACGACTCCTTTAATGGCAGACTGGTATGGCAGCTCAAAACCATAGCTATCAAGTGAACGGTAAAAGCAGGATCATTCGCGCGGTACTCCTCGTCGTTTTTGTCGGTGCCGTGCTCTTTGGTATCGGGGTCGTCTATAAGCTGAGCGATAGGGTCGACAATATCCAGACCGCGGAGCAAAGCGATCCCCTTTGGGTCGGCTCGCAGCTTCAGTTCGAAGTGCTCAGGCTTGAGAAAGAACTCAGCGAAGTCGTGCTCGGCCTTAGACCCCCAACGGATGTGGCTTTGCGCTTTAACATTGCCTGGAGCCGGATCACGATCCTTCAGGAAGGTAAGCTTGCACGGCTCCTCACGAGCTTTGGCATAGATCAAACAGTGCTTTCTGACCTTGAGAAGACCTTCCAGACCGTTGAGCCCGATATCGCTGAGTTCGTATCACAAGAGCTGACAAGTGACGAGGAACGCCAAAAAGCTGCAAAGATTCTTGCAGAACTGGAAGGCTACGACATTGCTTTACGCAATCTGTTGGTGGCCCTTGCCCAGGCCAAAAACAGCACCTTATCAGAGTTCCGAACTGGCTTGCTGTCATTATCACATGTCATTGCCTATCTCGGCACGACGCTTTTGATCCTCTTCGGCATCTTCATTTCCCTGCTTCTGCTCGAACTTCGCGCAGCAAAGAAAAGGGAAAGGGAAATGTGCATCCTGGCTGAAAAAGCAACCTCAGCAGCGCGCCTAAAAATGAACTTCATGAGTGTGGTCAGCCACGAGTTGCGCACGCCGCTCACCTCGCTCCTAGGCGGGTTGTCTTTGCTGAAAGCCAGGATCGGCAGCACACTGAAAGACCCAGCCGCCCTGAAGCTGCTCGATGTCGCTGACCGCAACGGAAATCGGCTCCTGACACTCGTCAACGATATTTTGGATGCTCAGGCCTTAAGCGAAGGAAAAGTCTCCGTAAAGCGCGAGACGGTGGACCTCAATGAAGTGGTTAAATCTGCGGTGGAGAATTGCCAAAGCTACGCAGAGAAACTTGGAGTAAGCTACGCTGTCCACACCCCCCAGGAGTCCGTGATCGCCCTCACCGACAGCGCACGGGTGACGCAAATCTTGAACAACCTTATCTCCAATGCCGCCAAATTCACTTCCGCCGGGGATGTGGTTGAAGTTAGCTTGACGCGGATCAGCGATAGAGCGCGGATCGAGGTTACCGACCACGGGATCGGCATCCCCGCAGACCTGCAGCCCGATATTTTTACCCCCTTTCATCAGATTAACCCTGGCACCACGGGCGCAAACAAAAGCAGTGGCTTGGGCCTGAGCATCACCAAACAGTTGATAGACCTGCTCGGCGGAAAGGTGGGGTTTACCTCCGTCGAAGGAGACGGATCGGTGTTCTGGATTGAACTCGACCTGCTCTCGCAATCTCGAGAGACCTCGAGCTCAAAATCTACCCCCTGTACAGCTTACACCCGAGTTTAAAGCAATACCGCGCATTGCGGCAGCCACTAAGCTTTGCGCGATATGTGGGGGTTTTCCCCTTCTTAAGAGAGCAGATGTACGCACCCCCAAGGGCTATTAAACTCAGTTTAATGCCTCATGGCGCTAAGCTCAAAGGGGCATAGTGCCACCTTTGCATAAGCATCCTGAATAAGCTGGGAAATCATCGGGTCGATGTCGCCATATTCTTTCATCAGCTTGCTGACCTCGGCATAGGTTAAGTCGCTAAACTTGCGTGCGTTCAGCTGGTTATACCCTTCTACGAAGTCATCCACACTGTATCCGGCCATTCTTTAATCCTCCCCAGGACTTTAGCAGCTAAGTATCTTTCCAGAAAAGCGCAAATTATTCAAGTAATTCGACCTGAACGCCACAATCGATCAAAAACTTTTGGGCCAGCAATTGTCTGGATTTCCCACATCAGACTTCATCCGGAGAATGCCGTAGAATATACGTGCCAAACCACATTTGGACATCGTATCCGAACTGCGTTCAGCCCGACGCGCCGACACAACATCAAACCCTCCTGCCAATGTGCCATCATTAACTCAAGCCATTCGTGCAGAACCGCGTCGATTGGGATATCAGCGACACCGCGCGCCAGATCCCGCCCCGGGGTCTGCAAACACCTAAAGATCAACTGGCAGGCAACTGGCCAGTTAACTTGGAAATTACCCTATCGGCCAAGATGATGAGCAATCTCTCACTGGCGTCATACTGTGATGCGACAGACAAATTACCTTCTGAGGAGTAGGAAGTGAAAGCCTCCACTTTTCCAGAGGCAATCACATCCCCGTCCGCCTCATCAATCAACTGATAGCTCACGCTCCCTATTTTCTGGGCAATGCTTACATCTCTCAGATCCAAGCCTTGATCATATATTGAAATATTATACCGCAGAGTCGTGCTGGCACCCGAATTGCGCCCCAGGCGCTCTTCAAAGCTGCGGGCAAAGATATACGCTTCCCGGCTCGTAGGAGCCACCAACTTAATATTCTGGAGATCTTTACCAACCTGAGACCCTGACGCATAGATCGGCTCAAACCCATAGGCTCCAAGACCCAAAATCATAAAAACCGCTATAAAAGAACAAATAACCTGGCTTCGCATGTTGCTACTCCTGTTCAGGCGGCCCCTTCCTGGGACATGACCTTTTCCACTTGGGCGTGGTGATCGGTAAATGGATTTTCTCTATACAGCCCGCTCAAAGTTCCAAAGGGTCTTTGTCAGCGGCTTCGGAGGGGCGGGGGTCATGGAGCTGGATAACATTTGTCGCGTGGCTAAGAGCGCCGCCCCGCCGAAAGCTAGAATGGCTTCGGGCCAAGTGGTGCAGCCCAAGGCCCAGGATTGACCCCAACCCAATGCCCGCCACATCCGCCATGAGATCAATAAAATTACCCGAACGTCCAACAAAGGGCTGTATGATCTCAATCAGAGCGCCATAGGCGGTCGCCCCCGGAATTATTCGCGTAAGTCCTTGAGGATAAAGAGCAGCACAGGGCAATACCAAGACTGCGAACGCCCACATATGATGATCCTTATCGCTACCAGGCATATCTGAAAGCCCCAGAGGGAGGAGCATCAGCATACCGATGCAAATCATCAGGCTTACCGTCACCCACAAAACGATCGTGCAGCGGGAAGGGGCCTTCAAATCAAGCGCGCGCAAATTAGACATGAAAGCTCAACCTATCGTTAAAAGCCCCCGGGGCTATGCATCCTCGGGCGGGGATGACGGCATTTATAGACCGCTTTGAAGGCTTTGTATTTATACCAAGGCGCTAAAATTTACAGCCAGAGGATAGGCGATCAGAAATCGCGTACTGATCGTATGGCCCCGCTTTGCATCATAGTCCAAAAGCCAAGCAGGTTCATCGAAACCGACGCTCTCGCACCACCGCCCTACTCACGCTAAGGATTAGGCACCCCATTAAGGGTTTCCTCAAAACGTTCCGCTGCCCCCATGGCCTCTTTCATGAGCGCATCAAATGTCTCTGGTGGGTTACCTCCGTCCAGCATTCCTCTAAAGGTTGCATAGGCATCAGTCTTACGGCCATACGCCCGCAAGGTCTTCTCATCATTCACCCATGCAAGGACGATAACCTTTGCATCGCTGTTGAACCGGTAGAACAACCGATACTGTTGAAAGAATTTTGCTCGGAACCAATGTTTTCGGTGATCGCCGAGAGTATTGCCCTGTCGGAAGGCCTGGGTGCCCGGATCGACGGGTATCACATCGGTTACCAGCCTGGAGATTGCCGCCAGCCGCTTGGTGCAGTTTTTCTTATGCCAGTTTTTTGGATCGCGCACTTTGCGCTCTTCGACTTCCTTGATCAGCGCTTCGAGTTGGTCAAGAAAGACCGGGTGGGCATAGAACGACCATCCGTTAACGACGAGCGGCGCTTCCAGGGGCGCGGCACTGCTAGTCATTCGTCCTCATCTGACAGTGGCGCGTCAAGATTAACATCGACGTTTCCAACCAATGCTTTGAGCCGGTCATGCAAGCCATCGTTGATTGCCTGCAGGCGTTCCGGATGCGTCTTGATATCAGCTTCGATAAAATCAAGGAACGCATCCAATGCGGGGTCTCCCTCTTCGGCAACCATGGCTTCAATATAGATCCGACCGTTCGGCTCAGTGCAGTAGCGGATCCGATCGCCTTTGCCCAAGTTCAGCTGCTTGCGCACGCTGCTCGGCACGGTCGTTTGATAGCGATCGGTGAGCTTTGAGACATCTTCACTAAGCGCAGGCATGCCAGCTTCCCCTTTTAGCCACTTGTATCACAGATGCGGTAATGCATTTGCATTACCTCGTCAAGTTAGGGGCGAGGCCTGCGGCCTCATATCCGGCAGCAGAGGGGCTGATCGGCGTTGCGCGCCATTAGCTGGCGCGGCTCTTCGACTGCATGAGACGTACCGCGAGATTGATCGGCCCGTCGTTTCATCTCGAAAGACAAATGCATTGCAAACAGGGTCCTACCGACCTCGCAGTCGACAGGATCGCAAGCTACATCCGCCAGCCGAGAGCAATGGCCCCTAAAACATCAGTTCTTTTGCAAGGCACGTAGAACGCGGTCGAGCGCTTTGCCCTGTTTGGAATATTTTGCCGGTCCGTCTTTGACCAAGTTGTAGTAGGATGTGACATCATAGAGCTGCACGGGTAGGCGCAAATCTTGCGCAGTGAGCTGTCCGGTGGCGGCCAAAACGGCATAGGCCGCAATATAGAGATTGGCGCGCGCAGTGACCCGCGTGGATTCCGCGTCCAACAATACCTGCTCGGCATCCAAAACATCCAAGGTGGTTCGGGCCCCCAGCTTTGCTTCCTCCCGCACCCCCTCAAAGGCGGTACGCGCGGCGCGGATCTGCCGATCTGAGGCTTCAAGTTGCGCCCGTGCTGAGGACAAAGACGCATAGGCATTGCCAACTTCTTGAGAGACCTCGCGGCTCACAACATGAAGATTGGCGCGCTGTGCGTCGTGCTGAGCCATGGCCCGCCGCACCGCTGAGGACAGCGCCCCGCCTTGATAGATTGTTTGACCGGCTTCCACCCCAATACTGCCACTGCGGCTATAGCGCTGACTGTCGAATGTTTCTGAGAGACCATAGTTCCCTTGCAGCGTTACCCGAGGCTGCATCGCCGCCTCGTTTGAACTAACTGCCAACCGTGCGGCTGCAACCTGATGCTGTGCTGCCAAAACGGCTGGGTGACGGCGGACCGCCAGCGCTTTGGCAGCCTCTAAATTACCACCCACATTCGGCAATTGAGGCGGGGGATTGAGATTGCCAGGCTTGCGACCAACGACATTGAGATACTCCTCCACTGCGCGCAGCAAAGCGCCTTCGGCCCCCGCGAGCCCGCTGCGGGCCTGTGCCAATTGCGCTTCAGCAAGAGCGACATCCGTGTTAGTCACCTCTCCCACATCAAAACGATCGCGCGCAGCACGCAGCTCTTGGGTCAAGAGACGCAGGTTGTTGTTGCGCAGCGCCACGACGTCCGAGGCCTCAATGACCCCCATATAGGCGGCAACGGCGCGCAAGAGCACCCGCTGTTCAAGGTCGAGCAGCGTCTGGCGGGTGGCCAGCACCGTCTCTTTTGTCGCCTCAATCCGGTATTGGCTGGCGCCGAAATCATACAGCAGCAGCTCCCCAATCAGGTTGATTGACGCGGTCAGAGCTTCGGTGGATTGCGAGGGTGCTAGACTGGAGGCCCGCGTGCTGCCAAAGCTCTGCGTTAGCCCCCCAGCCCACCGCAAGACCGGTTTGAGCGCGGCCTTAGCACTGGCTACATCTTCATCCGCGGCGCGCAACAAGGCCCGGTTTTGATCCAAGAGCCCTGAATGCTCATAGGCCCCCACCAGCGCGTCCGCCAATGTTTCGGACCACAAAGGGCGCGGCATCAACAGCACCAGCGCGAGGGGCAAGGCAACGCCAGCCTGCCGCAGGGACCTTTTGAAACGGTTGATCTTCATTGCTCGTCTTGCCTTTTATATGCGCACTCTCTTTGGCTTAAGCAGGATGGAGGCGCGTTTCTTGCTCTGAGCGCTTAAAAGACAAGCCCCCAAGATCAGGCTTCCGCCATCCACCTACTGCCGCGCGCCTTCACGGCCCGAGCATAATGAAATGAGATATGACGTCAGAAACCTTGCAAAGGAGTGTGCCATATCCGAGAGCGATTTGCCATTTGATATCTCTTGCCGCGCGGCTCAACCATCCTTGTGGTTCAACACGGCCTCAACGTCACGCGCCACATCATCCCATGTGCGCAGCGCACTTGTGCTGATCTTCTGTTCCAGAGCGCGCCGGTGGTCAGGATCCGCGATGAGCCGATGGCAGGCTTCATAGATGCTGCTGATGGACTGGGCATCGCAATATTCCACCAAATCCCCACCGACCTCAGGCATGGAGGAATTGTCTGCCACCACCGCGGTCTTGCCAAAAGACAGGCTTTCACCGATCGGCAACCCCCAACCTTCGTAGAAGCTCACAGTCGCTGTAAAAAGGCAGTTCTCATATAGAAACCCAAGCTCGGTATCGCTGGGGCGTTTGGCAAATTGCACCCAGCCCCCTAGGTTGCCCGTGGCCGACATCAACTCTTCAAAATCGTCGTTATACCAGCCCGGCTTGCCGGCGAAGACAAGCTTGGGCACTTCAAGCCCTGGGGTCTGAATAAGACGTTGCCAAGCTTGCGCAAGACGCCAGAGGTTCTTGCGCGATTCCATTGTGCCCACGACCAGAACGAAAGGCGTCTTGGTCAGGTTCAACACAGATTGCTGCAATCCCTGCAAACTGCTGAGACGCGATTTGAACGGCTTTGCAGGATCCCTTACCCGGTTGGAGTGCACCACATTGAACTTTTGTGCCAACGGCACCACGTCGATGGGGCGCTGCTGCCCGATTTCGTCCATAAAGCGCCGCAAATCGCGGGCCGTATTCTGAGAATTTGCCATTAAGCGGTCGCAATAGTCCAAAGAGGACCGCAGCCAATGGTAGAACTCACCCGAGAAATCCGCCGCAATATGTTCGGTCGCAATGATCGGGATCAGATCATGCACCAGCTGGTAGATCTCAAGGTTCTTGTCGTCTTTTAGACGCTGTAGAGCGGGCTCTAGCCCATCGATGTTCCAGATCGCACCCAAAATGATCAATTGATCGCCCGGCTTCGCGGTTTCGCTCACAACCTCTCGGGAAAGCTCCTTCATCCCCTGCGCCTGAAGCGGCGCGCGGCGCGTCTTGAAGGCTTCCCACTCTTCAATGCTCGAGCCCATCTTGGCAAAGTAGCGCTCATGTCCGCGCGCGGCGTGATACGCACGCACCTTGTGGTAAAACCAGTACTTCAGGGGTCTGTTGCGATAGCGCACCAATGTCGGCGCAGCATCATGTTGAGAGCGTGCCTTCTTGCCAAAGAAAACCACACCCAAATCATCGGGAGAAAACTCTTCCATGTCCTTAAGAAAACTTGCGTCAATGGCGACATAGGCGCGCCGGCCCCTGTCCCAGTAACTCAGCCGGACATTCTCGGCCCCCAAGCGCGCGACCATACGACGAATGACTTCGAAAGAGACCCTTTGAATACCCGATACAGTGGTTTCTTTTTCCACGTAGATTAGGATATCGGTCATGTCAAAATAGTACATGTCGGGTTCGGTTCCTTGGCTCTGGTGCACAATCCCCCAAAAGGGTAAAACACCGCTTTAGTGACGCTCAGTGAAGAACAATTTCAAGTTCCTCAACCCCAGAGACGATGTTAGGACGACTTATGAGCCCTATATATTATGATCTTTCAGAACAATTTCTGTCTTCTGGCGTCAAGTTCAAATATTATGGTATCGCGCGCACGGTGATGGAGGTGGGCTATGAGCTCGCCCGCTCGCCGGCTGACGTACGTTTCGTCGTATTCTCTCCCGCACATGATCGCTTTTTTGAGGTTGAGCCAAACATAGGCTCTGCCTCCGAGACAGGCGTCTGCGACCCCAACATACCGGTCGAAGCAAAGCCCATGCGCCTTCGATATAGCTTTCCCGAACCTCATTGGCTGCGCGATGCGCTCTACCCGCTCGTGAGCACAATCATGAAACGTATCTGCCTACGCAGATGGCGCCGGGCAATCCCCGAAGGCAGTCTGCGCGAAGTTGATCTCTCAGGCCAAATCTTCGTGTCCCTCGGACGGCCCAAAATGATGGCAGATTATCTCGTCGCCTTAGACAAGCAGAACATCCGCCCGCGGTTCTATCCGCTGATCCACGATATGATCCCGCTGCATGAGTTTGCGCACCCCCGTCAGAGCATGTTTGCGCGCAATTTTGCTCACGACAATGGAATCGTCATCAGCCACGCTGAAAAGGTGATGACCAATTCCCGTTTTACAAAATCAGAAATCGAAAAGTTTTCTGCTTCCGGCCATCTACCCGACATTCCCCCCATTGTGCCCGTCCCCCTGCCCCATGAGTTGCGCCCAACCGATGAGGCAGTCGATGTCGACGTCCCCGATACACCCTATTTTCTGGGAGTTGGGGTGATGACCGGGCGCAAAAACCTCGAGTGCATTCTGCAAGCAATGCTGCATCTGCACGACACAGGCCGTCCTGTGCCGCTGTTTGTCTTGGCCGGCGCCCATAGAAAGAGAACTGTCTCGCACCTCGACAAGCCAGAGCTGGCGCCGATCAAAGATAAAGTGCGGCTCATTTTGAACCCCAATCAAGCGAGCTTGCGCCTGCTCTATCAAAAAGCCCGCGCTCTGATTATCCCAAGCCACATGGAAGGCTTCGGCCTACCCTTGGGGGAAGCTTTATGGCTGGGAACCCCTGGCCTTTCCGCCACCGCCCCAGCGTTGCGCGAAGTCGGGAAGGATTTGGCGGAATACTTCGATCCAAACGATCCTAAAGCGCTCGCGGCCCTTATCGACAAAATGCATACTGATCCCGCAGCCTATGCAGCTGCAAAAGATAAAATCCTGCGCAACCATTCCTCACTCCGGACCTGGAACAACGTTGCGACAGATATCATCGCCACGGTATCCGCCGGCTCCACAAAAGCCTGAAGCATACCATGTCCAAGCAAGATCACACTGCAGCAGCACAAGTAGACACGACAAACGCCGCCCCCAAAGGCAAAAAACGTGCGCCGCTCTTCAATGACCAAGATAAGGACAATATCTCCTGGTTCTGGTCCACCTATCTTAAACAACGCACGCCTTGGTTGGGCTTGGTGATGGCAATGATCCTGGTTCAGGGCTTTGCCTATCAACAGTTTATCGCCCTCACGGAAAGCGGGTTAAGGGTGATCTTCGACGAAGGCACTGTCGCAGGATTGGTAAAGGTCTGCGGCATGGTGCTGGCAATTTTTGGTTTACGCGCAGTGATGTCTTATTGGGTTCCCAGGCTCTCGGCTTGGCTGGCCAGCGACGCGGTGTTCAAGATGCGGCGCGATCTGATTGATCACATGATGACATTGGATCTGGCGTTTTTTGAGCGGACAAAATCGGGCGATATCATCCTGCGGCTGGTCAATCAGGCGCAGGATCTGTCGGGTTTCATTGGTCAGACCACGGTCAACGCGGTACGCGACACCGTGACCATCATTGCCGTTTCAGGCTATCTGATCTGGAAAAACCCGGCCCTCTTCATGCTGGTGATCATCGTCATGCCCACGATCACGATCGTGGTCCGACGGATCTCTCAAGGCATCAAAGGCACGCAAGCAAACGCCGAGAATGCCATGGGCAACTACATGTCCGGGATCGAAGAGATGACGAACGGCATGCGCACCGTCAAAATCTCCAACCAAGAGCCCGTGGAAAAGGCCCGCCTCAACAAAGCCACCGGTGAAATCAAAGACCTCTCTATTCGCCTGCAAAGACTACAAGCGATGATGAGCCCTACCGTCGATGTGCTGGCCGCTATCATCTATGTTCTGATCATCGGGGTCGGAGGCTACATGGCCCTCAGCCCAGATTTTGAGATGGATGGCGCCGGCATCATCGGCTTTATGATTGGCATGGCGTTGATCTTTGACCCCGCGCGCCGCCTCACCGCCTTTTTTGTCAGCATGCAAGCCAGCCTGATCATCCTCGACAGTCTGCGCTCACTCTACCGCGAGGTGCCCAGCATCACCACTGCGCCGGGTGCCAAAGAGACGTTCAACTCTGCGGGCGATATCATCTTAGATGACGTCACCTTCCAATATTCCGAGAAACACCCCCTGTTCCGCGACGTGAACATGGTCTTTGAGGGCGGCAAGGTCACCGCCATCGTCGGTGCAACCGGGTCCGGTAAAACCTCAGTTCTCAGCCTCATCGCCCGGCTTTACGATGTCAGCGAAGGGGCTGTGACCATCGGCGGGACGCCCGTGAAGGAGTTGCGCGTCGACAAGCTGCGGCAATCCTTCTCTGTGGTCGCCCAAGACATCGTCATCTTCAACAGCTCGATCTACGAAAACATTCGCTATGTGCGTCCTGACGCCACTGAGCAAGAAATCTGGCGCGCGGCTGAACTTGTAGGCATCGACCAATTGATGCGCGACCGCGGCGACGCGCCCCTGGGCCCAAAAGGCTCCCAACTCTCAGGCGGGCAGAAACAACGTATCGCCATCGCCCGGGCGTTCTTGCGTTCCGCCCCAATCTTGCTGCTCGATGAGGCCACATCTGCGCTGGATCAGCGTACCGAAGAGAAAGTGCGCGGCGCCATCCACGAGCTTTCCAAGGGCAAAACCACGATCCTGGTCGCCCACCGTCTGTCAACGGTAACCCATGCCGATAATATCTACGTGCTTGACGAGGGCCGGGTGGTTGAAGAGGGCACCCATACGGAGCTAATGGCCCAAGAAGGGCTCTATGCCGCTATGTTCAATGCACAACGCAGCAGTTATGGTTGAGTGAGCCGCGCTTGCCTTCACACCTAAAGGAATAGATATGCCATCGCTCAAACTTCCCCTGTTCCTTTTGGCCAGCGTTGGTATCGCGCTTGCAGCCTGTACAGTACCTTCCATGCCAGAAGCACCTGATGGCGCTCAGTTCTACGCCAAAAACTGTGTTGCGTGCCATGGAGTATCAGGAAAAGGAAACGGGGCTCTAACAGCGAACCTTGACCAAACTCCTACAGACCTGACCCTGCTGGCCCGTAAGAACGACGGCTCGTTCCCCCGCGCGCGGGCACTCAGCTATATCTACGGGCATCCAGAGCAACGTAATATGGAACGCGCTATGCCACAGTTCGGTGGGGCAATGGCACATGATACGGTGCCGGTTGAGATAAATGGCGTCCTCACCCCAACGCCACGTGAGCTGGCAGGCTTGCTGGTCTATCTCGAAAGCATTCAGCGATAAGGGCCTCAGTGTGTAATGCATGAAGCACCCCTCATGCATCCCTTCGACCTGATTTATCAAAATGGCAATGAAACCTATCCGTCAGCGTTGAAAGCGAGCGCTGGCATGGACAGCAGTCCATAGAAAAACGTGGATAAGCACTCTAGATGCCGTCCTCTAGGGCTCCCGGTTGTTATAAGCGGTGTAAATTTTGATATGCACTAGCAGATCATTTCTACCTTTTGATTGGTCTGCCCCCATCAAGTGGTCCGATTTGATTGGTTAGTGCATGGTTGGCCTCTGGTCTATCGGGGCGATGCTTTCAGGCGCTGGAGGACGATATCCCAAAGCGCTGTGCGGCCGGACCGTATTGTAGTGGCGCCGCCATCGTTCGATCAGGATTTGAGCCTCTCGCAATGTGGTGAGCCATCTCTGGTCCTCCTGAAATGGGATAATACTATCCCAGTTGGTGGACCACTTCAGTGGGGGCACTCCAAATGGCGGTCGCAAATCTATCCTGATCGACGCACTGCCGCCCTTTCGCCAGCCTATGATTTTGCATCAACAGTTCACTACATTAAGGGTGACAGCTTCGCATTGAACTACAGCCTGAGCTCATTCTGAGCACTCACGAGAGCAAAAACCCGACCGCAAGCAGAGTCACTATGGGGCGTAGACAGCGCATACAGTGAGGGTCGTTCCACAATGTCATAAATTAGCCGCAATCTTGGTTACATTCTTTAGTATGTGGATTGCAAAAGAATATATCATAAGGATGTAGGTAACGCGCAGAGTAAAGGCATCGCCCCCCTCTTTCCTCCAAAGGTAAGGGTGACAGGGCAAGCGCAGTATGCCCTGCTCTCGCGACCTCTGATTTGGCTATGTCAAAACGAGACCAAGGAACAAAGCATATGAAGATCCTCGCCGTCGACGACAATCAGCTTATCCGCGATTTTTTGCCCGCCATCTTGGAAGGTACGGATTTCGCGGATGTCACCGTGGCCGCGTCAGGAAAAGAAGCGTTGGAAATCATCGCAGCGGCTTCAAAACCCTTCGATTGCCTGCTGCTCGACATTGTCATGCCTGCCATGGATGGGATCACGCTGTGTCGTAAGATCCGAGCGATTTCGTCCTATCGCGCGACGCCGATCATCATGCTCACATTGAAGTCTGATGTCACATCAATTGAGCATGCATTCGCGGCCGGAGCCAACGATTATATCTTAAAACCCTTTGAGGTGCGGGAGATCGAGCGGCGTTTGCGGGTGACCCAGCGGATCCTCGACAATGCTGAAGTAGCGCTGCGCCTTGATCCAAAGCGGATGCTTCTAGGCGGCCACCCGGGACAGCACGACTTTGCTCTAGAAGACCCCATACACATCTTGGATGTTCCGCAATTCATCCCACCCTACTCGCTTGGCAATTACTTGTCACAGCTCTCACGTCAGCATCTCGACAGATGTCAGGTCTTTGGCGTTCAAGTTGAGGATATCGCATCTTTGTATTCGCGATGCGCCAGCCGAGAGTATGCCTTGGTCCTCTCTGACGTCGCCTGTGCAGTGAGCCAAGTGGTAGGCTCCCCTCAATTGCTTATGGCGCATTTTGGTAGCGGTATGATACTATGTATCTCGACCGGGAACAGCCTGCCGAGTTGGCCGCAGATCGAAGAGTTGGTTCAAGCTGAACTGCAGATAATGGGCCCCTGGAGCGAGACCTCAAACAACACACCCGTCACTGTCTCGATCGGCAGGCCGGTCCGACCGAATGCAAACCGCACACAGCGAGTTCGCAACACATTTGATCGGGCAATTGATAGAGCTGCGGGGCGTCAAAAGTTCAAGAACGACACCCCGCCTGCTCACCTCCCAATCGCAACCTCCGCCCGTTGAACGCCTCACGGCGAAAGATGCGATTCACCTGGCTCGGCCCTATTTGGTTTATTCCTTGGGGCCGAGCTTTTTTCTGTGGGAAAGGGCTCTAATGGCGCGGCGCAGTGAAATTTACGTAAGTTGCTGGCCTGGACCATGGTGGCAATTTTCATTGCACATACCCCACCCAGAAAGAATGCTGCCACCAGCGTCCAGAGCGCACTGCCCAGCAAATGCAAGACAATTGCGGCAATAGCCCCATAAATCAGGCCAATCAGCATCACGCTTGTCGATATGTTGGAAAAAACCGAGGTGGAATCGGAAGGCGTGCCACCTGATTGTGTAACTGCGCTCTGTTTGCTTCTAACACGCACCCTCAACTCCCGGTCTTGCCATCGCGATCAGGACTGGCATTACATCAAACACGGAATGTCTCGGCTTGAGGGGCCACGTTACCATCCGTTCAGATGAAGCGAAGTAGGTTTCAAAGCGGAGGAAGTAAGCTGGCCAAGCAGCTTTGTTGTGCGACTGAGGGCTGGCCCCTCTTACTGCTATGCAGCTTTCGTGAGGGGCCATACCGTTTCCTATCAAAGCAGTGATGGTTAAATGTGATCTAGACCCTCGTCATTGAGGCCCCCCAGTAAGTCGCTGGCATCGCTGAGCGTCTCGCCAAGAGGGTTACTTCCGCCCAATAGCCCACCACCAAGACCGTCCGACCTACCATCTTCTCCGGTTAGACCACCGAGCAGGCCTCCAAGTGGGCCTTCCTCACCGGTTAGACCGTCAAGCACGTCGCTCAGCGGGTTCTCCCCTCCGGTCAGGCCGTCAAGTACGTCACTCAGTGGGTCTTCCTCTCCGGTTAGGCCCCCGAGCACATCACCAAGCGGCCCTTCTTCTCCTGACAAGCCACCCAAAAGACCTCCAAGGAGATCATCGGGACCGCCGCTTCCACTTTCGCTCGTCCCCTCTCCCAAGGTTCCCGTGCTGGTCAGGCCACCAACGACCCCACCGGAGCCGGTGATATCGGACAGAAGACCCTCGTTGCCAATAAGATCACCCAAAAGGCCATCCGAACCAGTCACGTCGCCCAAGACACCAGAGTTGCCGGTAACCTCTCCTAGCAACCCACCATCCGAGATAACACCATCAGTAAGGCCGATGCTGTCATCAGGAACACCATCTCCCAGTAGGGGCTGCCCTAGAAGGCCCTCACTCAGGGCCTCGACCGGCGTACCGTCGCCGACCAGGCTGCCAAGCACGCCTTCTGAGCCGGTAATGTTTCCCAACACCCCAGAGTTTCCTGTCAGGTCTCCCAGAAGCCCATCGTCGGAAACCAGCGGATCAAGGAAACCCTGTTCGACGGGATGTGCTGGGTCGGGGGATGCCTGAGCTTCAGATGTCCCCTCACCCATCGCTCCAGTCCCGATCAGGCCACCAACAGCACCACCGGAGCCGGTGGTATCGGACAGCTGACCCTCATTGCCAATAAGATTCCCTAACAGGCCATCCGAACCAGTCACGTCGCCCAGGACACCAGAGTTGCCGGTAACCTCTCCTAGCAACCCACCATCCGAGATAACACCATCAGTAAGGCCGATGCTGTCATCAGGAACACCATCTCCCAGTAGGGGCTGCCCTAGAAGGTCCTCACTCAGG